>JAKSIL010000006.1 GCA_024398815.1 Fibrobacter sp.
CCAAGTCGTTGGCGTCCATTCCCATTTCCTGAATTTTTTCTTCAAGCATTTCGCCCGGGGATGGCACGTACCAAAGTTCAAGTTCTTTTTTTCCAGCCATAGATTCCTCCTAATGGTAGTCTACGATTTCAAGTATTTCTGCTGTGGTAACCATGGACCAAACGATAATTTTGTTTGGTTCGGATCCCTTGATGATTAAACGGTAGGGCTGGTCCAGGTCGCAAGCCCATTCACCTTTCCGATTGCCTGTCAATTCGTGAAAGTTGCCGTTTGCGGCCCGTAATTCTTCAAAATTTAATGAGAATCGCAGGGTCGCAATTCTTTTTGCATAGCTTTTGGCTCTTTTTTGCCCTAAATATCGCAAGGCGTATGCGGCATCTGTTGCGCACCGTTCCAAATTCTTGTCAGCGAAGATAATTTCCATCGTCCTCCTTTGTTTCTGTTTTAAATATACAAATGTTTTTTAAATAAATCAATAGGTGTATTAAAAAACAAAAAATGGAATGGAATATATCAATCTCTTGCACGCATCGGATGCTAGTGACTATAGTGGATTACTCCTGTTTGTTGATTCCTGTGACCGTTTGGAATAATTCCGCGCAGCGTTTTTTCTATATTGCCCTTAGAAAATTAAGACTTTCGTCTAAAAGGTAAAAACATGAATATTCTCGTAGTCGGTAGCGGCGGCCGTGAAAATGCAATCGCCCTCGCTGTAAAGAAGTCGCCCATGTGCGACACTCTCATTTGCGCCCCGGGTAACCCGGGCATGGCAAACCTCGGCAAGTGCATCCCCGTGGATGTCGCAGATCCGAAGGCAATCGCCGACCTCGCAGTAGCAAACAACATTGACCTCGCCATCATCGGCCCGGAAATTCCGCTGGTCGCTGGTGTCGTGGATGAATTCCGCGCTCGCGGTCTCCGCGCTTTCGGCCCGACGGCAGCTGCCGCTGCCCTCGAAGGCTCCAAGGCTTTCAGCAAGGAAATCATGAAAAAGTACAACGTGCCGACGGCAGCCTTCGAGACCTTCACGGATCTCGCCTCTGCCAAGAAGTTCCTCGCTGAACACCCGGCTCCGATCGTCGTGAAGGCGTCGGGCCTCGCTGCAGGCAAGGGCGCCATCGTGTGCATGACCGACAAGGAAGCCGCCGACGCTGTCGAAGAAATGCTCGGCGACAAGGCCGTGTTCGGCGAATCCGGCAAGACGGTCGTGATTGAAGAATTCATGGACGGCGAAGAAGCCTCCATCTTCGTTGTTTCCGACGGCAAGGATTACACCATCCTCTCTTCTGCTCAGGACCACAAGCGCGTGTTTGACGACGACAAGGGCCCGAACACCGGTGGAATGGGCGCCTACTCTCCGGCTCCGGTCGTTACTGACGCTCTCCTCGACGAAGTCAAGAAGACGATTATCGAACCGACCCTCAAGGGCATGGCCGCCGAAGGCAAGCCTTACACGGGCGTTCTCTACGTGGGCATCATGGTCACTTCCAAGGGCCCGAAGGTCGTGGAATACAACTGCCGCCTCGGCGACCCCGAATGCCAGATTGTGCTCCCGCTTTACGATGGCGACGTGCTCGCCTTGTTCGATGCCGCCGAAAAGGGCGAACTCGCAAAGCTCGGTGCCCCGAAGGCTCCGAAGGGTTCCGCTGCAATCGTCGTGCTCGCCAGCAAGGGCTATCCGGGCTCCTACGAAAAGGGCAAGGTGGTCACGGGCATTGAAGAAGCCGAAAAGAACGGCGCCCAGGTGCTCCACGCCGGTACCAAGATGGTTGATGGCAAGCTCGTCACCAACGGCGGCCGCGTGTTCGGTGTCGTGGGCCATGGCGCAACGCTCCAGGCTGCTCTCGACGTGGCTTACGAAGCCTGCGAAAAGGTTCAGTTCGAAGGTAAGTTCTACCGCAAGGATATCGGCAAGAAGGGCTTGGCCCGTTTGAACAAGTAAGGGTTGCGCAGCCTCGCTTCGCGGCTCATTTTAAAAAGAGGTTTTATGTTTAACTATACTGAAAATGCAAAGGTCGGCATCGTCGCCGGCAGCAAGAGCGACCAGGAAGTGGTCGATAAAATCACCGCCGTGCTCGATAGCTTCGGTATCGTCTGGGAATTCAACATTCTCTCCGCACACCGCACTCCGAACGCTACAGCCAAGTATGCGAAGGAAGCCGCCGACCGCGGTCTCCAGGTCATCATCGGTGTCGCTGGCCTCGCTGCAGCCCTCCCGGGCGTGCTCGCTGCCCACACCATCCTTCCGGTTATCGGTCTTCCGTGCGCCGGAGGCCCCTTGAACGGTGTCGACGCCCTCCATTCTATCGTCCAGATGCCGGGTGGCATTCCTGTTGCAACGGTCGGTATCGGTAACGGCAAGAACGCCGGCTACCTCGCTGCTCACATCGTCGCCCTCTCCGACGCAAGCGTCAAGGAAAAACTTGTCGCCTACCGCAAGGGCCTGGGCGATATCGAAGGATAAATAGTAATGAGGTCGCGACTTCGTCGCTTTGAGCGGTGAGGTTGCAGCTTTGCTGCTCTGAGGCTTTTGGTAGTTTTAGCCCAATGCTTCTGGCGTAGCCTTAGGTTCTTTTTCGTTATAGGGAACCTCAAAGGCACGAAGTGCCGACCTCATACCTCGTACCTCATACCTCCATGCTCCATCGTTTTTTGTCGTCTTTTGCTGCCTTGCGTCTTGCGCCTCGCGCCTCGCACCTCGTACCTCGCACCTCGTGCCTTGCTCTTGTGCTGTTTTTTGCCGTGGCCTGTTTAGCTCAGTCCGCGCAGCAGGCTCAGCCTGCTGTTCAATCTGCGCCGTCTAAGGCAGCTCCTTTGAAGTACTACGAACTTCCCGAGGTCAAGGCCCCGTGGATGAAGGGCGAACGCCTTGAGTTCAATCTTTGCTGGGGAATCATCACCGCCGGTACGGCGACTTTGGAAGTCAAACCTTCCAAGGACGGCAAGACGGAGTTCTACACGCTCGCGCACGACAACGGAGCCCTCAAAAAACTCTATCCGGTGGCTGACACTATCTACACCCGAGTGCGCAACAAGGGACTCATGACGGAAGTCTTCCGCAAGTCTCTCCATGAAGGCAGCTTCCACAACAAGTCGCTGATTCGTTTCGACCGCAGGGGCGAGAAGGCCTGGCTTTCGGACACAGTCTTCAAGGACCCGGTCAAGCACATCGTGAAGCGTTCCGCCGATACGGCGGTTGCCATCCAGGGCCTTGAGCACAGCATCATGTCTGCGTTCTACCTGGTGCGCACCATGCCACTTACGGTGGGGGACACTTCGCGTTTTTCGGCGGTGAGTGGCAAAAAACGCTATGAACTGAAGGTGCTGGTCCACGGTCGCGAAAAGATGAAGACGGCCTTGGGCGAGTTCAACACGGTCAAGGTGGAACCCGTGCTGGATGGAGACGGAATATTTAATTCCAAGGGCCGGATTTTTATCTGGCTCACGGACGATGACAAGCGAATTCCGGTGCTTATGCAGTGCGAAATTGCTCTTGGATCCATTAAAGCCAAGCTCGTCAAGATGGAATGACCCCTTTGTAGGGGATGTTTGGGCAAAAAAAAGGGAATATGACAAAGATTAAGCAACTTTTACATCAATTTTTTTGATAAAAAAAGCGATAATAAGTTATATTCCAAAGGTGAATTTATATTCTGAGGCTTTCAATGCTTAAAAAACTTTGCATGTTCCTTTGTCTGTCCGCTTTCATGGCTTGGCCTGCTTTGGCCGCCCAGGACGATGATGACTTTGACGAGAGCGGTTTTGTTTCTGCAGATGGCTCCGATGCCAAGGATTCGACTGCGGCTCCTAAGGCAGCTTCTGCTGACGACGATGAAGAAGAGTTCAGCGAAGCCGACCAGACCGCCGGCATGACTCGCGCCCAAAAGGAAGATTACGAAGCCCGCAAAAAGTTCGAAGAAGACCAGCGTGCCGATGAATACGCTAACTCCGAACGTCGCCGCGACTGGCTCAAGGACCGCTTGATGCTTGAAGTCGGTATGGGTTCCCGCTATCCGATCATGGGTGAAACTGGTATGGGCATGGGTCTTGGTATCGGTGCCGAATACATTACCCGTTGGCACATCGGTTTGTACGGATCCGTGGGTTGGCTCCCCAAGGGCGACGACAACGCTTTCGAAGGCCAGGAACTGGAAGGTGGCATGGGTTACAAAGTGGGTATCAACTACTACCTGTTCCCCAAGAACCCGCTTCACTTGGGTATTTCCGCTTCGTACGGTACCGTCTACTTCGATCATAACGTGGAACCTGATGAAAACGGTCTCCGTCCTTTGATCATGGTCAATGGTTACCAGTTCGATGCTCTTATCGCATACATGACGAACGAATGGTACTACCTGCAGTTCTCCTTCGGTATGTACTATTCTCCGGAACTCGGGACCGACACTCCTGAAGACAACCCCAGTCTCCGTTACCAGTCCGAAGGTAGCTCCAACATTATCTCCGCTGTCGAGAAAAAGAAGGGCATGGACAAGACCGGTCTTGTGTTCGGTATTGCCGTGGGCTACGCCTTCCCGGAATTCTTCCCGGACGATACCGAAAAGCGTCGCCGTCAGCGTGAAAAGGAACGCAAGCGCGGAACCCGCTAATTTTCTGAAAAAGTTTCTAGAGTCCGTTGGTTTTTCCAGCGGGCTTTTTTTCTACCTTTACAATCACTATGGCAACTATTCCTACTCTTAAAGACAATCTCGTTATTGAAAACATCCGTCCGCAGGTTGAAGGCGGGCGTTTTATGATTAAGCGTGAACCGGGCGACACGGTGACGCTCCAGGCGGACATCTTCCGCCACAGTCACGAAAAGTACGACGCCGCAATTTTCTACCGCCACGTGCCTGCAGAAACTCCTGCGAAGAAAACGGCGAAGTCCTCCAAGGCGGCAAAGCCCGCCACTGTCAAGTGGGAAAAGGCGCCGATGCACTTTGTGGATAACGACCTCTGGGAAGGTTCGTTCGTTGTAAATAACATCGGCTACTACGAATACAAGATTTGCGCATGGACGAAGGAACCGAAGGATGTTCCGACCGAAAGCCCCGTGATGAAACTCCGCGTAGACCCGACGTATTCTCGAGTGGGTACCTGGTACGAAATGTGGCCGAAGAGCCAAGGCACGGACCCGAAGAAGAGCGCCACTTGGAAGGATTGCGAAAAGCAACTCGACTACATCGCAGACCTCGGCTTCGATACTGTTTACCTTGTGCCGATTCATCCGATTGGTGTCACGAATCGCAAGGGCGCAAACAACGCCCTGCATGCAAAGACCGACAAGAAGGGAAACCCGCTGGAGCCCGGTTGCCCGTATGCCGTTGGCAACAAGAATGGCGGCCACTATGACGTGGACCCCGAACTCGGCAGCATGAAGGACTTCGAACACTTCGCGAAGGCCGCCCGCAGTAAGGGCCTCCGCCTCGCCTTGGATATCGCCCTCAACTGCAGCCCCGACCATCCGTACGTCAAGTCACATCCAGAATGGTTCTACCACGAACCGGATGGCTCCATCAAGTTTGCCGAAAACCCGCCCAAGAAGTACGAGGACATCTACCCGTTCGACTACTACAACAAGAACTACAAGGCTCTGTGGCAGGAAATCGAAAATATTATTTTGTTCTGGGCCGACAAGGGTGTTGAAATTTTCCGCATCGACAATCCGCATACCAAGCCGTTCCCGTTCTGGGAATGGCTCATCGCCGACGTGAAGGAAAAGCGTCCGGAACTCGTGTTCCTCGCCGAAGCCTTCACGCGCCCGAAGATGATGCATCGCCTGGCCAAGTCCGGTTTCGACATGAGCTACACCTATTTCGCCTGGCGCAGCGCCAAGTGGGAATTCGAACAGTACTTGAAGGAACTCACCCAGAGTGACGCCAAGCAGTACATGCGCGGCATCTTCTTCCCGACGACTCCGGACATCTTCCCGAAGTACCTCGCTTACAAGGGCCCGAACGCTTTCAAGCAACGTTATTTCCTCGCCGCAACACTCTCCAGCCTTACTGGCATGTACAACGGCTACGAACTTTGCGAAAACATTCCGAGCCCTGTCAAGGAAGAACTCGCCGATAGCGAAAAGTACCAGTACAAGGTCCATAACTGGGCTGGCCCCGGCATCCAGGACTTTATCCGCCGCGTGAACACCGCTCGCCAGGAACATGCTGCTTTGCAGGAATACGATAACCTCGACTTCCATTATGCGCAGAACGACCAGTTGATGGTTTATTCCAAGAAGACCGGCGACGACGTTATTTTGTGCGTATGCAACATGGACATGGATAACGCCCAGGAAGGCATCGTGGAGCTCGACATGGCAAAGCTCGGCCTTGAAAACGACGCCTTCTTCTTCTTGAAGGACGTTGTGACGGACGAAAGTTTCGTGTGGCGCGGAGGCAAGAACTTTGTTCGCCTCGACCCCGCCAAGGCCCCCGGCCACATGTTCGTTTTGAAAAAAATCTAAAAGCCGAGTGTCGCAAAAACATGCTTGCATGTTTTTATGACCGAGGCGAAAGATTTAGCCCTGCTTCGCAGGGCCAAAATCTAAGGCGAGCGCAGCGACAGGCGAGCTTGCTCGCCTGGCATTGCCGAGCCGCAATTTTTAGCGCTTGCGCCAAAAAATCTAAAAGCCGAGTGTCGCACCTGTTATAAAAAGAGCCCGGCAATCGCCGGACTCTTTCTAGTTTTAAGCTTTTCCTGCTAAGTTGCTAGAACGTGAACGTCTTTCCGAAATACAGGTTGTAGTACATGTTCTTCACGAACGTCACGCCGCCGTGGAAACCGCTCGGGTGGAAGTACGAGAGCGTTACGGGAAGCACGCCTTCGTCGTTGTCGTCAACAATGTATTCGCGGGCGTAGTCCACCTGGGCGATTATGGAGCCGTTTTGCGCCTTGTCGCCGATGCGGAATCCGAGCCACAGCGAAACGGCGGGCGAGACTCCGAAACCGTCGTCCTTGTTGCGGACAGCGATTTCGTCTTCAAGTTCGTCGCGCTTGTCGTCGTACGAGCCGCCGCCCTGGAACATGCGGGCGCCGGCAGCGAGGCCGAAGTTCATGAAGAAGCGCGTGTCGAATTCGGCGCCGACCATCACCTGCTCCTGGATGGCCCAGAAGTTGTAGTCGTCTTTGCCGTCGTCGGTGCGCAGCCACTTCTCGAATCCGGACTTGCATCCGTTTTTGCCCATGCATTCGAAGTTCACCTTTCCGCCGAACCCTGCGACGTGGGCGGTGGCGAACAAGGGCGAGATGGAGCCGCCTGCGCGGTACGTGCCGCTTACGGCGCCTCCGCCACCGTAAATGTCGTTGGTATTGAGCCAACTCCCGTTCACGATGCCGAAGGCGTCGGCGGATACCGCCACCTCGGATTTCTCGCTGGTGGGGTCGAGCCTGGGCTGGTGTACCAGCGGGGTAGGCGTCGAGGCCATCGAGCGCAATGATGTGGATACACAGCCGCTCAGCACGAATGCCGCGCAGCATGTGGCCATTACGAAGATTTTAGATATGATTCTGTTTTGCATTTTTACCACACTCCAAATTAAAGCCCCAACAACGGAAACTTTTTACGGAATGATAACAATGTAATAATTTCGTATTCATTTTGACAATAGCCCTATTCAAGCGAAATGGACTTGATGGAGCACTTTTCGTTATCCCGGATAGCCTGCAAAGTCAAGCGTGACGCGGAAAGTCCGTGGTTCGGGGTCACGTTTGTATTGATTAAATCGGACAAAGGTAAAATTTTGTAAACAGAGCCGTTTTGCAAACTACCGTTGACAAGTCTGTCGAATTGCGAGTCCTTGGAGTCAAAGAACAGTTCATAGCCTTCGCAGGTGCCCGAAACGTATTCGATGCGCAAGTTCTTGTACTTGTCCATGGAGAATGTTCCGCCGAGGTCGAAGTGCATGCCGTCGAACTTGTCGGCATTGCTAATCTGCAAGATTCCGTTTGCGTCCTTGATGCTCATCGATTTCGACCACGGCACGATGGAAATGCTGCTGCTCGGATAAATCTTGTTCGACGAAATGGCTTTGGGCGTTTCTGCAGCAAACGTCATGGCGCTGGTCAAGAGTCTTGGGTTCGAAAGCGTGACTTTGCCGCCTTCAGAGTTGATGACGAGTCTAAGCCAGCGATAGCGCTTCAGGGCGCCTTCGGCAGTCGGTAATTGCCAACGCAGCGTATGTGTGTTGCCGTCCATGTTGATGTTGTTTTCGGTCATTTGGATCTGGCCGCCGCCAGTTTTGTTGTAGGTCAGCAAAAGTTCCGATTTCATCCAGTTGCCTTTGTGGCTATCGACTTTCACATCAATTTCAAAGATGGCTCCGGCGGGAATGTCGTAGTTGTTATCGAAAATGGCGACTTTTTGCCAACCGGCGGGTATATCGAACGAGACCTTGCTGCTGGATTCCGAGGCGCTAGACTTGAAATCGTAACGGGCGTAACCGAATGTCTTCTGCTGGCTCACGCCGCCGTTCTTGATAATCTGTGGCATGAGGCTTTGGTCCATGCAACTTGAATTCTGCGAGAACTGTCCCAGGAGTTTCGCATTGCGGAATTTCTGGGTTGTGGAATCGTAGTCGGCCTTGGACAATTCGCAAAGTACGCGCCAGACGTCGACATGCATGCCATCAAGTACGTTCTGCTTGATTTCTCCACCACTGACAGGAGGTTCGATATGGCGTCCGCTGATGGATTCGCTGTATCGCGGATGTGTCGGATCGACGGCGTAAACGGCCTTGGCTGTGCTTCTGTCCTTTGGATTTTCAAAGGGAAAATCCTTGGAACTTTGGGTGAACGAGCATGTGTTTCGAATGGCTAAATCACCGTCGCACTGGAGGTCCATGGCGCTTGCGGTTGGGATGAATGTGCTATTTGCCTGGTAAAGGGTGTCATGGCTCCATTCTACATTCAAGTCGACGCTGATTGGGCCAACTGTGATATTCATGTCGTCGGGAATGGCATCCTCGATACCGTCCCTCAGGCTTTCGTACAAAGTTTTTCCGAATGGGTAGGTGCTGCCCTGCACGAAGTCGAATACGGTACTGCCTTTTTGCTTGTCGTTGTGGTCGAAATCATCGAACTTGTATGTTCTGTTGAAAGAGTATTCCCCGGTATCGCTTGTCGAAAATCCCAGTTCGCTTTCTGCTCGCGCCCAAATGCCGCCAAACTTGCGCACGCTGCGGTTCAAATGGAAGTATTTGTTGTTGTGGTTAGGCATTTTACCCTTGAGCTGCCCTTGTGCAATCAAGGCTACGGGGAATCCCTTGTAGTCGCATGCCTTGCGGTATTCGCCAAAAAGGAATCTGTCGGAATTGACTTTCGCCTTGTAGGTCCCGTTCCCTTTCCGGGTGTCATAAATCAAGAGGTCGCGAGCGCCAGGGCCTGCGATAAGATCGTTGAAGGCTTCGGCCGGCGAAAGATTTTCGTTGTCTCCGCTTGCAGTTTCCTTCGCCCAGAAATCAAGGGACGAAATAAGGCTGCGAGGCAGCACTGCGCCCTGGTGGGGCGAATCCAAGGAGGCGAAGAATCGGATGGGAGCGTCGTTTTTCTCTCGATTCTTGTCGTAAAGGTACGAACCGTAACGACCGATGATACCGCCCTGGCTGATGCCGAGAACGACGAATCCGTCTTCCGTCTTGTTCGGGAAGGGAAGTACGGTATTTTCGTTCAGGAACTTCAACAGTTCGCTGAAGGACTTGGAGTTGCTTTGAAGCGAAGTGGTGACGGTGTTCGGAAACTGTACCAGTACGGGAGTGTAGCCCAGGGATTCAAGAATCTTGGGTATGTCGAAGGCTTCGGTCTCTTCCTGGAACTGGGAGAGGGTTCTGGCTTCGTCGGTGCTCAAGTGGATTCCGTCAATAATAAAGAACGGCTTGTCAAGGTAATAGCCGGTTCCCGTGGCTTCGTTTTTCGGCGGATCGATCAAGCGGATACGCAAGTTGTGAAAGTTCCGGACCCAAGCCTGTGCCGAAAGGAGTGCAGCCTTTTCTGACGTGGGGTTCGAAAAAAAGTAGTCCTTGTGTTCGGCCTGGGCCATCGTGAACAGAAGTGCCGTCGCCGTGAGTGCTTTCAAGAGATTCTTCATTATTTAACCTCCACGAAAAGTTTTTGTTGAATGTTCGTCTTTTTGGACGAAAGTTTTATGGATATCGTCTTGGTTCCTGCCGATTCAAATTCGATATCGGCGCTTCCCTTGGGCGCAATCTGTTTGCAAGTTGTTTCTGCGCAGATTTCCATGGTCGGAAGTTCTGAACGCGTGGTCGCTACGAAATTCGGATCGTACACGAACTTGATTTTGGAACCTTGCACATGTGTGACGGGAAGTCCGGCCAAAAGCAGGCTGTAGTCCTTTAATTCAGTGCCGCTGCAAGACGTGTCGGTGCAGACTTTGTAGGCGTAGTCCAGGTCTGCGACGAGAATCGGAATCACCCGATTGTCGTAGCCCGCAGCCATGGCGCCTGCGTCCAGGTACAGATTCTTCGGATTGGCGATGACACTGTCCCTGAGTCTGTTGGAGTTTACGAGGAACATGCTTTTGTACCAGCCTTCGCGGGATGCCTTGGGAGTCCGCGAAACCATGTCCTGGAATTTGAGGATTTGCTTATGTTCTGTTTCAGTGAGTACGAAGTTTGCGCTGGTGCGCTTTTTCAATTCGTGGCGCGAAGACTGCGAAAGTTTCTTCGAGGCTTCGGCTACGGGTTCGCCACCGGTAAGTACAAGGCGTTCAGGTGAGGCGGGGGTCACGTCCGTAAACGTGTAATCGCCGCTTGTGCTGTTTGTCGCGTCGTTTGCGATTTCGTTTGCCGCAGCGCCCGCCTTCGCGACGCAAGTGAAGCTAACGTCGTCGATGAAAAGCGTGGTGTACTGGTATGCGGGGATATTAAAAATACCGACCCCAATCTTCTTTACGCTCACGGTACCGCTTCCCTGGAGTTCGCTCAAAGGAATTTCGAGGGAATTTGTCGCATTGGCCGAAACCGTACGGTAAACAGTCTTGCTGTTGCCCGCGTCGGTCACGAGCCAGAATCCCAATTTGGCATTTTGCGTCGCGCGAACCTTGACCTTCAAATTTCCGCCCGAGACATTCAAGGGAAGGCCGTTGAAGTCGAGGGAGCCCTTCCAGTCGCTCTTTACCGATTTTTGGCCGGACAGCCTGATGTAAGGCGGAATCATTCCGTCCTGATTGCCCCAGTTGGTTTGCCATTCCGGCGCTTCTGGGAAACTGCGCGATGCTTCGTCCATTTTCCCGTTCATGCTGGATCCGTTGTACAGCATGGTTTCGTTGCATGTTTGTGCGTTTGCCCACAGGGCAAGGACTGCCCCTGTCGTGGCTACGCGTTTGAACATCCTATTTAACATATAGGATTTCCTCCGATAAGGTTTGATGTAAAAAAACACGACCACCCGGTCGTAGCCAAGGCCTTTAAATAAAAAAGCACACCCGTCCATTGACGGAATGTGCTAATACACTATTTAAAACCTGCTCCTAAGATAAACAAAAAATTTTGGCCTGTAAAGGCCTTTTCAAAAATTAATTCATTTTGTCAACAGCAGTTTGCAGAAATAGGTTCCTCCGCGGTTTTCCGTAATCCATTCGTACTTGCCGGCGTACTGCAATTCCAGGCGCTTCTTGAGAGTCGATAGTCCGATGCCTCCCGACTTGGGCCCGGATTTGCGCGGAAAGTTCGAGTTCTCGGAAATGAATTCCACTTGGTCGTCGTGCTGGGTGATTGAAATGTGTGCAAAGCTTTTCCCTGCCGGGTTGATGCTGTGCTTGATGGCGTTCTCTACCAAAGGCATCACCATGAGGGGAGCCACTTGGAATTTGGGGTCCTGTATGTCTATATCGAACGTCAAGTCGTACGAAGGGTCGAGCCGCAGTTTTTCAAGCTCGGCGTACTTCTGCAAGATGTCGATGTCTTCGCCTATGGGAATGGTTTCGTCGCTAGTCTGGTAAAGCGTGATGCGCAAAAGCTTTGAAAGTTTATTCATGGAACTTTCTGCGCGCCTGGGGTCAATCTGGATAAGCGCCGAGATGTTGTTCAGCGTATTGAACAAAAAGTGTGGGCTCAGTTGGTTCTTCAAGAAGTCCAGTTCGTACTGGAGCGTGGCACGGCTTTTTTCGCGGATGATGAATGTACGGATGATTTGTCTTGAAAAAATATTGAACACGATGCAGAACATGCATACAAGTCCTTCGATGACCACGAATGTAATCGGGGTCAGTATGCTGAAGTGTCCGCGGATGGTCGAAAAGCAGTATTCGTTCACAAAATAGGAGAGACTTTTGTTGGCGTCGGCTTCGAAGGCGAAATGGACTGCTTCGCGACCAATCAAAGTCACTAACAGCAAACATCCATTCCATACAAAATAACTTAAATATTTCTTCTTGAAAAAGCACTTGGGTACAAGCAATCTCTGGTTAATGCCGAAAATTAAAATGGTGGAAACCAATGGCAAATAGTAAAAGGCAAGCCGCCTTGCCGTAATGGAAAGCTCCATCTGGCCGGCGGGTTCGCTGAAGAGTACAATCGGGAACAGCAGAATGAATATCCACACCAAAATCTCCAGGAAAAACGTAGGGACCGGGAACTGGTCCTTCTGTATGTCCGATGCGTTCGGGCCCATAAGCTCGATAAGCTGCTTTTCTCCACGGTCGAAACTCGCTTCTTGCAAGTTTTCGAGTCGCTTTCGGTTCTTTTCGATGAACCTTCGTACGGGGTTTTGTGACTTTTTTGCCATAATTTTCTCGGAATATCATAAAATTAAGTCAAAAATGACGAAAAAGGGGAGAAATATGACAAATATATGACGAAATGCCCGAAATTTCCGACAAAAAACCAATTTAACTTTTGCAAGGACGGTTCCCACTGATGACATTGTAAGGTGCGAAAGGAGGTAAATTTGATAATGTAAAACAAAATAATCAACAACAGAGGTCATTATGAATACGAATACTTGCGCAAGGGAAGAAAGGGATATCTACTTTCAGTACCTAAGTGATATTTCCAGGTACCCTCTGCTTTCTAGAGAACAAGAAACTCTGCTCCTGAAGAAAATCAAGCAGGGTAGCCGCGAAGCCTTGGATTTGTTGGTGAAGTCCAATCTTCGCTTTGTCGTGAATATTGCCCGCCTTTATAAAGGACAGGGCCTTGAACTGGGCGAGCTCATTAGCGAAGGCAATCTTGGCCTTATCGAAGCCGCCCGTCGCTTTGATTCCAATCAGAAAATCAAGTTTATCAGCTATGCCGTGTGGTGGGTCCGTCAGAACATCACCCGCGCTATCGCCGAAAAGGGCCGCATGGTCCGCATCAGCGCCGAAAAGGAACTCGTTCTTCGCCGCTTCAACAAGAAGGGCGGGAAGCTTCGTCAGGTCGTCGGTGGCGGTTATGTTCTGGACCCTGATAGCCTCGTTGGTGTATCCAAGTACAAGGCCGATGATATCGAAAAGATTTTGATGATGGGTGCTCGTTCTTCGTCGCTTGATACTCCCGTGGGCGACGAAGAAAGCTCCACTCTTGGCGACTGCCTTGCTTCCGAAGATGCTCGCGCAGATGAGTTTGCCGAAACCAGGAATCGCGCCGAGGTTTTCGACAAAGTAATGAGCGAAAATCTTTCGACTCAGGAACGAGACGTTATCAAGCTTTACTTTGGCTTTAGTGTCGATACCGACCTGAACCTGAAGGAAATCGCCCCCATGGTCGGGCTTTCCAAGGAAAGGGTTCGCCAGCTTAAGGAAAACGCTTTGGCCAAGCTCAGGAACAATCAGATTGAAAGTTTGCTGAACGACGCCGCCTAAAAATTTTTCTCTTTTCTCTCTCTTACTCTTAAAAACCGGTCCAAAGGACCGGTTTTTTCTGTTTTTCGCCACCGCGTTTGCTGATAAATTGTATTTTTTTAGCATGAATTTTCGCATACTGAATTTCCGCAATCTTTTTATAGCCACTCTTTCTATGTTGTGCGTGGCGAATGCCGCCGACAAGAAGAACCCTCCCGGTGATTTTTACGATGAAGTCTCTCGACTGAACAAGGTTCTTTCGGAAGTGAATCGCAAGTACGTAGAGGATGTGGACCCCACCGAGCTCGCCGATGCGGCTCTGGGTGGCATTCGCAATATTCTTGACCCGCACACTACGGTGTTTACCCCGAAGGACTATGAGGGCCTCAAGGTCTCGATGGAAGGTAAGTTCGGTGGCGTGGGCATTACCATCAGCCTTCGCGACAACATCCTCACTGTGATTTCTCCGCTTTCCGGGACTCCGGCATTCCGTCTGGGAATCCGTGCCGGTGACCGCATTAGGAAAATTGACGGCAAGGATACCAAGGGACTTTCTTTGGATGACGCCGTGAGCAAGCTTCGTGGCAAGATCGGTACCGACGTTACGATTTCCATCGAGCGCGAAGGCGTGCCGGAGCTGATGGACTTTACCATCACCCGTGCTGAAATCATTGTGCATGCCGTCCCTTATTATGGCATGGTTACTAAGGAAATCGGCTACATAAAGCTTGCCCAGTTTAGCGACAAGACGACGAGCGATGTGGAAAACGCCATCAAGAATCTGCAAAAGCAGGGCATGAAAAAGATTATCCTTGACATGCGCTACAATCCGGGTGGACTTCTGAACCAGGCTATCGAGATTAGCGAACTCTTTTTGAAGCCGGGGGATGTCATCGTGAGCACTCGCGGCCGTACCCAGAGAACAGAAAGCCGCGCCCGTCGCAAGGGTATAGTCAAGCCCGAAGTGCCGATGGTGGTCCTTGTGAACCAGGGATCAGCCAGTGCCGCAGAAATTGTCTCGGGAGCACTTCAGGACTGGGACCGCGCCCTCATTGTCGGTAAGACTTCGTTTGGCAAGGGCTCCGTGCAGACCATATTCCCGCTCGATAACTTGGGCAACGCTCTCAAGCTCACGACGGCTTTCTATTACTTGCCTTTTGGACGCTGCATCAACAAGCCCGAAAATGGCATCAAGGGGCTGAAGTTGCAAGAGGAGGAAGCGGAAGAAGATGCGGATGAAACCGCCGCCAAGACCGATTCCACGAAGCAGGACACCGTGAAGCGCGATACGTTCTACACCAATAACGGTCGTATGATGTTCGGCGGCGGCGGCATTACGCCTGACGTCGATGTGGAACTTTCTCCGATGCCTTGGGTGGTGCAGGTGCAGGAACGCATGGCTATGTACTTCAAGTTCGCCGTGAAGGTCCGTCCGGGTCTTGAAACCTCGGGTGCGAAGATTGACGTGGACTGGGTCGTGCCGGATTCCCTTTACACTCAGTTCAAGGATTTCTGCATGAAGGATACCAACTTCATGAAAATCAAGAGTAACGCTCTGGTGGGCGTGGACCAGCTTGAAAAGAGCATCATTCACGAACAGAACTACATGGGCGATAGCTCCAAGACGGTGTCGGATTCTATCCTTGCCCAGCGGTTGAGTGAAATGCGCAAGGCGCTCGAGAACAATCGCGATGCCCAGTTCGACGAAAACAAGGATTACATCAAGGACGGCATCAAGCGCGAACTCTTGACGGCCGTAGTGAACGATTCCGTGAGCACGGCGTTCTCCTTGAATCGCGACGAACAGCTTAAGGAAGCTATCAAGTACCTGAGCGACATGAACCTTTACAAGAAGGCCATTAGCGCTCCGTCCAAGGCTCCTGCCCAGAAAGAGGAAAAGGACAAGAAGGGCGGAAAGGCAAAAGGCAAGAAGTAGCGGGTAGCATTTGATTTCTTTGTTGAACAGCATGGCGGAAGCTCTTGGACGGTTTGTCCGGAGGTTCTTCCGCACGGTGGTGAGCTACTTGTTCTTCGTGTGGGAATTGTTCAAGAACATTCCTGGCGCATTTTCGAATCTACACACGACTATCGGCCAGATGCAGGTGGTGGGCATTACCAGTATCCCTGTGGTGGTGGCGGCTTCGCTTGCGACGGGCGCCGTGATGTCGTGGCAGCTCGCGTACCAGTTCGGTGACATGATTCCCTTGATGTTCCTGGGCATGGCCGTTGGAAAATCTGTGATGGTGGAACTTTGTCCGATTCTTACGGCTATGGTGCTTGCCGGTCGTATCGGGGCTTCCATGTGCTCGGAACTTGGGACTATGGCTGTTACGGAACAGTTGGATGCGTACAAAGTTCTTGGCCTGAATCCCTACAAGTTTTTGCTGGCTCCGCGCTTGATTGCGACGGTGATTATGCTGCCTGTGCTTACGGTGTTGAGTATTTTCATCGGTATCGTCGGCGGGTACGAAGTGGCGCACCTTTACAAGGAAGTTTCGTTTTCGGTGTTCTTCTACGGTGTACGCATGTTCTACCAGGACTGGGACCTTGTGGTGGGCCTTATCAAGGCGACCCTTTACGGTTACTTTATTGCAAGCTATGCGTGCTTCTTCGGGTTCTTTACCCATAGCGGCGCAGAAGGCGTGGGCAAAAGCACCAAGGCTACCGTGGTGGCCGGTATGACGAGCATTTTGATTGGTGGATTTACGTTGTCCAAATTGCTTTTGGTCGACTAGCGTTCGGCTTCTGGGGATGGCTATGCCGGAATATTTCAAACGTCGAACGAAGAGTTCCACAGGTGGTCGGGTTGTCGATATCGCGGTGCTTTTGGAAAGGGTTTTGGACTCGAACCACATTGCCGAAGACATGAATTTCAAGACCCTTTCGGAGCGCTTTTCGGAGGTGGTCGGAGAGGCCGTTTTGCCCCATGTAAAGCCTGTAAAATTGGATAAGCGTACATTGGTGCTAAAGGCCGATAGTTCGGCCTGGAAAGCGGAACTCTTCATGCAAAAAAATGCTATTATTGACAAGTGTAATTCCCTGTTGGGGCGTCCTTTTGTGCGGGCTGTTCGGTTTGCCTAGAGGGCGTGTATTTTAAGGATTTTTAGAGGACTTATGGCTGAAGAATCTGAAGAATTGAAAAAGGCAGAAGAAGACTATAGCGGCTCGAGCATTACCGTGCTCGAAGGGCTCGAAGCGGTTCGTGTTCGCCCCGCCATGTATATCGGTTCCACCGATATCCGCGGCCTGCATCACCTGGTGTGGGAAGTGGTCGACAACTCTGTCGATGAAGCCTTGGCCGGATTCTGCAATCACATCGAAATTTCCATTTTGCCGGGGAACGGCATCCGCGTGACGGACAACGGCCGCGGCATCCCGACGGACATCCATCCGAAGGAACATGTGGGTACCATTGAAGTGGTGATGACGAAACTCCATGCGGGTGGCAAGTTCGATAGCAACTCGTACAAAGTGTCCGCCGGTCTCCATGGCGTGGGCGTGAGTTGCGTCAATGCGCTTTCGAATAAACTTATCGTGACGGTGCGTCGTAATGGCAAGGTGGTGAAGCAGGAATTCTCCAAGGGCATTCCTTGTGGCCCGCAGGTGGAAGTCGGCCCGTCCGATGGCACTACCGGAACCTCTGTGGAATTCTACCCGGACGATACCATCTTTACCGAAACCGTCTATGTTTACGAAACGCTCGCTACGCGCTTCCGCGAACTCGCCTTCTTGATGAGCGGCCTTCGCTTGACGCTTACCGACGAACGCGACCCTGAAAAGATCCTGAGCGATACGTTCTGCTTCCCGGGCGGTGTTTCTGAATTCGTGCGCTATGTGGACGAACATCGCACTCCTTTGTTCAACGATCCCATCCATCTGGTGCTTCCGAATGGTGAATATCCGCTGGAAGTGGCCATGTGGTACAATGACGGCTACCAGGAAAACTTCTTTAGCTTTGTGAACAACGTAAACACCTATGACGGCGGTACCCATGTGACCGGCTTCAAGACCGCTCTCACCCGCGTTATAGGCAAGTTTGCTCAGGATATGCCCAAGGGCAAGAAAGAAGCACAGATTACCAGCGACGATATTCGCGAAGGTCTTACCGCCGTTATCGCCATCAAGGTTTCGCAGCCGCAGTTCGAAGGCCAGACCAAGCGCAAGCTCGGCAATTCCGAAATTGCAAGCTACGTGAACTCCGCGTTTGGCGCCAAGCTGGAAGAATACTTCCAAGAAAATCCGGCGGCCATCAAGGTGATTCTGGACAAGGTCTATAATGCGGCTGTCGCTCGCGAGGCCGCTCACCGCGCCCGTACGCTTGCCCGTCGCAAGAATGTGCTTGAAAGCGGTGGACTTCCGGGAAAACTCGCCGACTGCAGTAGCCGCGACCCGAAGGTCTGCGAAATGTTCATCGTGGAAGGTGACTCTGCAGGTGGTTCTGCAAAGATGGGCCGTAGCCGCGAGTTCCAGGCCATTCTGCCGTTGCGTGGTAAGATTTTGAACGTGGAAAAGGCAAGCCTCCATCGCGTGCTCGATACCGAAGAAATCCAGAACCTGGTGAACGCCATCGGTACTGGCATCGGAACAGAATTCAAGATGGAAAAGCTCCGCTACGACAAAATCATCATCATGACCGATGCTGATGTGGACGGCTCCCATATCCAGACTTTGCTTTTGACGTTCTTCTTCCGCTACATGCGCCCGCTCATTGATACCGGTCATATCTATCTCGCCATGCCTCCTCTGTACAAGTTGAAGGTGGGCCAGAAGGAACGCTACCTGTTCGATGAAGATGCAAAGGACAAGGCCATGGCCGAAGTCGAGGACAAGAAGAACGTGGCGATTACCCGATTCAAAGGTCTGGGCGAAATGTCCCCGGAACAGTTGAACGAGACCACCATGGATCCGAAGACTCGATTCCTTAAGCAGTGCTATGTGGAAGACGCCGTGCTTGCGGACCAGATTTTTAGCATGCTCATGGGCGAAGACGTGGAACCGCGTCGCAAGTTCATTGAATCGAACGCCTACAAGGTGTTGAACGACTTGGATATCTAGTTCTTATGAGCCCTACAAAAGCCGATTTTCAGGTTGTCCTTGGACAGGCTCGCGAGCTTGTCCGTGATCAGCTGTCCATGACGGAAAACGTGATTATGCGGGTGGCGAAAACGGCCCCTGCAGGAATCTCCGACCGATTGATTTCGCTGTTCGGTCGCAAGGGTAAAAGAATCCGTTCGACGCTTTTGTGCTTGATTGCGAATTGCGGTGAACATGCTCCTGACATGGAGCGCGTGGCTCATGCGTGCGCCAGCGTGGAACTCTTGCATTTGGCAAGCCTTGTGCACGACGATATTATCGACGGTACGGAAGTCCGTCGCGGTCAAATTACGGCCCACAAGGAATGGGGGACGCAGGTGGCTGTGCTTGTTGGCGACTATGTGCTTTCCCAGGCCATGCGTTGCGTGATCGACGAACAGGCTCGCAATATCCCGGTGATTATTTCCGATGCCGCAGACAAGCTCATTGTCGGCGAAATCATGGAATTGGACCATACTGGTGAAATGAGCCTTTCCAGGGCCACCTACAACGAAATTATCGATGGTAAGACTGCGGCCTTGATTGATGCTGCCGCCCGCATTGGTGGCATCATGGCTGGTTTTGATGAAACTCTCGTGGACGATTGCGCTAGGATGGGAAGCCATTTTGGAATTGCGTTCCAGATTATCGACGATTTGCTGGACTACGGTTTTGGCTCCAAGAATTTGGACAAGGCAAAGTTTACGGATTTGAGCAACGGCCTTATCACGCTGCCGCTTCTGTACTATTTTGAAGATTGCGATGCCGCAGAACATGCTGAAATGGAAGAACTTGTCAAAAAAGCTTCCGAAGAAGGCGTGCCCGAAAAGATTCTCGAACGCTTGAACGCGAAGAAGAGTTTCGAAAAGGCGAAGGCCGAAGCTCAGGACCACTTGGAACAGGCTTTGCAGATTGCAGAAAAGTTCCCGAAGAACAACTTCACCGAAGAAATTGTCGCCATGTTCGCAAGCATGAGCGACAGAGGGAATTAAAAATTCAAGAAGATTACTTCTTCCGCATCCACATGTTCATGAAGACGAACACGGAGAGAATACAGACGACGAGGATGCCCCAGAAGGCTAGCGGAGAACCGTCGCCCATGTCGAAGGGAAGCTTTACGTTCATGCCGAACAAGCTTGCGAAGAACGTCGGGAGCGAAATCGAAATCGTCACGATGGTCAAGTTTTTCATCAACGAGTTCACGTTGTTGTTGATGACGCTTGCTCGCGCATCCATCATGGACGTAAGAATGTTGGCATAGATGTTTGCCTGCTGCAGACTCTGGCCGTTTTCAATCTGGATATCTTCCAAAAGTTCGCGCTCGGCTTCGGTCCAGTTGAGGCTGCGGCCCAACTGAAGTTTGCGGAGAAGCGTGTCGTTGCTGTTGAGTGCGCTCACGTAGTAAATCAAGCCCTTGTTCAGGCTGAACATGGAAAGCAGGTACTTGTTTTCCATGGAGGTGTTCAGGCGCTGTTCCAGGTCGTCGTTGATGCGGTTGATGATTTTCAAGTGCTCGTTGAAGTGCGCGATGGCGAAACTCAAAACGCGAAGCACGAAGGTGTTCAGACTGTCAATTTTGGAGAAACGGCGCTCGTCCATCACGGGGATGTCGGAGTCGGTGAGGAGCAGCACCCAGTCCTTGAAAATGAATATGCCGAAAGATTCTACGCGGAACTGGAAGTTGTCTTCGGCGGAATAGTTTTTCGGCTTCTTGAACACGATGGTCGTGAAGTCGTCGTCGTACTCGATACGGGAAAGTTCGTCGGAGTCGAATGCGGAGGCTATGGTATGCTCGGTAATCTCGTATTCCTTGACCAGGATGCTGCGTTGTTCCTGGCTGAGGGAGCCCATCATCACAACGTCCGCAGCTTCTTCGTTCGGAGCTACTGCGAGACGACCGGATTCGATTTTGTAATACTTGAGCATGCGCGCCCCCTTTGATCGAACGGCAACAAAGATAGTAAAAAAAGTCTATTTGAGGCGGAATGCAAGAAAAACATTAGCTTTGATAGCAAAAAAGCCTCGGGTTAAACCCGAGGCCTTTGAAATATTAGCGTTTATGCGTTCGCAGGATTACACACCCTTCTTGAACTTCTTGCTCCACCAAAGAACGATGGGAGAGCAGACGCACACGGAGGAGTAGGTACCGATGAGGATACCGAAGCACTGCACGAGACCGAAGTCGCGGATGGAGGAACCGCCCTTTACAGAGAGGATCACGCACACGAACAAGGTGGTGAGGGAGGTAATCATGGTACGGCTGAAGCACTGGTTCAGGGAGTTGTTGATGGTCTGTGCAAAGTTTGCAGAACCGAACAACGCAGTGTTTTCACGAATACGGTCGAAGTTCACGATGGTATCGTTCACGGAGTAACCGATCATCGTAAGGAGGGATGCAATCAAGGCACCGTCGAAGGAAAGGCCGAAGGCGCTGATGAAGCCGAGAGTGATGATGGTATCGTGGATAAGGCCGAGCACTGCGGAAACACCGAAGCCAAGACCAAGTTTACCGAATCGGAACCACACGTACAGGGCGATGCCAAGCCATGCGAGAATCACGGAGAGGATTGCGTTCAAACGAAGTTCAGCACCGATGGTCGGACCCACGGTGTCCTTGGCCACGATTTCGCACTTCTGATTGGCGGCTTCGAAAGCCTGAGCCATCTTGAGTTCGAACTGGGTGTCTTCGGAAGCGCGCATGCTCACTTGGTAGGAGTTGGCGGAAGTACCGCCCAAGGTGCGGACCTTGGCTCCCTTGATGTTTGCCTTTTCAAGAGCGCTGCTCAAGTCGCGTTCATGCTTGGCGGCGTCTTCGTACTGCACGGTGTAAACCTGACCACCGGTGAAGTCGATACTGAAGTCAAATCCCTTCACGGCGATGCAGGCGATGCTTGCAATGATGAGGATTGTGGAGAGAATGCCGAACTTTTTGCGGTTCGGGATAATCTGGAGGTTGGCTTCGTTGAGCCACCTGAAACCGGAGCCGATGGAGAGAGTCGTTGCGTCACGCTTGGCAAGTTTCCAGTCGAGGATGGCACGGGTAACGGTAATGGCGCAGAAGAGAGAAGTGAGAATACCGATCGTAAGAGTAAGACCGAAACCCTTCACGGAACCGGTACCGATTTTGTACAAAATAAGACCAGTAAGAACGGTTGTCAAGTTGGAGTCCAAAATGGCGCTGAAGGCGCGTTCGTAACCCTTGGCCACGGCGGCGCGGGCGGTAAGGCCGTTCTTCAATTCTTCACGGATACGTTCGTAAATAATCACGTTGGCGTCGAGAGACATACCCACCACGAGGATGAAGCCTGCGATACCAGGGAGAGTCAAGGTGGCGTTGAACACGGACATCACGGCGGCGGTCACCAATGTGTTGATGAACATACCGATGCTCGCGATGAAACCACCGAGGCGGTAGTAGGCGACCATGAACACCAAGCAGATGAGGAGGCCGATGGCGCCGGAGCCGAAGCCCTGAACGATGTTTTCTTCACCGAGGGTTGCACCCACGCTGCGGCTTTCGATGATGTTCATTGGAGCCTTGAGGGCGCCAGCGCGGAGAACGACAGCGAGGCGGTTGGCTTCGGCCATGTCGTCGAGACCGGTAATCTGGGCTTCGCCGTTCGGGATACGGTCACGGATGACCGGGGCGCTGATGACCTGGTTGTCAAGAACGATGGCCATCTGCTTGCCGATGTTGGCGGCGGTAACTGCAGAGAACTTCTTGGGGCCGATGCCGCCGAACTTGAGGCTTACGGCCACTTCGCCGGCGCTCACACCGTCGGATACGCGGTACGGATGTGCGTCGGTAATGTCGTCACCGCCCATTTCGGCGCGGCGGCGGAGCAGGTAAAGGCGCTTGGCTTTGATCTTGGAGTCGCGCTGCATCGGTTCGAGACCGCTGCCGAAGGCAAAGGCCACGTCACGAGGAATCAACTTTTGAACGCCTTCGGTTTCGAGGAGCTTCTTCACCTTTTCGACATTCTCTTCGGCGATGAAGCCGCCGTTGCCGTAGCTGATGTAATAAGCGCTGAGAGCCATCCCGACCTCGGATGCCGGTGCGGCTTCGGTCTTGGCGGAATCTTCGGCCTTGGCGACTTCTGCTTCAGGAGCCTTGCCTCCGAGAAGTTCTTCGTCGGAGAGCTGCTTTGCGGTGTCGACGGCAGCGACGGTGCTGTCCTTGGCGCTATCCTTGACGGCAGCGGTCGTGTCGGCAGCCGTGGAGTCGGCAACGATATCGGTGGTCTGACGGGTCAGGTAGTTGTCGATGACCGTAACAACCTGCGTGAACTTTTCGGATTCAGCCAAAATCTTGAATTCGAGCTTTGCAGTCGAACCCACGAGGGCCTTTGCGGTAGAATCGTCTACACCGGCCAGTTCAACCAAGATGCGGTCGTCGCCGCTGGGAGAAATCTGCGGTTCAGAAAGACCGTACTGGTCAACGCGGTTACGGATGATTTCCAAGGACTGAGCCTGGATGTCTTTGATATCGTCGTTGGCCTTGAGACCGGACTTGTCGATCTGGAGGGTGATGCTGGTACCGCCCGCAAGGTCCAAACCGAAGTTAATGGACTTGGCGCCCATTTTCGGATTTTCCTTGAGGAAGGTTTGCTTTTCTTCACCCTTCTTGGAGTGAACCTGGATAGAGGGCCATACAGTGTAGGCCGAGAGAGCAATGACTAGGAGAATGATGAATTCTCGCATGCCGAATTTATGTTTATTCATTTGTAATCCCTTAAAAGGCATTAAACGCTAAGTAAAGCGCATTTTTCGAAAAAAATACACTTGCGTGCGCAAAGATAGTAAAAATGGGGCGTGTCCGGGGGCTTTAAATACCGTCGAACGTTATGGAAAAAGCCTTTTCGCAGTTTTTTAGACTGCCGTCGATACGTAGCTCGGCGTGAGCGCCCTTGAAATTTCTTGAAATCGTCAAAATGCCGTTTTCCAAGGCTATTTTCAGGTCTCCTTGGCGAAGTACGGCATTCTTGTTCCGAAGGGCTATAAGGCTTTTCACGAACGCATAAACGGGCTGTTTCTTGGCTTGGGGAAGTGTATCCCAAGGGAATGTGCGGCGGTTGTCCGGATCCTTGCCGCCTTCCATGCCGATTTCGTCGCCGTAATAGACGCATGGCGTCCCCGGCAAAAAGAACATGAGGGCGTATGCCAACTTTATGCGGTCAAAACTGCTCATGGGGAGGCTCGCGAGCCGCGTGGTGTCGTGGCTTCCGAGCAAGTTCATCTGCACTCCGAAACGGTCTTTGGGGAATGCTGCCGTGAGTCGCTTGCAAAATTCGTCAGTGTCTATGGGCGCGTTTTCGAACAGGTAGGCCATGACCGCCTTGCGGAAGGGATAGTTCATGACTCCGTCGAACTGGTCGCCTTGAAGCCAGCGGGAGGGCTCGTCCCAGATTTCACCGACGATATAGGCGTCTTTATTGATGCGTTTTACGCGTCGGCGGAATTCCTGCCAAAAGCTGTCGTCATCGATTTCGTTCGGAACGTCCAGACGCCATCCGTCGATTCCGCGCCTAGTCCAGTATTCGGCGACGCTGAAAAGGTATTCGCGGACGTCCTTGCAGTCCGTATTGAATTTCGGAAGCGCCGGGTAGCCCCACCAGCATTCGTAATTGGGCTTGCCTTGGTAGGCGCGGATAGGCCAGGAATGCACATGGAACCAGTCGCGGTAGGGGGATTCTTCTCCCAATTCCATGAGACTGTTGAACTGGAAGAATCCGCGGGAACAGTGATTGAATACGCCGTCCAGAATAATGCGGAGTCCGAGCTTGTGCGCCTTGGATACGAGCTTGTCGAAGTCTTCCAGAGTTCCAAGGACCGGGTCGATTTCGAAGTAGTCGACCGTGTGATAGCGGTGGTTGGAGTTGCTCTTGAAAATGGGACAGAGGTAAATGGCATTTACCCCTAGACTTTTGATGTAATTTAATTTGTCTGTAATTCCGGCGAGATTTCCGCCGAACATGTTTTCACGGTTGGGCCGAGTTTTCCAATCAACGAATTTCCCGACGGCATTGTATTTCCCGGACCTGCAAAAACGGTCTGGGAAAATCTGATAGAATATCGCATCTTTCACCCATGCCGGAGCGGATTTTTTCATGGTTCGAACCTCGCGCCTCGCACCTCGCTCTAAACTAGATTTTCCACATGGGGCGGCGTTTGCGGACGTCAACCAACTTGCGAATTTCGGAGCTTAGGCTCTTGTTTTCAAGCAGTTCTTCGACAGAACAGGGCAGACGGTAAGTCCAGTTGGCTCCACCGACGGTTCCTGGAATGTTGACGCGTTCCTGCTCGGGTGGAACTTCGGACAGTGTTGATGAAAGGGCGAAGAAATCCTGAACCGGCGGAATGCAGAACAGACTGTTGGTGCTGAACACGTGCGAAAGAATGTTGCGTACGACAGAAGGCGTTAATTCCTCGGGTGCGGCTCCAGTCAGATGCGCGTGCGACCAGTAAAGGTTCTTGTCGAAATCGCTCTCCTTCCACAGACCTCTGAGCGAAGACGTGTCGTGGCAGCTGGTGGTGCAAACGGAAAGTCTCGGATATTCCTCCATGTCGTAGTAGGGCGAATAGGGGGCGTTCCAGTTGCGGGCCCAGCGTTCGATGCGAAGCGACAGAATGTTGAGCTTGTTCAAGACGGTCGGGACGCACTTGGGTACGGCTCCCAGGTCTTCGGCGCAAACCAGCATGTCGGTCTCTTTCGAAAGCACTGTCAACAGCTTGGTGGCGTTCTCTTCCCACAGGGAATCCTGGGCGGATTCGTTCTGGTGGATGATGTCCTTGAGCTTCTGCTGCTCGTTTTCGGGGAGCGTGTAAAGCACCGGTTGGTTGTACCAGTACCAGAAAGGATAGAATGTGTTTTCGTCGCCGCTCGGGATGAATATGCGGTTCCAGTAAACCTTCAGAAGGGCGTCCTTTACCGATTGCGGTTCGTCCAGGCCGGTAATGGCCTTTTCGGAGTAGAATTCGGGCTTGAGCACGAATCGGGAAGCTTCGTTCGGCAGACTTTCAAAGTACACGGATACCATGTTTTCGGTATCGTCGCCGAAAAATTCACGGAGCTGGTCCACGGAATAGTTGGGATGACGCAGGTATTCCAGGGTCTCGCGATAGAAACCGGCTGCGTGGAGCGATTCCCACGTGAGCGGAATGCAGGGGTTGAACCTTCCCAGAATTCCGGTGACCTCGTTTTCGGGGATGCACCAGATGCGGAAAAATCCCAGCACGTGATCGATTCTGTAGGCGTGATAGAACTTGCTCGCCTGAGCCAGGCGCTGCTTCCACCAGCTGAAACCGTCTTTTTCCAGGTTGTCCCAGCGGTAAGTGGGGAATCCCCAGTTCTGTCCGCTGTAGCTGAACATGTCGGGAGGGGCGCCGGCGCGGTCGTCAAGCGAGAAGTAGTTGCGGTTCGCCCAGGCGTCGGCGCTGTCTTCGTTAATAAGTATGGGAATGTCGCCCTTGATGCGGACTCCCGTCTTTGAAACCTCGGTCACTGCCGCCGAGAACTGGGTCTCGGCGATGAACTGCATCCAGGCCTGGTACAGGTTGTCCTTGATGAACTTCGTCCAGAGTTTGTCGATGTCCTTTTCGGTGGGCTCGCTGTATTTTTTCCAGTCCTTCCAGCTGGCTTCGTTATTTTGTGCCTTGAGTGTGCAGTAGACGCAGTAGGACTTTGCCCAAGAGTTCTGCTCGATCCACTTGGCAAGGACCTTGTCCTTTTTGAGTTCGTCGTAGCGGCTGTCAAAAATTTTGCGGAGGATGGAACGCTTCCACGAGGAAATCTTGTAGAAGTCGATTCTGGAAAGATTGTCGAAACTTTCCTTGGCTTCCGCGATTTCGTCTTCGAATTCCGAGGAGCCCTGCACCGACTGGATATTGATGAAAACCGGATTCAGGGCGAATGCACTGCGGGCGCTATAAGGGCTGGATTCAGCCCCGGTATCGTTTACCGGCAAAAGCTGGATGATGTTGAAGTCGCAAAGTTCTGCCCAACGTGCAAAGGGGATCAAATCCAAAAATTCACCGATACCGATGCTGGTCTTGCTGTGCAAACTGAAAAGAGGAACGGCCGTGCCGCTCTGGAATGTTGAAATATCACCGTAACGCATATAGACAAATATAACTACAGATAAGGTTATAGTGGGTAAAACAAGGAATAAATGTGGAAATTGGGAGTATTTTGTTATATTGGAAGTATGAGTTGGGAATGCAAGTATCTTCGCGAGACCTTTTGTGACAAGCGCAAGCAGGAGTGCAACCCCGGTGCCCCCGGTTGCGTGCTCCAGGGACGGTTTGCTTTCCCGTTGAAGCCTTCGGAGTCTCCCCAAAAGACAAAAAAATAACCCGTAGCGTTGGCTACGGGCTAAAAAATTGCTTTTTTTCTATTAAATGAGTCTCAGGATTTCCTGGGCGGTCTGTTCGGCAAAGACATTGTCTTGAACCAGACGGCGGACTTCGCTCGGGTTGATTCGTGCGTATTCCGAAAGAGCCCTGCCGATGCCGTTACGAATATAGTAGTCGTCGTCCTTGGCGCAGGTGAGACAGAACTGGCGGAGCAGCGGCCAGTCGGTGCGGTCCTTGTACTGGATCTGGAAAATGATGGCACTGCGGCGAACCCAGATGTTCGGGTCGCGAATCCATGCGGCAATCTTTGAACGGAGTGCCGGAAGGCGCCAGGCCAGGTCTCCCAAGATGCAGGCTGCCAGAGTATCGACAGTGTCGCGCCAGGCGCGAGTCTTGATGAGTTTTTTCAAAAAGTTCAAGTGTTGTCCGCCGAGCATGTCCTTGTGCTTGAACAGGTAGTCGCAGGCCGCGTACTGAATTTCGCGGTAGGGTTGCGACCACATGTCTTCTACTCGGGATATGAGCTCGTCACCATCCTTGGGCGGGTTCCTATCGAAAATAGGATAGGTCACTTCGCGGCGGGGGACAAGGCGGATACCCAGGAAGTCGAACTGTTCACGAGCCTTCTTGGACATCTCGTGGGCTTCTTCTTCATTGGAAATTGCGCGTAGCGCGAGCAGAATTTCTTGAGTAAAGCGTAACATTACTTACAAAAATAGTCCAGAAACAAATTATTTTCTAGACCTTGACAAACAATTTTTTCATTTTTTTTTAGATTTGCACTGAAATTTTGCAAAAAAAATGCAAAAAAACTCTTGACAAATCAGAAATTAGTGTTTTTTTAAGAAAATATGCCTAAAAATCTTGCTGAATGCGATTTACCCGTCATAGAGGTCCCGCCGGAGCTCCGCGGCCCCAGTGATGAAGAAATTTTGGCCAGGGAAGGCAGTAAGGACTCCCCGAAACGGCGTCGTGCAGCCCGCAGGCCTTCGAAAAGGGAACGCCTGGCGGCTAAAATGCGTAAAGAGATGGCGAACATGGCTCGTATTGCTAGGGTCGCCGAAACGAAGCCTGAACCCAGGATGGCGAAGTCCGCCTTTGAAGAACCCAGACGCCCGTATGTTTCCCCGATGGGCGAAAAGTCCGACGCCCGCAAAAAGTTGGATTCCCTCTTTACGAAACCCGTCAAGGCGGAACCCATCTCCATTCCGAGGCCGGAGCTCAAGATGCCCACTTCGGGACGTGTGCTCAAGGGCGCATTTGGCGCAAACATTGCTGAAAAACCGAAGACGGTCGTGGTTTCCGCAGCCGAGCTTTTGAAACAGCGCATGGAGGAGCGCGCCAAAAAAGTACGCGAGGCGCTGATGGCGAAGAAACGCTCCCTGACTGGAATTTCTGCCGAAGAACCGGCGACGACTGCCGATGGAACTCCGGTCAAGCGCGGTCGCGGCCGTCCGAGAAAGAATCCCATAGCATAGCGGTGCGATTGCGCAAGTCGTCGAAAACTGGACGGGCCTGCCGCCGAAAGCTAAACGAAAATTGAAAAAAGAAAAAGACCTTCCTTCCGGAAGGCCTTTTTTAAGAGGCAACGATCAGACTCGAACTGATGAATAAGGCTTTTGCAGAGCCGCCCCTTACCAACTTGGGTACGTCGCCATTGTGAGCGCTAATATAGGTAATGAAAGCCGTTTTGCCAAGGGTTCCGGTCCAAAAAAACTAAATTTTGGTCATGTCGGCGGACTTTAAGGTCAAATTCTTGTCATTTTTGGCGGCCCTGTGGATAAGGAGCCTCAGGGTGCGGTTCTCGGTGCCCGAGGGCTATGGCCCGGGAGTCCTGGGACTTTGGCACCAGGATCTTCTGGCGAGCTGTGCCGCGTTCAAGGACAAGGACGTACACGTGCTCATCTCGGAATCCGGCGATGGCGAACTTTTCGCGAAGACGACCGAACGCTTGGGATACCGTGTTTCTCGGGGCTCCGATACCCATGGTTCGCTGAACGTGCGCCACTTGGCGAAAACCCTGAAAGAAGGCGGCTTTGTGGGAATGGCCCTGGACGGGCCGAAAGGGCCTGCACTGGAAGTCAAGCCGGGGTCGTTGTGGCTTTCGCAGGTTTCCGGGAGACCGCTTTGGCAAATCTGTGTCCGCTACGGATTGCATTTCCGTTTAAAAACGTGGGATAATTTCATTGTTCCGCTGCCACTGTCAACAATTGACGTTCAAATTAAGTATTTTTTAGAAGTCAACGAGAATAAACCGTAAAAAAGGAAATAGAGTCGTGATAGCATTACCTCCAAAATTTGTCGCATTCGACTTGGAAACGACTGGTCTTAACAATCAGAAAGACGAAATCATTGAAATCGGTGCAGTGAAGTTCACCGTCATGACGGACCCCAAGGGCCGAGTGGTTCCCAAGAACCTCGGTGAATTCAACATGCTGGTGAAGCCCAACATGCTGATTCCTGCCGAAGCCTCCAGCGTGAACCACATTACCGACGACATGGTGGAAAACGCACCTCCCGTTGGCGAATGCCTTAGAAAGTTCACTGCCTTCTGCGGCCAGGGCTCCATTCTGCTCGCACACAACGCCAACTTCGACTCCAGTTTTTTGCGCGTGGCCTACCAGAAGAACCCGCAGTTGATTCCTGGCAACCCGGTCATCGACAGTCTCGTGATGGCGCGTACCATCATGCCGGAACTGGAAAACCACAAGTTGGGAAACATTGCGAACATGTTCATGCGCCGTAACGAGTTTTCTATGAAAATCGACCCCGAAAAGATGCACCGCGCCGTCTACGACTGCGAAATGCTCATGGAAGTGTTCGTCGCCCTGCTCCGCAAGCGCCTCAAAGAAAAAGATTGGGAGATGGGCAACATCATGGCCGCCATGGCGAAGTACAAGGGCGTGCCGCAATTCATCAACAAATAAAAAAAAGCGCGGAGCGAATCCGCGTTTTTTTTATGGTTCCAGGTAGGCGCTGGGGTCGTCACAGATGGTTACCCAGTATTCGCCGTCGCACCCGGATGTGCAATGCCCTGCGTGTGTTTTCGACCGGTCCAGCTTAATCACGTTGTCGCCGCGGCACTTGTCGCTTTTTGACCACTGTTCAGAATAGGATTCCGGCGCACAGGCGACAATAAATCCAAACAAAACACACAAAACACCGCCATGCACCAGCATAGCGGCTTTTATGAAATTTTCCTTGTAGGAATTAGATTCCGAGTTCCTGAGCAACAGCCTGGATTCCGCACTTGTTGATGGTACGGAGACCAGCGGCGCTGACGCGGAGCGTGACCCAGCGGTCTTCTTCAGGAATGTAGAAGCGCTTCTTCTGGAGGTTCGGAAGCTGCTTCATCAACTTCTTACGATTGGAGTGGGAAACCATGTTACCCACGAGGCCGGCTTTCCCGGTGACTTCACAAATACGGCTCATAATAAAACTCCGTTGTTTTTTTACGGACACCAATTTTAGATAAAAATTAGTGAACTGTCAAGGTGTAACTTTAGTCTTGTAGTGCCTTTGGAAGGTTAAATTTGGTATTTTCGACCAATTTTACAAGATTTTCAACTTTTACAGGGTTAAATTTTTCTTTTATCCAGTCCACGACCTCCTGGACCAGCACTTCGGGAGCGCTGGCTCCGCTCGAAATACCGACGGTTTCGATGTTTTCGAACCAGGTCGGGTCCAGGTCTTTGACGGTCGCGATAAGATGGCTCTTGATGCCTTGTTCAAGTCCCAGCTCCATGAGTCGGGAGGAATTGGACGAGTTCTTGGCGCCTACCACGAGGAGCATGTCGACTTGCTGGCAGAGGTCCAGTACTGCGGCCTGGCGGTTCCCGGTGGCATAGCACAGGTCTCCGGCGTCGGGACCGATGATGTTCGGGAACTTGCTCTTGAGGGCGTCGATAATCTTGCGGGTCTCGGCGACCGAGAGCGTGGTCTGGGTGATGTAGGCCAGTTCCTTGTCTTCGGGGACCTTTACGGTGGCGACGTCGGCTTCGTTACGGATGAGCGTGATGGCGCCGTCGGGAAGCTGGCCGATTGTGCCTTCCACTTCGGCGTGGCCCGCGTGTCCGATCAAGATGATGTGGCGGCCTGCGTTAAAGTGGCGCTTGGCGCTGTAGTGGACCTTGAGCACCAGCGGGCAACTTGCGTCCAGCACTTGAAGATGGCGTTCTTCGGCATCGGCGTAGATGTGCTCGGCGACTCCGTGCGCCGAGAATATGACGACGGAGCCTTCGGGGACTTCGTTTACTTCGTCCACGAAGATGACGCCCTTGTCTTTCAGGGTGTCTACCACGAACTGGTTGTGCACGATTTCGTGGCGGACGTATATGGGAGCCCCGAATTTTTCAAGAGCCTTTTCTACAACGTGAATGGCGCGGTCCACTCCGGCGCAGAATCCGCGGGGGGTGGCTAGAACGATTTTTTTCATGGTCTGTTCCTGTTAATTTATTGGAGCAGTTTCTTTAAGAAGTCAAGAAGTTGATCGTAGGAGTCCTGGATTTTGGTGCGTTCGTGCGCGAGGAACGTACTTACGAGTCGGACATCCGGGATGTTTCGTCTGGAGTACCCGGCGGTGGACTGCAATTGCGTGATGACCCCTTCGCGGACAAGGCTTGCCACGTTTTCTTTTTGACCGGTGGAGAACGGCCCAACGCAGGTGGCTACGCCTGCTTGCAGGGGTTCCCAGAAGTCGTGGACTCCGAGACCACGGCTAAAGGACCCGCCGACGACGGCGGTTTTTGCAGTGGCCAGGACTTCTTTCGTTTGGCCGTACTTGCTGACCATGGATACGGCGCCTTTTTGCACCAGAGGCCATTCTACGACCATCAGTTCCTGGTCGCGGAGGGCTTTGCGGAAAGCGTCGACTTCGGTAAGCCGACGAGGTATGAGCACCACGGATTCCTGGCGCTTGATGCTCGATACGATCATGCGGCAGAGGCTTGCCCATTCGGCCATGTGCATCGATACGAACGCTGTGTCGACTGTCGGGTTTTCGGGCAGCTTGACATCCTGGTTGGACTTGACCCAGGGGAGCAGTTTCCAGTCGCCGCCAATCATCATCTTGGAAATGTTGGCTCTGGAGGCTACATTCAAGAAGCGCGAAAGGTCTTCGCCGGTTTGCATGCTGGCAAAGCCTACGCCCGAAAAGTCAATGCCTGGAAGGGAACTGCGGTAACGCCCGGAGACTACGGCCACGGCGGGCTTTACGGACAGCTTGCGCATAGCGCCCAAGTAGCCCGGCCACAGTTCGTTTTCGGCGAGGATTAGCCCCACGGGCTTGACCTTGAGGACGAAATTCTTGAGTGCGGCGGGAGTGTCGGCGGGGGCGATGGCGGCTTCGATGTTGTAGCCCGATTCCTTGAGAAACTTTACAACTTCGACCTTTTGCGTGGTGATGAGAATTTTGGGGCAGCTCTCTAAGTCTTCCTGCAGAAACTTTGAAAGATTCAAAAGCATCTTGCATTCGCCGAGGCTCGCCCCGTGGAGCCAAAGGAACGGGCCTTCGGGCCACGGCCCGCAAAGGCGTTCCGTAATATGGAACTTGTTGTCGACGGCAGGGACCTTGGTGGCGGCTTTGGCCGCTGTTCCTATTGCCTGGCGTGCTATGCTCAAAATATTAAACATCTGAACCTTCTAGGTAAGATATATTTTCGTCAAAACAATCAATAAATTAAAAAACAATAGCCATACCCATGTAGAGCAATCTGCACAAAATGATTGCCAAACCGTGCGAACTGGCTTTTTTGCAAAATATTTGGCCCTTGCCTCTTCCTTTCCGCTACCGAAAAATGGATTGCGACCGAAGTTCAGGGCGGGAACTTCCCTGGCCCACGATTCCCATTCCTCGCCGAATTTTTCGTGGAGGAACTTGTCCTCGATGCGCGAAAGAGCCCATTCGAACAAGACGATGGCGAAAAGGAATGGAATAAGTATCGGGGATGGACCCAGGTGTATAAAGGCGAAGAAGATGGCGATGCTCATGTTGGAGTAATACAATGGATGCCGAATCAGGGCGTAAGGCCCCCAAGTGACAAGGGTTTCCGCCTGGTGGACGGAGCCGCGGGTATGGTTTCCGATGTACTGCCTTGTCTTGATTCGGAGAGCTACTCCTATGAAGAACAAGACGAGTGCGAAGACATCCCATTTGGCGACGACGTGCCTGTATTTGTCGGAACAGTTTGTCAAATCCCAGGGGAAAGGTTCTGCGGGCATGGCGAGGAGTGCAAGGGCCAAGGCTCCGAGGATGATTCCACGAAAACGGTACAGCAGCTGGGCAGATTTAGACATGGTCCATGTCCATGATGCGGAACTGCTTTTCAAGCTCCTGTGGAAGTTCGTCGTGGCTTGCGATGACGACCCACTTGTCTTGCTTTCGGGCTGTTTCGAGGAATGCGCTAAGGAGAGGACCGCGGTCGTTCAAGGCTACTGCGGCGAAGGGCTCGTCGAGCAAAATCGCGTGTGCCTTGCTGGCTAGAGCCCATACAAGTGCGACTCTCGCTCGTTCTCCGCCAGAAAGTCCTTCTTTTTTCAGAAGCTTGCGGGCGTTCGCCAATTGGATGAATTGCTCAATTTCGGGGTTCGGTTCCTGGTCGAGCAGTTGCTGCAACAGATTCCGCGGGGGAAGTTCCAAGTCTTGCGCCACGAAAAAGATGCCGCGCATTCTCGACTTGGCCATGATTTTCATTTGTCCCAAGTCCCATTCTTCGAGTTCGGCCAGAAGTCTGAGCAGGGTGGATTTGCCGCTGCCGTTCTTGCCCCTTAAAAGTACGGGAACGTCTTCGCTGAAATTTTCATTCAGGCCCATGAAAACGTGGGTGTCGGAATTGCTATAGCCGAATCCAGCGTCCTTGATGCAAAGGTCTGTGCCGGAAGCCGGAATGTGCATGTCCTTTTGCGGAAGGTGGCTGAACTTGATTAAAAGCCTGTAGGCGCTGAGGGTGGAACGGAACTGCGGGAGCGCCCGTGCGCATTCCTTGACCGGTTTGTAGCAGAGCAATAGTGCTGAGCAGAACATGACGAGTCCGGTTCCGTCCATCCAGTTCTTGGAAATCAGGAAGGCACAAAACGCGAGTACCAATACCATGGAGAGAACGGAAACCGTTTCCATGGTAAGCGAAAGACCGTTTTTGCGGATGCTGGCTTTCAGGCTGCGCTCGCCGAGCACGCGGGCGTCATTGCGCAGGGAACTCGTGATGGAAGATCTTTCGAAAAGGCTGCTCCAGTAGCGATAAAGTCTACGAGTCCTATTCAAATCGGCCCTGTACTTTGACTTGGCATACAGAAGGGATTCCTCTTCGGGGCCCATGGCGTGGAGTTTACGCTGAATCCATGCGACTAGCGGGACGATAACCGCAAAAAGGAACAGGGTAAGGGGCCATGAAATGAAAAGCAGTACCGGCAAAAAAATGGCCAGCTGCAAAACGGCTTGAACGGCCTGGAAAAAGACTCCGCCGTTGTTCTGCAGGACGATGGTGGAGTCGTAGGCGGCTTCGACCATCGAATCTCCCTCGGAAGTGTGGAATAATTTGGGCGAAAGGCTTCGGATGGTATGTAGGAACCAGTTGGCGATGTTCGTACCTGTGTCGTACAGGAACGATTCCGACGACTTGGTCTTTGCAAAAAGGAAGAGGAGGCGAAGAGTGGTCAAGAGGGCCATTATCGCAACCCATTCGGCAAGCGTGAATACGGATTCGCTGTTCAGCAAATCCATAAAGGAGCGGATTCCCCATAGCATGGCGGCGTCGGCGACACTTGCCAGCAGCGCTAAGGGTAAAAATCGCAAAATCCCGGCAAAAAGGGACTTTTTTAACCACTTTTGAATGTTCACGAAAAAAAAATAAAAAAAAGTTGCCGGGCCCCCTTTACAAAAACAAGATAATATCTATATTTGGCCCTACACAAGACGCCCCTATCGTCTAGTGGCCTAGGACTCGGGATTTTCATTCCCGCAACAGCAGTTCAAACCTGCTTGGGGGTATAAAAAAAGAGCTCGCGAAAGCGGGCTCTTTTTTTTACCCCAATCTGCCCAGGGCGGTATAAAAAGGACCTCTCCGAAAAAATGCTCTTTTAAATGCTCTTTTTTGTCGAAATATACCGGCTAAATTCAATAAAATTGGAATTTAGCTGGTGTGTTTGTTACGTTATGTGCATAAAACCTGCGGCAATTAGCGAAATTCTCGCGATATTTCTGCTGTTTGTTGCCAAAAGATGGACCGTGTTCCGCAAATTTCGCCACTCTGTTGCGTACAAACTAAAATTTATACGGGCCAAATTACGGAATTTTCATTTTTGGCTGGTGTCTTTTTAAAGAATGGAGCAAATTGGCGCCTCTCTAAGCCGCACGCAATTTTTTGAAAACGAATCTGCACGAAAAAGCCCCGGACTTAAGTCCGAGGCTTTTCAATTGCCTTGTCGCTTCGACTTGCGGGCTAGGACCGCAGGCCTATGCTGCAATTACTTGCTGAGGGTCTGAACCTGCACATCCCAGCTCTGGTTGCCGAGAGCAATGCGGTAGGTGCTTGCTGCACCGGCCTTCATGTTCTTGGTGTCCACGGCAGGAGCGGCGTTCGGGTCCTTCTTCGGCACGCCAATGTGGCGGTTGCCCTTGAGGAATTCGATACCCTTGTTGCCAGCCTTCGTCTGGAGGCAGCCCACGATGAAGATGTTTTCGTCGTTGACCGGAAGACCGTTTTCTTCGAGGAGCTTCTTGGCGGCCGGGATGCCCGGTTCGAGAATTTCTTCGGCGCACTGCACGCCCGGATGAGCTTCCTTGAACGGACGCATGCCGAGCTGGTCTGCTGCAATCTTCACGAGTTCCGGATCCGGTTCGCAAGGAGTCTTGCCCTGGTAGCCGAGGAGCATCTTGCCGTAGCCTTCGGTCATCTTGAACCACGTGTCGCGGCCTGCGGCTTGGTTCAAGGTGTTCATGTAAGCCTGCTGGAAGTAGAACTGGGAAACCGGCGTCACGGAGGAGGCAAAGCCACCGCGGCGGACGCATTCGCTCATGTTCTCGATAACCTTCGGGAACAGGTGGAAGGTCTTGGTTTCGCGCATCATGAGGGTGTTGGCGGTAAGAGCGCCACCCGGCATGGGGCTGAAGATAACGTCGGTCGTAATCTGACGGGCTTCAGGCGGGAAGTTGTAATCCTTGAGGCATTCGACGGCGACGTTGTTTGCTTCCATGAGCTTAGGAATGGCGTTTTCATCGACGATGCCGTCTTCGCCGAGGGCGAGGACGTAGTCGGTGCCCTTCAAAGCGTGGAACATGGAGAAGAGGTCCGGCTGGGCCGTACCGCCGGAAAGCGGCTTGCGGCCGAGGTCCACACCATTTGCGCCACCTTCGATAGCAGCCTTGTACTGGGCTACACCGGTACCGCAGGTGTCATGGCTGTGGATGCGGAGTTCGGCATCTTCGCCGAGGAGCTTGCGGGCGCGCTTGAAGGTTTCGTAAACCTTGCTCGGATTGGCCGTACCGGAAGCGTCCTTGAAGCAGACAGACTTGAACGGAACGCCTGCGTCCAAAATGTTGCGGAGGATGCGTTCGTAGAAGTCCGGGTCGTGAGCACCCTTACAACCGAGCGGAAGTTCCATCATGGTGATGACGACTTCGTGTTCCAGTCCGGCGTCGGTAATGCACTTGCCGGAGTAGATGAGGTTGTTGACGTCGTTCAGGGCGTCGAAGTTACGAATGCGGGTCATGCCGTGCTTCTTGAACATGTCGGCATGGAGCTTGATCATGTCGCGCGGCTGCGGAGCGAGGGCCACGACGTTAATACCACGAGCGAGAGTCTGAAGACGGACATTCGGACCCACGACGCGACGGAATTCGTCCATCATGTCGAAAGCGTCTTCACCGCAGTTCTGGTAAAGAGCCTGGAAGCGGGCGCCACCACCTGCTTCAAAGTGAGTAATGCCAGCATGGCAAGCGGCTTCAACAGCCGGCATGAAGTCCTTCATGAACACGCGGGCGCCGAAAATCGACTGGAAACCATCGCGGAACGAGGTATCTTGGAACAGAATCTTCTTCATAGTGTTTCCTTATGGGACTGGGTCCCTTGTTTACTGTACTTTAAAATACGGGTGGAAAGATAGATAATTTAGGGGGAAGACAATAGGAAAAAAACGATAGATAGGCGCAAAATGCGGAAAAATCCATCGTTCTTTGTCTGATTTGGGCCCGTAGGCTGCAGGTAGACCTCGAGGCGAGTGTCGCGAGCGTCTGCCCCCTAAATGAACATCATCGTGTTCAACTTGGCGCGGTACTTCCAGGTGAGTTCGTGCTTCGGACCGAGGACTCCGAACAACGTAAGCATGGCCTTCTTGGCGGCGCCATCGTTCCATTCCGGGGCTTCTATGTACAAATTAAGGAATGCCTGGAGGGATTCTTCGAACTGTTCGTCGGCGGCTAGAATGCAGGCCTGCTGGTACACGACGGCTTCCTTGCCTTGAACATCCTTCTTGGCGGCTTCGGCATGGAAATCCAACAATTCCAAAAGGGATTTGGCTTCGCGGTACTGGTCGTCGGCTTCGGTGAACTTCTTCAGGAGTTCCTTGGCCTTTTCGGTGTCGCCAAGGCCGAGGCTTGCCTTTGCCCACAGAAGCTGGAGTTTCTTGTCGTCGGGGGCTTTCTTGAGGGCTTCGTCGAGTGTCGGGAGGGCTTCGTCGAAGTTCTTCTGTGCAATCGCTTCTTCGATTTCCATCATCATGCGGGCTTCGTCCGAAACGAAGAACTTTTCGAGGCGCTTCTTGAGGTCGGCTTCAGGGAGCACTCCCTGGATGACGTCGCCGATTTCGCCCTTGCTCACCACGTGGACTTCGGGGACGCTTTGTACGCGGAATGCCTGGATTAAGCGCATATTCTCGCGGTCGTCGCAGCTGACGACGCCCAAGGTGAAGTCCATGCTTGTGGAAAGGGAGCCGAGCAACTGGGAGTAGGGGGCGCAATCCGGATATTCTGCCGAAGAGAAGAGGACGGCGACTGCGCGGGTTTCGGAGGCCTGGATGACCTCGGTTTCAAAATTTTCAGCGGTGATCTGTACAACTTTTGCCATGACGTAAATATAGTAATGAGTTGAGGACTGCGAGCTCTGGGTTGCGGTTGGGGCTATAGGGTAATAGTAGAGGGTTGGCGAGGGCGGCTTGTAATTTCGCGAACCATTGTTTGCTATATTGCAAAGCATGAGTAAGTGTCCTTTTTGCGGCTCGGAAGTAGCCGAAGTGAAAATTCATCACCTGGATATGCGGATTTGCCCCAAGTGCTATTCCACGTTTTTCCCGTGTGACCAGACAATGGCGCTCCGTTGCGATATTACGGACCGTTCCCGTGAAATGTGGTACAATGCTCTCAAGGCGAAAAATCCGCAGGACCCCGACATGACGAACGCGTGCTGCATCGACCACGGCGAACCGCTGGTGGACGGCAAACTTCCGGATTACGGGATTGATGGCAAGGTGACGACATGCTGTAAGATGTTCCACTTGCCCCCGTCGCTTGTGTTGCAGATTTTAAAGAGGACGTTGGATGCCCCTTTCCAGAATCCCAATGCGCACGGGAAGCATCATTTCTTTTTTATTCGCTGGATAGACGCCTTGGTTTCAAAGATGTTTGGAGAAAAAATGCCCGAGGTGGATCCCTTGGACGAATTGCAGTATAACCTCCATTTGAAAAAGTTCTTTGAGTAGTATGAAGAAAACATACACGATACTGGCGGCCATTGCTGCTATTGTGCTGATTATTTATGCGTTGTTGCCCGACCGTAGTTTCGAGGAATCGGTGTTTCCTCTCGAAGAGGGCGTTACCGTTTTTGGCTATGACGACAACACTGATGGCGGAGAATCCGTTGTCCGTACCGACATTCTCGATTCGGTACTCTCTTTTGATTGCACTCTTGGTGAAGACACGTTGAAGAGTGCCTGGTGCGGCATTCTTTGGAATGCTGACCCGGATAGTGCGCAGGCTTATCGCAACTGGACCTTTGTCGATTCCTTGATTCTGGACGTGGAAGCTCAGGGCACCAACGAAATTCTTTTGAAGATTTGGGCGTACGACCCTGATGTGACCGACATCAGCAAACCCAAGACCTTCCGTCTGCTGATGAAGGAAATCCATTTGCTATCAGGGCGCCGTCGCGTGGCTATTCCTATGGCACATTTCTATATCCCGAATTTCTGGTACGACGACAACAAAGTGGACAGAAACTTGAAACAGCGCCACCAGGAAACCATCGCGCGTGTAGAAATCGCACCCGGTTGGAACCAGCCCCGCGGGAAGAAGTTCTCTCTTAAAATCTATGGTGTCAAGGCGGTAGGAGTGAGTAACTTCTATTTTGGCATTGTCCTTGGCGTTTTCCTTTTGCTCACGATTGTCGCCGTTGGTCGCAGGCATCATTTAAAAAACGATGAAGACGAAACGTAAAGTTGTTGGCATAGTCTTTTTTGCAATAGCTTTTTCTGTTTGGGGATGGCTTTTTTGCTCATTTCGCGAAGCCCATGCTGTAGTTTTCCCTGCAGGTGGCTTTGAAGTCTATACGCTTACCGATAACGAGGCCGGCGGATTTTCGACATCGGAACTTTCCGTTTCGGATTCTTTGGTTGCCGCCCATGTGAACATTCGCAGCGGAAAGGCGTTCCCCTATGCGGGGATGGGCTTTAACCTCATGTCGTTGAACGGCAGGCCCGTCGGCTTTTTTGATTTCTCGAAGTATGATTCCATGGCGGTTGTCGCGACTGCCGGAAGAATGCGCTCCATCACCTTTAGATTGTTGACCGATGACCCTGTTTATTCAAAGCAGGGGATGTACTTGAGCTACAGGCCGCTGGAATGCTCTTTGCCGATTACCAATTCCTATGGTGAAGTGAAAACGCCTCTTTCCAAGTTCAAAACAGCGGAGTGGTGGCTGGCGAGCCAAGGCTTGGAAAATGATGATGGCTTGACCTATTTTTACAGGACAACGTTGTTTGAAATATACAATGGCGAAGGCGCCCTTCGCGGAATTCCTGACGATATTGAAGTCAAACAGATTCGCTTGTGGGGTGTAAACAGGGATTTTGAAAAGGGCATGATTTTTGCCGTGGTGCTCTTGTGCGCTCTCTTGGCGGTGTTTGTCTTCTTTGCCGTGCGCAAGCCTTGCGACAAGGATTTGCTTAAAAAGCAGATGTCCGAGGCGGCACGCCTTTTGAAAACGACCGACAAGTCCATTGCCGAAATCGCTATTGCGGTGGGTGCAAAATCGACTTCGAAACTTGAACGCGACTTCTATAAAGTGCATGGGAAAAAAGTCAAGGACTACAGGAGGAAAAATGTATAGACGCTGGACTCTTGACAGAGTGATGCACTTCATCTTGATGATTTCGTGCATTGTCGTTGCTCTCCTTTTGGTGAACTATTTGCGTGGCGTCCTGTTCCCGTTCTTTGCCGCGTTCTTGCTGGCTTACATTGTGGACCCGCTTGTGAATAAATTGCAGGTCAAGGTAAAACACAGAATTGTCGCTGTCATTATAGTCCTTGTCGGTGCCGTATTGGTCATTGGCGGTTCGCTTAGGTTGTTCGTACCGATGGTAGTGAGCGAAGTCCGGAACCTGGGCGTGCTCATCCAAAAGATGTTCAACGATTCCGAATGGTCTTCCAGGATTGCAAACTTGATGCCGGGTGATTTGTACCAAACTATTCGCGACATGGTCTCGTGGGAACAGATTGCCGGGGCTATGCAGAGCCTCGACTTCTGGAACGAAGTGCAGAACGTCGCCGGTAAGGTCTTGCCCGGTGCGTGGGGCGTGTTATCTTATACGGGATCCGCTCTCTTGTGGTGCTCGGGAGCAGCCGTGATATTCATGTACCTTGTCTTCATTATGCTTGATATGCCGAAGCTTCGTAGCGCTGTGTTGAGCCTTTTCCCGCGCCGTTTGAAGGCCGAGGCTAGCTCCTTTGCCGCAGAGACGGATCGCTTCATGGGCACGTATTTCCGTGCGCAATCCTTGGTCGCTTTGATCGTCGGTATTTTGTATGCAATCGGCTTTGGCGTGATGGGACTGCCTATGGGGGTTGCCTTTGGACTTTTCTCCGGAGCGCTCAATATGATCCCTTACATGCAGCTCACGACCATTCCCTTGGCCCTACTGCTGGCGGTGGTCTATACGCTGAATACAGGCATGCCCTTCTGGGAAGTCGTTCTTATCATTGCCGCGATTTATCTGGCGGTGCAGGTCTTCCAGGACTTTTTCCTGGTGCCCCATATCGTCGGGAAGTCAATGAATCTGCCGCCTGTAGGCATTCTGTTGAGCCTTTCCGTGTGGGGTAAGTTGTTGGGTTTCTTAGGGTTACTTGTCGCTATTCCCTTTACCTGCCTGTGTTTGGTGTATGTCCGCAAGATACAGAACAGGGCTGAGTTTGTGAGGGAGTCCGCGCCCGAACCTCCCCCCGAGGCTTGATTTTATAGGCTTTCAGCGAAATTTTTTAAAAAAAAGTTTTCCACATGTGAAAAAAAAAGGTATAATAACACCATACTAAACTTAACCTCTCAAGGAGTTGTAAAATGAATAAACAAGATCTCATTGACGCCATGCTCGCTAACAAGGAAGCTGGTTTTGAATCCAAGGCTGCTGCTGGCCGCGCTGTTGACGCCGTTCTCGACGCCATCGCCGCCGGTATCAAGAAGGACGGCAACGTTCAGTTGATCGGCTTCGGCACCTTCGCTGTCAAGACCCGCGCTGCCCGTACTGGCCGCAATCCGCAGACTGGCGCCACCATCAAGATCAAGGCTTCCAAGACTGTCGGCTTCAAGGCCGGTGCAGCTCTCAAGGCCGACGCTGCCAAGAGCAAGGCTAAGAAGTAATCTTAGTTGTTCGTAATAAGCGAATTGAAAGGAACCGCCCCTCAAGGACGGTTTCTTTTTTTTTGTTTGAAATTTTTGGAGATGACGAATTCCGCGTTTACAGTTTATTCGGAAATAAAAAAACCTCGCAAGTAGCGAGGTTTTTTCAGTGGTCGATACAGAACTCGAATCTGTGACCTCTACCATGTCAAGGTAGCGCTCTAACCAACTGAGCTAATCGACCATTAAGGTAGCCCAATAGTAGCAACTTGATGGTTGTTTGTCAAGGGCTTTTATGTTTTTTCGCAATTATCCGTTATTTTTTTAGCGGTCTTCCGGTGAAATCCAGTAGCGGAACCTGCCGTTGATGTGTATCGGCGGCAGAGAATCGGGGCAGGAGTCAATATGGCAGTCCTTGGCGTACAGGTCAAGGTCGGCTGTCCATGTGGAATCGTCCTTCTGGTCTATTTTGACGATGCTCTTTTCGGCGAGAATTCTGCCCGGGGAGGATTTCTTGTGCACAAACCAGGAATATTGCCCTTGGACGGGCTGGTTTTCACCAAGAACGGGCCTGTTGACCATTATCGAGAACTGGTCGCCGACGGAACTTTCCTCGGTGCGAGTCTTTATCAAAAGGTAGCGGTGGCTGTTCTTGATGAAGGGAATCTCGACGTCCTTGCGCGCAAGTTCGATAGTGTGGCTGGATTCGTTTCCGACGCTGTACTTGATGTAGCCGCCGCCTTTTGCTTCCCAGCTGTCGTTGATGCCGCTACAGGCGAATAACGACGCCATAAGACCGACGGCCGCGATGGCAGCTGTTGATAGCTTTGTGGAGTACGTTAGGCGTTTCACGGCTTGCTTGAGGGCTTAATTGCGGATGTTGTCGGGATTGCTCGCCTTTTTAACCCTGGGGTCTTCAAGGATGTAAATGGGAAGCACGACGATTTCTTCTTCGTCGATGAACAGGCGTACCATGTACTTGTCGGGGCGTGCAATCTGCAGACGCTGCATGTTGAGCACGAGGTTCACGGCTGCCGTGTCGAAACCCTGTGCGACGGGCTCGAAGGGAATTGCCGATTCCATCGGAGGTACGATGGCGTGGCCGCAGACGTCCTCGATGGTAAGTGTCAGCTTGTGCGTGCCCGCTTCGGCCCTCTGATACCTGATTCTGAAGGCCGCGGAACATTGCGGTATGATAAAGGGGAACTGCTGCGGGAAAGCCCTGTCAAAAGCTCCAAGAATGTTGAGTCGTCCGCCAGCGCCGTTGGCGGTGGCTGCATCGCAGATGGCTGCTATTTCGATATTCATCAGTGTACCGTCCATGAATCGGCCACATACTTCATGACGATGGGGCCGAAGTTTTTACCGCTTCCGCCGGCATTTTCCCAGGCCAACATCGAAATGTAGACCTTGCCCTCGCTAGAAATGGCGATTTGGGGTACAGCTCCGCGGAGGAAGTAGTTGTGTTTAGTGTAGAAATTGTTTTTAAAGTAAGGCAATTCGTTTTCGCCGTAGTGCTTCCACTTGCTGCCGTCCAGATAGTATGCGTGGCTTTGGGCAAGAGATGTACGTCCGTTGTCGTCGATGATGGCGAAAAGCTTTCCGGACGATGCGGCGAGGCTGATGTGGTAGGCGAGTTGACCTTCATGAAGCGATTGCCCGAATGCGCCGGATGTCGTCCACGAGATGGAATTGCTGCCGACCGTTCCCTTGTGTACGTACGGACCGTACTTTTCTGTGTCACGGTTCAGATAGCCCATGTAGATGTCGCTTCCATCGATGGCAAGGCTTATGCCGTTCACGTTCTGCGCGATTTTTTCGTCTTTTTTCAAAACGGTGTAGCTGCTGTTGAAGAGCACGTAGTAAGCCTGATATTTGGAAGTCGTGTCGACGTAGATGATGGCGAGGTCTCCGCTCGAAAGGAACTTCGACTGCATTTCGCGGACCTTCATGTAGTTGTAGGTGTACGTGGTGTCGCAAATTCTCTTTCGGTTCCTTCTGATGGTCGTATCCCTGCAATTACTGGTGGTGTATGTTTTGCCGGATTGCATTGTGGGAATGTCTTCGGTTTCCCAAGCGGATCCGTTCCAGTGTATGAGAACAGGGAGCTTTGTAGTCGTTTCGATGTAAGTGATTACAGGCTCTCCCGAGGATGGATTGCTTGTGATGGCTACGCTGCTTGCGTTTTCGATGGCGCTTCCCAGGTGGGCCCAAGCGGATGTTCCGCCTGCAGACTTGTAAATGTTCAGGCTCTTGTCGCTTGCGAGGACTGCGAGAATCAAGTCGCTTCCGGTTGACGCGAGCGTGAGTGACGTGATGGAATCGGTTGCGGAAATGCTCGAGGTGCTGAGTTTTTTCCATTCGCTTCCGTTATAGTACGAGGTGGTCACCTGGGTGTTGCCGGTGAGGTAGGCCACCACGGGCTTCTTGTCTATTGTCGCGAGTGCCGGGGCTGTAGAGAACTTCGCCGTTTCAAGAACAGTGTCGGTGGCGAGGTTGCGCCAGGCCTTGCTGAAATATACCTTGCGGCAGGTTTCTTCGGCCCTGTGCCTTGTGTAGAAGGCGAGAGTCGGTACGTCGGTCGTACTGTCACGGTAGTCGAGGCAAATTGTCAATGCTCCGCTACCGCTTGCCGTGCTTTCGCGGGTGCTGCGGATGAATGCCGAGTTGAACTGCTCGATGGTCGTGTCCAAAGTGCCGTCGGAATTTCCTTGGTAGAAGTTTCCGTCGACATTGCTGAAGCTCCACCAGAATTGCTGTTCGTCTTCGTCGCCGATGGTCCCGAGCTTCGAATTCATGCCGCCCCATTCATCGCTGTAGAAGTAAAGGGCTTCGTCAGAAACGGATTCGTCGCCGCTCCAGGGATATACGGTGTCTGCAGCCGTGATGACGCCTTGGGGCGGATTTTTGAGAATGCGCACCAGCATGGTATCGCTGAACGTGGCCTTTGTGCTGGATTCTTCTGCCGTCACGATACACTTGAGGTCTTTTCCCTTGGCGGAGAATTCCTCGTCGCGGAAGTCGTAGAAGCTGGAACCGTTCTTGTAGTAGTCGTACTTCGTCACCTTCGGTTCCAGGCTCTTTCCGCTGGAGGCGTCGATGCATTCCCAGGTGAACCAACTGATTCCCTGCCATACGTTGTTCACGGAGGCGTTCATTTCAAACTTTTCGCCGGGAAGTACGTAGATTTCTTCGTCTTGTACGGCGATGAGTGGAATGTCCGTAGAGAATGTGATGGTCATGGTGTCAGTGGCGATGTTGCCATCGTCGTCTGTTGCGCGTGCAACGCAGTAGAACAGCACGGACGCAGCCGGAGCCTTCCAGACGGTGTCGTACTGTGAAACTGTTTTCCAATTGTTGTCGATGTCGGAGGGCGTTCCGCAACTCCATTCGCGCTTGTCGATGTAACCCGGATAGTCAGGGTAGTCGCTTGCGCTTGCGTTCAGTACGATGTTGTAGCCTTCGCGAACGATTGCGCTCTTGTTCGTAACGGAGATGGAGGGCGGCGCGAGAATGATGTTGATGTGCGTGGTATCCTTGGCCGTGTTGCCGTCGTCGTCCGTGACTCGAATGATGCAGAGGTAGTCGTCCTGTGCGGTCGAGGGCATTACAGCGTTGTAGCTGGGCGAATTCGAGGACTTGTATGTAAATCCGATGTTGTCGGATTCATGTGAACCGCATCCCCATTCGTACTGCACGATTTTGCCCATCTTGTCGTAGGCCATGGCGTCGAGCCCGACGGTGTCCTTGATGGTGACGGTGTAATCGCCAAGGACCTGAACTGTCGGCGGATCCAGCAAGACGGTGTAGGTGGCGGTATCGCTTGTCTTGTTGTCGTCATCGTCCGTGACGCGGATGGCGCAGTACCAAGTGCAGGCCTGCGGCGGCATGGTGAGCGTCATGTTGCTTGAATTGAATTCAATCCATTCGTCCTTGAGATTCTTCTTGACGCTGTCGCAGGCGTACTCGTACTTGACGATGCGACCGAGGGTGTCCTTGGCGACGAACTGGAACGGAACCTGGTCCTTTATGGTGACTTCAAGTTGCTTTGTGTTGAGCGAAACATAGGGAAGGTCTTGGACGGCGATAAAGGTGAGACTGTCGCTTGCGGATTCTCCGTCGTCGTCGATAGCCTTGAATACGCACTTGTAGTTGTCTGTCGCAGTTCCCGGCAAAAGTACGTTGAAACTCATGTTCGAGAAACTCTTTTGCGGAGTGGTGAAAGTCGTGTCGAAGTCGAAGTTCACCTTGCCGTTGCTGCAGCCCCAGGTGACTTTGTTGATGGTTCCGAACTTGTCGCTTGCGGATACTTCTACGCTGACGGTAGAGTTGATCTTGTGTTTGCCTGTAATGTCGGTCGAGCTCAAGCGAATCGTGGGCGGGTCCGAAATAACTTTTACTCTCAATGTGTCGGAGGCCTTCTTGCCGTCGGCGTTAGTAATGGTGACCGCCAATTTCTGGTCGCCCGTCTTGGTCCATGCGACAGCTCCTTCGGTGGTGCCTTCTGCCGGACATTTTTCCAGACCGGTTCCGGAGCAGGTCCAGACGATGGTCTTCGTTTCGTTAGTCGGGTCCGCATTGTTGGCGAAAACTTCCAGGTTGAAACGGATGGAATCGTTCATCGTGATGACGGTGTCATTTGACGGGTATTCGAAGTAGATGGAAGGCCCGTCGCTGTAGTAGCCGAATCTGACCTTGTTGGAACTGTTTCCGTCCTTGGTCTTGACGACCATCTCGTAGAGCAAAGCCGCAGCGATGGTGTCGGGCAACATGTCCTTGCTCAAGACGAGCGTGGCGACGCTATCGACGACCGCCGACTTGAACACCTTTGCGTCCTTGATATTCGTTTCCCACGATACGGAATCGGGCATCGGGCTTGCGTTGAGAATCTTTGCCGTAAAGGTGAGCTTTTGTGCGGTGTTGACCATCTTTGATGTCTTGCCGTCCACATTCAAGTTTATGGAGGTGGCGTCGACAACAAACGAGTACTTGAGCGTATCGGAGACGAGCCCGGCGCTGTCCTTTACGGTCAAGGCGAATTTGTGGACTCCATCGGTGAGGTTTTCGAGATTCAAGGCGAAACTGTTTGTACTTAGGTACGAAAGTTCAGTTTCCTTATTGTCGAACCATGCGGTGGCGCTTTCGACCTGCGAACCGAAGTCATAAAGCTTTCCTGCAATTTGGTAGTCACGGACATTGATGGTGTCGACTTTGTCGGTAAAGTAGATGATGGGGCTTGAAGTGTCCTTCAAGGTGACCGGGTTCAGAAGTACGTTGTCGCCGGTTTCAACATGCTGGTACGAAAGGGAATCCGATGCAAATCTGTAACTTGTGGTATCGTTTGCCCACATGCGGTATGAACCAGGCGGCACGTCGATGCTGTAGTAGCCCTTGTCGTTTGTGCTGCCGTAGTAGCTGTTGCCAACGGAGTCCTTGAGGGTGATGCGAATGCCCTGGTGATGGCTCCATCCTTCGTATTTTGCGTAGCCGTACATCTCGCCGGTCGTCTTGTCCGGGTCGCCCAGGAAGAAAGTCCAGGGTCTTGTCGTTTTGCCGTCTTTAACATGTTCGGCGAAAACCGTATCGTAACCGTCGGTGACCCAGACGTCCCAATAGATGCGCCCGGCCAGATTGATAAGGTTCTTCCCCGAAGCGGTGACAGCCTCGAAACTCTTTTCCTTGATTCCTTCGGCAATGAGGTCGTTGTCGGTCAGCACGGGCGGCTTGCCGCTGTTGTCGCGGCTCTTGGCGGCGCGGATGAAATAGCGGAGCGAAGCCGGATTGTCGGAGTCTTCGGCCTTGTAATAGAATGCGAAACGTTCCTTGTTGCTGAACTTGGAACCGTCCATGGGCTGCAACAGTTCAATGGTCGGAGGCCTGTTGTAGTGGATGATGACACTGTCTGTGGTTTCATTGTCGTCGTCGTCGATGGCGATGACGTAAATCTTTTGATTGCCCAAGGAATCGATATACTTTTCGTTGTAGTCAATGGTCACAATCAAAGTGTCGCCACCGGCGGGCTCGAAGTCCCACTTTTGCGGCTTGGTCTTTCCGCTTGCGTCCGGGTCAATCTTCAAGGAGACAATCGTGCCGAAGGAGTCTCTTGCGGCGATGGGGAAGCTGACTTGACCAACGGAGTCCTTCGGATTTTCCAGGAAACCTTTGGAGCGAGTCCAAATAGTGTCGTGCGGAACTTCAAGAATCGGAGAGGTGTTGATGACGCGTATGTACTGACGAATGCCAGCCGTATCGCGGGCGTTGTTTCCGTCAACGGCGATGAAGAGTGCCTTGTAGAAGGATTCCTTGGGGAACGACCAGGACTGAACGGAACCGTTTGCCCCGCTGACTGTCGTGTCTATTTCCGCCTTGTCCTCTGTGCTTACCTTGAAACCGTACTTCAAAAGTTCGACGGAGTCTTCCGAGTCAAGTTCGCTTGTAAAGCGCCAGGCGTAGCGGTATATTTTTTCGGAATTGTAGCGCAGGAAGCCGACGAAATAGACGGGGTCGTTGATAGTCACCGTAAGGGTGTCGAAGGCAAGCACCGAGTCGGGGTTTGCGAGGTTCGCGATAGAATCGGCGAAGGCCTCTTCGTCTTCGATGGGCTCGTTAAACGCAAAGACAACGGAATGGTTGTTTTTCAGGTTTGCGTTTTCTTTGATGGAGGATTCCCTGGAACATCCGAAAAGGGATGCCAGACAGAGAGACAGTCCTGCGAATAGACAAATTTTTCTCAGTTGCATAAGTTTCCTCAAACGACCTAAACCGCGCTTTTTGAATGAAAAGCGTTCCACAGAATTAAATTTATCTTTTTAATTGAAAAAACAAACACTATATTAGTGTATATATATTCTTGAATGTACTAGTTTGAGGCTTTTTTATGCAAGATATCCCACTTTGGTATTGGTTAATCGTTTTTTTTGCACTGGGCGCCTGTGTTGGGAGCTTCTATAACGTAATCGTTTACCGCATGCCGAGAGGCATTTCGCTCATCAATCCGCCGAGCCACTGTCCGCTTTGCAAAAAACACATCCCCATCCGCTACAATCTGCCTATCGTGGGGTGGCTGTGGCTTCGGGGCAAAAGCGCCTGCTGCAAGCAGCCCATCAGTGTTATTTACCCCATCGGCGAAAGCCTTTGTGGTCTCTTGGGCGCACTTTCGCTTTTTGCGGCTGTCGCGGTGGGTTATGGCGCCGTGGTGCCGGAACTCTTTAGTGCCCCGGTGACGAACCCTGCGGTTTGGGCTAATGCCCTTGCTCTTTTCTGGCTGCTGCTGGGTGCCTACCCAGTTTGCGCGGTGGACTGCCAGTACAAGCTTATTCCCGATTCCATTTCGGTCGGTGGCATTGTGGCGGGCCTATTGATTTCGTTTATCCCTGGTGGAGTAACGCCGCTCCAGAGCCTTATCGGGGCTGTGGCTGCCGGTGGTGGACTTTATTTGCTTGGCTTAATCGCTTCGAAGGTATTGAAGAAAGAGGCCATGGGCTTTGGCGATGTGAAACTTTTGGCGGGCTATGGCGCCTTGATGGGCCTTACTGGCGCGGTGGAAACGCTTGTGGTCGCCGCCATTCTTGGACTCCTCGTGATGGTGCCTTATGGAAAAATTTCTGCGCGCAAGGCAGAACGCGCAAACGCTTCTGCAGATGATGCGCAGACGGCCGGCCAGATTCCCTTCGGGCCATTCCTTGCAGTGGCCGCCCCGTTCATGTACTTGTGGGGCGAACCGCTGTTCCAGATGTACTTGAAGTTCGTGCTCGGCGAATAATGCCTTGTTCGCCCTAGATTCCTTGGTCGACAAAAAAATGAAAACGCGCGGGATTGTTCTGCGCGTTTTATTTTTGCGAATTTTTATTCACGCTTTTTTTTGCGTGATTTTTATTCCACGCGGATGGTGCGCTGGCTTGAATAGCCCTTGCCGATAGTCTTGATGAGGTAGATTCCCGGCTGGAGCCCGCTTGTGTTCACGGAAGCCCCGACGGACTGGCGGACCAGTTGGCCGTTCACGGTGAAGAGCAGTTCCTTGGCGGGTTTGTTTGCGAGATCCGCTTCGGGTTTCGCCAATGTTCCGGGGATTAGTGCTAATCCATTTCCGCCGCACTCTATAGATTCGCAAAGCACGGGGTCCTCTTCGACGTTGACAGGTTCCAGGACAATCTGGTCCAGGTTCGGGCCGTCGTTTCCGCCGACAATCGAGAAGGTGATGTAACTTGCGCCTTTCTTCAGTTGCATGGAAAGTTCCTTGGTGAGGTAAGTGGTCCACGCGCCTGTGGCTTCGAATGACATTTCTTCGTTGGTGCCGGCGTCGGTAGAAATGGAAAGGCTGCGGGCGCTGCCAGAACCGTTTGCGTACGAGAACGTCGCTTTGTACTCGCCGTTCGCCGCCACGTACACGGGGACTTTTACCGAGGAGGTGCCTGTGCCGAAGTTGATGTATCCTGAGCCCTTGAAGCCTGCGTTAGTGCTTTCGATAATCGCATTTTCTATAGTGCCGGATTCCGCCTGGAAAGTATTTGAGCCATCGCCTGTGAACTTCGCTCCGATTTCGATGTCTGCAGCGGCTGTCGTTGTCCATGTGTCGCTAGCGCCTGCGTCTGCTGCGTTCTTGCCGGTCCAGCCTGCGAATTTCCAGCCGTCGTTTGCAATCGCGGTGAACGTCACCTTTGTGCCTTCCGCGACTTTTTCGCGGTTCGGGCTCATCTGGATTTCACCGCCGATTTCTGCGCTGGTTTTCACGGTAACGTAGTCGACATTCGCTTCCAGGACTTCGATTTCATTGGAGGCGCTTCCGAGGCCGCCCATGGAGTTTGCGGCTCTCACGGTCACCTTGGAACCGGCGGAAATGTCGCCTACGTCGATGCTTGGCGAGGTTGTGTTGCTGTGGTACTTGCCGTTCACGAACACGACCCAGCAGATGGCGTTATCGTCGTCACTCCATTCAATGTTCGCACCTTGTTGCGAAATTTTCGGGGCGCCTACTTGCTTCGTGAATTTTGTCGGATCCCAGTTGTCCGAGCCGCCAAGGACGTTTGCAAGCGTGTACTTTGCAGCGTCGCTTGCATTCCACACGGTCTTGAGGGTAGTAGCCGTAGAACCGTCCTTGCCACCGTCAAATCGCGTTTTGCGGCTGTTGGTATTCACTGCGTTTCCGTTGCCGTCCTTGCTGTTGTATTCGCCAAAGACGACGGGTGCGGAATTCATGTCGGGGCCCCAGCCTTCGGCCTTGGGCTGCGCTACCATTTTCGTGTTCAAAAATACCGTTTTCGCATGCCCCCAGGAGCGTCCCAAGTAGAACGTGCCGTTGTAGCTGCCGTTGCTCACTTCGATAGTCGTGTTGTTGAATACGTAGCCCCAGTCGGTGCTGTTCTGCGAGGCAGTGATGTAGCCGCCGCTTCTATCCATGGTGAGTTTCGTGCCTTCGAAAAATACGTCGCCGTCACCGCAAATAAAGTCAACCGTTCCCTTGATTTGACCGCCTTCCCAGTATGTCTTGGAACCGCCGTTCTTCTTGGTGTAGTAGGTGTCCTGGCCGCTCAAGAGTTTTACGTTCTTGTAGATGAACTTGTCGCCGATTTGCTGGATGGCCACTTGGCGGCCGGCTTCCGAAGTCTTGAAGGTGCTCCTGTTCTGCACCGTCAAATCCTGCATGTAGATGTCTGAATTTTTCGGGAAGTACAGGGTGGCTGTGACGCTGATGCCTTCGGTGTCCGTCGTGTTCCAGATGACGGACTTGTCGGCGGATTGCCCGATGAACGAAACGTGCGATGTGCTGAACGTGGTCTTGCCGTGTTCATCGCCGGTGAGCTTCGTGAGTTCGTATTCGCCGTCGGGGAAGAAGATGATGAAACGCTTGCTTTCGCTCGCGCCCGATGCGGCTGCCTTCGCCATGGCGGCCTTGAAGTCGCCGTCTTTGCCTACGACGAAATCGATGCCGTGCTTTGCAACGGCAAAAGCGTTCGAGGCGAGCATCAATGCGAGTGCGCTGATCGAGAATGTTCCTGAAAATTTTGTGTTCATGTTCGCCTACTTTCTGATAATATTTTTCTTTAAAGTCTTGCCGTCTTTTTTGACAATCGTTATGTACACGCCTTTTTCCAGATTTTCAGGAAGGGCGTTTGGAGTATTTGCACGGAAACGCTTGACGAGGTTCCCTTTGATGTCGTGAATTTGAATGGTGTAAGTGCTTGAGCCCAGCTGCGGTGCGCTTGTGAGAATGGCTTGGGGAGGTTCGTCGCCTTCTGTTGTGTCGACGTTTCCGGCGAAAAGTTTGTCGCTCATCCAGCCGATGTAATCGATGTTCGCCATGCCCTCGCTTGAGGTGCTTACGAACGTGATTTCGCTGTAGCCTTCGGGAAGTTCCACTTCGAAGGAAATGTTTTTCCAAGTGGTCCAGGAGTCGGTGGATTCCATGACGATTTCTTCGACGGCAGTTTTATCGCCGACCTTGAGGCTTGCTGTGCGGGTACCCTTGCCGTTTGCGAATTGCAGATAGATGGTGTACTTGCCCGCTTCTTTTGCGGTGAGGCCGTACTTTACGGTAGATCCGCTTTTGTTGTCGACGTTCGCGTAGCCGTCTCCGGAGAATCCTCCGTTCGTCGCTTCCTTGACGCCTACGATTTCCAAAAATTCTTCGCCCTGGATGAAGCCTTTGCAGGTATCGGAGCCACACATTGTCGGTGGCGGTGGAGGCGGTTCGTAGTCGTCGTCCATCATGGCGAGCGCCTGTTCGTACGGGGCTTCTGCGCTCAGGAGGGCTGTGCCGTAGTCGCCTGCCCACTGGTAGCCCGTGCGGCGTTCTTCGCTAATCTTTGTGAAGTCCTGTGTCTTGGTGCTCGCACCGTCGCGGTCGCAGAAGAAGTAATTGTCGTTGTTCACTTCGTAAAAACGGTACCATAGCACGTTGCCGTCGCGCTTCTCGAACGTTCCCGCCTTCTTGTTGAAATAGAGCCCTGTGACCTTTGTCTTTTTGTACCAGGCGATGGCGCTTTTTACGGCCTTCTGGATTTCGGCGGTTTGTTCGGGCCAGTTCATCAAGAACCATACGGCGCCTGCGGATTCGCTGCCGGACTTGCTTGCGAGTTCGTAGGCGCGGGCTCCGACGGGAGCCATGCTGCTGGTGTCGTGCTGGGCGCACCATACCGTAGGCGTTCCGTTGTTCACAATCTGCGCCTTGAGCAGAAAGTCTACTGCCTTGTTCAAAGCCGAACTCATCTTGCTGCGGGTGGCTTCGTCGATGATATCCGAGTCGAATGGGCTTGCGGAATTGGCGATGTCCATCATGAGCACCATGGCGCGAATCATCGCGTTGTCATTCAAGGTAATCTGGTCGCTGTAATTGCCGCGCTTGGGCCACACTTGCGGGATTCCACCGTTCGCGCGCTGCATGGTCAGCAAAAAATTCAGGGCCTTGTTGAAGTTTGTTTTAAAGGTGTTCTTGTAATTGGAATTCGTAGTTTCCTTGTAACGTACGGCGAGTAGTCGCATTTCCTGGATGGTCGCATCGTTGTCGATGGTTCCCAGGTCGCCATTATCCTTGCTGCGCCATTCCGATTTCTGGCCTCCGCTGTAGGCGCTTTTGTACTTGTCGGCCATGGCCTTGTAAAAACCGCCGTTCGCAATTTGCCAGGTGGTCATGTTGTAGGTGTACTGGTCGATGTCCATGCCGCTTGCGGCACTTGTAAGTTCCGAGTAACTGCGGTAGCTGTTGATTTTCGAAGTTGCGTTGCTTGGGGGAACATAGCTTGCCGCGTTCGCAAAAGTTGCGATTCCGAGTAGGCAAGCTGCCAAATATCCAAACCTGAGTTTTCCCATAAAACCCCTTTTATGTGGTTAACACCAAATTTTTTGATGACTGCTAAAGGGATTAAATTTTTTTACCCCAAACAGCCCAATTAAAATCTCCTTTTTTAAAATTAGGTTATTTTTATGAAATTTTTGGTAAAATTTTGGATGATAGCATTGCCTTTTTGTCAAGAAAACCGTTAAAAGAATCGTTTTTTTTTGTTTAATCTACGCAAAATCTGCGTTAATTGTACGGCTCTGGAACTTTTTGTCCTATTTTTTCAAGGCCCGTCCCAGGTCAAAATTTGGAAAAAGGGCCTTTTGAAAGTATTTTTAGCCTGGGTTACCTCGGTTATCGGAGAAATAATAGGAGGTAATAAGTCGTGAAATTTACTCGACTCACATCTGGGGTAGTGCTTGCCGCTACTGTTATTGGTTTGGGGGCGTCCGTTGCCGGTGCCCAGGAAACTCTTCGTGGCTTGGCCGAGGAACGCGGCCGCTATGTAGGGTCTATTCTTAATTCCCAGTGGTTCAGTGGTGGCCTTCCGGGCAACTACGAAGAAACCCAAAAAAGGGAATTCAATGCTGTGGTTTGCGAAAACGAAATGAAGTTCGACGCCACGGAACCCAGCCAAAACAATTTCAACTTCAACAATGGCGATAGAATGGTCAAGTACGCAAAGCAGAATGGCATGCGTGCGCGTGGCCATGCTCTCGCCTGGCACAGCCAGGTCCCGAACTGGGTCAATAGCCACAAAAATAAGCAGGAACTGCTTGGCATCCTCAAGAACCACATCGAAAAGACCGTTGGCCATTTCAAGGGTCAAATCGACGAATGGGACGTGGTGAACGAAGCCGTGAATGACAACGATCCGCATGACTGGCGTGCCACTGCGACAAACAGCCGCCCAGGTTCCGTCTGGTTCGACAACATCGGTGCCGAATTCCTCGATTCCGCCTTCGTTTGGACGCACCGCGTGGATCCGGATGCCGAGCTCTGCTACAACGACTACAACCTGGAACAGGGCATTGGCGAAGGCTCCAAGGCAGGCTTCGTGCTGAAGCAGGTCAAGCGCTGGAAAGAAATGGGCATTCCTATAACCTGCGTGGGTTCCCAGACGCACGTCGAAGATACCACTACGGCTCCTGAATTCAATGGCGCCGCCGAAAATCTCCGTGCCTTTGCCAAGGAACTTGCGAAACTCGGTGTCAAGTTGAACATCACCGAACTTGACATTGGCATCAAGAGCGGTATGCCGGTCGATGCGGCTGCCCTCGCTCGCCAGGGCCATTTCTATCGCCAGTTCATGGATGTGTTCCTCGAAGAACCGAACATGGGCGAATTCGTGATTTGGGGAGTTTCCGACAAGTGGAGTTGGCTCGGTGGATTGAACAGACAGGCCGGTCTCATTTTCAATGACAATTTGCAGAAGAAGCCTGCTTACGACAGCCTTATCGCAAGTCTCAAGGCTCACGCTCCCGAAACCGTGTTCAACCCGTACAAGGACGATTTTACAAAGCTCGATTCCATCGCCAAGGCCGACTCTATCGCGAAAGCTGATTCTGTAGCTAAAGCGGTTGCGGATTCCATCGCGAAGGCAAACCCTGTTGTCGAGGATACCTCCAAGCAAATCGAACCGATTGCTCCTGCCGATTCCACCGAAGTGCTTCTTAGCCGTGCCTACGGAGTTTTCGGCGTGAAGGTCTCCGGTCGTACGCTTAACATCAGCGGTGATGCTAGCGCCAAGGTGCAGGTGTTCGACATGCAGGGCCGCCCTGTGTTCAGTGACAAGGCCGTGAAGGGTTCTGTAAGCCTCGCTACGGTGCCGAACGGAATCTACATGGTGCGCGTGACCTCGGGTACATCTAGCCTCGTCCGTCGCATCGCTCTCAAGTAAGACCGTCGCAGGCGTGTCATCCAGAGCGCTCGGAATCTGAATCGTGCTCACAAGCGTGTCATCCAGAGCGCTCGGAATCTGAATCGTGCTCACAAGCGTGTCATCCAGAGCGCGGAGCGCGAAGGATCTAAAAAAATGAAAACCGCATCGTTCAGAGAACGGTGCGGTTTTTTTGTATTTAATTGTCTTGAATTTTGCAGGTCATGTCTTGCCGATATTGTTTCGCTGATTTCGTTTCGTCGGCTTTATTTCTTTTTGCGCTTGCCCGGCGGGCCCGGCATGAATGGACTTTGTGCGTCGGACTTTTCGAACTTGGTCGTAGCTGCGGATTCCTGACCGACGACCACGGAGTCGCCGACGCTCAGACCTTTCAAAATCTGGATGTTCACGCCGTCGCTGATGCCTGTCTTGACTGGGCGCGGGGCGCACTTGCCGTCGATGCTCACCCAGACCATGTCGCCCTTGAACTGCGGACGTTTCTTCTTGCCGTTCGGGCCGCTGAAACCGGGGAATCCGCCAGGTCCGCCTGGAGGGCCGCCTGCGCCCATGCCGGGTGGAGGCGGGGGCATTTCTCCGTTTTTGCCGCCAGGGGGCGGGCCGAATTTGCCGGGGCCGCCGGGGAATCCGTCTTTTCCGCCGAAACCATGGGGCGGGCGCGGCATGTCTTTTGGATCGGCCATCGGAGTGCCTTCGGCGGGAGTAAACTTGAGCGCTTTCACAGGGATGGCGATGGCGTCAGGAATTTCCTGCGTTACGATGGTGCAGGTGGCCGTCATGCCTGGTAAAAGTTTCTGGTCCGGATTGTCGGCGGTAATCACGACAGTATAGGTGACCACGTTGCTTGTGGTCGTCGGATTCAAGCGAACTTCCTGCACCTTGCCGCTGAATTTTTCGTCTTGGAAGGCGTCTACGGTGAATTCTACGCGTTGGCCGGATTTGACTTGGCCGATGTCCGCTTCGTCTACGTCGGCCATGACTTTCATTTGGCTCAAGTCTTTTGCAATGATGAACAAAGTAGGTGTGCTCATGGAGGCGGCGACCGTTTGGCCCACGTCTACGGCGCGCTGCAACACGACTCCATCGATCGGGCTCTTGATGGTGGCGTAGCTCAGGTTGAGCCTTGCCTGGTCCACTTCGTTCTTGCTCCTTTCCATGGAGAGCTTGGCCGAGTTCACATTGTATTCTGCGGATTCCAGGTCGACGGCGCTTGCGCTTCCGGATTCGGCCAGCTTTTTGGTGCGTTCAAAAGTGCTCTGTTTGTACTTGTAGTCGTTTTCGGCCGATTTGTAGGCGATTTCGGTCTGGGCGAGAGTCGCCTTGAGTTTGCTCTTGTCGAGCTCGGCGATGACCTGGCCTTTTTTGACCTTGGAATTGAAGTCGACGAAAATCTTTGCGATGTCGCCCGAAACCTGGGTGCCCACTTCAACCTGGTCGACGGGTTCGAGGCTACCTGTTGCCGAAATGGTGGTGGATATGGTTTCGTTCGTCACTTTGACGCTGATGAGGGCCCCGGGAGCGGCCTGGGCTTCGCTTTTTGCCAAAAAGGTCTTTACACCGAAGGCGATAGCGGCGACGATTACCAAAAAAATCAGGATTTTTACGAGTTTTTTCATCTTATGATTAAAAAAATAGAAAGAAATTTGCTTTTTTTCTGTTATTTGGATGCTTGATTCCGATAAAGGGTTGCAGGTTTGCAAGTTTCTGTTCAATTTGTTAGATTAAAAGCATAATGACTCGAGTTCGTAAAAAAGATGACGGTGCGGATGTCCGCAAGGTGACTTGGGTAGGGCTGTTCTGGAACGCTGCCCTGTCGGTTGCCAAGTTCGTCGTGGGCGTTTTCGGAAATTCCCAGGCCCTCGTGGCTGACGCCATCCACAGTGCGAGCGATTTTGCGACAGACATTGCCGTTATCGTAGGGAGCCGTTACTGGAATTCACCGCCCGATGCGGAACACCCGTATGGTCACCGTCGTTTTGAAACTTTGATTACCATTGGCATTGGTCTTGCCGTTGCCGCCGTGGGTGTGGGTATCGGCTACAATGCTGTTCTTGGGCTTCTGTCGGGCGAAGGGAGTCATCCGGAATATATCGTCGCCGTCATGGCGACCGCATCCATCGTCATCAAGGAAATCCTTTTCCGTTATACTCGTGCCGCAGGGCGAAAAATTCGCAGCCAGGCTTTGGAGGCGAATGCCTGGCATCATAGGAGCGATGCCTTCAGTTCGATTCCTGTGCTTATCGCCGTCGTTTTTGCAATCGTGCTTCCTCAGCTCTGGTTTGCCGATAGCGTGGGCGCCTTGATTGTCGCTTTCTTCATCTTGCACTCCGCTTACGAAATCGCTTGGCCTGGCGTGCACCAGCTGGCAGATCGCGGCGCAAGTGCCGAAATTCAAGATAAATTAAAGGGCGTGGCGCTTTCGCACCCGAAGGTTATAAGCCTTCACGGATTCCGTTCGCGCTATGTGGGCAGCGATTTGCATGTGGATGTACACATCGTTGTCGATTCTCTTATGACCTTGAAAGATGCGCACGACGTGGCCGAGGAAGTCGAGGAAATGCTTATCGACTCTGGCGAGAACGTGGTGGACGCTCTCGTGCATATCGATCCTTTCAATCCGGCAAAGGCTCATAGCAAGGGAATCAAGACTATCGACAGATAGAAGTGAAAGATTAAAAAAAGAGGCTCGCTTGGAGCCTCTTTTTTCTGTTCTATGATTTGAATTTTTCGATAGCTTAGAACTGTTCGAAGAACTTGTGGACTTCTTCGGGGACCCAGGTCTGTTCCCAGTTCCAGCCGACTCCCATGTTGCCTTCGTCGTGAGCGGTCCACTGATGGTCTCCGGGCCAGGTGCACCACTTGACCGGGAAGCGTTCGTCAACCGTCTTGAAATCGTAGCAGACGTGGCCGGTGTTACCCTGGTTTTCGGTGGGCTTTTCTGCACTGGCGTCGGTGAAGTTTCCGTTTGCATCGGCCTTGCCGTTACGCTTGAGGACTCTCGGAAGTGCGCTTGAAACGGCACGGCTGTAATCGCAACGGCCGTCATTTTTGCCATGAACGTTCATCCAGGCGACAGGCAGGTTCTTCTGGTTCTGTTCTTCAGGCAGCCAAATGTTGAAATCGGCCACAGCGTAGGTGGCGGCAGCACGGACGCGGTCCTGGTAATCCTGCATCAGGGAGTAGGAGAACATGGCTCCGTAACTGAAGCCCGTGATGAACACGCGGCTCGTATCGATGCAGTAGTTGTCTTCGATAGTCGTAAGCATCTTGCCGAAGAAGTCGTGGTCGGCTTGGCCCTGGCTCCACAAGCCGTTAATCGCCTGTGCCGAAGCGAAGATGTAGTCACCGTTCTTGTCGAGAACCTGCTGGCCGTAGTACGGAGTCGGATGGTCATAGTCCGCGGCATGGTGGACAAAGTCTTCGGCGCTACTGCCGTAGCAGTGGAGCGCAATGAGCAGTTTGTACTTCTTGTTGTTGTCGTAGTTCTGAGGCAAGGTGATGAAGTATTCGCGGTTCGTGCCGTTTACGTTCACCACGTGGTGCTCACCGTTTTCGACCTTCCTGTCGGTCTTCAAGGTGGTATTGGTGCCGCAGCCCTTACTCGGCGTCGGTTCGTTACCCAATGCGTAACCGAACTTGAACGCAGGGGCGCTTGCTGTAAGCTGCAATGCGAGCGTCGTGTCGAGGCTTGTGAGCGGCACGTTCAAGGTGTCGAAGCCGCTTGCGATGACTTGCAAAGTTTCCCCTGGGGTCGCTGCTTTCATCAGGGCGCTGTTGGTTGCCTGGGTGCTGCTGTAATGACCGTTTGTGGTGAATTTGATGCACTGCGTGGCGGAACCGACACGGACCTTTGCGATGTATGCGCCTTGGGCGCTGATGCCGTTGCGAAGGTCTAACTGACCTGCGCCCTGCAGGGACTTGCTCATGACCTGGTTTCCCATCATGTCGAAAATCTTGACTTGTACGGGGTTCGTACTGCTTTGCGAATAAGAGAGAATGCCTTTACTTATGTTGATGAAGCCGGGGGTGTATGCGCCGTGGACTGCCTCTGTAGCACCGTTTGGGTTTTCGTTGCCCTGGCTCGGGTTGGTTGGGCTTGCTTCGTCTTCGTGAATGGTGAATTTGCCGTCTTTGTCGGTTTTTGCGGTCTTGCCTTCCTTAACGAGGCTCACCGATGCGTCGGCGACTGCTTTCCCATCGGCTTTGTTTGTGACTGTTCCCTGTACCGTATAGGCGAAAGCCGAGGTGCACAAGGCTGTTGCTAGCGCAATCGGCGCAGCACGAAAAACGGAATTTCTCATTTAACACTCCTTTTATGTTTAACCCCTAAACGTTTCTAATTTAAATTGAAATGATGAAATTGTTGCCGAGGATGGAAGGCTCGCTGTTGATAAATAATCTATAACGAAAAGTTTACGAATCGATGGCGTGGGCGTCAAAGGCCTGGAATTGAAGCCTTCTGGAATCGCGATTTCCGCAAAAATTTTCGCATTTGTCTCTTATTGACATACGGATTTATCTATATTCCATAGCAAATAAAGAGTTTTTGCTCTTGTTCTCCATCTGAAACTTCGACAATTTCCGCGACGAGAACGAGGCAGACGCTCACGTCTGCGATAGGTTACCCTACCGCATCGTCCTGCTACATTGGTATTCTGTATATCGGTTTGCCTGTGCGCAGTGCGGCCTTTTGGGGGCGTGGGTTGTTTGCGTTTATCGTTGCAGGCAGTCGAAGGCCCCAGATGGGTAAGCGCATTCAATCCCTCCGCCCTTTTTTTTGTATCCAGAGCGCAGGAGAATGCTCAACAAGAGTAACGATTCTTGGTGAGTTTTGCTCTTGTTCTCCGTCTGAAACTTCGACACTTTCCGCAACGCGAATAAGACATTGCTCGTAATGTCCCGTGCGCACACGGGCGTATTGTACCCTGGGCGGACTGTATCCGGTAGGGTCGGCGAGTCGTGTTTTGATTTGTAGAATGTCTCGATTTTAGGCGAGGTGCAGCAGTGCTCCCCGCCTTTTTTTGTGCCGCCCGAAACCTGCGCAAAATGCCGTCGCGAAAATCGCTGACAGCGCCGCAGACTAATCCGTTCGCCGGAACCGCTCAAAAATCGCGCTCGGAACATCGCTCCCGAATGAGGGTGAACTCGTTCACTTTCAACTCGAGGAGCGAGTGTGACCGCAAAGAAGACTATAAAGGTCTTTGAAGGCTTTGCCGGATATGGTGGAGCTTCTTTTGGCTTGAAAAGAGCTAAGGCCGCCTTAAAAAATTTTGATTACAAAGTCATTGGATATTCTGAGTTTGACAAATTTGCATCAAAACTTTTTGACGCAAATCATAAAGACGAACATGGAAATCCAATAAAAAATTGGGGCGATATAACAAAGATTGATCCGAATGAATTGCCTGATTTTGATTTTTTCATGGGTGGTTTTCCTTGTCAACCTTTTTCTTCTGCGGGTATGCAGCTTGGTACGGAAGACCCGTATGGTCGAGGAGCAATGCTTGGTCATATCATTCGAATTTGTCGAGTGAAAAAGCCGAAGTATCTGTTGCTTGAAAATGTGAAGGGTTTTACATCTGGGAAGTTCAAGCCAATTCACGATCAGTTGGTAAAGGATTTGATTGAAATGGGGTATGGTACGACTCCGGAAAACACTTTAGCAAAAGCTGTTTTGAATTCTAAGGATTATGGTGTTCCGCAAAACAGAGAACGCTTGTGGATGTTTGCTCGTCTTGGTGGCTTGCCAGAAAATTTCAGCATGATTCCACCTACTATTGAAAGTTCTTTGAAAATGGGTGATTTTTTAGATTTTTCTCCAGACAAAACACTTTATTTGTCCGATGATCAAATTGCTCATTTAAAGGTGAAACACAATATTGATTCTTTTGTTGTGAAAACGCCTCTTTGTTTTGACGTGTACAATAAAAAAATTAAGACTGACGGTTACAGTATTACAATTACACAACCGGAACACAATAGTTTACGCGTTATTGAGCCGCCTAAAAAAATGGGAAAAAACAAAGGCAAAGAAATTGTTCGCAAAATGTCCGTTCATGAACAATTCCGTTTAATGGGCTTTGACATCTCAAGAGATTTAAAACATTGCGAAATCAACTTTGATGGGCAATCCTATTCGCAGCTTTCTAAGAGAGCTGGCAACGGATGGGATGTCAACGTAGTTGGAATTCTTTTAACGCATATCTGGGGGCAATTATGAGATTAGATCAAGGGTCTCTCATTTTTAATCCGCTTAATGGGGAATGTCCCTCGTGGGAAACTGCTTTGGGACAGTCTCATGAAGGTAAAGGTGATTTACCTCCGTATCACTTTAAAGCGGAAGGCTATGAAAATCTTCTAAAGGGAGTTTTTTTCAATGCTGTTCCTTTAAATACTGTTTCATGTATTCTTGGTAAAACAAAAATTGCTGTAGACGCAGATACGTCGTCGCTTTACCCGAAAAATCAAGAAATTCAACTTGCGGGAAAATTTGATAAAGTTGTTGTGCACTTGGGGGGTGAAGAAAACAGTTTTTCTGATGCTCCTATAACATTATTGCTGACGAAGATTCAGGATCAAGAAAAATTTCATTACGGCAGACGGTCTATAAAATATTCGCCGCATACATCTGTTGGTGGAGTGAAAAATTCAACGTCTTTTGAACGGATCCAATCAAGATTTAGTATTCGACTAGCCTGCTATGGAATATTTGTAGAACATTTTGACACTCTTCATATGTATTGTGTTGATGCTGATGAATCCCATGATAAGAATGATTGGAAAGAACTCTCTTTACCAGAGACTGAGTGGACGGATTGGGCTGAATGGGAAAAGAATGAACGTGAAAAAAATGGTGATTTATTGGAAAATTCTGAAAATTCAATAAAATCAATTGAAAAATATTCTTTTACTCCTTCTCAAGTCATCTACTACGGTGTTCCTGGCAGTGGCAAGAGCAATAAAATCAAGGAATTGCTGAAAGATGTTCCGGATGAGCGGAAAGAACGTGTCGTGTTCCATCCGGAATACACGAATGCGGATTTTGTAGGCCAGATTCTTCCGGTTGTTCATGATGGCGTTGATTACAAGTTCACTCCGGGTCCGTTCACGAAAATGGTTGCTAAGGCGTACAAGTCCTTTGCCAGTGAAAATCCGGAACAATTCTACCTTGTGATTGAAGAAATTAACCGCGGAAATGCTGCTGCGATTTTTGGCGATGTGTTCCAGTTGCTCGATCGCATCAAACCGGGTGAAACAGATTCATCCCTCGGGAATGGTTCCGTTTATACTGAAGGGTGGAGTCAATACTTTGTTTACAACGAAGACATCGACAGTAAGATTTTGGAACTTGCTGGAGTGTCTGAACTTGAAATGGGTTCTGTCAAATTTACGAAGGATTCTGGCATCCGTCTCCCGCCGAATCTTTCCATTCTCGCTACGATGAATACGAGCGACCAGAACGTCTTCACGCTCGACAACGCATTCCAGCGTCGCTTTGATATGGAACTTGTTCGCAATGAATTCGAAAAAGGCGATGTCGATGGTTTCAAAGATGCCTCCGTCAAGGCTCAGCATAATGCTCTCATCGAAGGTACGGATTGCACTTGGGGCGACTTCTGGGAAAAGATGAACGGAAAAATCGTTTCTCTCAACCGAGGCCTCGCAAGTACCGAGGATAAACGACTCGGTCCGTGGTTCGTCTGCAGCATCGCTGGCGGTTCGGACGACGCCCCTCGCATAATTCCTGCAAAGGTTTTCGCTGAAAAGGTTCTCAAGTACCTTTGGGATGACGCGTTCAAGTTCAAGCGTCCGCAGGTTTTTGCCGATGGTCTTTCGAGCCTTGAACAGGTCGTGAAAAAATTCGAGGAAGCGTCGGGTGGCAATTTGGAAAAATTGAAGGCCATTTTCAAGGAATATTAGTCCTTCGAAGAGGCTTCTTGACGATTGTGACTAGGAATTCCAAGTGAATTGGAAAAGGCTTGTTAAAAACGGGACTATCCCAAAAGGAATCGCCCCGTTTTCATTTTACGCATCTTTCAAAGCAAGGACTTCTGCTTCTGTAAGTTTAGAAGCTTGTGCAATTTCTGCAACAGAAAGTTTCCCAAGATCAAGCATTGCCTTCGCGATGACGTATTTGGCTTCTTGAAATCCTTCTGCCACGCCTTCTTTCCGACCTTCTTCCCGGCCTTCTCTTTTCCCTTGCAGGTAGGAGCCCTGCTTTTCGTAAAGCATGTCTGTCATGTTGTCTACCTCAAGAAGTAAAAGTTCATCGGTGTACCCTTTAAAATTTACATCTTTTGCGAAGTCTTTGTCAAGAAGTCTCTGTGCTTTTTCTTCGTCGATGGTTTTATCTTCCAAGACGTCGCGGAAAAGGCGCAGCATTTCCGCCCGCGGGGACATTTCGCGCGTTTCGTAGCGTTTCTCCTCTTGCAAGCGATCTTCTATGCGGAAGAATTTCGTCATCTCTACGAGGAAAACATTAAGTTTCTTGAATGTGTATTTGCGGTTCCGCATGAACTGGTACTGATGAAAATACGTGTCCGGCTCCAGCGGGAACTGGTCATCTACCAATAACGAAAGGACGTAGATATGCGGCAAGTCGTAGCTCTGCGACTTTTTCACCTGGTTGTTCACGATGCGGGACGTGTAGTAAACGAGCCTGTCCACAAAGAGTTCGTTGTAATTCTGCTGCACTTCGATGAGTACAGGTTCCTTCGCCTGATTGTAGCCGTAGATGTCGAAAATCGCTGTCTTGTTGTCGAGAATGCCAGGCTGCTCCTGCACGCCCAGCGTAAATTCGGTTATCGCGTTTTTCCCCGTGAGCCCGAGCATCGCGTTCAGGAACTTGATAGTGCGTTCGGGCTTGCCTTCGTTCGCCATCAGCATCTTGAAGATGCCGTCGCTGAACGGATAGACGTTCCGATAGATTTCCCTGTATTTGGGAAGGTTCTCGGGATGTTCCTTGAGGTCGCGGGCCATAGCCCAGAACTGACTCTTATTCATCGTTACTCCTTTCCGGCGGACAAGCTAAAACAGCCGGACATTGATTGTTCGTAAATACAAAAACGGTGTTCAAAAGTTCACTATAAATCTATAAACGAATTTTCGAAATGTCAAGAGGTTTGTACAAAAAAATGAGGCATCGGTTTCCCGCTGAATCGGAACTTTCTTGCTACGATACATTCTGCAAAGATTTTTGCAGATGGTCTTACGAGCCTTGAACAGGTCGTGAAAAAATTCGAGGAAGCGCCGGGTGGCAATTTGGAAAAGCTGAAGGCCATTTTCAAGGAATTCTAAAATTTTTGAAAGCCTCTTGACTGCGGTGCAACTTTTATCTAAATTTAGTGCACAAATGTGTAGAAAAATTTAAGAACATTGAGTACATTAAGATGTTAAAAGTGTTGCGTTTTTATATTGTTTTGACTATATTTTAATATGAATTTAACGTTGAGGTCAATATGGCAATGTCTGTTCTGCAAATCCGTCTGGAAGAAGACTTGAAAAACGAGGTATCCGCTTTATTCGATAGGCTGGGAATGGATATTCCCACCGCTGTGCGCATCTTTTTCAAGCGCGCGGTTGCCGAACGAGGCCTTCCGTTTGAGGTAAGGGAGGCTTCTTCGCTGGTTGCGGACAAAGATGCGAAAGAGTTTCTCGCTGCTTTGCAAAGCCTTAATGAACAGGCTGTGAAAAACGGTGTTGCCGGAATGTCCGAAGAAGAAATTGAGGCAGAAATCAAGGCCGCTCGTGCGGAAAGGCGTGCACGAAAGGCGCGACTGTTGAAAGATGCCTAAATTCAAAGTGATTGCCAAATCGCATAATTATCACGATATTTGGTAAAATATCTATAAAAATGTTTTACCAAATCTCAAATTTTTGTATATATTTGGCGTATGACTCAAATTGAACTTGTCGGAAGAGAATCGGAAATCAGCACTTTGAACGCCTGTGCAAAATCTGCGCGGTCGGAATTTGCGGTTGTTTATGGTCGCCGTAGAATCGGGAAGACCTTTCTTGTAAATCAAACCTTCAAGGGAAAGTTTGATTTCTGCTACGTCGGCGGGCATCATCTGAACGAACGTGAGCAACTCAAAAATTTTAGCGAAGCTCTAAAGTCGTATAGCAAAGCCTTGTTTGCTCCTACGTTGGAAGATTGGTTTGATGCGTTCCGGCAGTTGCAGGTTTATTTGGAGTCTTTGAATAAGTCCAAAAAGAAAATCATCTTTATTGATGAAATGCCCTGGATTGACACTCCGTATTCTGGTTTTGTGAAAGCCCTGGAAAATTTTTGGAACGGGTGGGCCGCTTTGCGAAACGACATTTTCCTTGTCGCGAGTGGTTCCGCAACATCATGGATGGCTGAAAAACTTTTTGAAAATCAGGGCGGGTTGTATAACAGGATTACTGCGCAAATATACCTGCGTCCGTTCACTCTGCACGAAGTCGAACTTTATTTAAAATCAAAAAATTGTCCTTGGGATAGATTCCAAATTGCCCAGGCGTATATGATTTTTGGCGGCGTTCCCTTTTATTACAGCCTCGTCAATCCGAAATTGAGCTTGGCGCAGAATGTTGATGAATTGTTTTTTGCAAAGAATGGTCGCCTTCGCAGGGAATTTGATGAATTGTACAACGTCCTTTTTTCGCAAGGGGACAAGTATATCGCTGTTGCGAAGCTTTTAGCTGGCAAGCCTCAGGGTCTCTGCCGAGATGAAATTATCAAAGGCATAGGGATCCAGGGTGGGGCCATAACCAAGATGCTTGCTAATCTGGAACATTCCGACTTTATTCAATCCTATGCGTCATTTGGCAACAAGAAAAAAGGGACTATATATAAATTAACGGATTTCTTTTCGTTGTTTTATTTCAAGTTTTTGGAAAATAATCGTAGCGGAGATGTTCGTTTTTGGTCGAATAGTTTAAACACGCCGGCGATAAATTCTTGGCAGGGAATATCCTTTGAAAGGCTGTGTTTACTGCATACAGAACAAATTAAGAAAAAACTGGGTATTACGGGAATCCGCACCGAAATGAGTGCGTGGAAAAACAAGACTTCGCAGATAGACTTGATTATTGACAGAGCGGACAGGATTATTAACCTTTTTGAAATCAAATTCAGCATCAACAAGTATTCAATTGCAGCGAAGTATGCAGAGAAGTTAAGAAATCGTATTTCAGAATTTCAATCGTCATCTAAAACGCGCAAAGGCATTTTGCACACGTTCATTACCACATTTGGAGTCCTTAACGCAGAAGGCTCTAGCCTTGTGAATAGCGAAATTGTGCTTGATGATTTATTTGAAAAGTAGGGACCGTTGAAAGATGCATAAACCACTTCATGACATCTGTTCTTGCGTGGGCAAGCTCAATGGAAATGAGTTTGTCGGTATCCGTTGTGATGGGAATCCGGATGGCTGCGGTCTCGCGATTACGTTTCCGTTAGGTTATTTTGCAAATGACGGGGCGTTGCGTGACTTGCACGAAGAGGAACTTCGCGAATGCGTCGTGAATCTTTTCGATGTGCTTTCGGACCCGCGGCTGACCGGTTTGCGCGATTCTTCCTTGGATTCGCTCGATGCGCAAAATCCCGAAGAATGCTCGTTTCCGATGCAGGCGTATTTGCAAATCTTGCGCGATTTTATGGACCGGGGTTATTACTGCGAACGTGAAATTCAGTACAAGCAGGGCGCAAACGGAAAAATCAACTGGGACCGTACCATCAAGCAGACGCGTCCGGTTTTGTGCGATGAAAATGTCGTTTACCTCAACCCGATTGCGCGCAAGCTGAACCTCAACGAAGATGAACTGATTACGCTCATCCATAAGTTCTGTGTCCACGAGGCCGCCTCGAAAGTCGGGTTCATTTTCGGGATAGAGCCAGATGGTGAAAACCCGCTGGACTTTGATGCAGAAATGTTCCGCGGGACGCTTTTGCAGAAGCTCTCGCGAACGTTCAACGATCGCGATTCCATGCTTTTCCGCAATATGCTTTCGATGGTGGAATTCCTTGAAAAGGGACTTGCCGAAGATTTTTCCACGCCGAAGGACTTCTACTTTGGCGTCGACAATTTCGAAGGTGTCTGGGAGAAAATGGTGGATGGAATTTTCGGAAACCTTCTTGATGGCGAGACGAAAGAATCCTTCAATCCGCATTGCTCGTGGTCGCTCCCCGGTGAAGAATCTCCATACAATACGATGCGCCCGGATACAATTATGCGGAGCGTTTCCGAGACTGGCGAAAACGAGGTCTTTGTTGTCGATGCGAAATACTACAAGTACGGGGTGACGCGCAACAAGCGTGACTTGCCGACTTCCGATTCCATTTGCAAGCAAATCGCCTATGCGGAATATGTCGAAGTCAACAAACATGTTGATGGTTGCCATATTTACAATGTTTTCGTGATGCCGTACTGCGAAAAATCGTGGCCCGCTCCGGACGATACCGCGGAATCGTTTGGAATGCGTTTTGCTGGTTCCGCTACATGCGACTGGAAAAATTCCGATAATGCAAACGCGAAGCCTTACTACCGCATCGCGGGCATCATGCTGGATGTGAAATCCGTGATGCGCAGTTATGGGAAGAACGCCTCCGCCCAAAAGGAATTGGCGCGGCTCGTCAAAGGCTGCGTTTGACGGGGAATTATTGATTCACGGAGATATTGGCATTGTCTATCCAAACAAGCCTTTTTTCAATCCAATTTTTTAAATTGTCCATTGCTTCGTCATAATCCGATACGGCTTTTGATATCCATTTACCCTCTACTTTGAGAATGTCCCATCGTTTGAAGTTGTTCTTTGCGGCGGGGCTTAAAATGGCTCGCAGGGAATCTATCTCTGTTAAAGTTGCTTCGAAAATTTCTCTGTTGTTTTTCCAATATTTAAGCGTCTTGTTTTCAAGGGTGCTGTTGTTGAAAATTTGTTCGTTCCAATAACTGTTTTTTGTTCGCCAGCCTTCGTGATTTGCCGCATTTTCGTTGTAGTGTCCGCCAAAGGCCAAGTCAAAATCCCAAACGGGGCCCATCTGTATTGGCTTGCCGTCAGTCCACGTGAAATAGACGCTGGTGTAGAAACTTGCATCCGGATTTTTTGAAAATTCTTGTACCCAGAAATGCTTTATAAATTCGTTCGTGTTAATCCAGCTTTCTATTTCATCTAGAGTAGCGCTACTTGCGGAGGTTAAAAAGGTTTCGAAATCTTGGATATGCTTGGATAATTTTTTCTCGGATTCCTCGGAGATATTTTTGGGGTGATGTATGCGGAACGGCTTGCCGTCCGTGAGCACGTTTGAAAAAATAACTTGCTCGTTCTTGCGGTATTTTTGATCGAACTCGACAATGTAGGCGTCTGTTGCAGATGGAATGCTTAAACGGTTTTGGCTTGCCTTGATAGTTTCTGTAATTAGATAGACTCCTTCGTAACTATCGTTCAGGTACAATTCTACAAATTTACATCTTGGAGTATATTCCATTCCTAGTCTTTCTGCTAAATTATAGACAAGGTAATTTTTTAATAGAGTCTTGTCTGCGTAATTTGCTATCAGCGCCCAGTCTTTGTCTTTGGGCATGCCTAGTAAGGCTTGCTTTTTTTGGAATTCCAGTTTAAAACTGTGCTTGGGCATTTGTGTCCAACTGGAATTCCCTCTTCCTCTGATTGTTAATTCGAGAATGTCGCTTTCAGGAGAGTCCTTTCCCCAAATTTGAAATTTTGCGGGGATTTCGTTGTCCCTGTCTTTTATGTCTTGGTGGTTTTCTGTTTCTATGACGATGCGAGGTATTTCTGCGTATGGATATTTGGTGTCGTCCAGAGAGGTTATTTTTTCATAGGTTGCGGAACTGCTTGACGATGCTGCACTCAGGTTGGTTGAATCGCGATTTTCTTTTTTGCTCGAAGAGCTTTCTTGGATGTTTGTTGCGCTGCTGGATTCTGGTTCGGTTAGCTGTGATTCAATGGTTGTGTCTTCAACAGACTGGCTGTTGCTGCATGCTGCGATGGCAAGGATTAATGAAAATAGCGTTATGGCAGGAAATGCTTGCTTACAAATGTGGAACATAACTTCTTTGAAATATAATTATTTTGACTTTTGCCGACAAAAGTCGACGGCGCAATTTCAAGTCCATTCACTAGTGCGATTATTTCAAGTTAATCTATTGATTTTCCTCAAAATTTGTTTAAAAGGGGAATTTTTGGGTAGTTTAGTTTGAGATTTGGCCCGATGGAGGTGTTTATGGTCTTGAGCGAATACTACAAGCTGAATAACGGCATGCGTGTGCCCAAGGTGGCCCTTGGAACGTGGCAGGTTCCCGACAAGGTTGCCGTCGAGGCGGTTTCCGTCGCCATAGACGCGGGCTTCAAGCACGTAGACACGGCCATCGCCTACGGAAACGAGGAGGGGGTCGGGGCCGGGCTCCGTGCCGGCATGGAAAAGACGGGCATCCGTCGCGAGGCTCTTTTCGTGACTACGAAAATCCCTGCCGAAATCAAGTCGTTCAAGGAGGCGGAGCGCTGCATCCTGGAATCCATGAAGCGGTTGGACTGCAGTTACATCGACATGATGCTCATCCATGCTCCGAGGCCGTGGAAGGAGATGAACGCGTCGAGTCGCTATCGTTACTTCGATGAAAACCTGGCGGTGTGGGAGGCGATGGAGGATGCGTATCTCGCCGGTAAAATCAGGGCGCTTGGCGTCTCGAATTTCGATATCGACGATCTCAAGAACATCTTCGACAACGGGAAGGTCTTCCCTGCGGTAAACCAGGTGAAGGTCCACATAGGCCATGTGCCGATGGATATCATCGAGTTCTGCGAGCAGAACGGCGTCTTGGTCGAGGCCTATTCGCCGAATGCGACGGGCAAGCTCAAGGACGTTCCCGAAATTTGCGGGATGGCGCAGAAGTACAGGGTGTCGGTTCCGCAGCTGGCGAGTCGTTTTGACTTGCAGCTGGGTTTGCTTCCGTTGCCCAAGTCGGCCAACCCCGACAGGATTCGCGAGAATTCCAACCTGGATTTCGAGATTACCGCCGCCGACATGGCGCAGATGCTCCAAATCGAAGGGCTCTAACTTTTTTTGTCGTTGAAATAATTAAATTTTTTTGCATGAAAAAGCTTTTAGTTCTCGTAGCGTTTTTAACGGCCCCTATTTTGGCGGCTGTCAACTTGAATGTTCACAAAGAAGTGCTTACAAACGGGTTGACGGTGCTTTTGTACCCCAATTCGCAGGCGCCTACGGTGAGCTGTCGTCTTTTTTACGTGACGGGTTCGGTTCACGAGGTGCCGGGCAAGTCCGGCCTTGCGCATATTCTTGAACATGAATTGTTCAAGGGTACGAAAAAGGTGGGTATCCAGGACAGCGTGGCCGATGAGATGTACATGCGCATGGAAGACATGATGCAGGCCTATATCCGTTCGGCGAAGAACGCTGGCGATACGGCGTCGGTGCGTATGTTCAAGGCGAGACACGATTCCATCCTCAATATCCATCGCAAGCTTTTCGTGAAGGACGAATTGTGGAGCGCCTACCAGGCTGCCGGCGGCTCGGGCCTCAATGCCTTTACCAGCGACTTGATGACGGCGTATATCGTCACGCTCCCCAAGAACAAGATTGAACTTTTCATGTGGCTCGAATCGGACCGTATGCAAAACGCGGTGCTCCGCGAGTTCTATTCCGAACGCGACGTGGTGCGCGAAGAACGCCGCATGCGCTACGACGACAAGCCTACAGGCCGTTATTACGAAACTTTGAATTCCATGATTTATGAGGCTTTCCCTTACCGCGTGCCGACCATCGGCTGGCCGAGCGATATCGAGAACCTTACGCGTGAAATGGCCGAAGAGCACTATCGCAAGTACTACAAGCCGCGCAATGCCATCCTGGTGCTGGCCGGCGATCTGGATACGGCTTCGACCATGGCCCTTGTGAAGAAGTATTTCGGGAATATTCCATCGGGAGATGTGTTCCCGCCGCTTACGATACGCGATCCGGAACAGGCCGGAGAGAAGCGTCTTGTGGTGCGCAGGCCCGATGCCCCGAATCTTTACACGCTCGTGTTCAAGACTCCCGAGGTGGGCGACAAGATTCTGTACCCGCTGGACATTGTCGAGGGCGTGTTGAACGGTCGTTCGGGCAAGCTCTACAAGCGCCTGGTGGAGCAGGAAAAACTCGCCGTGAGCGTGAGCGCAAGCAACAGCCCGAACAAGTACGTCTCGGAATTTTCCGTACAAGTGAGTATGCGCCCCGATGCGGACCCCGCGAAGGTGGAGGCCGCCGTTTGGGACGAACTTGAAAAAATCAAGAAGGAGCCTGTGAGCGCGCGGGAATTCCAGAAGGTGAAGAACCATGCCTACGCTGCCCTGGTGCGTAGCCTTACCGATATGGAAAATGTGGCGACCATGCTAGCCTACTACGAAATGTTCGGCGACTACAAGTTCTTCTTGAACTGGGCTGACGAACTTGACAAGGTGACTGCCGACGATGTGCAGGACGTGGCGAAAAAGACCTTTGTGCGCGAAAAGTCCGTTACGGGAATGCTGCTGAAAGAAGTTCCCAAGGAACCTGCGAAATCCGCCAATTAATTTTTATTTCCCAATAAATGGTTAAAACCCTGCGCTTTCCGTGCAGGGTAGTTTATTTTCAGTCACTATTCGGCCGTTCTTTCCGGCATTGTCACTGCGAGGCCGAAGTCCGTGGCAGTCCATGGCGTTCCTCCTTGCCTACGGAAAAATGCTGCTTTGGCTTTTTTTAATTCGTTCGGAATTTTGAAAAAAATTCGGTTGAAGAATATCCGAAGCATGTGAATTATGATGCGATAGAAGTGAGCAAAGTAGAAACTATTCTACAGGATTGTTTTGGACTTATGGGTTTCCCGTTGAATGTGATGTACTGGGCGAAACGGGAAGACGGAACTTTCGAGGTCATTGACGGACAGCAGCGAACCATTTCGATTTGCCAGTACGTGGATGGAGATTTCAGTTACCTATTCAAGCATTTCCACAACTTGCAGAAAGACGAACAAAATCAAATTCTCGATTACGAGTTGATGGTCTACGTGTGCGAGGGGAGTGATTCCGAAAAGCTAAAGTGGTTCGAGACAATCAACATCGCCGGTGAAAAGTTGACAAAGCAGGAACTCCGAAACGCCGTGTATTTCGGGCCGTGGCTTGCCGATGCCAAACGTTACTTTAGCAAGAACGGCTGTGCCGCCCAGAAAATAGGTGCGGACTATTTGGACGGCGCGGTGAACCGCCAGGAATATCTTGAAACGGCGATTCAGTGGATTTCAAAAAACTCCATTGATTCCTACATGGCGATTCATCAGCATGATGAAAATGCGAATGCTTTGTGGCTTTATTTCCGTTCTGTCATGGAGTGGATAGAATCTACTTTCAGGCCCACCAAGGAACGCAAGAAAATCATGAAGGGCGTGGAGTGGGGACCGCTCTACGACAAGTTCATGGATGAAATCTACGATTTCAAGCTACTCGACAACGAAGTCACGAGGCTTGTCAAGGATGACGATGTAACCAACAAGAAAGGAATTTATCCGTATCTTTTGACTCGTGACGAACGTAATCTTTCCATTCGCACGTTTACAGATAATCAGAAGATAAAGGCCTACGAGCGGCAGCTTGGAATTTGTCCGATTTGCAAGCAACATTTTGAACTTGTGCAGATGGAGGCCGACCACATAACGCCATGGTGTGAAGGCGGCCCGACAATTGACACGAACTGCCAAATGCTTTGCAGAGATTGCAACAGGCGCAAGAGCAATAAGTAAGGGTTGATTTGGAGAATATGTTTATAAGCCGATAATTTTAAGCAAAATACTGTTGTTTGATAGGGAATGGCCGCCTGTTGGTGGATGGGCGGTTTTGTGGTGTGCGCGATTTTTTGAACATTCTCTGAATGTTACCGAAATCCTATTGTGATAGTCTTGAATTTGTTCTGAATTTTGATATATTTGCGTGTGATTGGCGTCACGTTGCTCGGTGGATTTTTGCTTTGAGTGCGTGGTACTGGAGGTCTTTGTATGATGAAGAAAATGTTTAAACTCTTTTTAACGGCGGTGATGGTTGTCGCCTGCGCCGGGATGTGGGGGTGCGGGAATAGCGATTATGTTCACTGGGATAAGCGGCTCAACGGAGTTTTGGTTGCTCTTGTTGATGATTCTCTGGCTCTTTTAACAAACTACAGAAAGTTTGAAGATTGCCATGAAATATTTATGGGTAGTGACGAATGCGACCCTGGAATTACAAATGACGGCTTGTTTCTTGTGAATTATAGAAAGAAAAGAGCTCCTCTATGGGGAGATACTTTAAAAGAACATGTAAGTATTGTTTATGGATTTTGGAGAGACTCGTCAGCCTTGTTTTCGAATGAAGATGAAAAATTTGGATTTTGGAAAATAGGAGAAGAACCGAGAGTTGTTGGAAAATGGAAGTGTGAAGCACCATGCAGGTGTGGCAGCGCAAAGTATGGGCATCCATGGAAAAATGGAAATATTTTGTTGAAAATGGTACAGCAGGATGAGTGCCCTTATGCTATTCTTGATACTGCGACGGGGGCTGTAAAGAAACTTGAATTTAAGGGCGAGTACGCCTGGCTGGAAGGGTGCGATGACATTACCTATATAGATGGGGATGTGGTGTGTTTGCGACAGCGTGAAGGCGGATTATGTGAATTAGATTTTGAAATAGATGGCGTAGCAGTTGATTCTATAATAAAGGGTGATTGGATGATGGGCAACCCTCCGTACTTTATTGGAAATGCCGTTAGAATGCCTGTTTATACATGGGATAAAGAAGACCCTGCCCATAATTATGGTGATAGGATAGCTTTGATTAATAAAAATGGTTTTGAACGGGATTACCCAGAAACGTGGTTGTATTCTAATACCTTCACAGATTCTTTAGGTAATTCTATTTCGTACTCGTTAGAGGACTTGATTGTAACAAAGTAATTGTTGAATAAGATAAAAAAGGAAAATATCAATGCGTAAAGTGATTACGCTGGCCTTTGTTGTGGCTAGTAGTTATGGATTATTGTTTGCAAAGCCGATGGAGGCTCTCTCTCGATACAACGTGGTGCTTATTCATGGTGCCGCACCGGAAGAGAAGGGTTTTGAAAGTAGCTGTAATGGTGATGAAATATTTGACGCTTATACGGTTTCTAGTACAGATAGTATTTGGAGACTTGGAGAAGCTGTTGGTATGTTGGGTGCTTACGACCGAACCTATCAACCAGATTCCTCAGATGATTGGAATGAAACTTCTGGCAAAAAACTGACATATTGGCTTGATTCGGCTGTTTTTGAAGATACGGTGAAGTACGGCTCCGACTACATCTATATTCAACGTTCGTTTGCGAATCCTGCGGCGTCCCCGGCCCATAATGCCCACGAAATTGGTGATAGAACTTGGAAAGGTAACAACAAGTGCTCTGTTCGCCGGTCGCTTTTTGAGGAAGCTCAGGAGGTGCGGGCGCATGGGCAAGACTCGTTGAGAGATAAGCGAACATCTAAGATTGCTTCTTACCGTTCCATTCCTTCGCGCAACATCTTGATAGCCCATTCCATGGGCGGCGTGGCCTCGCATGAATACGTGACAGATACGAACGTTTACAACAATGATGTGGACAAGGTAATCACCCTTGACAGCCCGCACGAAGGTACGGGAAGTCTGAATTTGTTGATTGATATGAGAAAAATTGGTCGGCAACTTGGAGAAGCTAGCGTGCAGTATATGCTTGCTTGGGCTACTGCGGCGATTATTGCAGGTAAGGATCCAGTATCGCAAACGATTGCTACAGAAATAGTTGCAGCGACATATGGGATGAGTACGATTAATCGTTTGGTTACACTGGCTGTGGATGAATTCGCTTTAAAGGATGATTATGGCTTTAAAGAAGATGATTCGCTTTCCAAGTACATTTTTCCAGATGCAGATGGGATAACGTCTCTTAAAAATCGGCCAATGAATGAAAATATGCCGATGATTCGCTTGCTTGCGGGAAAGGGCGGAATGACATTTTCTGACCCTAACGAGGGTTATGGGAAATATATGCTTAATTTTGTCATGCCTGAGGCGCTTTCTGCTCTGATAGGAAATATCGCTACGCAGTTGATTGATGGTGACGGAAGTGATGCTGCCATATATGTAAATTCGATAACGGGTTTGGGACTCGGACTGCTTGGCGGGATAACTTTGCAGGATATTGGGACGACCTTGATTCCCGAGAAATCGGGTTTGGCTGAAAATACGGATGCGTTCACAAACAAAAATGCGGATGTTCGTCGTTTTACTTTTGATGCCGCTGCTCATGCGAATGAGGCGAAAGTTGCTCCGATGGTTGCAGCAAACGTGATTACTTTAGGGTGGACTGTTTCTACAATTCTTGCTGCTGACGTAGGACTTGCTGCGTTTCCTGTTGCGCAGACAGCTGCTAAACTGGCTGCAGGTTTGGCTGGAGCTGGAATTTTGACCTTGTCAATGATGGATTCTGGAGTCGAGGATATCATGTCTTCCCACGAGAACGCCAAGGCGCGCCGCATGCTTGATACGTTGTATTCTGCGGATTTCTCGTATACTAAAGTGGGTGGGGGGAATGTTTCCGGCAAGACTCGCCTCATGGAGGATTTCCTCTACGAGAAGCCTTTCGTGAACCTGGCGCTTTCCGTCGCGGATACGGCGCTGCGCAATGTCGATGCGAACTGCTTCTACGAGGCGGACAGTTCCAAGAAGGAACAACTCTGCGAAGTCGGGCTTTATGGTGCCGACGGCAAGACTGTCGACATGGCTCGTGAACGGAACTATTCCGCGTTCAAGGCGAGTCCGCTCAAGTTCAGTTCTTCTTCCGACTGGGAAAAGTTCGGCGTTAAAGTTGACCGCTGGGAGCGTGTGGATGGCTTGAAGCCGGACGGCAGCGAGAATCCGGGCGGCGTTCCCATCCGTCATGTGGAGCGTTACAACGTGCCTGCGATTACGGTGGACAACTGGATTGAGAAATATTCGTTTGTGGTCGATGATTTGATGCCACATCGTTTGCGCCAGATTCGCATGAATTTCAACTTCAACGAGGAAATCGCCTGGGAGTGCGACATCGCGAAGCCGGAAAACGCCAGCGACGCGTGCGAGGTGTACAAGCGCAAGGCTGGCGAATCCTGGCCGAAGCAACCGGAAAAACATGTCCCCCACCCCGTGAAGAAAAACGGCCAGTTCGACTTCGTCCCGAGTGAATACGGGTACGCAAACTTGTTCGCAATCCAGAAGGACAACCAGAACACGGTTTCGATTTCTACTGTGAATAAAATCGGCCTCTCGAACACGCAGCGTTTCTACTACCTGTACAAGGCGACGGATAACGTGCTCAAGTCGAACTGGCCCGTGCGTGACGTGGTCCTGAACAACATCGAGGGCTTCGAGGCGTTTGCGAGTGTCACGAACTACCAGGGATTCAAGGTGGACAGCGCCTACGACGTGATTTACGTGGATGGCGACATCGGCAACGGGACTCGCCTCAGGATGGACAGCATTCCGCACGGCGAACAGGACTTGAGTTTCCTCTCGCGGCAGTTCGCGGACTCTACGGGCGGCTCGGATTCCCTCGACGAAGGCCAGTACGCATGGCAATTCAAGGCGTACGCCTCCGACTTGTCCGGAACGGTGGACTCGTCGCAGTTCTACAACGCCCTTTTTTCCATCGACCGCACAGCTCCCAAGTTCAGCCTACGTACGGACAACGGATTTGTGAACCCCGACAGCGCAATTTTTTTGGTTCGCTACAAGTGGACAGATACGCTTCATGGGCCCGACATCCGCGCGATGCGCTGGACGCTCGAAGGTGGCTGCACGATGTCCGCGGGCGATTCTCTTGCAAGCGACGCTGTCTGTAGCGGGACAGTCGAACTCCCCGCGATGCACGACGTGGCCGCGAACGAGTTCGCTGTGCCCTGGGACAAAGTCCCGCAAGGCGTCCGCGATGCGCTCGAGGACGGCTTCTACCGCGTGAAGGCGTATGCCGTTGACTACGCCGTGCCGAATCGCGTCATGTACGATTCCGTGAACGCGCTCGTCGGGCGTATCATGCAAAGCCCCGGCTCGCTTAAAGGTGCGGACTGGAAGTTTGTCAGCGAATCCTCCGGTATTTTGAACGATACTGCAATCTACGCCCTGTTCCGTATCGACAGGACCGCCCCCGTGATAAAGGACATTTCGCCTGCGGCTGCATCCGCCGTTGACACTGCGGGAATGTCATTTGCGACGGGGATGGTCCAGACGAACTCTTACGCGGGCCTTTCGCGCCCGAAAAACACGAAGGGATATCCGATAGTCTCCGGAGACAGCCTGCTTGAAATTTCGTACAAGGTCGTCGAGAAGAACTCCGGAGTCGATACCGCGGTGGTCCTGGTGTCATGGAATTTTGAGCATGTCGACGAAGCCCGAAAGGTGGACCGCGCTGGCGATTCCGTGTACGTTGTTGGCGATTCTGCGCTTGCTTCGTGGAAGGAGGCTGCCGGCCTCCGCCTCGCTGACGGCATTTACAAGATTACCGCGACGGTCCGCGACCTTGCCGGGAACAAGTCGGACACGAACACTTCAAAACTTGTGCGCATAGACCGCACGGCGCCAAAAATCGTGAGCCTCGTGAGCGGGCACGAAGTCTATCTAGAAGGCAACAGGAATTTCTTTGCGACCGTTGATGTGAACCAGTCGAACGACGTGGATTCCAACCGCACCGGAATGTACTGCCATTACCGCGTTCTGGGCGGCGACGCCGACAACAAGTGGCGCCCGATTCTGCGAAACGGCAGGGATTCGCTCCTGACTGCCGCGTCCGTAGAATTTGCGGTGGACTCATTTGCGGTCGGCCTACAGAACGGGAAGCGCTATCTCGAAGTGGTCTGCCTCGACGCCGCCGGAAATGCCGCCGTACGTACGGACTTGTTCCATGTCGGCTACCGCTCGCCGAACATCGTATACCCCGTTGCGGACAAGACCGAGTCTTCGGAAAAACTTATTCCCATCGTGGGCATAGCACCGCCTTCCACCATGGCGGATTCCTCAAGCGCCGTCTACAGGCTGCAATACAGGAAATGCTCCGATACGGAGTGGAAAAATGACAAAATCGATGTCGTTGCGGCCAACCGACGTCCCGACACGCTGCATAACTATTCTCGCGTTGCGCAAAGCGTCGAAGGCGTTCTCGGTTACCTGAAAAATGACTTCACCGAAGAAGATTCTATCTGCATTGAACTTGCCGTTGCGTCTTGCTTTAGTTGCAATGACTGGAAAACAGACGTCTCAAAGGTTATCGTTTCGCCTTACGAAGAAGACAGTCTGGAAGTTCGCCCGACCGTGGTCTTTGACGTGTCAAAGAATTCATTTGTCGCGGATAGCGATTCCGTGGCAGTCTCGCTCAGGCTCGAGGGTGCGTTCAACAGCAGTTACCTGCTGCGCGTTTACGCGGAAGATGCAAAGGGTGTTGGACTGAAAGACTGGTCTGTAGAAAAAGCCTGGCGGAATCCCTATTATGGTGTGCCGCCGGATTCTGCCGTTCGTGCTAGTTCTTCGGGTGTATGGTTCTACCAAGATACAGCGGGAACATACCATCTGCAATGGAAAGGCGTTGGCGATTCGCTGAAAATGCAGATTATGTACGATTCCGCTACAGTCAAGGAGGCATGCGAAGGTCCCGGGGGTACAAATGTAGATGTCGGCTGCTCCGTCGAAACCATGATTGCCGATTTCAGCGCTGTCGCCGAATTGTCGAAAACATATCTGGAAGATTACCCTGAATGGGTGCCGCCATCACATGTCGACAAGGTGATGAAACTGCCTTCTTCTTCAGGGCACATTGTAATCGACGCTACATCGGCATTCCGTATCGCCGTTGATGGAAACTACGATTCAGGCACAAATATTCCGGTTTATTTCGGGAATAACGGGGAAAGCGGTTTTTATTGGGTGAAAGGACACGAGGAATCGCAACTTTCTCCATTGTCGACAGGCTGGACTGTCAACCCGCAGGGATATGGGCTGAACTTTGTATGGAACGGACTCTCGGAAACGAACGCGTTCCCGGCCGAAGGCTCGGTAAAACTCTTTGCCGAAGTGACCGAGAATGCGGCAACAAGTCCGCATGTGCATGTGGAAACGAAAATCCTGAATGTGGAGTTGCCTGCACTTAAAGTGTCGTTGGCCGAATCCCTGCCCGACTTCTTCGTGCTGGGCAAAAGTATAGACAATGGAGACTCCGTGGCGTTCAGCCTGGATTCGATGGAAATACGCTACGGCATCAGGAACAAGGATGCGAAAGTATGGATTGAAATAAGGAATTCCAAAGGCGAAGTCGTAACGACGTTGCTGAATGGCGTTGAACACAGGGCCTATGCGAGCGATTCCGCGTACAGCGTTCGGTGGTCCGGAAAGAACGCCTTCGACACGCCGGAAACTGCAGAAGGCGCGTACACGGTGCTTATCAAGGCTGTGCCAAATGACAGTTCCAAATCGGCTTCGGCTTCGACGACGTTCAATGTGAAGTATGCGGAGTCCATGCAGAAGATGACTCCGGACAATCCGAAAAACTCAAGTGGTCCCAGTATTTACGTATCGGAGGCGGAGAAGGATGCAAAGTCGGACGGCAAGTACCGTTACGAGCCCGTAGCCGATTATCTGTTACAGACAAGTTTGAGTGGATTGTACCTGCCAGAAAGCCTGCGCGATTCCTTGAACGTGAATGTCGTCGCATCGGGAAGGCAGAAACCATTAGGCTTTGACGCGGAGCGCTTCAGCCTCGGAATTTTGAGGCAGAGGGATACACTGGATTTGGTGATTCTCCTGGTATTGGACGCGCAAACGGACAACGAAAAATTCGAATACAAGGATTCCGTCAAGCTGATGAAAAAGTACAGCCTGAAATTCATCCATTCTGCAGATAGTTCGGAAAGCGAGAAAAACATTGCGTTTATGGACAGCCTAGGCTTCTTCATGTCTGAAACGGTCTTTTCGATTCACAAAGAAAGTAGATTGCATCTGTATGCTTATCCTAAATACATGGAAGATTCAACCGAAGAAAAATTGCTTGAGGATGTATCAATTAGCTATTTCCATGAATCCATCACCTTGCCGCTGCCGGAAATGTTTGCTCGGCAACAAAGAGAAGATACGCTATCTTGGAACTATGCCGAAGACAACGATGTCGGCTGCGTTGCTGATTCAATAAATAATTGTACATATTCAATGGACGGGTACGACTACAATGCAAATTTGCTGAAGTTGAAACTCTACCCTTTTGACGGTGAATATTATGATGGAAAGGAGAAGACTCATTACGCAGAAGGTGTTCCGTATAGTGGTCATGGCGGTATTGGTACTATAAATTTCCCCATCGGTTTCAGAAAGATAGGATTCGGCGTGACGATAAAGATTCCGCAATCGTATTGGGACGCAGGCTTCGGCTACGACAACCTGGTGAACCGGACAATACGCTTCGATGCGACCAACGAAACTATCTATGGAAGCGCTTCGGGCTATTGGCCTTCGATTGAAAAAGAAGTCGGCTTGATTCAAGATCCTCGCCGCAACTCCTATTTCGACGGCTCGCAATGGACATTTGACAAAAAGTACGGTCGTGTGACGGCTTTCGAAACGCAACATCTGCCGTTCTTTAAAGCAGGAGAGATGGATGTCTCGACAAATACATTCCTTTTCCCTGGTGAGATTTCTGGCTACGAAAGTCCGTCGCACTTTACGGTGAAATTCTATGGCAAGGACGTACAGTCGCATTTCGTGGCGGATATTTTCGCAAGGAAAATGGATGGTTCAGTATACAGGGATCGTTTGACCAGTTTGACGGAAGATTCCGTACAAACTCCAATGCTCAAACACGGGGAAACCGATTTTTATGTCAGTTTCAACAAGGTTGTGTCCGAAACGGATAAGTTCTTTGACGAAACGTCCGGATACTGGATTGATTTTCCTTTGAGCCGTGATGGCATTCCGGCTAACAACGATTCCATCAAATACTATGCTGCGGCGTCCAGGATTCATTATTTTGTGGATGATTATGCAGACACCGTTTGGAAAGAGGCTTTTTCGGGCGGGGCGTATTTCAAGAATTTATCGAATGCTGCTTCGGATTCCGTCAATCTGATAAACTTGACCTTGGACGTGGATCCAAATTCAGTCAAAGAACTGGGGCTTAATGATTCCGCATTTGCAGCGAAAGGAACTGGTCATTTAAAGGTTGGCCTCGATCCTGAACGGTACGATGTCGCCACGCATCGGTTCTATTCCGCTCTGGGAAAGGATGCGGATGGAACTGCGGGCTTGCGTTATTCGCTAAAGTTTAATTTAAATGGCCTGGAGGAATCTCTGTATTCGTTCGAGTACGATACTTTGTATGTAAATGCGCAGAATTGGACTGGGGATACGATTCTTCGCCGGACGGAATGCCGTTTTGAAATCCCTGAACGTATGTCGCCCGTCCATGTCGAAATGGACAAACTGTACACTTCAAATTCATGGGAAAAGGAAGTCGTGGTCGATAATGTTCGACTTACATTCCTAGATTCCTCGGCGCATTCGCATTTCGAGGCTGATGGAGACTTCCCTGCAACTTCTGATGTTCAAATCCAATACAAGGACGAGGTAGGCGACAGACGTGTCCCGGAATATGTTGAGCTGCGTGCCTACTTGAAGGGAGGCGAAACTTACAGTCTCGCTTACTTAAATGGAAACAAGTTCTATGTAGTGCCGGATTCGTCGCTTGAAGTTTCGTGGAAGAATGGAATAGCCCCTGCAAAATCGGGGGACTATCGTCTTGGATGGTTCAATGTGAACAAGTTGCAGGGGAACACCCAATTCTTGCTGACTTGGGGCGATGCTAAAAATAGTCATGCCTATTATTACAGCACTTTTGACATGCTTGTTGGAAAAATCGTTGCTCAGGGAGAGAGAAGGACTGTGTCGTCTCCCTTGGAGGACGCTTCCGTTACATTCCCAGAAAATTCCTTGACGGAAAACAAGGATATCACGATTCGTACGATTGATGCGAAGGACTATCCGTTTGAGGTCTTCAACGGCTTGGCGCTCAAGGGTCCGATTGTAGAAGTGCTGCCTTCGATGAAATTTGAAAATGATGAAGCGCTGCCGCGTGTACAGATGACGATAAGCCGTGAAGAAATGCTTGCCATGCGTGCAACTCCACAGACGATAAGGCTCTACAAGGTGGATTTTACGAGCAGGGAATTCGTTTCGCTAGATAACGCCTTGTACGGTTTCTTGAATGCCGATGGAAGTCCTGTCATGGATGGAACGGACACGCTCAAATGCAATAATGAAAATAGGATGATTGATGCTCGCTGCGCCGGAAACGATACCTTATGGGCGTATCTGCTGATTTCCGCCGAGACGAGGACTTTCTCCGTGTTCACGGCGATGGATTCTGCGGTTGCCGAGACTCCGAATTTCAACGTGATCGTCCTGCCGGAGATTGCCGCGACGGTTGATCGTACCATCCGTGTGGATGGCTTGTCGAAATACAAACTGTTCGTAGATGACGATTCTCTTTGGAGTAACCACGGAGATACGACGCCGCCCGTAGAAATCGAATTTGTCGCAGATTCCAATGGTTTTTCCCAAATAACCCTGCCCGTTCGCGGGAACGCCGTCGACACAAGTTACGTGTTCATGGTGGCACTCGGCGAACCCGATTCGAATGGAATCTCCGTGGAACTCCCTGCGTCTCCGGCGGTGGCTCGCGCATTGACCGTGAATACGGCTTTTGCCTGTTCTGTTCCAAAAGACTCCCTTTGGTTAGGCCTTGACAACGGTTACATGGTTTACGGGGCGACCTGCACGCATCCGGGTTATGGCCTGATGTCACTCTATATGAATGGCAGTGTTTCCGCTGAAATTCGTGTTGAAATTCCAGATACCGTAATGTACGATGGCTCAAAAACCTTGGGTGCTTCACGGATAGGCAAGATTGCGCCGGGTGTTTACGAGAGCCGTTATGTAGGTGTTTCTGCGCTCGGTATGGACATGCAGATGGCTGGTCCGTTAGTTTACACGGATTCCATGCGCCCGACGGTTGAAAATTTTGATGTCATAGATTCCGCTGACATTCTGGATAGAATCTTTGTGGTAAATGCCAACGTGTACGATTCCGAATCCGGCGTGGCGTCCGTCGTTGTTCTTCCTGTGTTTGGCTCGGATACCTTGCGTACTGTGTCGGCTGTTCCGGATTCTATCGGAAATGTGAAAATTCCTGTTCGATTGAGTCGCAAAAAGTTAGATAACTGCACTGGTTGCAAACTAACGCTTAATTTCCGTGCAGAGGACTTTGGTCATAATCATACTGATATTAAGCATGCTACGAATAAGCTATATCCGTATCCGGCGGAACTTGCACTCTGGTATCCGTCGTATGAAGGCGCCGGGGATGTCGCCCACGAATATCTTGGCTCCGGACACGATTTGAATCTTGCGGGAGTGTTTGCGCCATGGCTAAGCGATGTGGGCTTGTATTTCAACAAGCCTACAGATGTGGCTGTGGGTGAAGGCGTTGTTCACCTAGGCGAAGCGTCCGCTTATTCGTTCGAGGCGAGAGTAAAGCTTGGTAATACGCAGGCTCAAAACTGGCATCGAATACTTGGGTTTAATGGAAGTGCAGGATTGAACATCGAAGTACAGGCCAAGAACCGCGACGTTCGAATCGTGGAAGGCTCTGCAGTATGGCTTGCCGAAGGCATTCTCCCGAAGGCTAAGGAATGGTTCCATTTGGTGACGACGGTCGATTCCGTCTCGGCTAAATTCTACGTCAACGGCACTCTTGCGAAATCGGTTCCGGTGAACGGTTCCTTTGCAGGGCTTGACCGCGAATTGGATGGTACGTTCTCTGTCGGCGCGCTTCCTGCGAACAGTTTCGTTGGCAATATTGCCGATATCCGCATGTACCGTGGTGCGCTTACTGCCGAGCAGGTTGCCACTCTTGTTATGCCTATCGCGGATGACGAGGAGGTTGTTCCGGAGGCTGTCGTGATAGCCGTCAATGACATTGAAATGGAAAATGGTTTTGAAAGACTGTTCTCCTGTTCTGTTGCCGGGAATCATTACCTTGTCTCCAACGATTCGGGGGCTTCCTTGAAGGCTTCCGCGTATGTCGAAAATTCCGGAGATTTCAATATTATCGTTTATGCCCGTTCAGCTTCCTTGAATTCCGCGATTGTAGCTGCGGGTGAAAATTCTGCAACGCTGCGTGGTACAATGGCCCTTTCTAATGTGTGGCGCCCGGTGACGATTTCCGGGGTGTCGTTGAATCTGAAGACAGGGCTGCATGAAATAGTTTTGAAAGTTCCTGCCGGTATTCAAATTGGCGGAATGGCTCTTGTGACACCTGCTTATCCGGAGTCGGCAATGGCTTGGGGTAAGAGCAGCTATACGTCAAATTCTGTCGCATACGACAATGTCAAGAAAGTAAAAACGTATCTTCGTTACGAAGGCTATCCGGAAACATCGACGCTTCGTCCGCGTATTCGTGTGGTGAATACGTCCAACGAGCCTGTAAATGGATTCTCCGTGCGCTACTACTTCCGTGGCGAGGATGCTTCGCAGGCAAGTGTCGAACGTTACTGGCCAAATAACGTTTCTACATTCCCTGCCGTTCATTACGAGAGCGCCAACACGGGTTATGTAGAATGGAAATTTGCCGAGGCTATTCCTGTTGCTGGAACAGTGTTTGGCGGAGATGGCCCGCATTTTGGACTCTACAATTCCGACTACACTCCGTGGGATGCGTCCGATGATCCGTCCTTTGTGGACCCGAATTCGGGCTTGGCTGCTAACGTAGACGGCTTCTACGAAGATGCGGGTGTTATTGTTCTTGACAACGATGGAAATTTGATTGGCGGTTCCTGCGCCGAGATGGAGGACCCGATTTCTCTCGAAGCGAAGGTTCGTGTGCTGGCCGCCGATGTTCGCAATGACAATCAGGCAAGCGAAATCCATGTGAAAGTCGAAAATACAGGCAACGTTGCGTTGAAAAACTTCGATGTGCGCTACTACTTTTTCGTGGAAGAGGGCTTTGCTCCGGTACATGACATCTATGACACTTCAGCTTGTTCTTCCGTGACGATGGAAAGCCTCGGTTTTGGCCGCTGGCAGGTGAATGTTCATTGCAATAAATCGCTTGCTCCCGGAAAGGCTTGGAAAGATCCTGTAAAATTCGTCTTGCACATGCCTGGGTGGGTGAGCCTGTGGAATGCTAGTGACGATCCTAGTCATGATAGCCTTGAAACGTCGATGCGCGAAATACGCGGTATTTGTGTGTTTGACTCCACGGGGGTTCTGGTTTACGGAGACTCTCCCGATTGGGTTTTGCCGGCGTCGGAAGAAATCAACTCTGATTCGCTTTACAAGGTTGACTTCGGTTACCATGCCACGGATAATTCTATCCCTGTGGTGCGCACGCCGGATGGGCTGATTCTTACGCTTGCCAATTGGACGTATGTGGAGCTGAGTTTGGTGACCGCCAATGGAATTCCCGTGAAGTCCATTTTCAATGGTACTCTAGCTCCGGGCGAACAGTTGGTGCGTGTTGACTGGACGGGTGTCGACATGAATAAGACGTTCTTGATGCTTAAAGTGGATGGATCCATCAAGTCAACTAAAAAGTTATCTTTAATTTAAGGAATTAATTATGAATAAGTTAATTAAAATTTTGGCTTTTGCATTCTTTTGCTCTGTTCCATCCCAGGCATTGAGCCTGCAGACTATTTTTGACAACCAGAAGAAAACGGCATTCCCGGACACCTGCGAAATGCAGATGCGGACGACCGTCGCTTTGCCGGGTGTTGCTCCGCAATCGGTAGTGACATATGTAATTACAGCTGGGCCTTCCAAATCCATTACTACCATCAAGTCCAGCATGATGCAGATGAAGATGGTCCAAAATGATGGGCGCATGAAGGTTACGGATTTGAAGACGGGGAAGACGCTTCCTGCGCAAAACATGCCGACGCAGAACCCTGCCGACATTTCGAAAAGCATGGGTGAACCCGCCGACTACAATGATGCGGTGAAATTCGGTGAGGGCTCTTCAAAGGAAGGGACTATTTGGAAAGTTACTCCGAAGGACGCCTCCAAACCCACACTGTATTATGCTTCCAAGATGAAGAAGGTCGTAAAGATGACCGCAGTCGTGAATGGTGCTGTGTCGGAATCGAAATTTGAGTATTGCGACAATTCCTGCCCGCTTCCGGGGACGCTCAAGAAAGCTACAATCAAGACAGTGCTTCCGCAAGGCGGCGAAAGTAATGTAATTTTGGAGGTGCTTAAAGCAAAACCGCGCCATGTATTGCCAAGCAAAATGTTCGACGTGGAGTAAGTAACCTAGATTGATGTTATGAAATCAATTAGCAAAATAGCCCGCGGAATTTGAATCCGACGGGCTTTTTGTTATGGGTCTCCGCGACTCTCGGCTCTTAGTCGTTCATCATGTGGTTGTAGAACTTGCGGTACTTGTCCTTGTCTTCCGTTTTGCGGACGGCGATGGCGTCTTGCGGATGGCGGTTGAGCATGCCGGTAATCATCTGCGGAATGATGTAACCCCATTCGTACTTCTGCTGTAACGGCAGGAACAGTTCTTCGATGGCGTCGAGGACCGGGCGAAGATCGTATTTCGGATTCTTGAGGAAGCTGAGGAGCAGTTCGGTGGTGCAGTTGCCGGCGCCACGGCCCATGCCCGAGACGGAACCGTCGAGGTAGTCCACATGGTTGATGATGGCCTGGATGGTGTTGCTGAAGGCGAGCTGCTGGTTGTTGTGGCCGTGGAAGCCGAACTTCTTGTTCTTCACGATTCCCTTGTAGCGGGCGAGTTCCTTGTCGATGTCTTCCTGGTAGAAGGCGCCGAAACTGTCCACGAGGTAGAGCACGTCGGCTTTGCATTCTTCCTGAACCTGGTGCAGGGCTTCGTCGAGTTCCGGACCGCGGTCACGGCTCACGGCCATGATGTTCAAAGTCGTCTCGTAACCCATTTCGTGGAAGGTGTTCACCATGTCGATGCCCTTGTCGATGTTCTTCACGTAGCTAGCTACGCGGAACATCTGGTAGGGGCTCTCGCTCGCGGGTTTCACGGCGTCCATGTTCACGCGGCCGACGTCGGCCATCACGGCCATCTTGACGTTGGATTCGATGCCGTCACGGACTTTCCACAGGAGGTCGTCTTCGCAGAACTTCCACGGACCGTATTCCTTGGGGTCGAAGAGGTCGGGGCTGTTCTTGTAGCCCATTTCCATGTAGTCGATGCCGGCTGCGGTGAGGAGGGTGTAGAGGCGGCGGACGAATTCCAGGGAGAAGTCGTGCTTGTTGACGAGGCCGCCGTCGCGGATGGTGCAGTCGAGAACTTTAATGCTTTCGTAGTACATAATTTGTAATTCGTGGTTAATGGTTGTTGCTTGTCGCCCTGGACGTACCGAGGTGACGTTATGATTCTCGGTCAAAGGTAGATTAAAATTTTGGGATGTGCAAGGGGTGTGCTTGCGATTAGTGAAAATTGTTGCTATTCTACGCATATTTTGCGTAGAATAAATATAAAACTGCGTAATTCGTTGAAAAACAACGAGTTGAAAAAACCGTTTGAAAGGGCTTGTTGTGGGAAAAGAATGGTTTCCAGCGGTTTTTACCTCTGCAAAAACATGTGCGTAAAATCATTCTACGCATATTTTGCGTAGATTAAATCGTATACAAATGCGCTTTTAGGCGTTAACATAATATATATTTGGGCTATGGTTAGGAATATTTTCACACTCTCTTTCCCTTTGGCACTTGCAAGTGTTGCGGGTGCTGCGACTTTTTACTACAACCAGGTGGGCTACGATGCCGGCCAGCCGTTCACGGTGATCGTCAAGAGCGACGCCCAGCTGGACAACGCCGAGTTCAGCCTGATGTCGAACGGTTCTGCCGTGAAGACTGACAAACTCTCGAAGGGCACGAATCCCGATAACTGGTTGAACAGCGGAAAATTCTATACGGCCGTGCTCGATGGCGACGTGGCTCCGGGCACCTACAAACTTTCGGTCAATGAAAATGGTCAGCCGCAGGAATCCGGTGAATTCAAGGTCGAGAAAAATGCTCTCGCCCAAAATACGCTCGTCTCGGTCCTTGACTACTTCTACAACGACCGCGCAAGCAACAGCCAGATCATGGACTGGGATTCCAAGGTGCAGGTGTACGGCTCGCAGGGCAAGACGCGCGATGTGCGCGGCGGCTGGTACGACGCGAGCGGCGACGTGAGCAAGTACCTGAGCCATCTTTCCTATGCGAACAACCTGAATCCGCAGCAGATTCCCTTGACGGTGTGGTCGTTGGCCTATGCGGCTGAACACATCCCGGCGATGCTTGCTTCCGCGAGCACCAAGGCGAAGACGGACGAGGAGGCTGTTTACGGTGCGGACTTCCTTGTGCGCATGCTGGATGACGAGGGCTTTTTCTACATGACGGTGTTCGACAACTGGGGCGCCGGAAGTCGTTACCTTTGCGCCTTTACCGGCAGCGACGGCGTCAAGAGCGCCGACTACAAGACCGCTTTCCGTGAAGGCGGTGGCATGGCGATTGCCGCTCTGGCTCGTGCCTCCAAGCTGGGCGTGCATGGTGAATTCACGAGCGAACAGTACCTTGCCGCGGCCAAGAAGGGCTTTGAGCATTTGCAGGGCAAGCAGTCCATCGGCGGCAACTGCGAATACTGCGACGACAATAAGGAAAACATCATCGACGATTACACGGCGCTCCTTGCCGCGACGGAACTTTATATCGCGACCGAGAAGGTGGACTACCTGAAGGATGCACGCGCACGTGCGAAGAATCTTATTAACCGCTTGAGCGATGATGGATATTTCTGGAGCGATGACGCTAAGACTCGTCCGTTCTGGCACGCAAGCGATGCGGGCCTCCCGCTGGTGGCCCTGGTGCGCTATGCCGAAGTCGAAAGCAAGATTACCATGAACTCCCCGAGTGAACTTATTGATTGGTACTGCGTGGACATGATCGGGGCTTCGTGCTATAACTACAATGCAAAGGATGCCCTGGATGCCATCAAGGCCCATTTGGAATGGCTTGTGAAGGTCACTAACGAAACCGAAAATCCGTTCGGCTACGCTCGCCAGACTTACAAGACGCAGAACGCTATCAAGAACGGATTCTTCATTCCGCACGACAACGAAAGTAACTACTGGTGGCAGGGCGAATCGGCCCGTATTGCAAGCCTTGCCGCGGCTTCTGTCACGGCGGCCCGCATGATTGCAAATCGCGGATTCAGCGATTCCGCCTCGGTGTTCAAGTATGCAACTGACCAGCTGGACTGGATTCTTGGCAAGAACCCGTACAGCACTTGCATGATGTACAAGAAGGGTCTCAAGAACCCGGCGGTTTATGACGGTCAGTCCAATTACGACAAGACTCTCGAAGGCGGTATCGCGAACGGTATTACCGGCAAGAATACTGACGGCTCGGGAATCGCCTGGGACGACGACGGTGTTGCTTATGTCGGTTTCTCTGAACTTGAACCCTGGAATAACTGGCGCTGGGTGGAACAGTGGCTGCCGCACAGCACTTGGTACTTGATGGCTCTCGTGGCTCGTTACGACGAAAAGCCTGTGGTTTTGCAAGCAACGCCGGTGGCCGAGGCCATTCGTGGTGTTCGTGCCGTGGTTGCTGGCTTTGACGCTAGCGTGATGGGTCGCCATTTGAACGTGAGTTTGCCTGTGGGCGTGAACGGCTTGCGCACGGTTCGCGTCCTGGACCTTTCGGGTGCCCAGGTGATGAGCGTGCCTGTCGCTGGCCAAAGCGTGAACGTGCAGCTTCCGCAGGGTATGAACGGCGTTTACCTGGTGCAGGTGCCTGGCCTTGGCGCCAAGAAAGTAATGGTTCGCTAACCGGCTTTGCCCAAAGAAGCACCATCTAAATTTAAAATATCGTACTGAAAGTTCCCGGAATATGCCGGGAACCTTTTTTTTGCGTAAAATTCGTCAAATTGGGCTTTTTTGAGGGGGAAAATCGTTTTGCTTTTTTGGAAAAATAAACTATTTTAAAAAATGTGGGTTAGGGGTTTGAGGTTGTTATGAAAATACGTAAAATTTTAAGTCTTGCCGTTGCGACGTGTGCTGTATGCGCGATGGATGCCATGGCAAGGCCCGCGTTCCACGGCGTGATTCCGGTGGAACAGCCCGACGGTTCGATTGTGAATGTTCGCAAGGTCGGCGATGAAAATTTCAACTATGCCGAAACGGAAGATAGCATCCTGGTCGTAAAGGATTCGACCGGTTATTGGAGTTACGCGAACGAAGAGGGCAAGTCCGAGGGCGTGCGAGTGCACAATAAGGACAAGCGCTCCGAAAAAGAAAAGAAATTCCTGAAGGGCCGCGATTCCAAGGGCATCAAGAATCGCCACAAGAACTGGAGGCTCCTGGATCACAAGGCAAATTTTACGGAGCCCCAGCAGACTCGGGGCGACAAGAAGAATTCGGGGAAGGCTCTGCTGGCGGCGTCCTATAGGCCCGGCGATGCAACGGGCATGGAAAAATACGTGACTCGTCCGCCTAACGGTGGAAAGCTCACGCAGGGCAAGATTCGCGGCCTCGTGATTCTTGTGCAGTTTGCCGATGTCAAGTTCAAGTCGAGCGACCCGAACAAGTTCTTTACCCGTTTCATGAACGAAGAGGGCTTTTCGGAATACAGCAATATCGGCAGTGCGAGGGATTACTTTGTAAAGAATTCCAATGGAGCCTTTATGCCGGATTTCGACGTGAAGGGGCCGTTTACGGTGTCGAAGGATCGCTACATCTATGGCAGCAAGTACAACGAGAACAATAGCTTTGGCGAAACCTACGGCGCCCTGCTTGCGTTGGACGAGGCTTTTGCCCAGCTGATGCAGACGGATATCGACATGTCGGTGTACGATAACGACGGCGATGGTTACGTGGATTTCATCTACATGATTTACGCGGGCGTGGGCGCATCGGATTCGCAGGTGGAAGAGGCCATCTGGCCCCACGCTGGTGTTTACGTGGACCCGAGTTCCCTCAACAACATGTGGGGCATGAGCTACAAGAGTGTGAACAGAAATCTTAAGATGTACAAGTATGCCTGTTCCAACGAAATCAGCGGTTCTGCATATTCGTATGTCAGCAAGAATACTTCTGCCGTCGATGGCATTGGCGCCTTTGCTCACGAATTTAGCCATGTGCTTGGCTTGATGGATGCCTACGACATCTACTATTCGGAACCGGCCATCGAGACTCCGGGCGACTTCGACTTGATGGACCGCGGAACCTACTCTTGCGTGAGCAATACCGACGGCGTTTCGAGCTGCACGCCTCCGTTCTTGAACGCCTTTGAACGCTATTCGCTCGGCTGGCTCGAACCCAGGACTCTTCAGCAGACCAATGAAGAAGAGGAACTGAAGAACATTTCGACTAATGACGCCTTCGTGTTGCCCAGTTCAAACAAGAACGAATACTACTTCCTGGATTTCCATCAAAAGAAGGATTTCGACATCGCCTATCCGAATTCCGGCATGGCTGTGTGGCGCATTGCCTACGATTCCAAGGCTTGGGAAAACAACGAGGTGAATACGGTTTCGGGTAAGCAGCGTAACATGCTGATTGCCGCCGAGAAGAAGACTGTGCGCAGCGGCTGGATGGAAACCATAGACTATTCCTACTACACATTCCCGGGTGCTGGCAAGGTGACTTCCTTCAATAAGTTCGTAACGCTCAGCGGAAAGGACCTGGGCGTGGAACTTTACGACATCGTGGAGACGGATTCGTCGGTGAAGTTCAAGGTCAAGTACAATGGTGGTGACCTTGTGCTGGTCAGTTCCTCGAGCGCACCTCTGAGCAGTGCAAGCTTGCCCAGCAGCTCGAGCGTTGCGCCTCCGCCCAGTAGCGCGACGGCAGGCCCAACAAGCTCTGCGACGATTCCTGGCTTGACCAGTTCATCTTCGATAGTTCTCTGGCCTCCGAAGGATGATTCGAAATCTTCAAGTTCTGCCGTTCACGTATGGCCATGGGGCAAGGACAATAGTAGCGCTTCTGTCGCAGAAGCTATTGAACAAGGAAGCTTTGCCCAGAATGTTTACGTGGGTCTCGCCTCAGGTCGCCTTGTGGTGAATGTGGCTCGTGGTGGAATGAATGCCGTTCGCATCTTTGACATGCAGGGGCGCCCCGTGTTTACGGAACGCTTCGGCTCGAGTGCCCTGGATGTGAATTTGTACGAGGCTGGACTCAAGGGAGCCTTCGTGGTGCAGGTGCTGCACGACGGCAAATTACTGGGTTCTCGCAAAATCGTGGTTCGCTAAGTTGCTTTTTTTAGTGAAAGCCTAAAATTTTTTTACTGAATGTGTAGCCCTTTTTTTTCAAAGGGCTATATATTTAGTAGGTGCCGTTTTGGGAGAAAGGGTGTATGTATGAAATTGTCAAATGCAATTTTCGTGTTTACCGTGGCGCTGGGTTTTGCTGTATCCAGCGCTGGTGAACTCGTCGATTCCCGTGACGGACAGGTTTACAGGACTATAAAAGTGGGCAACATCGAATGGATGGCCCAGAACATGAACCACAAGACGAAAGAAAGCCTGTGCTATAAAAAGAATAAGCAGAATTGTACCACGTACGGCCGCCTTTACAGCTGGGACGATGCCATGGGCGCCGCTTGTCCTGATGGCTGGAATTTGCCTTCGATTGACGATGTGAATGCGTTGCTGAAGACTGTTGGCGGCGAAGAAGTGGCGGCGACTGCGCTCAAGGCAAAAGATGGCTGGTTCGGTGGCGGCAACGGTTTGGACAATATCGGCTTTTCGGCGCTTCCTGGTGGAAGCGTGAGCAACAAGGGCGTGTTTGACGGTGAAAAGAAAGAGGGCGGCTTCTGGAGCTCTGACGAGGCTGCTGGCGCCGGCGTGGCAGTTCTGCAAATGAACTACTTTGGCAAGAACGTGCAGTATGCGGCGAGACGCTTCAATCCGCGTTACGGATTCTCGGTGCGTTGCGTTCGCGGCTCCAGCTTTGGCGCTACGGATGCTGATGGAAACGACTACAGGGCGGTGAAAATCGGTAAGCAAATCTGGACGGCCGAAAACATGAAGGTCAACCTGCCCGGAAGTCGCTGCTACAATGACGATTCCTTGAATTGCGAAAAGTACGGCAGATTGTACACTTGGGAGGCGGCGAATCAAGCGTGCCCTGCCGGATGGCATCTGCCTTCTACCGAGGAATTTGCAAAATTGCGTTATTTTGTCTATAATAGCAACGGCGTGGAATACGGGGATATCGGCTACAGTCTCAAGGCGCGCGAAGCCTGGGAAACCGATGATTACCAGCTTTCGCAGCCGCTTGACATTTATGGCTTCAAGGCTCTCCCTGCTGGGCGCTTGAATGCGTCTGACAACTTTGTATCGCTGGGCGGAGCCACTTCGTTCTGGACTTCGTCAAAGGATTCTGATTACGGCCCCATCGGCTGGCACTTGGACAGCTTTATCGATAACTTCGAAGCCAATACCGATGGCAAGATGCTTTCGGTGCGCTGTCTGATGGACTGATTACTTCTTGTCGCCGTCGGCTTCGAGCGTCGGGATGATTTTGTCTTCTTTGCAGAGGTCTTCTTCGCGGATTTTAAAGGTGAAGTCGACTAGGTTGTTTTCGAACATCTTTTGGTAGGGCTTCTTGGACTGTACGCTCTGAAGGGCGCAGGTGCAGTAGTTGATGCGCTGTACCAGCTTTTCTTCGTTGCTCGGGATGCCCTTTGCGAAAATACATTCGTGCATGATGGCGTATTCCATCGGATGGTCGTAACGGCCCTTGCACTTGTTTTTGAGGTCGGGCTGTGCGGCCACTTTTTCGATGATTCCTTGGGCAGGAACGTTGTTCATGACGCTGCTGGTGATGAACCCGCCAATGAAAAATACAAGGCACAGGCCGGCTTTAATCAAAAAGCGCTTGCCGCGACTTATTTTGTTGTAGCTTCGGCCCACGGCTTCGAATGCCTGGGTGGCGTGCAGTCTGACGTCGTCTAAATCGTTATTTTCCATTTTCGTCCCTCAATGTCCAAATGTCGGGGAATGTGCGGTAGTTGTTTGCGTAGTCCAGGCCGTAGCCCACTACGAATTCGTTCTCTATTTCAAATCCTACAAAATCTGCGTGGAAATCGACTGTGCGGCGGCTTTCCTTGTTCAGCAAAACGCATGTCTTGATGAGGCTTGCGCCCATGCCGTTCAGAATTTTGGCGAGGCTCTCCATGGTGCAGCCCGTGTCGAGAATGTCGTCGATGACAAGCACGCGTTTGCCGCAAATGTCGATGCCTTCGAGCCCCGAAACTTCGAGCTTTCCGCTGGATTCCGTGGAGCAGCCGTAGCTGGAGGCCTTGATGAACTTGATTTGCAAATCGGGGCTGGAGAGTCGGCGACTCAGGTCGGCTGTAAATATGTAGCTCCCTGTAAGAACCGACAAGATGATTTCCGGATGGAACGCCTTGATTTCTTGTGCAAGGGTGTCTAGCCGCTCTGCAATTTGCGTTGCGGTAATCAGCGGCTTTTCAGACATCTTATACACTTTCGACCTCGAAGTTCAACCATTGGAACATCGGTTTGAGGCCTGCGTACTTGCCGCTTGGCTGCTTCTTGAATTCGCAGTAGATGGCGAATACGCGGTTCTCCAATTCCGTCTTGTTGATGAACAGCTTGAGCCAGTCGGCCACGGTGATGAGCTCCGTGATGTAGGTGACCGTTGCTTCGTCCACCTTCTTGGAGACTTCGTCGATGAGCGTCGAAAGCTTTTTGAAGAACATGCGTCCGGTGCCGCCGAAACTGAACTTGGTGTTCACGGCGTTGGCTTCGTCGACCAGATCCTTGATTTCGTCGACCAGCTTGCGGTTGGGTTCCTCGAGCAGCTTGAGTGCGCAGTGGTGAATGCGTGCGTTGATTTCCACCGTGAGAATTTTTCGCATGGTATCGGGCAGGGTGTGGTCGGGATCGGCCAGACTGTCGATGGATATGCCATGGTTCAATGCAAAGCTGGAGAACGATTCGGTGATGTTCGTGAGATGCTTTTGCGTTGAAAGCTGGTTGATGCGCTTGATGGAGTCGCTCATGAGGTCGCGCATGCGCACAACGTAGGCGGTCGGGAACAGGTGGCGGAGTTCGTCGGTACTCATGTTGGGATTTTCGACGAACTTGAGACCGTTCTGGTCGTTTTCGCCCATGGCGACCACGATGTTGATTCTGCCAAGAGCATCCGTAATCACGAGATTCGTCGTTACGCGCTTTTCGCCGATGAAGTTGTCTTCGTAGGCGGTGCGCACGAGCGTCTGTCGGCGGCGTGAGGAAATCTTGGTCGCCGTGATTCGTGAATCCTTGTTCGAGTAGTCGTCTTCGAGTTCCAAGTGGAATATGGCGGCGCGTTCGGCCATTTGCTTGAGCACGACGGGAATGGAATCTTCGGCGAATCGCATGAAGACTTCGGCGCCGTTCCATTTGTGTTCATTGCTGGTGGCGCGACCGAGAATACTCAGGAATTCGCCCTTGATGTTGTGTCCGAATGGCAGGAACGGTTCCAAAAGTTCCATTGCCCTGAGGGCGTAGCGCATGTTTTGCGCCGGTTCCAGGCCTTCGATGTCGTTGAAGAACCAGCCGCAGCTCGTGAAGCTGAACAGGCAGAACTTCTGGATTTCCAAAAGACGGATGGCCTTGGCGCAGTCATCCTGATTTTCAGGGTGCTGGAGCACGGTCTCGAGGAAATGCTTTGTACGGGATTTTTCTTCGGGTGCCACCAACGTCTGTACATATTTGTCGCGGGCTTCCCACGGACTCATGTCCGAAATTTTTTCGAATTCGCGGAGGAACACGTCGTCGGCCAAGGTCTTGAGATGGTTGACGGCATCGCGCAGAGGACTGCGCCATTTTTGGTTCCAGCCGGGGCCGCCGCCGGTGGAGCATCCACAGTCGCGGTACCAGCGACCGACGCCGTGGGCGCAACTCCAGGCACAGCCTTCGCTGTGGAAATTCTTGAGAAGTACTTCGTGCTTGGGCGGGAACTTTTCGAGGAACCAGCCGTAGTTCACGGGTACCATGTTGTGCTCGGGGGCGTAGCGGTTGTAGAGCCAGGCGGCGCACATGTCGCCGAAGGGCTCGTGGTGTCCATAGCTTTCGCCGTCGGTACCGATGCTTACGAGTTGAGGGTCTTCGCGGTTCTCGTCCCAGGCGTCGGCAATGCGGCGGCCGAATGTGCCGGCGTTGCGGAGCAGGTGTTCAAAGCCTACGGCGGAACTCAGCCACGGATTGTAGAAGAATACGTCGAGGTAGCCGTCACAGACGAGGTTGCCTTCCTTGTCGCGAGGGTAGATGCGGTAAGGACGCGTAGTGTCGATGTCGGTATTGGCGCAGCCTGTCCATTCGCCGTCTTTGGCGGAACCGTTTTCGGCGAGTTTGCGGAAACTGTCGGCTTGCGTGGGCGAAAGGATGGTGAATTTGATGCCTGCCTTGATGAGTTCCACGACCGTGTCCAGGTTGATGGCCGTCTCGGCGAGCCACATGGCTTCGGGCATGCGACCGAAATGGAACTTGAAATCTTCGATGCCCCAGCGGATTTGTGTGCGCTTGTCGTGGGCGCTTGCGAGCGGCATGATGATGTGGTTGTAGACCTGGGCGATGGCGTTACCGTGGCCACCCATGCGTTCGGCGCTGCGCTTGTCGGCTTCCTGAATGCGCTTGTAGGTGGCGGGCGTGTTGGTGCGAATCCAGCCCATGAGAGTCGGGCCCATGTTGAAACTCATGAAATCGTAGTTGTTTACGATATCCTGGATGTGTCCGTGCGGGCTTAGAATTCGGCTAGCCGAATTGGGGCTGTAGCATTCGCTTGCGATGCGTTCGTTCCAGTCGTGGAACGGCGATGCGCTGGGCTGGTTCTCGATGACGCCTGTCCAGGGGTTTTCGCGGGGCGGCTGGTAAAAATGTCCATGAATGGTAAAATAAAGGGGATGCTTTTCGCTCATGGCCCAAATATAAAAATTATGGGACCGTGATTACCTTGGAAAGGCTTGCCGCGGCAACTTTTGCTTTCAAAAAGTACATGCCCTTTGACAATCTCGACAAATCGTGACTGTACGAGCCTGCCACGATGTGCCCGCTAGCAATGATCGCTGCGAGTTTACCGTGGGCGTCGTAGAGTTCGATTTTGCCATGGCCGGATTTGGGGATGCTCAATGTCAGGATTCCATTTGTCATGGTTGGAATTATCTTGTTTGTAATCAAGGCGTTGGAATTCACGAATTTGGTTGTGACGGAAATGTTGTCCCAGCCGGGCATGGTCTCGAGTTTGATTACGCGATCGTCGGCCAGGTTCTTTTTCCAGGCGTCGTCCGGCGTTTGGCTCAAGAAGTTGCCGCTCCAGGTGTTGTACCAGGGCATCCAGAAACTCCAAACGCTCTTGTCCTCGAAAATGCTGTCCACGTCGGTGATTGGGCCGTTCTCGGTCAGCGCGATGACCTTGTTCGTGCCCACGTCGTTCACGATTTTGTTGAAGTAGGCTACGTTCGACTTGAGGTCTCCGGAATTGTTGTAGATGTCGACTCCCACGATGTCCACGTATTCGTCGCCAGGGTACCAGGCGGCGTTCAGTGCGTTCACGTCGTAACCGATTTCGGGGTCGGTATTGATGTTCCATGTCCACAGAAGGTTCTTGACGCCGTTCGTATTGACCATGCGGTCGAATACCAACTTGTACAACTGCTTGTAGCAATCCGGGCCTGCAACGCCCCACCAGAACCAGCCTCCGCTAGCCTCGTGAAGCGGGCGCCAGATGGCTGCCGCGCCCTTGTCCTGCAATTTGAGGAACCACTTGCTGAGTTTGTCCACGTCGGCCATGATCTGAGCGTATTCCTTGCTCGAGGTGTTGACTTCGGCGCACTTGTCGCCCGTGAAGGCCTTGGTGTAGTTGAAGCATGTGTTTTCTGCCGAACTGGCGATTACGCCCTCCTTGCAATTCGGGTCGTTGAAACCCTTGTTCTTGCTGTAGAATACGGTGTCGTTGTCCACCTTCCAGTGCCAACTGAAAGCCGGGATTCCGCCCAGTTCCCAAAGTTCAGCGGCCATGCGGATGTTGTTTTCGGTGTAGCCGCTGAACCAGCCCTCGTTGCTGTGGCCGCCTGCCGCGAACAGCATGTCGAAGCCGCCCAGGGCCGGGTAATAGCCTGTTTTTTCCTTGAAGAGCGAGATGTCCTCCTGGCCTTTCCAGGTGGTGCGTTCGTCGGCCAGGCTGCAACTGTCCGCGGGCGTGCATTTTTCAATGACGAAGTTGTCTTCGGGCACGATGGAACCGTCGTCGTTCACGGCTCCGTAATGGTAGTTGAACTGGTTGTCGCCAATCATCATGCCGCTGATGGTCTTTTTCATGAAGTTGTCGCGCAAGAAGGTCATGAGTTTCTGCGCCTCGGGCGTTGCTCCCGGGGTCACCGGCGTTGCGCTGATTTTGAACTGCACGTCCGGATGGCGTTCTACGGAGATGTAGTCCACGCCAACGGCACCTTCTCCTACACTGATTGTGTTTTCGCCAGCACGGAGTTTTCCGGAGACTGCCACGAAATAGGTGGAGTCGCAGTTGCGCGGAGTTGTCAACTGGGAACCCGCCTCGACGCCGTTCACCAGCACCTTGGAAGTGACCCAGTCGTAAATGTGGATGTGTACCGCCGCCACGATGTCGTAGACGGCAGTTTCTTCAACGGTCACCTTGAAGTCAAACTTTTGTTTTTCGTTCGCCACGTACTTGCCGCCAGAGAAGGCGGCGTCTTCGACAATGGCGCTTGCTGCGACACTGGCTTCGTTTTCGGCTTCGTATTTGGTGGGTTCCGCAAGGGCGAATGCTGCCGCTGCCGCTATCAAAGTGGCTGTAGTGAATAAATTGCCGATTTTATTCGGCTTGATTGTTTTTCCCATAAACACTCCCATTTTTTTTATTTGATAAATATCTGTTTGCTCAGTGCGAAGCCGTTGCCCTGAATGCGGATCACGAACTGGCCGGCGTTCAGCCTTTCAAGGTCGATTGCGCTGCTTGCGAACACGTCTTTCTCCAAAATCCGGTTCCCCTGCAAGTCGAAAATAGTGACGCGGACGTTACCAGGCGCGACGATCTGCAGCGTTCTCCCCATCAAGGCGAAGCTCGTGCGGTCTTGTTGGCTAGCCAAAATATGATCCGTGACTTTTCCGTCGGGAATGTCCACAATCTGGTATTTGTCCCAGCCGGGCATGTCCTCGAGCGTGAGCGTGTATTCGTCGTTCATCACTTTTTTCCAGGATTCGGCATTGTTGTCGTTTGCCCATCCTTCCATCGCGTAGTCTCCATACCACGGCATGAACCAGCTCCAGTATGCTCCGTCGGCTTTCATTTCGTCGGGATAGGGCACGGAGCCGTTTTCGCTGAGGGTCACAATCTTACGACCCCCGAAAATTTCTTTTACGGTTTCGAAACTGCCGACAAGGCTTGCATGGTTCGCTTCGCGCGGATAGTAGTAATAATCGCGGCCGACTACATCGACATATTCATCGCCCGGGTACCAGTCAAGAGCATCGCCGGCTTCGTCGGTGGTCCATACCCAAATCAGATTGTGAAGATTTTTCTGGTTCACGAAAATATCGAACATTAGTTTATACAAGGCGACGCACGGTTTGGCTCCATCGGAACCCCACCAGAACCATTTTCCTGCGGCTTCGTGGAGTGGCCTCCACATCAGCGCAACGCCTGCTTCTTGTAGAGTGAGGAGTGAATCGGCTATCATTTCGAGATCGCGGATTATCGCCTTGTATTCGTCACTGTCGGTTTTCCATTTTTCATTTTTCTCGTCGTATGCCTTGGTGATGCTGAATGTGGTGAAGGGTGTGTTTCCACTGGATTCCGTGTAGAAAGCCTCCACGTCCATCATCGGGTCTTTCCAGTGCCAGTTGAATTGAGGAATACCTCCGGCATTCCATACGGTTTTTGCCATTTCGAGCGATGCGTGGGTGTAGCCTTGGTACCATTGCTGGTCTGAATTTTTGCCGGAGGCGTGCAAAAAGTCGAATCCGACGAGCACGACGTTCTTGCCGCTGGCATCGAAAATGTACTTGAGTTCAGTTTGAGAACTGTAATCTTGCGGGGTATACTGGCCGTTGTTTTCGAACGGACGTTCCGTCATTACTCCGCTGATGACGTGCTTTTTGAAGTTCGCCAGGATAAAGTTGTACAGTTTCAGAGCGCTCTCGGTGGGCTCGGGCGTGACGGGTTTTGAACTTAAGTGGAATGGGGATTCTTCGTAGGGGGTGAGTTCAATATAGTCCAGGTTGACCCAACCCCAGGATTTGATAAGGCCTATGGTGTTTTCGCCTTTTGTCAACTTGATTTTCCCGGCGCCCTTGATTGTTTTGAAATCATCGGTCATGCTGAACGAAACTTGCCCGGCGGAGATTCCGTTGATGGCAAGGTTCTGGATTTTATCGGTGCCGTCGGTGGGCAGCATGTAGTTCGCCCAAAGCGTATAATAGCCTGTTTCTTCAACGGTGACTTTAAACTCCAGGTTGCCTTCTTTCATGGCAACGTAGGAACCGCCCGAGGCCGTTGCGCTTGTTACGACTTCTACTTGGTGGTCGTCTTTTAAGACTGCATTTTCTGCTTCGAGCTTGATGGGGGCGGCAAAAGAAAATGCCACCAAAGTAACTATGGCGATAAAAATTTTTCCCATAACACTTCCTACGCGCAGAGGCGTTCAAAACCTTCATTAAATCTATATATTATGCCGAAAAAATCCAATGAATGCTAAAGTAAAATTTTGAAAAAACCTCTCGGTATCTTTCCCGGGAGGCTGTAGAACTCTTTTGTTTTTGATGGCTTATTTAATGCAAATCGGCTGCGTCGCCACAAGGCCAGCGACCTTTACGCGGACGATGTACTGCCCTGCGTTCAAGTCGTCGAGGCTGAATGCGTAATTGCCGGCGTTCAAGTTGCCCTTGTAGAGCGTTGCCACGTGGCGACCGTTCATGCCGAACACGTCGACGCTCACGTTGCCTGCCTTGGTGGTGGCGAGGCTTACGCTGCGGCCGTTGGTGCTGAATTTCGCGGCTGTCGCCTTGACTGCGGCCAGGCGCGGCTCAATCCCGGTGGAACCAGTGTCGAATACAATCTTGATTTCGGGAATCATCTCTTCGGTGTTCTCGAATCCACGGCTGAAGGCATCGTACTTGTCTTCGTTGAAGTCCCAAAGAATTTGGTCGTCTGCTTTAAAGTTATCGTACAGAAGCGTCCCGGTATAACCCGGTGCGTAGTTCGCGATGGTGACGCTCAGGGTCATGTTGCGGTCAGCGAGACTCGAAATGTCGAAGGAACAGACCGTCGATTCTCCAGCGGGGACGGTGCATGCGCTTGCGTCGTCGTTCACCGGAGTCCAGGTCCATGCATCAGTCAACTTGAAAATCAGGTGCAGTTGCGCATCGCTCGCACCGAGGTTCGTCACTTCGAACGTAAACGTACTTGCCTTGCTCAGGTCCCATGTCTTCTGGTATTCAATCTGCGCATTGTCGCCACCGTAGGTCACTGACATCTTGCCGTCGCCGCCATCCTGGCTGATGGTAACGTCCTTTATCTTTATGCTCGCTTCTTCGGTTGCGGCAAGCGCTGTCATCGCCTTGAGTGCCGGGTCGATTGTGTAGGCGTATCCGCCGAAATTCGCTTCGGTCTTGTCGCCGATGTACTGCCAGGCGAGTGCTCCCGCATAGCCTCCGTCAAACGCCTTGCGGTAGCATTCCTCGGTCGAAATCTGGGTCTTTGCCGCCATGCTCGCCGTGTAGGTGTCGCCCGACCAACCGCTTGCAGGAAATTCGCCGATAATCATCGGTTTGGAATCGTAACCGTATTTGGTTGCCATCTCCGCTGCCGTATTCACGAACGGGCTTACGGCATCATTTTGCCAGTACGGGTAATAGTGGGTCTGGAAAAAGTCGAGCGTACCGTTTGCCTTGCCGCCTGCCGCCACGAGGGCCGCGTCGTTCCAGTGCTTTTGATACTGGATGTTCACACTTCCGGTAGAAACCAGCAACTTCGGATTTTCGGTATGGATGGCGGCTGCAACCTTGTTTGTAAACGCCTGAATTTTGGAAAGCGACATTTTCTTGGTCGTCCAGCCGCTGCATTCGCTTGTCATGCCCTCGGGCTCGTTGAACACTTCCCATGTCATGAGCGCCTTGTGGTTACCGATGGCCTTCACCACCGGAATAAGCGCATTATCTATAAACGCTTGAGTTCCCTCATCTTCGAACAGGTTCGTATTTGCCGTGAAGTCAAGCTTTTCGTCGTAAAGTCCCCACTGGTCCGGTTCCATCAGGTTGTGGCTAAAAAGGCACATCGAAACCATCACGCCGTATTCCTCGGCGATGTCGAGAGCCTTTTTCATGTTGTTGATGGTGTTTTCCTTGAGGCCCGAAACCAGGTGCGTCGTCTGGTCGATTTCCGGACTCTGGCTCATGTTGTTGAAGAGCCACCAGCGGATGGCGTTGCCGCCTGCGGCGCGGGTGCCTTCTACGGCCTTGCGCCATGCGTTTTCGTTCAGCGGGGAGGCTCCTACGTCGGAATTGTAGTCACTCCAGGCGAGGTTAGCGCCCGAAAAGAAGATTTTCTTGCCGTTGTAGAGCAGGTCTGTGCCGCTCACGGTGAGGCCCGGGGCCGCAAAAGCGCTCCCGCCAAGCAAAAAGGCTCCGCAAAGAGCCGCAAAACTCAATTTGTTCATATAACTCCTCAAAATAACGCCTAAAAACGCCTCCTTCGGAGGCACCTTGAGGAAAACTATAAATCAAAAGCGGAAAAAGGATGTCCTTTCGGCTAGGCTGTGGACATAAATCCGAAATTTTGTCCACACTCGTCCCGAATCTAACGCGAACGATAGCGAAAAACCCGCGGTATTCAACCGCGGGCTTTTCAAACATCAACTGCGTGGCATCACTTGATGCGAACGGGCTGCGTCGCCATAAGGCCTGCGCCCTTTACGCGGACGATGTACTGCCCTGCGCTCAAGTCGGCGAGGCTGAATGCGTAATTGCCGGCGTTCAAGTTGCCCTTGTAGAGCGTTGCCACGCGGCGTCCGTTCATGCCGAACACATCGACGCTAACAATGCCCGCCTTGGCGGTAGTGAGGTTCACGCTGCGGCCTTCGGTGCTGAATTTAGCAGCGGAGGCTTTGGCCACGTCCTTGATGGCTGTTGTAGCACTCACGAGCTTGATAGACTTTACGGTCGTCTCGCTGCCTTCGGAGACTGCAAACAAACTCTTTTCTTCGTCGAAGGTTGAAATGACGCTTCCGTCGTCGGCAATCAAGTTGTCGAAGGTGACTGTTCCGTTAAAACCTTCGCCGCTAGCGACGAATACCACCGAGAACAAGTTGTCTATATCGATGGGATGTTCTGCTCCGTCTTCGTCCTTGTAGATGGTGATGTCGAACTTGCAGGTCTTGGATTCCTTCTGGCTAAGCCAGCAGCCGTCGCTTGTAGACTGTTCCCAAGTCCATGCGCTGTCGGTCATGCCGTTACGTACAAATGCAAGTCCGAACCATACGCCGTCTTCGACTGCGCCGGAACCGTTTACGCTGATTTCCACGGAGATGCTCTTTGCCTTGGTTAGGTCGGGGAGCTTGGTGTAGTTGATGAGGGCTCCGTCCTTGCCGAGGGCGTAGGTGACTTCCATCTTGCCCTCTTGTTTGTTGCCGTTTGCCTTGTCTGCGTCGCCGTTGTACTTGGTTTCGATCTTTTCGGCCTTGCAAGTGGCTGTCCCGCTGTTCGCTTCGGTGTACTTGTCCCAACCGGGCATTTCGTCGAGAGTGACGATGCGGTCGTCGGCCATGTTCGTTTTCCACACGTCGTTGCTTGTCTGGGCGGGATATGTGCTTCCCCAGGTGCCGTACCATGGCATCCACCAACTCCATATAGCTTGATCGGCGTCCATCTTTTCGACATCGGGAATCGGGCCGTTTTCAGAGAGAGCGAGAACCTTGCTCACGCCCCACTTGGTCTTGAAATCGTCGAATGCGCCCGCGTTGCTGGAATGGTCGTTATCTTTGTTGTAAATGTCGATGGAAAGAACGTCATAGTAGGCTTCGCCCGGATTCCATTCGGTGCCGCTCGTGGTTGAAGGATTGAATACCCAAACCAAATTGTTCACGCCGTTCTTTGTGACCATGCGCTCGTATAAAAGACGGTAGAGGGCTGCGAGCTGCTTTGCGTCTTTGGCGCCCCACCAGAACCAGTTTCCGCCGGCTTCGTGCAGTGGGCGGAAAATGGCTGCGACATTTTCTTTTTGCAGGTCGAGGAAAATGGTCGAGATTTTGTCGATGTCAGAGACAATCGTCTTGTATTCGGCGCTAAGGGTATCCCAAACGACACCGCCCGTCATGAAGGCTTTACTCAAGTCGAATGTGGTGTAGCTCTTGTCGTTTCCGCTTGCAGTGTAGAACTCCTCTTCGTTACCAGGGCGCCAGTGCCATGTGATGGCGGGGATGCCGCCGGCTTTCCACACGCCCTTTGCAATGGAAATGGCCTTGTTGGTGTAGCCTTTGAACCAGTCCTGGTTTGCGCTACCGCCGGTCGCGTTCATCAGGTCGACACCCACGAGGGCGGGGTACTTGCCGCTGCGGGTGTAGACATCCGCCACGTCGGCATGCGTCTTGAAGTCGGCGCCTTCAGTAAAGCCGTCCATGTCGCCGGTCATGATGCCGCTGATGGTCTTCTTGCCGAAGTTATTTACGAGGAAGTTGTAAAGCTTGACGGCTTCTGCAGAGGCCTTTTCGTTTACGGGTGCATTGCAGATGGCGAAAGCCTGGGATTCGTAGGCACTCACGTCGATGTAGTCGACCGTAATCCAGCCCCAGAATTTGGTAATGGCAATGGTGTTTTCGCCGGCCTTGAGTGTTACGATGGTCGTTGCGTCGGTGTACTTGGTGCTTGGGGCAAAATACAGTTCGCCGGCCCTGTCGCCGTTGACATCGATGTAGTTCGTTTTTTCGGAACCGGCCTTGTAGTGAATTTTGACGAGGTACTTGCCGGCAGTTTCGACAGACACTTTAAACGAAATGTCGCCTTCCTGTTCGTCGACGGCTTTGCCGCCCGACGCATTGGCGTCTTCGACAACATTTGCTGTGCCGCTGAGTGTTGCGCTTTCGGCTTCGTATTGAGCCGCCATTCCATAGCCGCATGCCAACAAGGCAAAAGCAGCAATAGCTCTTTTGATATTCATGTCATCTCCAAAGATTCACCAAAAGGTGTGTCGCAAACACCTGACTAAAAAATATATTCTTTAGCCTTTAAGTCAAGTGTTGAAAGTCACGCAAATGTGTTTTTTGTGTGAAAAAATCGAAAAATTCAATGTAAAAGGGCGTTTTTTACGCGAGAAACTGCTCTATTCCGCAAAAACGGCGCCGAAGGTGAACGTCCTCGATTCGCCGGCGGGGATTTCGATTAATCCGCGGTGGTGGTTCAGGGCGTCGGGCTCGCTTGTCATGGGCTCGATGGCTACGCTCATGCGGTCGGGCGGAGTGTAAATCTGGATGGCGTTGTACTGCTCGTTGCCGGCCTGCTGCCAGTAGGTGATTTTGCCGTTTGCACCCTGGAGGGTGACTTCGGCGCGTCCTTTCAAACTGAGGCAGAAGCAGTCGTTGATGAATTCGTCGCCGATTTTACGGCCGCCCTCGAATCGCTTGTCGGCGTGGAAATTGCCGGTGGGGAGGTCGGCCTTGTCGAGTTCCGCGAAGTCCGATTCCGGAAGCGCCATGGTGAGTTCGTCGATTTTCTGACCGAGGGAGAAGTACGGATGCCAGCCTTCGGAATACGGCATGGTCGTGTTTCCGATGTTTTCGACGGTCGCTTCGACAGTGAAACTTTCGCCCGTGAAGATTATTTTGTTCGTGACACGGAACGGGAAGGGGAAACCAGCGAATGCGCCCGGCCAGTCGCAAGTGAACGTGGCTGTGCATTTTTCGCTATCGCTTTCAAAGTCCACAAAGTTCCATTCCCTGTTGGTCAGGAATCCGTGGAGCGCATGCGGTGCCCAACTCACGTTGTTTACGAGTTGGTAAGTCTTGCCGTTCCAGATGAACTTCGCGTAGGCGGTGCGACCCGGGAAGGGGGTGAGCCTGCAGCCCGCATTCGTGTCGGGGGCAATCTTGTGGAGCGTGTTTCCGTCGCGGTATCCGAACAGAAGGTCCAGAAGGCCGTTGCCTGCACTGCCGTTTGTACTGCCCGCGGCTTGCCTGCCCGGGACGCGCCAGGCATTGAGACCAGCGCCAAAGCCGCTTAAAACTTCGAATTCAGCGCCGTCATCGCGCTTGAGAACATAACACTGTACGGTGCCCAACGGGCGGGAAATAATCTTGAACTTGCTCATGCTTTGGAATGTAGAAAAAAAACGATGCGAAAAACGGATTATTCATCTTTCACGCAGCGAATGTAATTCCCGTACTTGGTGTTTTTAGACATTAACGATACGCCATAACTGTCGTACTCGAATTTCAGGGATTGCGAGTAGTCCATAGGAGTGTAGAATGTGTGGGCA
>JAKSIL010000060.1 GCA_024398815.1 Fibrobacter sp.
GACGAGCAAGCGGAGTGGACTTTGTCAAATTTTTGAAAATTGAATTTTTAGAGGTCGCCTCTACACTTTGGATATATTGTAAAGCAATGGAACTGACGCAAATCAAATATTTTCTGGAAGTCGCCAAAAACGAGCACGTGACACAAAGCGCGAAGAACCTCTGCATTGTGCAGCCGGCGCTCACGCAGGCCATCCACAGGCTCGAAGACGAACTTGGAATCGCCCTGTTTAAAAATCAAGGGCGCAGCATCAAACTCACAGACAACGGCAAGTTCTTCTACGAAAAACTCAGACCGCTGTACGAAGAAATCACGGCACTCCCGAAACTGCTCAACGAATTCGCAAACGCGAATCAAAACAACATCAGCATAAACGTCCTCGCGGCATCTACGCTTGTCACTAGCGCAGTCATCGACTACAAGCGTAGCCACAAAGATGTCAACGTAGACATGGTTCAAAACGAAGCAACCGACATATTCGACATCTGTGTACGGACCTACGCAAACTACAAGCCGGAACTAGACAACACAAACAGCGACGAGACGTTCACGCATTCTGAAAAAATATTTTTGGCCGTTCCGAACACGATACAATACAAATTCATAAATTCCATTTCGCTCTTCGATTTGAAAGACGAGAAGTTCATAAGGCTTTACGGATCAAAGCAGTACCGCGGAATATGCAACGAGCTCTGCGACAGCATAGGCTTCCATGCGAACGCCACATTCGAAAGCGACAACACCGGCGCCGTAAAGGAGGCCGTAGCGGCCGGCATCGGCGTATGCTTTTGGCCGGAACTTTCCTGGGGGAAAATGGACCACAAGCGCATCAAGCTTCTCGAGATTACCGACACAGAGTTCAAGCGCGACATTGTGATTTCTTACAGGAAAAACAAGCAGGACAATTCCACCACGGAGCATTTTTTCCGATACTTGACAGAGTACGTGAAAGGCAAAAGGACGAAGAGATAAGCAGACGCTCGTACAGTTGCGAATGGATTTGACGTTCGAGTTCGCGCTTCGTCCATGCGTTGTTTACCGATTCAAGCTGGTAATACTCCCTTTTATCGGCGTCATCAATTGCAATCAACAACTTGTACTGGGACCAGTTCAATTGTGAACACACTGTGTTCACAATTGGGTAAAGCGTATAAAATTTGCGACAAAAAGCCAATTGCCGATACGAAAACCCGCTTCCATATTCAGGTTCAAGCACTTTCGAAAGGTTTTTCAGCAAAAAAGAACCGTAATCGGCGCGTTTCTTGCCCTTCTGCTCTTGGACCTGTATTCGTCTGCCAATGTTCCACTTGAGCAATACTTGTACAGTCTAACCGCACAAACACTTTGCAAAAAAAAATCCCACGCACCCCTTGACGCGAGGAAACTTTGTAGTTAAATTTATAGTGAACTTTTGAGCAATACTTTTGTACTTGCAAACAATCAATGTCCGGCTGTTTTAGCTTGTCTGCCGGAAAGGAGTAACGATGAATAAGAGTCAGTTCTGGGCCATGGCCCGCGATCTCAAGGAGCACCCCGAGAATCTCCCAAAGTACAGAGAAATCTATCGGAACGTCTACCCGTTCAGCGACGGAATCTTTAAGATGCTGATGGCAAACGAAGGCAAGCCCGAACGTACTATCAAATTCTTGAACGCGATGCTCGGCCTCACGGAAAAAAACGCGATAACAGAATTTACGCTGGGTGTGCAGGAACAACCGGGAATTCTTGACAACAAGACTGCCATCTTCGACATCTACGGCTACAACCAGGCAAAGGAACCCGTACTCATCGAAGTGCAACAAAATTACAACGAACTCTTTGTGGACAGGCTCGTTTACTACACTTCGCGCATCGTGAACAACCAAGTAAAAAAGTCACAAAGCTACGACTTGCCTCATATCTATGTACTTTCTCTCTTGGTGGATGACCAGTTCCCGCTGGAAGCGGACACGTATTTCCACCAATACCAGTTCATGCGAAACCGCAAATACGCATTCAAGAAACTCGATGTGTATCTCGTGGAGATGACGAAATTTTTCCGCATAGAAGATCGACTGAAAGAAGAGAAACGCTACGAAACGCGCAAAATGTCTCCGCAGGCGGAAATGCTACGCCTTTTCCGCGATGTCTTGGAAGATAAAACCATTGACGAAGAAAAAGCCGAAAGACTTCTTGACAAAGACTTTGCAAAAGATGTAAATTTTAAAGGGTACACCGATGAACTTTTACTTTTGGAGGTAGACAATATGACAGACATGCTTTACGAAAAGCAGGGCTCCTACCTGCAAGGGAAAAGAGAAGGCCGGGAAGAAGGCCGAAAAGAGGGCAAAGAAGAGGGTGTCTCCGAAACGAAACTTGACATAGCAAAGGCGATGCTTGCCGCAAACGAGCCAATAAAAAAGATTTGCGCATATACCGGCATGAGCGAAAACGATATCATCGCGTTAAAAGATGCATGATTCAGAGATTGATGCATCATACGAGTAGTCTGCCAGCGAGTGTTGCAGCGGCAAATTTATTTGCCGATATTACCGAGCGCAGCGACTGACGCGAAGCGTCAAAAGCAGGGCTCCTACCTGCAAGGGAAAAGGGAAGGAGCCTCTGAAACGAAACTCGACATCGCAAAAGCGATGCTTGCCCTTGGGAAACTTTCCGATGCAGAAATTGCGCAGGCGTCAAAACTTACAGAAGTGTAAGTCCTCGCGTTGAAAGACGCATAAAACGAAAACGGGACGAATCCTTTTAGGAGCGTCCCGATTTTGATCATCGCCATCCCGCAAAATATTACAAAAAAAACTGACAAAATCCTAGTCTTCCGCGATAATACACATAGGAACCTCATCTGCCGGCGAAAAACTGCAAGACAGGCGGAATCATGAAGTGCTATGTGTATTCGCAAAAGGAATTTGACGCACTTGATGAAAGTTGAATGAGGAATGATTGTGGTACTAAATATCGCTGTAAAAAAACGTATCGTAAACAGGAGAAAGAAAATGGATGTATTAGATGATGAAGGCTTCCCGATTCTATTTCTTGATGATGATTTTGTTTATGAGAATCTTGTCGATGAATATGGAAAAGAAAAAGCTGATGAAATTTTTAGGGATATGCTGGCGAAAACCAAAAAGCACAATGACGAAATTGTGAAGAAGTTAGAGCAGAAGAAAGATGAAAACCAGGACTAAATGTTACGCGGGCATTGGCAATCGCGATTTGACGGGGGCTATGGATGGTTGCCATGGCCTGCCGATTCAAAAGGTGATGCATCACTTGGCCGTGGAGCTGGAGAAACTGGGATACACGCTGGGAACAGCGCCTGCGCGAACTTATACATTGCAGAATTACATACTTAGCCTGGATTTGCCAAAGTCGGCAGACACCCCGAAAAGTTTCGATTCGCACGTACTCGCGATGACGAATGTGTTCCCTAGTTATCAAGACGAATCCCAATCTCCAATAAAAGAGGAGGATATCATTAGGCTAGACGACATTCCAATAGACATTGTCCCAATAAACGACAGAAGCGTCATTAAAGAATTTTTTCCAATGACCGTAAACGCAATTGATTTTTCCAAAAAAGACTCTACATACAAATTCTACATATTATACTACTATTCCATACTTCCCTTTGATGTGGTACTTTCCAACATCTCGAAAAACCACATCGAAATCGTTGAAATCAACAATGAAACCAGCAACGATATGAATGGAGCAGTCGCCTTCTTGATAAAAGACAACGAAGGTCTTTTCGAAGAATTGGAAAAAATTGACGCCGACATCAAGGAAATTTCATCAGATCATTTAACATCGCCAGAAGGAGAAATGTACAAAGGCGAATAAATCGTAGACTCTCGCTTACAAAAGAAACAAGCCTCAGTCCACAAATTTCACAAGGACTTGCCACAAATGGCAAGTCTTTTATGTATCTTTATGGCATGGTCAAAGACGTACAGGCTCTCATCAAAAAACTTTCTCCCTTCATGGACGAGAATTCCGAAATCTTTCGTGAGCTTTCCATGTTCTTTGGCGACGAGGCCAAAGTCGACGTCTATCAAAATGATTTGACAAAGTTTTTAGAGCGTCGAAGGCTTTACCGCATCATCCGCCTTCAAGGAAAGTCGTACAAGGACTGCGTTTACCAACTAGTAGACGACCATCCCGAGTCCATGGAAGCGTTAGGAATGCTCCGTTACTACAAGGCCCCCACAGGCCCCATCAAATGGGAAGAAATCGAAAAGGCGGAAATCGCCATGGGCCAGGAACTGACCACGAACGCCTACGGATGGGCTCCGGACGCCTGGACAGTCTTCGACAGAAAAAACGATTCCGAAGAGAACGAAAACACGCACGAAATGGTGGCGCTGCTCGCTTTCGACATGGAACACTAATTACTGCGGCAGAAACTCGAACAAGGTAATCCCAGGAAGTTTCCCTTTCCGACTGGTGATGTATTCGGCCAGGGGCTGTTCGACAACCTTTTTCTTGAGCGACGAAGCATGACGCAGCTTGGGAGCTTCTCCCAGCTTGAGCACGACAAAGCCCGTATGAGTGGCGTCGATCTTTTCGGACTTGCCGATAAAAGCGATACCCAGCACCTTCATCGGGCCTTCGTAAACTTGGCTAGACCAATCCAGGGCCTTGGCGTATGGCAAATAGCGGATTTCCATGGGAGAATCTTTCGCCACCTGGCCATTCACCATGTACTTCAATTTTTTCGCCTTGAAGAAATCCGTCTTGGGCATCGTGCGTACAATCGTCGTATCGCCCGGCATCGGAAGAACTCGGGCGAACTTGCCTTCACCGACCCAGTCCGCCAACAAATAATGCTTACGGGTGGTGTAGCCAATTTTTCCGTTGAAATAGCGAATGCGCTGCAAAACGCTGAACAGGGAATCTTCGTTTGTTGCAAGCGCCATGGCAAGAGTGTGTTCCACGAAAGTGACACAATCCACGGAGTCCATATAAACTAACGGCTTGTTTTCTATGGAATCCAAGTAGCTTTCGCCCATCGGTCCAAGCAAATACGGCTTGTTAAACATGGCCCTTGAGAAATATTCCAACCTGGCAGGGAGCCCCTTCACATTCTGCGCATCGAGCCACAGGCGTTTCATTTCCATGAGCGACGCATAATTGTCGTTAGTCGAAGCGACCAATCGCATCCAAAGCGTATCCAGCACGTCTTTGCACGTGGCATCGGGATTTTTGCCAGTGTCGTTCAGATACATAGCCACAGAAAGTGTATCGCCGTCCATGGAGAAAACGTAACCCACGAGTGCATGGGCCTCGCCAATGAAACCTGTTTTAAAATGCGTGAGCCACGGATACTTGAGTTCAAGCATGCGCTTGCCGCCGGTTCCGACGCCCGGACTCGCGAAGCTGTTGATGTAGAATTCTCCCTTAGGGTGGCGAGCCATCTTGGCCAGCAGCTGGGTTTCTACGGAAGGTTTCAACTTATTCTTCGGCGAAAGTCCGCAGCCGTCCCAGACTTCGAAATCGTCGGGATTGATCCCCATTTCGGTGAGGAACTTGCGTTCCATTTTTTTGCCGCCTTCGACGCTTCCTTCGCCGCCTTTTTGCGCACCGAGATTGCGGAAAAGGGTTTCGGCATGAAGATTTTGGCTTCGTTGGTTGATTTCGTCGAGGATGCTCAGGAACGGCGCTCCGGAGTACACGAACTTGCGGATTTGAATCCCCTGCGGAACATCAATGTTTTCCTGATAAACGATTCCGCGTTCCTTGAACGCATGTCGCATAGCCGCATTAAAATACCCGACAGGATTGCGAATGGGCAAAACGAGATGCGCCGAATCGACGCCAATGCCGATGGTTCCGCCCAAGGTGATTTCGGATTTCACGGAATCAATGGCGTACGTCCATTTCTTCTTTTTTCCGGCAACCGTCACCAGTTCATTTTTCACGGTCACATAGCCCACATCCGGCAATATCGAAACGATGGCTGTATCGCCCTCGTTCTCGCCCGGCTTGAAGCGAATCATGGTGCAGTTATCGTTGAATTCCAAAGGCGCAATTTCAGCACCGTACCAAGCGTTGTAGAAATTCTTTCGCCAGTGTTCGGCTTTCCACGGGCCCGTGTAATAGCTCGAGTCGAGTTCTATTTTTCCGCGGATGGTATCCACGCCCAAAGAGCGAATGGAATCGGCCATGGAGTTGAGCACATAGAACGGATCGGCATAGTAGCGGCCGGAAATGTTCGGGTCGCCTTCGCCGCGGATATTCACCGTACCCCAAAAGACATTCTTCCTGACGCTTCCGTTCAGCGCCATTTCAGTTTTGGGTTCGTAATCCAGCGGCAAGAAATGCACGGCGGTCGCCGTGGTCAATGTCTTTAGCGTACTTGCCGGAGTAAACTTTTCGGTACCCCTGATATTGAACAGTTCCTTGCCCGTCTTTATGGAACGTACCGAGAGACCGTAGCGGGAGCCGGGTACAATGGAATCGACAAAGGCTTGCGCAGAATCCAAATTGAAATCGGCAAAAAGGGATGCCGATGCAAACAAAAGAACACTTACAAGCCTACGACACTTCACCATCTCTCCCCCATTTTTTTCAGCGTCTTTTGCGACGAGCGCGCCAATACAGGCGGGCCGCAATGTACACCACCGAAAGAACAAACAATGCAAAAACCGCAACTATGGTTCGTGACCACGGGAAAGGACTCTTGTTCGCCACCGAAGACAATCCCTTCGGCGACTCCTCGATCATTTTTTTCGAGAAGATCCTTTCAATTCTACTCAAGAGTTCAGCCTCGTCCGCAGATTCGGAATAGCCCAGAACAGCGTTAATTTGATTGTGGACGGAGAGAGTCATCTTCGAAAGTTCCTTGTGACGAACAATCTTGTCGTTCGTTTTCGAGAGGACGGTTCCCATGTCATTCGAGAAACGGACCAGTATATTTTCTATGGTTCCCCATTCGGGAATGTTCGGAAAGCTTCTGCCGTTCTCCATATTCTTCACGAGTTGCGAATAGCGGTTGTCTTGCTGCCAAATGCGAATGATGCTCTTGTCCGAAGGCAAGAATCCCACTTGGCGCGAATACGAGTCGATGTTGTCGGCGCGAACAAGGTAGGCAAGCAAGTCCTCGGCAGCCGCACTCTTCAACGAATCCTTCTTTTGCGTCAAGGCCAAATGGCTACCGCCCATAAACGAGAAACGCCCGGCAGGGCCCGCAGGCGGTTCCACGATCAATATTCCATCCTGGGCGATTTCACTCGATTTCAAGCCGCCGCTTTCGGCAGGGAATTCCAGTTCGCGAATCAGTTCAGAAGTTCCATAGAGCAACAATTGCTGGGAATTGATATAACGGTCGGCGTTCTGAGCGGAATTTTCAAACAAACTATTCGGCGCAATTTCATTATCGCCCATGATTTTTGCATAAAGGGCTAAGCCTTCAAGCGTGCATGAATCCAACAGACCGCTACGGAAGCCCTTGGAGGACTGGTTTAAGAAACGGCCGCCAAATCCCCAGATGAGCGGAGCCATCTGTTGCGGTCCGGTCCAGTCATTTTTGCCGGGCAGGGCGTAGGGAACCACCTTTTCGTTTTGGGCATTGGTAAGGCCGCTGTTGGCGACAGCCCTCAGTACACCGATAAACTTCGGATAGGTAGAAATTTTTTCGTCGGAAAGACCGAGTTGGAACCAAAGGCGTTCGTTGGCGTACAGACCGCGAATATCAACGAACCATGGAATCGAATAGATTTGCGGATTCCCGGCAATGTGGGAATTCTTGAAAGCTTCGACAAAGAACCTTGAGGAATCTACACGCATCATCATCGAATCGATTGGACGGATCAAGCCGGCGGCGGCAAAATGGGCGACCCATGTGGAGCCCAGCTGTATCACGTCCGGAGATTCTACATCGTTATTCGATTCGGAAAGCGTCTTCGATATTCTCTCAAATGCATTCGCCCAATCCAGAACCGTTATTTTAACAACAGTCCCCGTCCGCTTCTGGAATTTCTTTACAATTTTTTGCAGGGCCTTTTGCGAACCAAGGCCGTTTTCCATAACCCAGATGGAGAGGGTATCGACAGATTTTCGAGTAGAATCCGACGACATCTCTGTTACAGAGGCTAACGCCGAGCCAAAGCAAAAGGCTGTCGCAGCAACAAGGCTAATAAACTTTTTCTTCAAAAAAAACATCATTTAGCAAGTCTGTTAAAATCGTCAAAGTAGCGCGGATAGGTCTTATTCACGCAAGCGGGATCCATAATCTTTATGGGAACGCCACCCAAGGCAACCAGGCTAAAGCACATGGCCATGCGATGGTCGTTGTAGGTTTCGATGGTTGCGCCCTGCAACTTGGCCGGAGGCGTAATCGTGATGGAATCCATCGTCTCGCGGACGTCCGCCCCCACCTTGCGAAGTTCTGCCGACATGGCGGCAATGCGATCGGTCTCCTTCACACGCCAGCTGGCAATGCCGCTGATGGTCATCGGAGAATCCGCAAAGAGTGCCAGCACGGCGACCGTCATTGCAGCATCGGGAATGTCGTTCAAATCCAAGTTCACCCCGCGCAATGTGCATCCGGTTCCGTCGCACTCAATCCAATCAGGGCCAATTTCAACCTTCACGCCCATCTTGCGCATGACCATCACGAAGGCCACGTCGCCCTGGATGCTGTCGTGACCGACACCAAGCACGCGAATCTTGCTTTTGGCAATGGCAGCTGCAGCAAGCGGATAACTGGCGGAACTGGCATCGCCTTCGACCATGTATTCGGCAGGAGCGGTGTACACGCCCTGGGGCACATAGAAATCCCTGAGTTCCTCGTGACGCACCTCGATACCGAAGCTCTTCATCACTTCAAGCGTGAGCTCTATATACGGAGACGAAATCAAATCGCCTTCCACATGGATATGCAAGGGAGCCTTGCAGTACGGAGCGCAAATCAAAAGGGCCGTCAAATACTGGCTGGAGATATTTCCGCGAACGCTGACTTCGCCACCGTTCAAGCCGTCCGCGACAATGCGTACCGGAGGATATCCTTCGGATTCCTCGTAGTCAATTTTCGCGCCAAGACAGCGAAGGGCGTCCACCAGGTCGCGTATGGGGCGCTCGCTCATGCGTTCTTCGCCACGCAGATGGAATTCACCTTGACCGAGAGTCAAGGCCGCCGTAAGCGAGCGCATGGCCGTGCCCGCATTGCCAAGGAACAAATCAACCGGTTCACCCGAAACGGAAATCGGGCCGCCGTTGCCATGGACCACGGCCTCGGAAAAATCATCCGAAAATTCAATATCGATTCCCAATTTCTGCAGAGCCTCGCCCATATAGCGGGTGTCGTCACTCTTGAGAAGATTGTGCAAACGGGTCGTCCCCTTGGCCAAAGCGGCAACCAAAAAAGCTCTATTTGTAATGCTTTTGGATCCGGGAAGGCGAATTTCGCCGGAAAAGGAACTCAAAGCGGGTAACTGCACAAAAGAAGGGCGGAACTGAAACTCATCCATATAACAAAATTATAGATTATTATAGAAAGACCGTAAAACAAGGTTCAACAAATTTGATACAAATCTACACTAGATTAAGGCTGCCATGGAACAAGAAATCACAACCAAGAATTTCGATGTAAGATTTTCGGACTGCGACCACCACAGTCGTCTCAAGCTTTCGAATTTATTTTTATTCATGGAGGAAACCGCCATCGCCGACGCCGAGATGAACGGATTCGGCCTGTGGAAGATGATGAAAGCCGGCTACACCACTGTCATCACCCGCATCAAAATTCGAATTTTGCACCAGCCCGTGTGGGGCGAAAAAATTTCGGTTTCCACCTGGGCCAAGGAATTCTACAAAGACAAAGTCTGCCTCAAGGACTACTCCATCATGGATTCGCAGGGGAACTCCATCGCACAGGCCACGTCTTCGTGGCTCCTCGTGAACATGAAAACCGGCAAATCCGAAAATCCGGCCAACAGCCCATACCCCATTCCGCTGTTCCCCGGCAAGAACGCCCTTCCCGAAATGATGGAAATTCTGAATCCGGAAATCGAGCCTCGCGTAGTGCGCACGGAGCAGGCAAAGTACAGCGATCTGGACATGAACAACCACGTAAACCATTGTCGCTATGTGGACTGGGTCATGGACAGCCTGGACATGGACGAAATCAAGAACCGTCGTGTACGTTCCATACAAATGAACTACATCACGCAGATTCCGCTAGGCGCCAAGGTGAACATTGTGCGTTTCAAGAACACGAACCACCACGCCTACATTTTCGGCATGAACGCCGACGACATGAGTGTTTGCCATTTCCAGGCACGAATCGGATTCGCGGACTAGTTTTTAAAGCCGCACAAGCCTATTTCATGCAGAGAAGGTTTAAAGCACAGGCCAAATACAGGTTTTCGTCTTTTTGGCTGGTGTCATTTGAGGTGTTTTTCAAAAAAATTCTCCATTTTTGAAGCTAGGCACCAGCCAAATTTCATTTTTCGGCAATTTGGCCCGCGACAATATTACTTTGTCTACAAACAAAGGGCAAATTTTGACATTCAAGCACCAGCCAAAATCAGCATTTTTACAATTTGGCCCGTGTCAAGTCCTAAAAACAATGCAAAAATTACGCGACGAGCATCTGGGACACAGACCAAACAGAAGACTTTATCTTTTTGGCCTGTGCTACACACCATTGACCAGAGTCAATTTTTAGAAATACTGATCCAAATTTCTTTTTCCACGTCAAAAGCGTGGGGTTTGTCGGCTGGAGTCAGCATTGGGCCAGTGCCGTACAGGTGCTGCATCATTTCGAGCAGCGTGTATTCGCGATTGAAGTAGGCGATATTCGGGCCGGGGCAGACAGTCACCGGCTCCTTGACTCGTGCGGTTTTTGCGCCGCGGACAATGGCGATTTTTTCGCGTTCATAGCACGGAGTCGGATTCTTGCCACGGATTTCTTCGCGACCGGCGTTGCCGAGGAAGCGGCAGATACACTCGCGGGAAAGCGTTTCGCGACGGAGTCCGTCAAATTTTTCGCGGATGGACGCGACATCGGACGGCACTGTTTCTGTGACATCGGGCTGAACCGCTTCTGCGGTATTGGACTGCGCGGATTTCAAGGCGTTCAACGCTTCAATTTCTTCTCTATCGATTTCGGCAAGACGATGCTGCACATATTCGCGCGAAGCCATGCAAACCGGATGGTCGAATCCAGGAATATTGCGGCACAAGTAGTGTCCACGGCAAGGGAATCCGGGAGCAGTTTCGCTTGCATTCGCCAAAGCGGGTTCTATGATTTCATGAGCAAGATTTTCGGCAGTCTTTGCAGGCGACGCTCCCATAGAGGACGCTTCGCTTTCTGAGCGGCTCCTGAAAAACGCATCCGTTTTGCGTCGGCAAACTTCTGCAGCCGTAGATGTACGCAGATTCATGAAGGGAACGCCGAGCGGCGACGCATGGCTCAGTTGAACATCGGCTCTCGTCGCCGCTGCGAGCAGAGCTCGCGTTTCTGCATCGCAGCTCGTAGCCTGCGGCACCAGCAGAAACGGCGTCCCTACGCCAACTCCATCGGCACCGAGCGCAAGCACATCTTCGATTTCCTGCGCGGAACAAAGCCCTCCCTGCGCCGTGATGCGCGCGGACTCCGCCGGCGGCACGACATTCAGCGAGGCGTTGCTTTCCGCAAATTTTGCAATCATCCCGCGGGACGTTTCAAACAGTTCTCGCTTGTGCGCGACAAACTCGCGAAGAACATCCGGAAGCAACTTTTTGCTTTCACAGAACGCATGACCGCCGCAGTTCACGCCCGATTCAATGCGGAACTCGTAGACTTCCAAGCCTTTTTTCGCAAGATAGCGACTTTGAATCAAGGCGGAGCGGTAATCCGAAACCTTCAGGATGATTTTTTTTCGCGGCGCAGTTCCTATGGCCCGCGGCGCAGTTCCTATGGCCCGCGGCGCAGTTCCTATGGCCCGCGGCGCAGTTCCTTTTGACGAAGCGCATCCTATTGCAGATGCAGTTCCTACAGCTTGCGAAGCGGTTCCTTTTCTATAAAAACACTCGTACTTTGCAATTTCTTCGAACACGCCCAAATTCACGCCAGCACTCAACACAAGGCTTCCACAAACTTTCGATGCGGCAAATCCGCGTACAGCGTCAAACGCAGCTTCCTCATGATTCAAGTTCACCATGATGTTCGCCTGAATTTCACCGGCTTCCATCTTTTGAGTCAATTCCATCTCGGCGGAAACTCGCGAAAGTCCACGCATGCTGCAAACGCGCTCGTACTCCGCGCGCAAAGGGGATTCCGCAGGGAGCATCAAAAAATAGCGGTCCTTTTCCGTCAAGTCCACGCATGTCGCACCCGAGCAAGGCACAGCGCCATCACCCACGCACCGAGCAATCCGCATTCCGCAAATCCACTCGAACTTACGATTGACTTCGTCGGCCATAAAATCCAGGTACGAACGAATCCGCCCGATGCGCGTCGTCTGCGGGCTCCCAACATCCACGCCCAAACGCTCGCCATACGCCATGCGGTATTCTTCAAGCAGACCATCATCCACTAAGGAAATCACCGAAGTAAGTCCCAAGTGCGCCACGCGAACTGGCGTGTCGGCCGTATAGCAAACGCCCATGACCGGGATGTGAATCTTGTGAACCATTACGTAACCTGGCTGCATTAGTCCTTTCTGCACACAATGTAGAAAAACACGACATCAAGGTTTGACAACTCCCAAATTTTCATACAGTTCAAACTTCACGTTGCCGTCCCTATCGGTGCGAAAGAACCGCGTGGAATCGCCTAGCACATACCCGAATTTTTGAACGGTCGAATTCGCCGGATGCCCATAGGAATTTCCTTCACCAACGCTTACCACAGCATACTTCGGATCCACTTGCGAAACGAACTTGAGAGAACTGCTCCCTGCCGACCCGTGATGGCCAACCTGCATCAAGTCCGCTGAAAGTGTCGGAGAAAGTTCCAAAAGCCGCCGTTCGCCAATGCTGTCCAAATCCCCCGGCAAAAGCACGGACGCTTCGCCGTATTCCACATGCAAAACGATGCTTGCACCGTTCTCGCCCACGCGAATGTAATCCGGCGGCCACAGCACCTCAATTCTCGGCGCTGTACCCGTCGATGACGCTGTACCCATCGAAGATGCACCCCCCGCTTCCAAAGAAAGACGCACGCCCCGCACAAGCGTATCGACGGGTATCCCGTACCGAAACGCCAAATGCAAAACGCTATCGCGCACAAACCCTTTCGAGGTATCGGGCCCCACGAAAAGCCTGCGGACATGCACTTGCGGCGCAGATTCTATCGCCGTAGCATTCCCAACCCGCGACACAGTTCCAGAAGCATCGGCAGTTCTCATTGCAAGAGCTTTCTCAAGCGCAGCCCCCATTTCCATAAAACCTCCGGCATGGTCCCTGTGGCTATGGCTCACGACCACCCACTCCAAAGTATCCACCCCGCGGACCTTCAGCGAATCGATTACCCCCACCGAATCCGGGCCCGTGTCGTACAGGGCATACCGTCCGCCGTACGAGAGCAGAACCGCCAACCCTTGCCCCACATTCAAGAATTCCACACCGGCCGGCGGTGCCATGTCCTCTTCATTTTCGCAAACATAGGTGCAGCCGAGCAGTCCGCCCAGTAGCACAAAGCCGCAGAAAAAATTCACTATTTTGGTCTTTTTATAAAAATTAAAGTGCTTCATACCTATAAAGACTGATTTTTCACCAAAATTGTTACCCGCCTCCATCATTTTTTTTACTAAATTGAGGGTACCAGGCGCATTGCACCGAAAATGGAGTACTTATGCAGCTTCCCAAATACAAAAAGAAAAAGCGTATCAAGCTCAAAATTTGCCAGGAACCGGGCTGCGGCCGCGAGTTCTGGGGTCATCCCATCGCCAAATACTGCGACCAGCACCGCGACATCAAGCTGCGCCAGAAGCAGAAGAAGAACGTAGAAAGCATCGAATCCAAGAACATCATCTTCCGCCACAACTACACGGAAGCCATGGACCTCACCTTCAAGTGCTGCCTGGACGGTTGCAACGAACTTTTCACCATCAAGGTTTTCCCCAAGCAAACCGTCTATCCGCGCTTCTGCATGGAGCACAGGAACGACTTCAAGCGCGAAAATTTCATCAGAATCATGCAGAAAAAGAACGGCTAAGGCGTTTTTCAGCAGCCCAAGACCGCTTTTTTGCGACTTTTTACTCGCCATCCCTTGAAATTTGGGATGGCTTTTTTATATTTGTCGCACACTCATGGTGGGTGTAGCTCAATTGGTTAGAGTCCCAGATTGTGATTCTGGATGTTGTCGGTTCAAGTCCGGTCACCCACCCGAAAAAAGCCTCGCAGAAATGCGAGGCTTTTTTGTTCGCAGCGTCTGATTCCGCGACAGCACAAGTAGCGTGAGCATTGCGCCGGGCATTTTGCGAAGGCAAAAAAAGAACCCGTGGCGTTAACCACGAGTTCAAAATTTGCATCGTTTACTGAGCGGGCAAGCCGCGCGGGACTAGCCGCGCAGTTCTACTAGCTCAAGCGGCTGATCATGTAACCAGCGCAAACGGCAGTACCAATCACACCAGAGACGTTCG
>JAKSIL010000061.1 GCA_024398815.1 Fibrobacter sp.
AGAAGCACTGGGCAGAAATGTCCATCTTGAACGTGGCTCGCATGGGCAAGTTCAGTTCTGACCGTACCATCAAGCAGTACGCCGAAGAAATCTGGAACGCCAAGGCCTGCAGCATCAAGCTGTAATAGGTTCCAGGCGCGAGGCACGGGGTTCGAGTCCCGCGCCTACGGCGCTTTGAAAAAAGTTAGGCGCTGCGCGCAGAAATGGGCGATGCGCAAGATATGAAAAATCCGCGATTTTAACGTCGCGGATTTTTTTATAAAAATGTCTGCTATTTGGTAAAGTTTTTCTCTTCGACTAGCACGCCTTTGTCGCAAACGCAAGTCATCCATTTTTCTTCAATGACCTCGTAATCGGAACCGCCGTTAAAAACATTGCAGTTCCCGTAAACCTCTGTGCATTTTTCCATGCTCGCCTTGCCGCAGAAAGTTTGCGAAAGGAAGAGGCAAACATTTCTCATGCGCATAGCATCGAGCATCTCGGCGGCATATACACCTGTTCCCGGCACGATTACATTTTTCAAACGAATGTCAGCGCAAAAAGAACCTTTAAAATTGACATCGGAATTGCCGCCGTGACACGCTTGCGGAACTCTCAACAAATAGTCCAAATCTTCGAACTTGAATTTCACTTCAAGTTGTTCCCCATTTGATGTTTCGCCCACAAACTGCGCTCTATCCACAGATTGGAACGGGGCAGATTTTAGCCGTTCCAAGGAATTGTTGAGATTCGTGCCAAGCAACTTGCCAATTACGTTGTATTCAACATCCATAATTCAAATTTCCCTTTCCGGCCAAGCATTCACAGACATTTCGAGACAATGTCTACAGCATCGGCGGCGGTTGTCGAGAGCCGACGCCCCCAATCTCCGCAGGCACCCGCTAAAAGTTTCAAGAAAAACTTGTGTTCGTTATCGAGGGAGTCCGGCACGTGTTCGACATCGCCATTTTGGCTGTACCTGGCAAGACTTACGGAATATTCAAAAACGGGAACCGTTGCTGTTCCAGGCGCCCCGGCAATTTTCGCAGAAAGTTCACGGACATCGGTATTGCTACTGCGATTCACGTAAAAACGCCCTTGGACATTCACATTTTGTTCCGCAGCATTCAGCACAAGGGAAGCTTGGTCTCCGTCTTTCGAGATTTCGCCACTGGCAACGCGAATGTTTGCATAATTGAACATAGTCAGGAATAAGCCAACGTCATGAATCAGCAAATCAAGAGCGACATTCACATCGCGGCAACGTTCACTGAATTTATGCTCTCGACGAAATTCCAAATTCACATTCAAATTCTGCTGAACGGTAGCGGTCGTCAATTCCCGCGCAAAGTGTGTTCGGAAATTGAGGAAAATCGGATTGAAGCATTCCGACTGCGCCACGAACAGAGTAACGCCCTGCGACTCCGCCAAGTCCGCCAATTCACGGGCCTCGGCAGCCGTTGTCGCCAAGGGCTTTTCCACGAATACAGGAATTTTCCGTGTCAAAAAAAACTTTGCATATTTGTAGTGGGTTGTCGCAGGAGAAGCGATTACGGCGAAATCAACGGTAGAATTTGAACCATCTTGGAAGGCATTTGAAAGATCACTTTCAGACTCGACAACACTCGAAAATTCTACGCCCACAGCTTCAAACCTGGAGCGATGCCGCTTTCCCATGGTCCCGTTACCGACAAGTATGGCGCGATATTTTTTCACAGTTGCTCCAAATTCACATGCACGATGTTCACGGGTTCATCTGCGGAAGCGCCCTTCAAGCAATAAGCATAGCGGTAACCGTCATTCAAGTCCAATTCGCGGAACAAGTATTCCGGACGCGGACCATCGTGGTGAAGCAGAATGCCACCGTCCGCCTTGAATTCCAGCGAGAACTTTTCCGGGGAAAGACTGAGTCCACGGCCCGTCACCTTCATGTAGCATTCCTTGAGTGTCCACAAACGGTAAAACGCGATGTCACGGGCCTTACTTTGCGCAGCACCGTCGCTATCAAAACGCGCCCCGGCCGCCTGAATCCACGCGTTTTCGGCAGGCATAAAAAACCTTTCGGCCAATTTAGAATGGTCACCTTTAATTTGTTCCACGTCGCAGCCGACTTCATAAGGCGCCATTACGCACATGGCGCGTTCGTGGGAATGACTCAAGTTAAAATAAGCTTTCGTCGCAATCCCATTTTTCGCAAGTCCGGCATCGCAAGGAATGTTCGCGAAATCCGGCTTTTCGTTTTCGCCAAGGACAACATGTTCATCGGCGCCAGCAATTCCAAAATCCGAGCAGGCCTTTTTGAGCAAAAGCCCGACCGCAAGCGACTGCGCGCGACCGCCAGGAAACTTGAACCGTTTCGCTTTTTCCTGCCTATACGCGGGAACACGACATAGCAATCGCTCGAAGACTTCGGGCACGAGCAAAGGCCGTACATCGGCTATGTAAACAGAGATTCCCATCTTAAAGGAATATAGCAATTTAAAGTTGTTGCAAAGAAATGTATTGAAAATTATATTTAGAGTGTAGAAAAAGGATATTTATGGACATCAAAAAAACTAATGTGGCCCGTATTTTGGACCGCATGAAAATCGTCTACGACCTCATCCCCTACAAAGTGGACGAAAACGACTTGGGCGCACAGCACGTGGCCGACAGCCTCGGCGAAGACATCAACCAAGTTTTCAAGACCATTTTGGTACACGGCGACAAAATCGGCTACCTGGTCTGCGTCGTCCCCGGCAATCTGGAAGTAGATTTGAAAGGGGCCGCCAAGGTGAGCGGCAACAAAAAAATCGACACAGTCCCGCTCAAAGACTTGACTCCGCTTACAGGATACATTCGCGGCGGTTGCAGCCCCCTCGGACTCAAGAAGAACTTCCCCATTTTCATTCACGAAACGGCCAACAACTTCCCGTACATCTATGTAAGCGCCGGCGAACGCGGTTTGCAGTTGAAAATCGCACCAGCCGACCTCGTGAAAGCGACCCGCGCCACCGTGGGCGTCATAGCACGTGTTCCGCCTACCGCACCGGAAGACTAATTATTTCTGATAAATGCGCTATCTGATTCTTGTCATCATCATTTTTCTATTTGAGGCCTGTTCCAATTCTTCCTCAACAGTGGATCCTCTTTTTGACGATTCAACAATTTCCTTTGAACAAGATTCTTCGTTCAAGGACTTTATCAAAATCTATGCCGCAGGCCACTACACCATACTAGGGACAAATCAAAAACAGGCCATTCGCAAGGAATCGCCGGCCATGCGCGTTGAATTCGACTATGACTTTTCCGTATGCGCACACGAAATCACAGAAAAGGAATATTACGACATCATGGGGACAAAGGCCCCCTGCAAAGGGTGCGAAAACTTACCCGCACGCAATTTAACCTTTGGTGACTTTGTTCTTTTTGCAAACGAAAAATCAAAGAAGGACGGCTTAGACACAGTCTATCTCTACGAAAACATTGTCTACAATTCAGACAATCACGTTTTATCCCTAGAAGGGTATTCCTTCGATCCCTCCCGCTTTGGGTATAGGCTCCCTACAGAAGCCGAATGGGTTTTTATCGCTTCCAAAAATTGGAATCCAAAAAAATCCTGGAACAGCAACAACTCCAAAAACAACGTCCACGAAGTATGTTCTTTTGAAAATGGTGCGGAAACCTTTTGCGACTTAGCTGGTAATGTCGCCGAATGGGTAAATGACTGGTCCGGTTACTTCAAAGACGCAACCGTGCCAAACTTTGTCGGAGCACCAAACGGGAGCTCCCTTGGCGAAAGAGTCATCAAAGGAGGCAGCTACAAGAATTTGCCAAGCAACATGAATCTTCAGTCCAGAGGGGATGTCTATACAGTCTCCTCGTCGACCATGGCCGAATATGTTGGAGCAAGACTCGCCTTGGGCGTTATAGAAAATCCTGTTTGGCTAAGCGAGAACAGTTCTGCGTTTAAATCTTCAACAAAAATAATATTCAGCGAAAACTCCCTAAAAAATATTTTCGGCACCATGCGTGCAAAGCTTGTTTTCACAAATGGAATGACAAACAACCTTGTCTATATAGACTACAATGATGGCAATTTTTCATTCATCGAAATCAACGACACCATTCCTGCTTACCACCCCGATATTTCGCCAAATGAAACATGGGTTGCCTTTTGCACGGGAATAGAAGGAGCTTCATCAAAATCAAGTTTGTACGTGCGAAAACTGGACCCCCTCGGAAGGGGACTCGTTAAACTTGAAGTAGAATCTGCCGCCATTCCACGTTTTTCCGTTTCACCTGAAGGCGACACATCCATCATTTACGTTTCGTATTCAGGAAACAATAAAGACAGTTTAGCATTCAATTCTGCTAGCACTTGGCAAGTTCCTTTTAACAACGGAATTTTCGGTACGCCCCAAAAATTGTTTGACGGAGCATTCCATGGGGGCGTCAGCTCTGATTATCGTTTAGCAGTCACCGGTTCAACGCTTTTAAAGACTCGCTCCGCAGCAGAGTCATCCTCATCAATTATTGACGGGCCATTCAAGGACAGCGTGTGGTACAATGGAGAACAAGCCTGCAATGTTTCCCTGTCGCAAGACGGGACGAAACGAACCGCATTCCTTGATTTTGGAAGCGCCACAGGAAAATCCTTTGTCGGTAAAAATTATCGCGTTCACGAAAGACTCTTTATTGCCGACAGCACTGGGAAACTCATTCAAAGCATTGAAGCGCCAAGCGGTTTTGCATTCAACTATACGGAATGGATTGACAACAAAGACATGCTTATCGCCTCTCTCGAAGACGAGATTACGGGCAACGATTCCAAAATTGTACTCATCAATGTAAAAGACAGCAGCATTTTAGATTTAGTCGAAGGTTCCGATTTGCTTTACCCAGCATTTCGCGTGCAAAACGTAAAACTAAGCAAAGACGAAGCGCACCTGGATTTAGATAGTCTTGGCGCCTATATGACAATTGGTTCTAGCGAATCCGTTAGAGTCATGAAAGTAAAAATGGATATTTTCTGGATTTACAGGGAAATCACGGAAGCAGTCATCATTGGTTCTTCCCGCACTTTCACAGGCGTCGACCCTCTTGAAATCAAATCGCTTTTTACAATAAATATGTCCTACCCCGCAGAAGACCTGACCGCAACAAATTATTTTATTCAAAACTACATACTAAATTTAGCACCTAAACTAAAAGTCATTGTAATAGCCTTGGATTTCGATCGATGGCTCTACACCGATGAGCTGTGGAACGAATGGTTTTCTGACATTCCCGGGTACAAATACGACGAAAGCCACGATTTTTGGAAAGACGGAGTTCCTGAACGAATGTACGAATTGACAAGGAACGCGATGAGCCCTAGTGGTGACGAATACGATATATACGCCAATCATCTTGGTCTACATTTCACATCCCTTACAGGATACTCCAACGAAACACCAGCGACTAACGAAAACCTTCACTGGTTCGACCACAAACAAAAACAATATAGCTACAATCTGAAAAAAATTAGGGAAATTCTTGATGCAGCACAAAAGAAAGACGTTTCCGTTATCGGAGTCATTTTCCCGCAATCGCCATACTATGTAAAAATGGGGAGATGGGGACGCTACGGTCTTACTCTCAATGATGCACAAGAAATAAAAAATGATGTAAATAAAATCGCCGCGAAATACAAAAATTTTATAGTTTTTGATGAGTACAAAGACGGGAAAAACGATTACATTCAAACAGATTTTGAAAATGACGACCATCTGGGCTTGAACGGAGCCATAAAAATGGCTCGGCGAATCGACTCCTTACTTGTCGCAAACAAAATTTCAACAATAAAATAAGCAGAGCAAAATATGTCAAAAAAAAGCAGTTTCTACACTTTTTTGGCAACTCTTTTAGCTTTCGCTGCATTCTCAGCCTGTTCATCGGATAGTTCATCTTCAGGCCCCGACTCATCGGAAAGTTCAATGGTCAAGGACACCGTGTACGTGAGGGACACCGTCTATGTTCCCATCGACACAAGCGCGTCGATTTCCAGCGAAAGCGCAATCGCGGCAAGTTCCGCCAGCGAACAAACAAGTTCCATGAACAGTTCCGACGCGACGCCCGTCAACACTCCAGAAAGTTCCGACGCAACGCCCGCGAGCAGTTCCGAAACGGTTCCGGCATCCTCCACATCCGTCCCTGCAAGCAGCACCGATGACGACACTCCCGCAAGCAACGCCACAGCCAACTCTGCAAATTCTGCAGCCGACGAAAACCTTCTCTGGAGCGACGAATTCGATGGCGAGGCCATTGACGAAACCAAATGGGGCTACAACATCGGCACCGGCGATAACGGCTGGGGCAACGGCGAATGGGAATACTACACCGACCGCGCAGAGAACGTCTACGTGAAGGACGGCCTTCTCCATATCCGTGCGAGCCTTGAAACCAACGCCGACGACATCGCCAATAAATTCGGCGGTCAAAAATACACCTCGGCCCGCATCATCACGCAAAACAAGTTCACATTCGCCTACGGCACCGTCGAAGCGCGCATCGCCCTCCCCGCAGGCAAGGGAATTTGGCCCGCCTTCTGGATGCTAGGCGAGAATATAGACAAAGTAAGTTGGCCCGCCTGCGGAGAAATCGACATCATCGAAGCCATCAACGACGAGAACGTCATTTACGGCACCCACCACTGGGCGCACGAAGGAACTCACGCCCAGTACGGCAATAGCACCAAGCAGCATTTTGACGGCCACTACGACTTGGACATTACCGAATTCCACGTCTACAAAATGACGTGGGACAAGAACGCAATTTCCATGTACGTCGACGATTTCATGTACCAGAAAATCGACATCGCGGATGCCGCCGGCGAGATGGGGACATTCCACAAGCCGTTCTTCTTCATCTTGAACGTCGCCGTGGGCGGTTCCTGGCCGGGCTTCGACATCGACGATGCGCAGTTCCCGACCGAAATGCAAGTGGACTACATCAGAGTTTATAAGGAGGCTCCATGACAAACGAAACCTTGAAAACCCTCGAAACCCGCCGTAGTTGCCGCGACTTCAAGCCCGACATGATTACGGACGAAGAACTCGAAACCGTCATCCGCGCAGGCACCTTCGCGCCCTCCGGCAAGAACCAGCAATCCGCCATCATCATCGCCGTCACGAACAAGGAACTTCGCGACCAGATCATGGAAGAGAACCGCAAAATCGGCGGCTGGCAGGAAGGCTTCGATCCGTTTTACGGTGCGCCCGTCATCCTCATCGTCATCGCCGACAAGGACGCGAACAACGCAAGCGGCACCTACATCAACGACGGCAGCCTCGTGATGGGGAACCTCATGAACGCAGCCGCAAGTATAGGCCTCGGAAGCGTGTGGATCCACCGCGCCCGCCAGGAATTCGAAAGCGATTTCGGCAAGGCCATCCTCGCAAAGCTCGGCATCAAGGGGAACTACGAGGGCATCGGCCACGTGGCGCTCGGCTACCCGGCAAAGGAACTTCCTAAGCCCGCCGCCCGCAAGGAAAACTACGTGTACTACGTCCGCTGACACTCCGGACTAATTCATAACGTTTCTGACAAAGCGGTATTTACTGACTTTGCCGTTGCGGAAATTCAGCAAAATTGTTCTTGAATCAACGAATCCGTCACCCAAGGGATATTCGATATAACACTCCCATTCATTTTTATTCTTCTTGAAGGACGAGCCCAGCGAATCAACTTCATCCGCCGTCATCCCCAAGGAAATTCCATTTGTCGGCCTGAATCCCACCAAGCAATCAGGAACACCCGTTGTATCTCCATAAGAAACCGCTACATTATCTAGTACATAGTCATGAATCCAATTGGAGAACTCGTACAGTTCCTTGCCAATTTTACACGTAAAGGATTCATGGAAATGTTCAATAGCAAATAGCTTTCCGTTTTCGTCCTTGATGGAGTCCTGCACGCTACGTATTTCACAGCCTTCGCAGAGAATGGCCTCCAGACTGATTTTAGATTCCAGCATTTTTTCGTTTAGATACACCAGGCTGTCTTTTGACAAGGGAACAGACAACAAGGTGTCATTTACAGTTTCTTTTCCTTCGGCTTTTTTTCCTTCGGCTCTTTTTCGAGGCCTCACGATTCCATACGCATCAGCTTCTTTATACAAGCATTTATCCCAGGTCTCAATTCTAGCGTTAGAATCTGCATAGTCGTTAAAAAACTTCTTGAGCACAGCATTTTCACAAGTCAACACTCCCTCTGCAACAGAACAAGCCAAATCTTTACAGAACCTTCCATCGTTCGATTCAGACCTCAAGTCAGAAACCTCCTTCCACTCCAGGCTTTTCAACTCATGGGGCGAAACCCAGCATGTGGTATAATCCCTCATAGGAATTTCACCAACAAGGTCGTAACTGAATATGGTCTGCATTGCGAAAGGCGGTCGTTTTCGATGATGTACAACAGAGTGCAAGCGCCCCTTGGAGTCGTACAAATACTCGTAGCTTTCACCAACAACAGGATTTCCGTCAAGTTTCAAAGGGAACAGCACAAAAGGGAGCAATCTGCGGTAATCGTAAAAGCGAGATTCCCTGAATTTGAGTTTTCCACTTTTATATAAAGAAATTTCAACCGTTGAACTCGCATCATCACGGAATCCCGGCAGCAAAGTCGCCTCGCTAAAAGAAGAGTCCTTCACGACATTACCCGAAGCGTCGTACTTTTCCATATTGTAGGAATAACGGTCATAAAATTCATTTTCTTCCTTTTCACTCATGACCAGTTTTCCATCTTTGAAATACCTGGTTTCCTTGACTTCGAATCGTCGCGTTCCATAACGGACGACTTCCTTGCTCTCGCTACGGCTGCGTTTATAGAAGCCCAACCTTATGCTGGAATTTCCGTAAAGTACGACATTCAGGTCCGCAGTATCGCGCGTACTATGGACAAAGCGAAATACTTTGTTATTCTGTCTATACTCAACAAGTCTATTTAATTCGTCATAGTCGTACTCGTCGTTCAAAACATAAGCATCCTCGAAAGGTCCATCTTTCAAAGTCAGCTCACCTTCGAAATAATATTCCAAGGTCTTCGAGTAATGCCTGTTCTTCTTTCCAGAAACAGAATCCACATCAACACGTTCAACGCTAATCGTGTCTCCGCAGGAGTTTCCCTTCAAAAAGCAATCCACGCATTCCGCAAGGGCTCCGTTTCTACGCTTGCCCTTATAGATACGAGACTTATTTTTAAACGTTTCGTCTATCTGCAGGACCGTAGTGGAGTCGTCATCATCGAAAACAATAGTCCTCGCGTCATTAAACCAAGTGCCATTTTCTTTACGGTAGGACGCCGTTACGGTGCCCACTTTTTCCTTGTCCGCAATCCTCACTTTCAGCGGATACTTTTCATATTTGGTTTCATGAGCATGAAGCTGATCATATCCGCTCAGCACTTTTGCCGACGAATACGTTTCCTGGAGATTTTCATCCAAGGAGCCGTCAAAAGTATGATACAAGTAATCCGGCATCGGGGCGCAAGAAACGTCTTCATACTTTTTCAAGGAATGGGCAAAGACATCCAACGCGAATTGCGCATCGTAATCAAAATAGCCATCGCCGATTTCTTGGTTGTCAAAGGACTCCGCCTGTCGCCAATGGTACCCATAAAATACGGCAAGGCAAAAAGCAAAACCGAACAGTACAAGGATTACTTTCTGGGCGATTTTCACCAAAGGAGGTTTTCCATTCATATCACAACGCATTTGCTTTTCAAAAGTAAAAAAAAACAAAACAGCCTTTCAACCCCATTGTCCCTAGACAACAGTTTTTTGGGCATATTACAATTTTTTCATTTGCTATTTTCCCGAAAAACATTAAATTTAATAGCGGTGTAAAAAAAGGTTTGGAATTATGAAAAATTTACTGGGCCCGGCCCTTGCCTTGTCCCTTGGACTCTCCATTTCATCTGCAGCGGAATCCCTGCTCGCTTTTCCCACAGCCGAGGGCTTCGGCCGCTACACTTTGGGCATACGCGCGGCAAGCGCTCCCGAAGTTTACCACGTCACGAATCTGGACGATTCCGGCGCAGGCTCCCTGAGAGACGCCGTCAGCAAAGACGGCCGCATCGTGGTCTTTGACGTCAGCGGAATTATCAAGCTGAAAAGCACGCTTGTTTTCAAGGGCAATTCCATCATTGCAGGACAAACAGCACCGGGCGACGGCGTCGTAGTTTACGGCGACCGCGTTTCTTTTTCTGGCGCAAAGAATTTGATTATCCGTCACATGCGTTTCCGTATGGGCAGAAGTGCGCCGAGCGGCAAGAAGGACGCTGCAGGCGTCGCAAACGGCACCGACATGATTTTCGACCACCTGTCCATCAGCTGGGGCCGCGACGAGACATTCTCCATCAGTTGGGACAACAAGGGAAGCAAGCCCGCGAACATCACCATCCAGAATTCCATTATCGGCCAGGGGCTTCACGACCACTCCTGCGGAGGTCTGATACAGACCGATGGCGGAGTCACGCTTTTTCGCAACTTGTACATCGACAACAAGACCCGCAACCCGAAGGTCAAAGGCCTGAACCAGTTCGTAAACAACGTTGTCTATAACTGGGGCGGTGGCGGTGGCTACATCATGGGCGATTCCGAAGGCGACTCCTGGGCGACTGTCGAAGACAACTACTTCATTGGCGGTCCCAATTCCAGCGGAACCTCCGCATTCACCCGCGGCACGCAGACTTTCCAGATTTACCAGAAGGGCAATTACATTGACGCCGACGGAAATGGACAAATGAACGGGACCCTAGCCGCTACGGAATCCGACGGATCCTTCTACGGCTCCAAAATTGTGACCGCTCCCGACAAATTCGCGAACCTGCCGCAGCCCTTCGCCACCATCACGCAGCAGACTTCCGCCAAGGAGGCCTACGACTACATCGTCAAAGAAGTCGGAGCCTCCTTCCCCGCCCGCGACGAAGTGGACAAGTACATGATAGGCGAACTCACCTCCCTCGGCAAAAAAGGCGCCATCATTTCTGACGAAACATCTTTAGGCATCGCTAACGTCGTAGGCAATTTCAAGAGCGGCACAAAAACCGACTCCGACAAAGACGGCATCCCCGACGAATGGGAAGACAAAATGGGCCTGAACAAGGACGACGCCAGCGACGCTTTGAAGAAGGACGCCTCCGGCTACCTGAACATCGAAATCTACCTGAACGGACTTGTGGACGGATACACCCCCGTCGAGAAACCGGTGGTAACGCCGACCGACACCTCAATCGTAACGCCCGCCGACACCTCCGCAGACAGTTCTAGAATTGAAACTCCCGCAGACAGCACAGACACTCCCGCCGCACTGACAAGAAGCACGCAAATCGCGCACAAGAGCGGGCTCGCCACGGTCCATGTGTTCAACCACCTGGGTCAAAGAATCGCCATCCGCCAAGTCTACGTAACGGAAGGCCAAAAGATTTCAATCCCAGGCATGCCAAGGAACAGCATCTACGTGGTGAAGTAAACTGAACTTCAAAACACGAAAGAAGAATCCCAAATTTTGGGATTCTTTTTCGCATTGGATAGTTCCCTGGATTTTCTATTCAGGACTTTAGCAACACTATCGTCAGTCACATTGTAATCCTTGCGCCATTTTTCAAGTTCCTCAAGAAACGACTTTTCATGTTCGTTCTTCACACCCCCTCCTTCACAAGAATTTCTAGAAATTCCCGAGGCGTTACGGCGAACGGAACTCCAGGAAAATGTTTGGTATTGCCAGTTACCAAAGATGCATCCTTATCGCGACAAGCCAAAGCAACATCATAAAACACAATGTCCTTGGAATCGGGAAGTTCAACACCACTTTCGGGAGCGTCAACGTTTATACCGCATTTCAGGAATTCCTGAATCAAAGTATTACGTTTTTCCTCATCCAAATTAAACTTCGGTCGGGAAAGAACTTCTTCATACTCGCGAACGACAGCTTCGTTGAACAACGGAACGAAAAGTCCGTCAAGAGCAAATTCTACAACTTTAGAAGGAATTGAAATTTCAGGATTTTTGGATAAGGCCGCAGAAACAATCACATTGGTATCAATGACTGCATACACCATGGGCGAACACCTCTACTTGCCAGAACGATAGGCTGTAATTTCTGCTTCGATTTCTTCTTCACTCATTCCAGCTACACCGTTTGCTTCGGCCTGCGCCTGCAAAGCACGCAAGGCTGCAATGCCCCTATTGGCAGAGTAAGTAGCGCGAGGTTCACGAACTTCAAAGGGAATCGCCTTTTCGGCCACAGCTCGCTTTAAGAAGACGCGGATTGCGGTGGGAAGGTCCATCCCCATCTTGTCAAAGAGATCGGCGGCCTCGTTCTTGAGGTCTTCATCCATACGAATTTGTAGCACTGTAGTCGCCATAAAAGCCTCACTCGTAAATTCAACACATTACAAATATAATACAAACCACCACACAAAGCAAGGTTTATATTTGCACCGCGTTAGGGATGGAAGCCAGCTACGGTGGGAGCTTCGCTCCTTGACTTTTCGCCTCGGCAATGACTATGCAAGCATAGTCGCTGCACTCGGCTCTGGGTCAATCGGACTCGCAAAGCGAGGCTGAACGGACGGCGAACATAGTGAGCCGATAACGCGACAGCCCGGCCGCGGGCAGATGCCGCGGCAACGCCAATAATACCTAAAAGGACAGTTTTCACTCCGACATTCTCTCGTCTCTCGTCTCTCGTCTCTCGTCTATTTCCTATCTTTGCCCGCACCGTCAGATGTCGTATTTCTGCGGAACCGGGCAAGAACTGCCCAAAAAAGGAAATTATTATGTCTCAAATCAACCTCACCATGCCCGATGGCAGCGTACGTACCGTTGAATCTGGCACCACCGGCCTCGAAATCGCAAAGAGCATTTCTGAAGGCCTCGCACGCAAGGCTCTCGGCGTTAAGCTGGGCGACAAGGTCCTCGACCTCGCCCGCCCCCTCACCGAAGATGGCGCTTTCAAGATCATCACTCCGAACAATGACGATCCGGATTGCTTGATGCTGCTGCGCCACTCCTGCAGCCACGTGATGGCAGAAGCCATCTGCGACCTGTTCCCGGGCACAAAGCTCGCTTACGGTCCCGCAGTTGAAAAGGGCTTCTACTACGATTTGATGACACCGACCCCGCTTCAGCAGTCCGATTTCGAAAAGATCGAAAAGCGCATGAAGGAAATCATCAAGGAAGACCGCCCGTTCACTCGCGTGGTTGTTTCCGGTGAAGAAGGCCTGAAGCGCACCGCTGGCGACAAGTACAAGACCGACAACGCCGAACGCGCCCTCGCCCGCGAAGGTAGCGACGGCACCCTGAGTTTCTATGCAAACGGCGAACCGGGCAAGAACTGGGAAGACCTCTGTGCAGGTCCCCACGTTCCCAGCACTGGCAAGCTGAAGTCCTTCAAGCTGCTCTCCCTCGCAGGTGCATACTGGCACGGCGACCAGAACAGCGACCAGCTGACCCGCGTGTACGGCACCTGCTTTGCCGACAAGGAAGGTCTGGAAACCTATTTGAAGTTCCTTGAAGAAGCCGAAAAGCGCGACCACCGCCGCATCGGTAAGGAAATGGATCTGTACCACATCGAAGACCATTCTCCTGGCATGGTGTTCTGGCACCCCAACGGCACCAAGATGGTGAACGCCCTCAAGGACTACATCCGTGGCAAGATCGACCGTCGCGGTTACCTGGAAGTGATTACTCCGGAAATCGTGAACAAGACTTTGTGGATCAAGTCCGGCCACGCCGACAAGTACAACGAA
>JAKSIL010000062.1 GCA_024398815.1 Fibrobacter sp.
TTCGTCGTGGGCCCCGTCGCTGCGCTCCAGGGTGACAGAAACAAAGTTTAGTCCCAGTTGATGCTGGGCGGCGGATCCTTCAAATCCTTGTTCTGCCTGGCGGCTTCGAACTTCTTTTCCAAGAGTTCGCGGCGGCTTTTCTGGGCTTCCTTCGCGGCGGCGAATTTCGCTTCCAAATCGGAACTGCGAGTACTCTGTTCCTTCAAGAAATCGTCGAAGGACTTGACTTCCTTCTTGTATTCCTTGTGGCTCAGCACCTCGCCCGTTTCGGCATCTACTACAATTTCGCCCTTGCACATGGGGCATTCAATCGTCAAAGTCTTCACAGCCATAAAGCCCCTCCCCCTAATCTCTGCGACCGCCCAAAAGGCCTGCGCGGTACGCCCAGTAAAGCAATTGGAGAATCGAGGTGATTGCAGCGGCAACGTACGTAAGTCCCGCAGCGAAAAGCACGCCGGAAACGGTATTGTATTCGCGGCCCTGCGCCACAACGTCCATGCGGGCCAAAGCCTTCTTCGCACGAGACGAGGCGTCAAATTCCACAGGAACCGTTACCAGTGTGAACAAAGTAGCAAGTCCGAAGAGAATCACGCCGACCACGGCGAGGGAGTAACCGAGAGCGCGACCGGAACTCATCAAAACGATGCCGATAATCACAAGCCACGGTCCGAGATTCGAACCCACGTTGGCGGCAGGCACAATCAGCGAACGGAGCCACATCGGGAAATAGCCCTGCGCATGCTGGATGGCGTGACCGACTTCGTGTGCAGCGACACCGGCGGCACTGGCGTTGCGACCGTAGTAAACATCCTTGGAAAGGTTCAAAGTTTTGTTCATCGGATTGTAATGGTCCGAGAGGAATCCCTGGTGCACAAGGACCTTCACGTCGGTAATGCCAGCATCCATAAGGATGGCCATGGCGACTTCTGCACCGGTAAGGCCACTGGAAATATTCACTTTCTGGCCAGCGGCAAAGCGAGTTTTCACGAGCATGGAAACGCCACCCGAAAGGGCGAGCGCCACCACGAGGATTGTCATGTATAAGGGATCGAACATCATAGTACTTTGCAATTTACAAAAATAGGCGGGCATGTGACACCCGTCCATCGCTTATTTTTGCAATTCTGTCGAGAATCCTAGCAAAGCGTCATGCGTTCACCCCACATTCCGTCAGCAGTTTTTATGCGCACCAGGTAAATTACATGTCGCCGGTCTTGAAATGCGTCTTGTCGCGGAAGCGTGTAAGCAAAAGCCCTAAAATCAAATAGATGACCGCCTGTATTGCCAAAGCGTAAAGCTTGGGAGCCACATCGTAAATATCGCCACCCATCTGCTCTATGGTAAGCCAGGCAGGTACAGCAAACGTGCTCGGCAAAATATACGACAACGACTGCATGGCCGTGGGCATCAAATAGCTGGGCCAGCTGAAATTCGCAAGGAACAAAATGGGAATGGAAAGATACAGGAACAACTGCATGCTGGATTCTCGACGCAAGAACACCTGCGACACGACCATGCCAAAATTGATGACCGCGAAAAGGAATACCACAGCGAAAACGGCCATCGGCAAAAGTTCTCCACGGCGCGGGAAATTGAACAAGTTGTAAATGACGCAATGGTAAAAAAGGATAAAGCAGCAGTAATGCAAAAAATACGCTAGCGAGCGCCCGAAATAGCGATAGGGCATAGATTCATTTTCAACTTCGCTATCACGGAACTTTTTACGGAAGCGTCTATGGCCGCGAGCACCGCCCAATATGCAAATTCCAATAATCAAGGACTGCTGCAGAATGAGGACCAATACGCACGGGACCACATAGTTGGAATAGCTACCTGTGTTGTTGAACATGGTTTGTATGCTAATCGGGAACGGATCGCGCATGGCCATAGCCTTTGTCGAAGGCACTTTCTTCTCGAGGGCTATCTGTCGAACTTTTTGCGTTGCCCCGAGGGTCAACGCGCATGTCGAGAACGCGGTCCCGATGGCACCGTGCAACATCACATAGGCGCCATGGGTAAAGATATTGAGTGAAACCTGCTCTCCCCTGCGAATATTTTTTTCCATGTTCTCAGGAATGACCATGAATCCAAAAATTTCTTCGCGGGCCATGGCGTTTTCGGCTTCGGTCATTTCTCCATAAACAGCCTTCACCTCTATTTGCTGGGCAGCGGAAGCCATCTGTATAAGTTCACGGGATTTTCCGGAATGGTCAAAATCCACCACGGCAACGGGAACCTTGGATACCGTCTGGTTGATATAGGGCGTAGGATAGTAGAACGCGTACAAAAGCCCTGCCACAACCAGGAGAAGCACCGCGGCCGGGTCGGTCACGAACAGTTTCCATTCGGTAAGGGTTACTCTCAAGAGGCGACTCAGCATTAGTCTTCCTCCACAATAGCCCTGAACGAAGTGGACTTTTCCATGGCATTTTCAATACGAACATGCTGTTTCCAGCGCATCGACATGAGAAAGGCACCAAAGACATTCCAAAACAAAGCCATTCCTATGAGCAGTTTCAAGACGTCCCAGGAAGGCGCAAGACCGACATCGCCGAGAAGCATCATGGACTGGATTTTCAACGCATGCGTCAGCGGAAGCAAAAATGCAAAACAGCGCACCGCCAAAGGCATGGCCATCAGCGGGTACGTCTGGCCAGCAAAGGCAAAAGCAGGACCGCCAACAACGCCCGCGACACCTGTAGCGATACGCATGACGCCTACAACACCCACAAAAACAAAACCAGCACCGGAACATGCGAGAATCATGAACAGCTGCGCCGCTGAAACCATCACAAATTCCTCAAAGCCCATCGGCGTCAAGGCCCGATGACAATAAGCATAACACGCCATGTGACCAAGCCAGAGAATGATATCCAGCGGCACAATGCTTGCGACCCACAAGGTCAAACGCGAGCCCTTGGCATATTTCAAAAGTTCCTTGACACGATGGTCGCGCAACGGGAACGAACCCACGTAAACGGCCACAAGCATCGCCGCCAAATGGAACATGGCTGCCACTAGGCCAAGCGACAGAAATCCCTGGTAATTGCTTTCAATATTTCCGACAGAGTGAATTTCCGTTTTGACGGGATCTTCAATTTGCGCCGTAAACAATTCGCTTCCGACATCCGTCACCACGGCGCGAATTTCCTTGGTGGCGAACATATTGGTCAAGTAATTCTGGCCGCTAGAATAAACGGGAATCACAGGCGTCTCTAGGCGCAAAGTCCGGCGTTCAAATTCATTCGGAATCACCACGAACGACTGGATATCGCCACGGATAATCGCATGTTCGCACTCACTAAAATCGGAGCAGTTCAAAGCGACATCAAGCACAGGACTCGACTGAAAACCCGTTTCAATTTTATCGGCAAGTTCAGAATCATCTTGGCTTAAAATTCCTATGGGCACGTGTTGCACAATCTGCGATGAAAACAGGTCGAGCATAAACACCGAGACACCGCATGGCAGCACAAGCACAATCATCCACAGCACGATGTTGTGGCTGAAATAAATCTTGCGTATAGTGTTCAAGAGGCCATTCAACACGGCAAAGCCTCTTTTACTTGATGGCGTCTACCGGGAAAAGAACGCTCATGCCAGGGCGCAGGTTTTCAATCTTGGACGTAGGACGCATACGGACTTCGAACGTTTTGAGATCGAAGCCGCCGCTTTCCTTGCTGCTGCGCCAGGTGGCGTAGTCGCCTACGGACGCGATGTAGCTCACTTCCATTTCGACGGTCGTATCGAGGGCGGGAATTTGCAACATGAACTTTTTGCCCTTCGAAACATTCTTGAGGTAGTCTTCGCGAAGATGGAAAACAGCCCAGGCATCGTCCAAGTCGGTCACGGCGATAACGGGCATTCCGGAGCCGACAACTTCGCCTTCTTCGGCGAGCTTCAGAGAAACTTCTCCGCTGATGGGGCTTCTGATTTTTGTTTCTTCGAGGTAGGCGTCGACTTCGGCTGTTGCACCGCGAGCTTGCAGCACGAGAGCGTTGGCGGCGGCCTTGTCTTCGCTGCGGGCGCCGGCGACGGCCTGGTTGTATTGCGCCTTGGCGGCGTCGGCAGCGGCCTGCGATGCTTTCATTTGCGTTTCGGCCTCGTCACGCTTCTGCAGCGGAAGTACACCTTCGTTGAAAAGCTTCTGCACACGGTCGTAAGTGTTCTTGGCAAGAGTGGCAGCTTCTTGGGCGCGATCGGCCATAGCCTTTAAAGCAGTAATGTCTTCGCTGCGGGCACCGTTCCTCGCCTTGTTAGCCTGCGCACGTGCGGCGCCGAGGGCGCCCTGGGCCTGCATCTTTTTAGCCTCGATTTCAGGACTGCTGATGAGGGCCACCATGGAATCCTTGAAAACGAAATCGCCTTCATGAACGAACAGACGTTCGATACGGCCCGGAACCTTTCCAGAGACAAGAACGCGACGAGCTTCCATTTGCCCTTGCAAGAATGTTTCGCGAGGGGCCGTCGCAAAAGTCTGAAGTTGGGCGATTCCCATAATCACAAGAACAATCAAGCCCAGAACGACGATAACTTTTCCAAGCAATTTCAGAGCATTCATTGTTTTTTCTCCGTTGAATCTTTCGCTGGTAAAACACGGTCCTTCGCTTCGACAGCCGGTTTTTCTGCAACTGAGGCCTCGGCGGGCGTTGCGACAGGAGCCGCAGGTGTCGCGGCAGCAGTTTCGGACGCCACAGATGCCGCCGGAGCCGTTTCGGCAGCTGCCGCAGTACTATTTTCAGCCGGAGCGGCAGGAACTAAAGAACCGTTCGTTGCAGTCGTGGTAGCCTGAGCCGGCGTCTCGGAAGTCCCTTCCGTTTTAGCCTCTACTGGAGTCTCCACAGGCTTCGTCTTGTTGAGCATCGTTCCTGCATCGGAAACTTCACCGGCAACTTCGAGCAAGCCGAGCCAGGCGATGACGGCATCGTAGTGAGCCTTGAGATCGGCCACCTGCAAACGCGAAAGAGCAAGTTCCGCATCCACCACGTCAAGGCCAGTCGCAAGGCCTGCTTCGTACGCCTTGGTCTGGCTGCGCAAAGCTTCGTCAGCCAGTTCGCGAGTCTTTACCAAACTCACCAAACGACCCTTGGCATGTTCCAATTCACGCCAGCGTTTTTCAACCAGCAAATCGATGTTGTCAAGAGTCTGTTCTTCCATGCTCGAAAGAGAGCGTTCCAAAGCCTTAGCACTCGCCACCTTGGAACGGGTTTCGCCGCCCTTGAACAAATCCCACTGCGCCTTGGCTCCAACAGCCCATTCAGGCTCCAGTATGGTCAAATCCTTCGTGTAAAGTTCCTTGTAGCCAAACAAGGCGACCGTCGGGAAATAATCAGCGCGGGCAGCACTCACAGCCGCTTGACTGCGTTTGCGTTCCGTACGCAACTGACGAAGTCCCGGATGCTTTTCCTTGGCAAGCTGTTTGAACTCGTCCATGGAACGTACCACCTCGGGAGCCTCCACAGGAGTCGTAGCCGTGATGCTCGTATCCATGTGGAGCAAACTCGCAAGCGCCATTCTCGCAAGAGACTGGTCACGCAAGGCGTCTTCAAGAGCGTTCTCGGCTTCGGCCAAGGCAACTTCTGCACGCAGGCGTTCCGACTTGCTTATCTGACCGCCTTCTTCAAGTTTCTTGGAACGTTCCAAATGTTCTTCAAGATTCTTGCGAGTCGATTCCCTGAGCACCGTCAATTCCTCGGACAAGCGCAGCGTAAAATAACGGGTCGCCACATCCATAAGAATCGTATTTTGCGCCATGTCGAATTCGGCCTTGCGCGCGTTCACATTTTCCTTGGCAGCATCGTACGCCGAATAAATCTTGAGCCCTGTAAAGATGGGCCAAACAACACTCAAACGAGCGTTGAAGAACAAATCATCCTGAACCTTCTTCTTGAATCCGGGAAGAGCCGAATCCAACGTGGACTGAGTCATTTGCTGGGCCAAGGCGCCAACGGAATCACCGACACCGGCCGCCCTTTGCTGAGCCATTTCCGCAGGCATACCAGCCGCCGTATAACCCTCGTAGGCACTTTCGTAGCCCGTCTTGTAATAGCTCTGGTAAGCCTCGGACCCGTGCACTTGAATAATTCCAGAACGAATTTCGTTCAAGTCAATAGAAATGGGATCGTTTATTTTCGTCACGCCAGCGCTCAAGCTGACCGTAGGCATAAAACGGGAACGGGCCTCTGTCCGGCCGCTCTCTGCAACTTCGACCTTGGCTTTTTCCGCCTTGATTTGGGAATTGCTTGTCTTGGCCTTTTCAAGAGCATCCTGCAGCGATAGCGGAGTTGCCTGTACAACAGCAAATGCAAAAAGAATGTATGCCAAACACGATTTCATAACATTATAAAAAATAGCAAATCCCGAGTCCCGCGAGCAACACCAAAATTTCGCAATATAACCATTTCAGCATACAAAAAAAGCGTTCCTTCATCAGAAGGGACGCCGTTTTAGACAATTTAAGCGTTTTTACTTGCCCGGAGTCGGATCAGCCGGCGTCCAAGCCTTGGCTTCGTAACCCATCGTAGTAAAGTCTACACGCTGCAAGCTCTTGCCGAAGCCGTCGGTTTCGTTGAAACCTTCCCAGCGGTCGCTATAGAGCGTTGCGTCGGACCAGTCAAAGTACCACTGCCTCGTTTCGCCAGAACCTGTAAAGGAATACGGCTGCTTGACGGCCACGGTTTCACCGCGGTTCGAAAGCTTACCCTGATAGAAACGAATCTGGACAGTTTCCGGAATCTGCTGTTTTTCACGAACGCTTGCTTCGAAGCTGCTCATGGAATCCGGGAGCAAAAGCATGATGCCACCGGCAGGAATCTTGTCGCCACTGGTGAATTCCATGCGAACACCTTCGACCTTCCAGCCCTTGGTTTCGCCCTTGTCTACGAACAAATTCACTTCAGCATCGCCCTTGTTGATGAGTTCGAGGAATTCGAAGTCATTCGGGTCCCCTTCCTTCGGATGGTAGTGCATTTCGTTGATAAAGATCGGGCCCACCTTGAGAGCGGAATTCTTTTCGCCCGGAGTTTCGGTAGCCAAGGCTCCTTGGGCAATGGTCCCATCGCTAATATCGACCACACCGCTCGAACCCTTGGTGGCACCGAGCATCAAGCTACTTTCGGAACCCGTACGTTGGTCGCCGACCATTTCGTACAGATAAAATTCACCACCCTGATCACTCAGGTAAAGATCATCCTCGAAGTTTTCGCTAGTCGCCGGAAGAACAAGATAGCCACCGGCCGGCACCACGGTATTGGAGCCCGTAATCTTCCAGGATTTCTTTTTGAGCTTGGATTCGAACAACCAGCCGGCCACGTCGGTAGGATCGGAGCCGGAGTTATAAAGTTCAATCCAGCCCATTTCATCTTCTTCGAGGGAATAGGGCTTGATTTCGTTCAAACGAACGGAAGTCTTCGTGATGTATTCGTCCGGACCACCCGGATTGCCGAGCATCACCTTGTTTGCCGCCCAGGAAGACGGATTGGTCGGATTGAGCGTACCGCCCTTGAACACGAGGGAATAGCCCTTGCCGTTAGCAAGACTCGGCCAAGGAGGTTCGGAACCAAAAGCGACACTGGTATTGTTGTCCTTACCAGTAAGCTTCACATCGATAACGTCACCTTCGTTCACAAGCTTTGCGACAGCACCCGTTTTCGGGTCGTTGCCCCACGGTCCGAAAACACGGCCCGAGAATTGCGGATATGTCTGCTTGAACAAATCAACGTCATTTGTTACGACGATGTATTCACCCACAGCCAAAGGCTCTGCAGGGAAATCGAACGTGACGGCACCTTCAAGGCGCATACCGGCAAACAGCATGCTCTGGATATCCTTGTCCGAAGAAAGCGTCAATTCAATCCATTCCAATGCAGAACCTTCCGGAGCATTGTACATGATTTCGGTTATGGCCACATGGTTATAACCATCACCTTCATCGACAATTTTGTCAACCGCACCCGTTTCGGCGGCGGAACTTGTCGGAGGTGCGGCCTGACTATTGCCATCACCTCCCGAGGGACTGCTCTGAGGATCCGTAGAATCGCCAGAAGTCGGATTGCCGTCGGGGTCAACAGACGCACTGCTAAGGGCAGTGTCGTCGGCCGGACCAACAGGAGAATCTTCGCTACCGTCGTCTGAGGAACATGCGGCAAACAGCACGAGGGCTGCCGTACCGAAACCTGTCATGAGCCACTTTTTAATATTCATGGGGGCCTTCCTTTTAAAAATCCTTTTTTAAACTACAAATTTTTCGTTTAGAAATTTCCCGCCAAACTCGTCCAATAGGGGCTTTTGAAGCGTCTGGGGTTCTCGTAAACGCGTTTCCATTCGGCGGCGGCATTTCCGAACTTCGAAAAAGCACCGTGTTTCAAATTCAAAGCCTTGATGAGGTCGAACATCCAGAACGGCATTTGGGCTGCGGGGCACTTGAGCTCAAGCACGGCATCGCAACCAGGCTGGAAGAACCTTGGGAGACCCGTGGAATGCATATACTGCGGTTCGACCGTGTAGTCAAAGCCATTCTCTTCGCGGAAGCGCATGCCGGTATCAATCGTCACGCGGGAATATTCTTCGCGGAGCCCGAACCAGGCGCGGCGCTTGTACTGCGTCAAGAGGCGCGGATGCGCATTATGGAGTTCGGTCTTGTAAATGAAATCCTTCAGGTACATGCGGTCTTTTTCGCCCTTGCACGGCCATTCTTCGGGTTTCATGTGCCAAACTTCACCAGGGTTTATGCCCTTGATGGTCGCTCGGCTCTTGTAGCAAATGTTGCGGATTTTGCGTTTGCACTCAAAGTGGAAGGTACCGTCTTGAGCAGGATGTTCGCCGTAGGTGCGAATACGCATGTTAAAGCGGTCCAGCAACTGTTTCTTTTTCCAGCCAAGGAACGTCCACTTCGGGGAATCCAAGTACAAGTTGGTGATATAGTAGAAACCACCAGGAGTAATCTTGGAATAGTAGTCTTCTTCGCAGTAGGGGGCAAGGAAAGCACCTATCCTATCGGCCCATGCGACAGGGATGTGGTACTTGAGCTCAAAACGCTCCAAAAGACTGAATCCGCGAGCTTCGGCCATATTACTTGAGGCCCTCGCGAAGATGGTTTACTACGCCTTGACGAGCGAGGCCACCAGCGTAATCCAGCAAGGCCAAGTAGCGCGCAAAGATGTCGTATTCCAGTTTGACGGCCTTCATGTCGCTTTCCAGGGAGCTTTCCTTGGCACGGAGCAGTAAAAGCGGATCGGAACCTGCATTGCGGGCGAACTGTTCCATGAATCCGCTCGCGTTAACTTGTTCGGCATATTCCTTCTGCACTTTCCATTGGCCGATAAGAGCCACGACTTCTTCGGAAAGGCGAGCCACCTTCTGGTTGATTTCGCGAACATCGTCCAGGTAATCGCTTTCGGCATCCAAGGTGGCCACCTGGTTGCGGAGGTCACCATCCTTGTTACTGTCGAAGAACGGCAGACGGAAAGCGAGGTTCACAAAGAACTTGTCCTTCGTGGCACGGTTATCGACATCACTTACGAGTTTGCGGATCGTGCGGCCATCGTCGGCACCGGCATCGGGATACTTGGCAAGGTATTCCGTCTGGTATTCGTCGTACTCATAGGCGACATCCTTGGCGTCCAAATCCTTGTACTTTTCCAAGAGGGATTCAATTTCCAAAGAATAGCCAATGCCTATATGTGAAATGTAGTCGCGTTCCTTGCTCACGTCCTGTTTGGCACGGGCGACTTCATCGTCGCGCTTGCCTTTGGCCATGGCCACCTGCGGGAAGCTTTCGCTCACTTCGACGCCACCGGCAAGATTTTGTTCCAATTCTTCCATGGTCGGAAGGAATGCGGTATCCAAATCAACACCGTCAAAGTCCGGCACCCAAATTTTCATCTTGAGTTCCGCATCGCGGAGAGCCGTGCTATCTGAAAGCAATTCCGCCTTGAGGGCTGCGGACTTTTCGAGAGCCGTCATCAAGTCTTCGGGATTGAATGTTGCAGACCCTGCCTTGAGGTGGAGCACTTCGATACGGTCGGCGTTGACCTGCATCAACTGCTTGTTGATATCATTTATCTTTTTACGCAGCACATAGCGCACACCGCGTTCGTAACGGTCGTACAAAAGGAGAGAACGTTCAACAGCGAATCTAGCCTGTTCGTAATTCTTTTGCGCTTCGTAGCGATCCCTGTCAGCACTACTTTCACCAAAACTCTTGGGAACCATGCGAAGTTCGAAATCATGCTTGGCAAAGCTGAAACCATCCAGTTTGTAGCGAAGTTCCAATTTATCCCAAAGCTTTGTCCCTTGGCTGGACGAAGTCGCCTCAGCACGCTTTTGGGCAGCATCGAAACGAGGATCCTTTTCTGCAGACTGAACCAACTGTTCCCAAGTTAGGGGACCAGCGAAAGCCGCAGTGGCTAGCGCAATCGGAAGGACGGATAAAATTTTCATTACTTTTTCTCTTTCTGCTTCTTGAGGAGTTTCGCGCTGGCTTCGGAAATGGTCACCATTTCACCGAGCAGGAACGGATTGTCTTCAGGAATCTTGATGGTCACTTCACGCCCGTAAATCGGGAATTCAGGCATTTTCCACATACGAGTCGGGAACGGCACGATACGGCTGGAAAGGCCGACCACTTCGCCAACGACAGCCTTGCCTGTTCCTGCAAGAGTCGTCACCTTCACGGCTTCGCCCAAATCCATATTCTTGTAAATCTGTTCGTTAATGTAACCACGGATCAAGGTCGGGGACTTGTGAGTCAAAGTGACAATCGGCGCAAAGCTCGAAACCTTTTCACCATCGCGGACGTTCACGTCGCCCACGACCCAATCTTCCTTGGCAATCTGGACAAGTTCCTCTTGCTGCTTCTGGAGTTCTTCCAATTCCTTCTTGAGGTTGGCGGCTTCGCTCTTGCCGCTGGTCTTCTGCAACTTGCTGGAACCGCGCAAGAGGGCAATCTGTTCATTGGCGCTCTTCTGAGCCAAGGCGAGTTCGTTCTTGAGGCTCTTGATACGCATGGCCATCGCATCGTTACCATCGCTGCTGGTCTTGCTCGAAGAAAGGCTCTTGAGCTTTGCGGAAATTTCCTTGTTCTTCTGATATTCCGTTTCAAGGTTGCGGATTTCAGCATTCAAAGTAAGGCGACGGGTATCGAGGTTCGCCTTGACTTCGGCGACCTTCTGGTCGATTTCGGCGGAGCTCAAACTGCTGCGTCCCTCAATGGCGTCCAATTCGCGAGTGAGTTCCGTAATGCGAAGAGTGAGGTCCGGACGATTGATTTCGACAATCGTATCGCCGGCATGGATTTCCTGACCGGGCACCACATGAACCTTCACAATTTCCGTTGCGCTAGGCACGCTAATGATAGTTTCGCTCGCTTCGGCAATGCCCTTGAACATGGCGGCATTACCTTGGTACATAAAGCCCAAAACAAAGATGAACAAGATGCCCAAGACCCAAGCCAAAGAAAGCTTGTGACCGTACACGTAGGCAACACCGGGATTACTCTTGTGGGCGTTCCAGAAATTATCGAGCTTGTCTTCTAAAAATCGCATCGGGTCCTCCTTACATTTCCGTCGTGGCGTCTTGCATCATGAACTGGATGTCGGAGATGCCCTCAAGCTTGGAGAGCTCGTTCAAGATTTCGGCAGCGGGCTTCGTTGCACGAAGGCGAACCTGGTAGGCCACATCGAGACGGGCGCCACCATCGACTTCGCGCATAGTGATAAGTATAAATGTCTTGAGACTCGTACGCATGATTTCTTCGACCTTGCCGCGAATTTCAGCTTCGTTCGGGAGAGCGAACCGGAGCATGCCGTCGAAGAAGTGCTTAGTGCCAAGACCCGTGCGGGAAAGCAGGAATGCCACGCAGCAGAACGCGATAGTTCCACCCACAGCAGCTCCCCAAGCGTAAACGCCGCAACCGATACCTGCGCCAAGGGCAGCAAAAATGAACATAATGTCGCGCGGATCCTTGAAGCTCGTACGGAAACGGACCACCGAGAGAGCACCCATCATGCCAAGACCACGGCCGACGTTATCACCGATGGCCTGCATCACCGTAGCAGCCACCACGGAACTCAAGACGATGCCCTGGACAAAGTTTCTAGAATAAGAAAGGCCAAGGAAAGTCTTTTCGTAAGTCCATCCAATCATAGACGAAAGAATGAATGCCAAAGTGAGGGTGTAAGCCAACGTAATGATAGTGGCGTTGGTCGTACTTGATTGGACCGCAAGAAGGTCTAGCATATTTACTCCATATTTGATTCTAGGTTTTTTGCCAAAAAACTCTGTTGCTCAAAAAATAACAAAAGGTCTTTAAAATCGTTTGAAAAAAGAAAAATACACGTTGAAATAAACAACAACACATTGTGAAGTTCACAACGTTCACGCACAAATTCGACCCAAAAAGTTCCTAAAAAACAAGCTACCCAAGCCTTTTGTTTATAAAAAGAAACAAAATAAAGCTTTTTAAACAAAAAAAACTTGCCAGAAAAACGCAAAAAGCCCCGCCGAAGCGGGGCCTTTCACGAAATTCTTTTTAAGAATTACTTCTTGAGGAATTCATTAATTCCTGCGGCAGCACGGCGACCCTCACCCATGGCGAGAATCACGGTAGCAGCACCGAGCACGATATCGCCACCGGCATAAACCTTCTCCATGAAGGTCT
>JAKSIL010000063.1 GCA_024398815.1 Fibrobacter sp.
GTACTCGAATTTCAGGGATTGCGAGTAGTCCATAGGAGTGTAGAATGTGTGGGCAACATAGACGCTGTCGCCTGATTCCGTCGATGTCCACCAGTTGTCGAAATGACCTGCGTAACTGATCAATTTCATGGTGTGTGCGTTTGAGGCTAGGCCCTGCATGGCCTTGAACAAAGTGCCCCATTCGTCTTGAGTCGGGGTTCTCCAGCCTTCGGGGCAGAGGTCGTCGGTGATTTCGTCCCATAGGAATTTTGCGGTGTCTGCGACGAAGTTCTCCATCATCCATTGGAGGCCTGCGACATATGTTGTGCGGTATTCCTTGTTGTCGCGGGAATCAGTCAAGATGATTTCGTTTAATTTCCATTCGTTTGCGTCGCAGATGTACTCGAATACGTTCCCTTGTTTGACTTCGCCAAAAATTTTCTCTTCGCAGAGGCCGTTTTCTATTTCTACGGTCATGGGGGTACGCCAATTTCCGTGATCGCAAACGTAGAGCGCACTGTCCAGGTAGCCGGTGATTCCGCGGTAGTCAGCGCTATCGCAAACAAGCCCGTATGTATTCACTTGCAGCGAAGAAGCCTTCACCCAGTTGATGTCGCTCGTGTAGCCTATCCGCCGGTCTGTGCAGATAAAGTATTTCGGAGAACTGCTGAGGGAATCCAGGTTCGGCTTGACCACGTCCATGGAATCTTTGTTGCAGAGACCGACTCCAAAGTCGTCTTCCCAGAATTTGTAGAATGCTTCCCGGAAGTCCTGCCAATAGAAGTTTGCGGGATGAACTCGTTCTAGTTCCGAGGGCATGATGCAATCCCCGTCCATATGGTCCAGCGACAAGAGGTAGGCACAATCGGCGAGGGTTGTATTCATTTCACCGAAATTCCCGTTCGCCTGGTATGCTTTGATAAGCGAATCTGCCTTCAGGGAGTCAGATATGCAGTAGTATGCAATGGTCGAGGCGACTGCGAGTTCAATATCTGTTTCGTTGTCGGTTTTGTTATTGTTGCCTTTTTCATTGTCGGCGTTTGAGCTGGAGGATTTGTTGTTCTTCTCGTCGTGTGCCGTACTTGAAGTCGTTTTGTTTGATTTTTCGCTGCTGGACGAGTTGCTTTTGAAACTGCTGGAGATGCCATTTGCCGCTTCTTCGTCTATGCTGTCGGAAGATTCAATGAGGTTTTCTTCACTTGGACCGCTGGAACTGTCGTCACTGCAGGCGACGAGGCCGAAAGCCGCAACGGCAGCGGATGCCGACAAGAGTAATTTTACTTTATTCATATTCATTTTACAAAAGGTTCCAGTTAATCCATTCTGTTTCGTATTCCGGCACGCAAACGTCTGCCGTAGATTTCTCCGGTTTCTTGTGTTCGATAACTACGTTCGAAGAGAACTCTCCGCAGTACATGAACAAGATTCCAAACACTTTCTTTTCTGTGCTGACGTCGCACGAAGAACTGATTTCCAAATCCACGACCGTCAGCGTGTCCGCCGAAATTTTTGTCAGTACAAACCCTGTATTCGAACGCGTTTCGACATTCAAAAGGCGAAGCGGGCATTCCAGCGGCTTGGTTCGCGTCGAAATCAAATTTTCGGCCTTCGGGAACAAGTATTTGATGACGTCGCTGTCCACTTCGCTGTAGAATCCGGCATGGCGGAACTCCTCGTAGATTGCGGGCGTGTCGTCGCAAATTTCGCCTAGTTCGCAGTGGTCACGACCCACCAAATGGTAAGCGAGTACATTTTCGTCAAATTCAATGTCGGCTTTGTATTGCCAAACGAAATCGCTGAGCCTGTTAGTCGGTTCCTGCGGGGTTGGACCGTTGTCGATGATGCTGGACGAGGATTGTGGCTGCGAGGGTGCGCCGATGTCGGAACTTGAGGGCAATGGTACGGATGCAGAGCTTGTTGGTAACGGGACTTTCGAAGAACTGGATTGCTTTGCTGTTGAACTTGACGATTTCGTGGACGAACTCGTCAAGGGCGTCTTGGAGGAAGAACTTGTTGCGGTGCTGTCTGTTGTGGAAGAAATGGGCGATTCCATGGAGGAACTGCTTTCTTCGTATGCTATCGGATTCTGGTTCGGTTCCACGGCGGTGCCAGCGACGGACGGGTCGTCGGAGCAGGCTGCGAATAGGGTGAGGGCTGTTCCTACAATACTCGCGCATTTCAAAATCTCTTTATGCATCGTCGTTCTCCTTTACGCTATGGGTCAGCGGGAAGAGTTGCAAATTCATTCGGTAAACCTGGTCGATGTTCGTGTCTTCGTTCGCGATGGCGACCACCTGGCGCAAGCAATCGTTCATTACTTTCACGATTCGCTCGTAGGAATCCTTCGAGACGCCCATCGTGACGCCCGTGAAGTTCCTTTCGCTTCGCGGAAGGTCGAGCGATGCTGCGGCGAGGCCCGCCATTTCGCGATGCATGTCGCGGAGGGCGAGTTGCGTCGATTCTGGATTCCCGACGATGGACTTTGCGGTTTGCTCAAAAGTGTTGTCGCCGATTTTTTTCAAAAAGTCGTTTTTTGCGAGAAAGTTTAGCGAGTTCTTGACTTCTTCGGCGGAAATTTCGTTGCAGCATTTCTTGGCGAGTTCGCCCGGGGTGGCGCCCGGCATCATCGGCGCAAGTTCGCGGAGTGTCGGATTTTGCCAACTTTCGTAGAAGTCGAACAAGTCGCTGTTGATGACGCGAACCTTGTGCATTTTCGCGATGGCGCGCATTTCTTCGAAGGCGGCTTTCTTTTTGGCGTCGGTTTCTTCTTGCCCGAATTTTACCATGGCGCGGAAGTAGTCCATTTCGAACCCCACGAGTCCCATGGCCTGGCCGGTGCGTTCCACGCCGACTTTGCTCAGTTTGCTTTTGCCGTCGCACACGACTTTCATGTACGAAGACGACGAGAAACCGGCACTTTTCGAAAACTCGCGCCACGAGAATGTGTGACGCAACTTTTTTTCTTCGTAGAAATCCCGCATGAACTTGCGGAAATTCGTGTACTCGATAATCGGATTCATGATAATAAATATAAACGCCGACATTCCAAAAAACAAGATGTCTATGCAACAAAATATTGAAAAATATGCAGAAAATCAAATATTTTGTGAAATGAAAATAGAAATTTTATCTATATGTAACACTGCGTTGCATATAGACGGGGAGGGCCTTTTTTAAGGTCCTGGCCGGAATGACGACCGGTGTCAATAATTATTCAATGGCGAGGTATTTTTTTAGGGATTCGTAGGTGGCGCGGGCTTCGGCTAGGTTCGTCGGCGTGTACGCTGGTTCCAGGGATTCCATTTGCAGAAAATCCCGAAGCATGATATGCCGGACCGTTGCCGTTGAAAAATCCAGTTCGTCGTTCGTGATGATGATTTTCTGGAAGTCTCCGTCGACACCTTTGAAGGCTCCGAACTCGCGCTCGTATGCCTTTTCGTCAACGACGCTGTACGCTACCTGGACCAGGTATCGGCGACTTCCTTTTTGTGCTAGGAAGTCAATTTCTTTGCCCTTGTTGCTGTACACGAAAAGTTCGTAGCCCATGTAGAGCAATTCGTTGTAAACGATGTTTTCTAGGTTGTGCGTAATGTCGTACTGCTTGCCGTTTGCGAGTAGGGAGTTGAAGCCCACGTCTGCGTTGTAGATTTTTTGGTAGAATGAAAGTTCCCGTTTCGTTTTCGAGGAATACAGCGGCAGCCCTTCAATAATGTACGCTTCCTTGAGGTATTCAATGAACTTCATGATTGTGTTCACGGAGCACTTGTCGTTTTCCTGCTTCACGTAGTCCCTGATGGACTTCGCCGAAAAGATGCGACTGTTGGAACGCAGGATGAAGTTGACGAGACTCTCGAAAAGGGGACGCTTGCGAATTTTGTAGCGATTCGCCAAATCGTTTATGACGATGGTCTCTTTGAGGCTCTCCAGGTAACGTCGCTGGGCTTCGCCACTCTTGAGTTGGATTCTGTTTGGGAACCCGCCCCATACCAAATAATCGGACACGGAAACGGTCGCGCCTTCTTGCTTTGCGAGTTCGATGATTTCCTTGTACACGAACGGACGGATGCGAAACGCCACGTAGCGCCCGCTCAGTTCCTTGGTGAATTCGTTGGAAAGGAGTTTTGAGTTCGACCCGGTGATAAAAAGCGAACAATGGTTGAGACGCAAGGTTTTGCAGGCTGCTTGCCAACCGTCGACCGTCTGGATTTCGTCCAGGAATACGTAGCACAGTCCTTTTTTCTTTTGCTTCAGTACGTAATCGACAAGTTGCGTGCCGTCGGTAACGCCTGCGGACTCCCGAATGTTTTCGAAGTTCAGGTAAATGGTGTTCTTTGATTTGCGCGATATCTCTTGCATCACCTGTTTCAAGATGATGGATTTTCCACAGCGACGAATTCCGGTGATAATCTTTATCAAGTCGGATTCGTAGAAATCCCGGATGGGGACTATGTATTTTTCGCGGCAAATCATTGCTTTTCTCTACTGAAAACTTTTTAATAAATATATAAAACTTTTCAATAGAAATGAACGGGAATGTGAAAAACTGTCTGAAATAGCGGATTTTATGCCAAAGTTGCTACTGAAAACTTTTGCTAAAAATGAAAAAAGTTTTCAATAGTATGGAGTGCTGGCGGTTGAGGGGTTGTGATGTGTGGTGCGATTCTCAAAGGGGCGTTTTATTATGTTTATGATTATTATAAACGTAATAATTGTGAATACAATAAAATTTCTATTTTAAGGGCATGGATTCCAAGACTATTGTAGCCCCGATGACGCCTGCGGGCGTGAGTGCCGTGGCGGCCCTCCGTGTGAGTGGGCCTGCGGTGCGCGATGTGGTGACTGCCTTGTTTGGTGAAAAGGCTTGCGCCAGGTTGAAGGCGCGAGAGGCGAGCCTCGGCACGGCTCGCCATTTGGGCGTGGTAATCGATAGTCTTCTGTACATCTTTTTCGAAGGCCCGAATTCTTACACTGGCGAAGACGTGCTGGAACTCTACCCGCACGGGAACCCGCTGATTGTGCGCGATTTGCTGCAGGCGATTCGCGGTGTGCCGGGAGTGCGTCTGGCGGAGCCGGGCGAATATACACGTCGCGCTTTTTTGAACGGCAAGATGGACCTTGCGCAGGCGGAGTCCGTGGCCGACGTGATTCACAGTGCGAATCGTGCGGAACTGCAGAACGCGCACCGCTTGCTTTCGGGCGCTCTCTCGAAAAAGGTCGCGACGCTCACGGCGCAAATCAAGGATATTTCGGCTCGCATTGAACTCGATGTGGATTTTGCCGAAGAAGAGGCTGACCCGGACTATGCAACGTGGGGTGTGAAGATTGCCGCCATCCGCGAAAATGTGGAAAGTCTTTTGAAGAGTTTCCGCGGGTCTGCGGGGATTCGCCGTTTGCCGCTCGCCGTGCTGTACGGGGCCCCGAATGCGGGCAAGTCCAGCCTTACGAATGCGCTCTTGGGCGAAGACCGAATTCTTGTTTCGAACATTCCCGGCACGACGCGCGATTTTGTGGAAGTCCGTTTGTTCCTCGAGAACGGCGAGATTCGTCTGGTGGATACGGCTGGCATTGCCGACAAGGCGACGGATGCGCTCGATGCGTTGAGCATGGAGAAGAGCCGCGAGATTTTGGCCGAGGCTGACTTGAAGATTCTTGTGGTGGATGGCACGGCTAATGATGGTGCGGACGGTTGTGCGGATGATGCTGAAAACGAGGCGGACCTCGTGGTGTATTCCAAGAGCGACTTGTGCGACAAGAACTGTATGGATCCCCTCCTTCGCTGCGCTCAGTCGAGGATGACTGGGGTGGGGAACAGTATGGATCCCCTCCTTCGCTGCGCTCAGTCGAGGATGACGAGTGATGGGGGTGATGTTCAGTCGAGGATGACGAGTGACGGGGGTGATGTTCAGTCGAGGATGACGAGTGTCAAAAGAAACTGTATGGATCCCGTCGGGGGCGGAGCCCCCTCCAGGATGACGGCTGAAGTGGATGCCTGGAGCCTCGAACCTCGAGCCTCGAACCTCGAACCTCGTGCCTCGTGCCTCCGCGTTTCTGCGAAGTCGGGCGAGGGGCTTGCCGAACTCACTCGAATCATGAACGAACGTCTTTTTGCGAAGTCGAACGACGGCGATGACTTGTGGATTACGAGCGAACGCGAGAAGGCCTGCCTCGAAGAGGCTTTGGCTGGAATCGACCGCGCACTGGATTTAATCCGCACGAACCCTGCGGTAGAATTGTTAGCTTTTGAAATGCAACTGGTGCGTCGTTCGCTCCAGAGCATCGTGGGCGAGATTTCGTCCGAAGACGTTTTACAATCAATCTTTGCGGGGTTCTGCATTGGCAAGTAGCACTTTAAGCCTCATCGGCGTCCTTATCGGAATCTTTGCCTTCGGTACCTACATGGTGCCGCTCAAGAAGTACCCCAATTATTCTTCGTGGTCGTTCCTTGCGGTGATGGCCGTTGGTGCGCTTGCTTGCTCGGCGGTTGTCACATGCGTGACGGGGCAGTTCAATTTGCACCCGATAGGCGTTCTCTGCGGTTTGTTGTGGGTTGTCGGTGGCGCACTCTGTTTTTGGGCGGTGCAGGCGGAAGCCGATCTCGCGGGCACAGGCCTCCGCTCCATGAGCGTGAGCATCCTGCTCTCGTTTTTCAGTGGTGTTGTCATTTTTCAGGAACCGACGGCGCTGCAGTTCTCCATCCCGGCTATCGCATGCATGATTATCGGCATCTGGATTCCGGTGAGCAAGTCGAAGACGTCCATCTGGAAAAAATGGCGTTCGCTTTTAAGCGGAGCCGTGTTCGGAACGTACCTGATTCCGTACAAGTTCAGTGGCATGGGCGACATGGATTTCCTGTTCCCGTTTTCGGTGGGTGTGTTCTTTGGAAGCTTGGCACTGGTGGCTTTGCTCACCCTTAAGCGTCGCGAGAGCTTTGGTTATCCGAAGGTGCCTACTCTGTGGGCATTCGGTTCGGGCATCCTTTGGATGCTCGGTACGCTCGCTATTTTCTGGGCCATCGCCGACGACGGCATGTTCGGCTATGCCGTAGGGTATCCGCTTTTGCAGTTGAACCTGGTGGTGAACCAGATGTGGGGCGTGTTCGCATTTGGCGAATATGCAAGCAAGAACGGTCGCATCAAGTTGACGATTTCCACTATCGTGATTTTGGCGGGGGCGGTTCTTTTGACGCTCTCGAAAATGTAGCGGAGCGGTCGCGCGTTAAAAGTGCGTTTTAAAGACTCGCTTTAAAGGCTCGCGAGTTCCTTTTCGATTTCTTCGGCGCTCTTGGTGTCTTCGCCGTAGATGGCGTTGATTTTTTTGCAGCTCAGTTCCAACATTTTTCGGGCTGTCTGGTTGTCGCTTTTTTGGCGAAGGTCCCTAATGGCCTTGTCTATCCTGGCAATGTCAATCTGCTGCGGGTAGTCCTTCATGAAGTTGTAGAACAAGTTAATTTGAGTTTCGTAAACTTCGTCGTTTTCGCAGGCGAGCAGGAATGGAATGACGCGCACGTTCAAGAGGTTGTTCAGGTCGCCGACGAAGGTGTTCAGCGTGACTCCGTCGGGGAACAGCGTGTTCAAATCTTTTTGGATGTCTTCGTTGTCCATGAATTCGCCGGATTCGAACTGGCTGAGCACATCGTTCAAAAGGGCGATTTCTTCGGCCTTGGCTTGCTCGCGGTATCGCGCCTGGTAGTAGATGGGGAGCGTCGTGAGGCAGAAGTGCGCTTGGTTCAAGCCGATGTATTCACCTATGTAGTAGATGTCGGCGTCTTCGTTCAGAATTTCTTCTTCGCTTTTGAAGTTTCCGATTCGGGCGGGAATGGGAATCACTTCCATGCTCGATAGCTCGTGGAGCCTGCCGCGCAGGGCGTCGACATCGACGTTCTCGGGAAGTTCCATGCCTTCTTCTTGCATGGTCTCGAGCAGGTTGTTGAGCTTGTCATCGACGGCGCGGTTCATTTCCCGATGGATTTTGGCCTGGGGGGCCTGTTCGCGAAAATCGCCTTCGAGCGCGAGAATGCCGTTCTTGACCATGTCGTCAAAAGGGGTGCCGCTGCCTTGCGCATCTGGCGCGGGCAGAATCTTTGCGTAGGCGATCATTCGACCGCACAGCTTGTCGTCGTTCCCTTTCTTTTGTTCAATTCCGAGCATGGCTATAATATAACAAAAACTTGGCGGTGCTTCAAAATGCTGAAATTTTAAAAAAAGAGCCGTATTGCCCTGGAAAACAGCCCTTTCCCCAAAGTGAGTGAACAAATGAACTTTTTTTCACCAGTTGCTTTCAAAAAGTTTATATTATTTGCAAATAAGTGAGGTTTACCATGAAAAAATTGCTGATTGCCCTCGTCGCCTTCGTCTCCTTGACATTGACGGCCTGCGGCCCTTCCAAACTCGAAATTCAGGAAATGTCCGCCATGTGCGACGTGACCATCGAGGTCCGCCAGGTTCTGGACGATTCGATTAGCCTCTATGTGGGCAACATGTTCTTTTTGAATGCCAAGCAGGCTGTGAACGAGGAACTCTTCCCGCTTTCGGCCAGCATCCGTGACCCGATGAACATCGAGGCCCTTGCTCGTACCGACGTCATTGGTTCGGGCGATGAATTTATTGAATACTTGCGTAAGAACGCTCCGGGTGCCGTAAGCTTCGGTATTGTCATCAGCGAAACCGCCTCCAACGAAATAGGCTTCGATGAAGCCAAGATTGTGGCCAAGCTTACCGCCATATTCCAGAAAATGGATGGCGGCATGCTGACGCTTTTCCACGAGAAGGGCGGCGACGTGATTGACGCCAAGAAGATTTTCTAAATCCTCAAAAGGGATTTTTAAAAAAGGGAGCTTCTATCATGAATAAGTTCTTTAGGAAAATATTCGTGGTGGCTTCCTTTTTTGTGCTTTTCGCTAGCGTGCTGAATGCGTTTGCGGCGGACGACGGAAAGTCTAACGCCAAGCGCTTTTATGTGCTTATCCCTAACGACCGCGAGTGGAAGTCTTCTGTCCCTATGTATTCCACGGATGGGACTTTTGCGGGCGGCAAGCCTCTTTCGCTTGCTCAGGGAAAATGCGGATGGTACTATGCCGAGTGGGTTGGCGAAAAACCTCCCAAAAAATTGATTTTATTTATGGATACCGATTCAACGCTTCAAGGCGCCATCGGTGCTGAAGGCTGGAACGCCGACGAACTGGTCCCGATGGACATGGAAACGCTGTTCCTCTTATATGGTACGGACAACCTTTATTTTGTGTCTGATGTTTACCTTTGGGATGAAGAAGGCGAACAGAACATGGGCTTCTATGACCATGACCCAGGCGTCGCTGATCCGGGACTTTGCTCTTATGTTCAAGCGGCATTGATTTATGATACCGATGCCACCCTACATGGAGCTTTTACTTGCGATACTACTGTCGGTGTGGGGGCGAACGGTTGTTATAGCGCCGCAGCCAAGTACAATTATCCTGGCGATGGTGCCGTTAACACGGTGCCCTGTATAGGCGTGACTCCCGGAATTGTGCAGAAAAGCCTTCCTCATGGTGATAAAACCGATTCCCATTATAAAAAGCCCGTGTACAATACGTCTAGTGGCTGTTTTGTGAGCGAAGAAGCGTTTGACGTGATGTTTAGAGAAACCGAAGGTGTGAATTCGTTTCATTGTCGCGATATGAAGTTTACCTTGACGAATGGCGGCCTTTGGGAATACGACAGCTTTAACGAAACTACGGAGGCCTATGTACCCCTTAACGACCTTGCAGATTCTGTTAAATTGGGAACTTGTACGGGAACCTGCGCCGAGGCTGCGACGCTTCATGTAGGATTTGGCAGCGTGAGTTATGGCGAGGGAACTGCGGCGACCATTTCGACGGTTGCAGAACAGGCTCTCGGAAGTGTGGCGAATTGGGGTGAAAAAAATACTGCAACAGGTATTCCTTACATTTTCTCATATCCGGTGTCGAAGGGCGAGTTCGATTCTGGTACGCATCCCGATGTTTACGACAATTCTACTTGGGAAACCCGTAGCAAGGGGGATAATAACCAGATGTTCTGTTTGGAATCCCATTCCAAATTTAGATATCGTAAGGGATTGGAATTTTATTTCCGTGCAGCGGATGATATGTGGGTGTTTATCGACAATACTTTGGCTGTTGATTTGGGTGGATTGCATCTTGCCGCCCCCGCTACTGTGAATCTCGATCAGTTTATGGGCGAAAATGGAACGTTAGTGGTGGGAGAGTGGTACGATATTGACATATTCCATTGCAATCGTCGTTCTGACATGAGCAGCATATATATCAAGACCAATATGTTTGTCATGCAGACTTCTGGTTTGGAATTTTTCCCACGACAGAATAATGACAAAATCAAATACGAGCTTTGCTATACAGAGTCTGGCGACGCATCTTGTGCATCTTGGCGTGCTGGCGGCTACGAAACCTCGATGTGGTGTGGCGATGATTTTCCGAAGCCTCTTTACTATAAAATTGAGACTGACGATGGTGTCACTGTCGCCCAAAACCTGGCCTCTGGTTATCCTACATGCGTTTACTACGGTGGCATAGATCTTAGGCATGGTGCGGAACCCACTATAGATTTGGATAAAATCTCTGGGCTTGAACCGGGTCGCTACAACTTGATGCTGGTGGAAGAATATCTTTACATAACAGATTCCTTGAAAATCCCGTTCGAGGTCGCTGGCGATCAAAAGGTTGTCGGGCGGACCTTCGCGACGCCGGATTTCAGTGTTGAAATTTCGGGAAGCCGTTCGTTCGATATTGTCGGCGGACCTTCGTTTGAGTCCAGAAAGCGTTACGTTGTGATGGACCTGATGGGCAGTGTCGTGAAATCGGGGATGACCGATGCGGGAAAAACCTCTGTTTCCTTGAAAAATGCGGGTACTTACATTGTTCGTGTGGGGCTCGGCAGCCGCCTCGTGAAAGTGAAGTGATTTTCATCATCTTGCATTAAGTAACTTTTTTGCTATCTTTTGCATTTGTGGAAGATTTGACTGAAAATAAGAAATTGAACGCCATGGGCACGGCGAGCATCCCGAAAATCATCATGCAGTTTTCGGTGCCAGCCATCATCAGCATGCTCATCGAGGCTCTCTACAACATTGTCGACCGTTATTTCGTGGGTCAGGGAGTGGGGAGCCTTGGTATCGGTGGTATCACCATCTGTTTCCCGATAGCGCTTTTCATCATGGCGATGTCGATGATTGTGGGCGTTGGCGGCAATACGCTTTTTGCCATCCGCTTGGGCGAGAAGAAGTACCAGCAGGCGGCAATCATCCTTAACAATTCGTTTGTTCTTTTGGTCATAATGGCCGTGGGCGCGTTTACGCTTGGCCAGGTGTTCATGGATCCGCTTTTGAGGTTGTTCGGCGCGAGTGACCAGTTGTTGCCCGTGGCGAGCAGCTACATGCGCATTATTTTGTTCGGTGCAGTTTTCCAGACGGTCACGCCGGGCATGAACCACTTTATCCGTAGCATGGGGCATCCGAAGACGGCCATGAGCCGTACCATGATCGCCTGTATTTGCAACGTGATTCTGGACTGGCTGTTCATCATGAAGTTCCACTGGGGCGTCGAGGGCGCCGCCTGGGCCACGGTGATTTCGCAGTGCATCGGTACGCTTTTCGTGATGCAGTTCTTCTTCAAGAAGACGACTCCCATCAAGTTCAATCGCCGTTACATGAAGTTGCGTTTCCCGTTCGTGCGCAGGATTTTCATTCTTGGACTTCCGCCTAGCGTGATGCAAATCAGCAATAGCCTCTTGAACGCAATCCTCGCATGGAGTCTCACGACGTACGGTGCCAAGTCTTTGCAGGTGGTGAACGGCATGCAGGGCGGCGACCAGGCGATTTCGGCATTCGGCATCATCAATAGTGTCGTTACCATCGTCATTCTTCCGCTTCTCGGTTTCGTGAACGGCTCGCAGCCTATCATCGGCTACAACTACGGCGCAAAGAATTACTCCCGCGTCCGTGGCGCTTTCAAGTTCACGATGATTTACGCCACGGTTTTCATTTTTGTCTCGTGGATTATCATCATGACGTTTACGCCGTCGTTCGTTGCCCCGTTTGCTCCGGGCGACGAAAATATGCAGAATCTCGCAGTTTGGGCCATGCGCATATTCCTTTGCATGCTTCCTTTTGTGCCTGTCGGAATGGTTTCCGGAAATTTCTTCCAGGGTATTGGAAAGCCGTGGCAGTCCATGTTCTTCAATGCCTGCCGTCAGCTGATTATCCTGGTTCCTTTCCTGATTGTGCTGCCGCATTTCTTTGAACTGAAGGGTGTGTTCATGGCGCAGCCTTGTGCTGATGTGGGTGCAGCTCTTGTTGCGACCGTCATGGCGGTTCGCGAATTTCGGAAGATGCCGCGCTAGGTTTTGGCGTTTTTTGCCGTTTGAAGGCCCTTTGCAGAAAAAAGATGGCTTGAAATTGCCGTTTAAGGCCCTTTGCAGAAAAAAGATGGCTTGAAATTGCCGTTGAAGGCCTTTGCAGAAAAAAGATGGCTTGAAATTGCCGTTGAAGGTCCTTTGCAGAAAAAAGATGGCTTGAAATTGCCGTTGAAGGCCCTTTGCAGAAAAAAGATGGCTTGAAATTGCCGTTTGAAGGCCTTTGCAGAAAAAAGATGGCTTGAAATTGCCGTTGAAGGCCTTTGCAGAAAAAA
>JAKSIL010000064.1 GCA_024398815.1 Fibrobacter sp.
TGCCTCGAGAATGACGTGAAAAAGAACGTCACCCTCGCGAAGCGGGGGCCCATAACTCCCCGTATCGCACAGCCATCCCAAACCGCGTCATCCTCGACCAAGCGAAGCGCGGGAGGGGACCCATAACTTCGCGTATCGCACACCTTTTTAACGCCATCAAAACTGTATGGATTCCCTCGGCACTCCGTGCCTCGAGAATGACATGAAAAATAAAGCCTTCCTGCTCGCCCCCTCATGCCTCGAGAATGACGTAAAAAATAAAGCCTTCCTGCTCGCCCCCTCATGCCTCGAGAATGATGTGAAAAAAGAACATCACTCCAAGCATTTTTCAAAACTTGCGTTTTTATTACTGTGATGCCCGTCACTTTGAATTTTTTGGGGCTTTATTAAATTTGGCGCGCAAAAAAATTTGAGGTGGGAATGAGAACATCAATTCTTTCTGCAGTTTTCGTAACTGTAATCGCAACGAGCGTTTGGGCAAGCCCCTGCGCAGAAGAGGGCACATTCGGTGCCATCACTTTTAAAACCGAAGGCGAATATCCTTGGGACACGACCTGCGTCGCGACCATCGACGCTTCCGGCGAAGACGACTTCATCGTCGAAAAAGACTACACCGTAGACAAAATCGTCTTCAGCAGAGCATTCAAAGCGTACCAACATCAAACCATCGTCCTGCCGATTTCCTTCTACAAGAGCGGCTTCATCGACGGCGGAAGCGTATTCGAGATTTCCGAACTTGCCCATTACAGCAAATACGAGCCCTGGCAAATCGTCTGTAAAGAAACTAAGCCCGAAAACATGAAGGCGAACACTCCGTACATCATGCAGGCTTACCAAAATGACGGCATCACAATCGCCACGAACAACGGTGGCAGCATAACCATCCACAAAACGTCTTCCAAGGACAACCCGGTTTTCCGCTTTGCCGACAACTGGGAATTCCGTGGCACGTACACCTACAAAAAGTGGGGGGAAGGCGATTCGCAAATCGGGCACGTCTATGGATTTGCCGCCAACAGCAAGGACAAAGTCCAGGCTGGCCAGTTTGTCAAGGTCAAGGCGGGCGCATTCATCAAGCCGCTGCGCGCCTATCTGTATTACGACAAAAAGTCCAGTTCGGGCACCAAGCGCCCGGCAGCCAACGGCGTCAATGGCATGGCCGCCATCGAAGACGACGACTTGCCAAGCACCATCGACGTCGTCTTCAAAGACGAAAACGGCGAAACGACATCCATCGGCCGCATGAATACCGTCACCGGCGAAATTTCAGCCGCGACGGGCTGGTTCGACATGAAGGGCCGCAGGCTAAGCAAGAAGCCCACCCAGAAAGGCACCTACTTCAACAACGGCAAAAAAGTCGTCATCAAGTAACGCGCTCAATTGAAAGAGCCTTTTGAATACGAACAAAGCCCGGCATGCGCTGGGCTTTGAATGATATTTATTACTGAATAACGCTGTGCAAGAGCTAGCTTTTTTGAACAGCTTCCAACTCTTTGATTCGCGCCAAAAGCGCAGCCTTCTCGGTTTCATAAGCAGCCTCGCGCGCTTCATACGCAGCCTTCTCGGATTCATACGCAGCTTCGCGCGCTTCATACGCGGCCTCGCGCGCTTCATACTCCTTGCGAACTTTTTCCGCGGCAAGGAAAGCCGCAATTTCGACGTCGTCCTTCATATTCATATGTTTACCTGCCTTGACAAAAGCCTCTGGAGTAAATCTACTCATTTCGACCCACTTTTGCAAGCGTGCGAAGATTTCATCCCTAGCGAACTCCGAGAAATCCAGATTTTCGTTTAGTGCGTTAATCGCCCGCAGCCATTGCGCAAGGCGGCTCTTGTCGTTCGCAAATTCCGTCCCAGCGTGCTCCAGGAACTTGTTCACTTCGATGATGGTTATCGTCTGCAACCTGTTGAAGGTGTTGTGCTCGTCGTCCATGAAGCGCACCGTATGCCGGTATTGCCTCGAGACCTTCCAAGGCAAATAATCGAACATCTGAAAACTGATCAGGTTCAAGTTCTGCAGTTCCGTGTAGAATTCACCCTCCTTGAGCATATTTCCCACGTGCCGCGCCACGTAAAAGACTAGACGGTTGTTATAAAAGCTTCCACCCTTATGCTGGAACTCGATTCCGATAAGGTCGCCGGGAATCTTCTTGCCCTTTGAATCAAATCGGGCCTGGCTCAGCAAGACATCCTCCTCAATGTCCCTGTAGATAGGCCCGCCCGAGACGACGGGAATTTCAATCCTCGGATTCGTGATGCAGTCGCTACCGGTAAGCTGCAGTGCCGCGTTCACGAGGTCCGCGGTCATCGGCAGGTTCTCCTTCTGCGTCAAGATGAATTTTGCACAGAAGTCGTTGAAAAAATAGACGTTCTTGTACTTCGCCTCGTAATCGGCGATGACTTTCAATATGTCGCCGCCTGATTTTCTGGTATTGTAGAGTTCCTTCAGGAATTCTTTCATTTGCATTCGGTTCATTTTTAATCCGTTTTGCCTCATTTTTTAGGGACGCCCCTTACATTACTTAAAACGGATTTTTGGAGGAAATTGTGCCGTAAAAAGTTGTTTACGCAAAAAAAATCCTTCAATATCGCAAAAGCACCCACTAAACGAGCGAAAACATCAATTTAGTGGGTGCGATTTTCTTCAAAACACCCACTAAATGCACAAAAATTTCAATTTAGTGGGTGCGAACTCTTTAGAAAACTCTCAAAAGCGCCAGTTTAGTCACAAACAAAGTAATTTTTCACCCACTAAACTCACAAAAATTTCAATTTAGTGGGTGTTTTTCACGATTTCGCGTGACTCCCGCGCGATTCCTGCCGCATTCTCAGATTCATAAGCAGCGTTCTCCGCATTTCCGCAGCGTCCCGCGCGATTCCCGCCGCATTCTCAGATTCATAAGCAGCGTTCTCCGCATTCCCGCAGCGTCCCGCGCAAATCTCCGAATTTCTCCGCATTTCCGCATCGTCCCGCGCGATTCCCGCCGCATTCTCTGCATTCCCGCGCAAATCTCCGAATTTCTCCGCATTTCCGCAGCGTCCCGCGCGATTCCTGCCGCATTCTCAGATTCATAAGCAGCGTTCTCCGCATTTCCGCAGCGTCCCGCGCGAATCTCCGAATTTCTCCGCATTCCCGCATCCCCGCGCATCTCTCCATAGAAAACAACAAAAACGCGAGGGAGCGTTCCTTCGCGATTATGCCAATTTAAGGGGAGGGGGCTAGAAGTCCCAGCACTCTTCGTGGGCGTCCTCGAAGGTGCCCGCTTCTTTGTACTTGTCCCTTTTAGCCTTGGTGACTTCGGGGTCAAGGTCGCATTCCATGTTTTCCTGTTCCGTGCTCTTGACGCAATAGGCCTTGCGTACGCAAGACTTGGTGGCTCCGTCGTCGCTGCCGCAGGCAGCGAGCATCAATCCGAATATGGCGGTGGCAAGTATAAGTTTTCTCATAACATCCTCTTTTATGCGTCATAATTTACAATAAATTTCAAGAAATTCAAATAAAAAAATTGTAAAAGCGCTATTTTCCCTTCAACGGAATGCCAAATTAATGTATCTTTATCGTGTAAAACTCGGCATGTGGAGATTAGAAGAATGAACTTTACAAGCGTAAAACCCGGATTTTTCGTACAGGATCGTTTTCTTTACAGCAAAGACAACGAGAAGGTTATTCTCCGTGGCATCAACCACATGTTCATCTGGACCGACCGTGAGGGCAAAACGGTGCCCGAAATCGCGAAGACCGGCGCTAACTGCGTGCGTATCGTCTGGAACACCCGCGGCCGCGTGAGCGACCTCGACAACATCATCGGCCAGTGCGTCGCCAACGGAATGATTCCCATTCCCGAAATCCACGACACCACGGGCAACTGGGAACGCCTGCCCGACGTGCTCGAATACTGGCTCCGCGACGAAACGCTCCAGATGCTCTCGAACCACCAGGAATACTTTATCCTGAACGTTGGCAACGAGCCTGGCGACAGGGAGCAGGACCCCGAAGAATTCTTCAACGTGTATAACGTCATCGTCACCAAGATGCGCGCCGCCGGAATCCGCGTGCCCATCATGATCGACGCCGACAACTGGGGCCAGAGCGAAAAGAACATCCTCGAAGTGGGTCCGCGCCTTTTGCAGGCCGACCCGGAACACAACTTGCTGTTCTCCGTTCACATGTGGTGGCCTTCCGAACGCCACGATCCGGCAAGAACGGGCTACGCCACAGTCTCCGAGCGCGTGACCGCCGTCCTCGAGAAGTCCGTCGAAATCAAGCTTCCGCTTGTCGTGGGCGAGTTCGCCCCGATGGCCGTGGCCGGCGCAAAGGAAATTCCGTACAAGCACATCATGGCCGAATGCGAACGACTGAACATCGGTTGGCTCTGCTGGAGCTGGGGCCCGGGCAACTTCGACTGCCCCGACATGGACATGACAGAGCACGGCTCGTACAACACGCTTTTCGGATGGGGCAAGGAAGTCGCTGTCGACAGTCCGCTCGGCATCCAGAACACGAGCATCATCCCGAACTTCATCTTGAACAAGGACTTTACCACGGGCTCTCGCGGCACGGGCACGAACCTTATCCAGAACGGCGACTTCAGCGACGAAAACCCCATGGAACACTGGACGACAGATTTCTGGGGCGGCAAGGCCGACGTCTCTGTCGAAAACGGACAGGTCCATTTCGATATCAAGCAGGCCGGCAAGGAAACTTGGGGCTTGCAGTTCAAGCAGCACCTGACTTTGCGCAACGGCGTCACCTACGTGTTCAGCATGCGTGCCAAGGCCGAGAAGCCTCGCACCTTGAACGTGAACATCAAGCGCGATTCCGAACAGTACACGCCGTACGCCAACGGCCGTATTTTGGACTTGAGCACCAGCTGGCAGAATTTCAGCTGGAAGTTCACCATGAAAGAAGACACCGACCTCGAAGCATTGCTCATTTTCGACATGGGCGGAGTGCCTATCTCCTGGACCTTGGCCGACATCAGCCTTGTGCAGGCCCGCAGCGTGGCCGACCGCCTCAATCGAACCTTCCAGCGCAACGTGCAGAAGAACTCCGGCTATTTCAACGCGCCGAACGGCCCGTGGGAACTTCTGCTCTACTCTGCCGACGGCAGCCTCGAAGAGGTTCTCGACCAGGGGAAGGGCGGGGAAGGCATGCGCGCCTACCCGAAAATCGAAAAAAGCGGCATCATGGTCGTCAAAGACCTGTAAAAGCACCCCTCTATTTTAAAATATTGTGCATTGTATCATTCTTTTTTGTATTGTTTGTATCATAGAATTTGAGCAAAAATCGCCATTTTTATTGCAAAAATTACGATTTTAACTAAAAATCTAATTTTTTGTATCATAGACTATTGCGCAAACGGCAAAAATAATATATATTGGAAATGTATGAAACCTGTGATGGAATACCAGAATTTTCGCCTTTTCATGCGCGACTACTATACCGAACGCAAGGTACGTTCCGGTTTTACGTGGCGCGACTTCACGAAGGCGGCCGGATATTCTTCACCGGTCTACCTTAAGCTTGTTTGTGATGGAAAAACAAACTTGAGCGAAGTGGGCATCGAGCGCGTGGCTCAGGCCATTGGCCTCGTCGGCGTGGACCTTCAGTATTTCCGCGCCCTCGTCAACTTCAACCAAGAGAAAGATTCACAAAAGAAGAAGGCGTTTTTCAAGGAACTGCGCGCCATCGCCAAAGAGAGTTCGATGGCCTTGGTGGGCGAGGACCAGTACGACTACTACGAATCGTGGGTGAATCCGGTCGTGCGCGAAATGGCTCCGCAGATGCCCGGCGCAACCCCCGCCCAAATGGCAAGCCAGCTGGCATTCAACACCCAGACGGCCGACGTCAAGAAGTCCCTCTCGCTCTTGCAGAAGGTGGGGCTCCTGAACAAGGGCGAAGATGGCAACTATGCCCAGGTCGACAAGTCCATCACCACCGGCAACATCGAGGTGGCGAAGCTTTCCGTCCGCGAAATGCACCGTCAGATGGGCACTCTCGCTGTGCGCGCCCTCGACGAAATCCCGCTCGAAAAGCGCGACATTTCGGGCCTCACCATCGGCATTTCCGAAACCGCCTTCTACAGGATTCAAAAAGAGATTCAGGACTTCCGCCGCCGCGTAAGCTCCATCGTGATGGAGGATACCGACGAAACGAGCGTCTACCGTCTGAACGTTCAACTGTTCCCGCTTACGAAGGAACTCAACCAAGGGGGCGAAAATGCATAAGTTTGCTTCTTTCAAGAGTTCCGTCGCCGCCATTTGGAACATGCTCACGGCCGGGGCAGCCATTATCGCCTTCACGTTCGGTACGGCGTTCATCACCATGTTCTGCACGGCCTGTTCCGATTCCGACGATGTCGCCGGCGGCATCAGCGAAGAGACGAACACGCTCGCGGGCGTGCTGCTCGACAGCAAGGGCAATGGTGTTTCGGGCGTGGCAGTGGTGGCCAGGCATATTGAAGTGGATTCGATCGTGCTCGCCGATACAACCGGCAGCGATGGCGCATTCGGGCTCCCGCTCAAGCGTCAGGGTCAGTACGGCATTTCGGCCGTGGTCGATTCCAGCGCCTATTACGAGACTGTCGATTACGACGGCAACGAGATTTCTGTTTCGGCAAGCCTCAAGCCTGCCGGCAAGATTTCCGGGACGATGAACCTTCGCAGCGATACGGTTGCGGCAAACGTTTCCGTGTACATTCCGGGCTCCCGCTGGGTAACCGAGACCGACGAAAACGGCGAGTTCACTTTGGAGGGAATTCCCTTTGGAATCGTACCGTTGTTTGCCAAGTCGCCCAATCCTGTGCAGTTTAACGACGCCGTCTATGTCGTGGAAGTCGGCAAGAAGTCCACGACGTTCATGGGTCCTGTTCCGTTCGAAAATTTCGAGGTTTTCGCCGAAGATTCCCTCGACGAAGACATTGCGCTCTTGACCGAAGCCGATAACGAAACTCTGCTGTTCCCGCTTTCTACGGAATATGGCGTGCGCAGCTGGTGGAGCATGGATTATCTCACTCCGCAAAAGAACAAGACGAGCGTCGTAAGCGACGTGCGCGGCGGAACGGAGAACATGCTCGTTTACGGCGGGGCGGAGCTTGATTCTGGTGTGAATAACTCGGCGCTTGTCCTCGATGGTGCCAAAAAGTACGGCGTTGTCGAAAACGACCGCGGCGTACTGGACAGCGCGACGGCCATTGTGCTCGAGGCCTGGCTTTTGGTAGATTCGGTGCTTTCCGACGAAGATTCGTATCGCAAGAATATCATCGGCAAGGTCGGTTTCGGTTCTTTGGACGACCAGGACGTATTCAGCCTTGCTCTCGTGAAGGGTGAATGCGGTGCCAAAAAGCCGAGTCTCGCGTTCTTTGTAGCCAGTGGCGATGGTGACAGCCTTTCATGTAAAAATGCGGCTGTAGCCGAAAGTTCTTTGGATGTTGGATCATGGGTGTACGTGACCGCGGTCTGGAACGGCGAAAGCATCAGCCTTTACCAAAATGGCGTGCTTTCGGGTGAAAAGACCGTATCTGTAAAACAAATCAATGTTTCTTCCGAACCGATTTTCTTCGGCAAGGAAGCAATCAACCTAAAACTGGACGATGTGCGCCTGGGCGTAAAGGCAATTACAGCTGCCGATGTGCTCTTCCGCTACTATCTCAAGGGAGGTGCAAAATGATTGAACAGCAGAACAACATCGATATGGCCTGCTTCGAGGTTAACGAACACGGCCGCATTCTTTCGGGCAACAGGCGCTTTTGTCGCATGTTCGGCTACGGGGAAGATGAAATCATGTGGCACTACATCACTGATTTCTACCGCTATAAAAAGGAATGGGATGCGTTCAAGAACTGCGACAATCTGACGCAGCACCATTTCGTGGCAAGGATGAGGAACCGTAAAGGTCGCAGCTTCAAGTGCAGCATCAGCCGCGAAGTCATCCAGGACGAAGAAGGACGCATCGTTTTCCGCAACTACGTGAGCCGCGTGGGCGAGGATTCGAACGTGGTCGTCAAGGAAGCCCCTGTGCAGACACGTTCCGTCGTGTTCGTGGCAAAATGCGGCTATTGCGGAAACCATGTGCGTGTCAATACGCTTGCCGAGACTCGCATGCGCGTTCTCTGCGACACCTGCGCCATGAAGGCTTATCCCGAAGCGTTCAGCATCAAGGCTGCGCAAATGTAAAACAGGGGAAACCAGCCTTTCGCAGAACCCAAGAAATTATCATAGAACAATACAATATCCGGTGGCTTGCTAAGTGCCACCGGATTTTTTTTGTAAACATTACGATACGGTCGTTGTACATCCCAACAACCCTTTTTATAAAAATGGGGTAAAAAATCCCACTTTTATACCTATTTTGTTGTCATGAACACAACAATAATCTCCTCACTCTCACTAGCTTTGCTGCTGGGAGCTTCAGCGACCTATGCAGCGGATAATATTTATACCGCTCCGTCCTTCTTTGACAAAGAAACAGGTGCCTACTACGGCCCGGATTGCGACAAGACCAACTACAGCGGCGCTTATTACACCGGCGATTACACGAGCCCCTTCACAACCGTCATGGGCAAGACTGAGGAAGACATCCAGAAGAAACTGGATCAGCTGTGGAACCATTACTTCAAGGGCGACGACAACTCGAAAGTTTATTACGACCAGGGCAATGAAGCCTACATCATGGATACGGGCAACAACGATGTGCGTTCCGAAGGCATGTCGTACGGCATGATGATTAGCGTGCAGACGAACCACAAGGAAGAATTCCAGAAGCTCTGGAACTACGCCAAGAACCACATGTGGCACAGGAATGGTGACGAATGGGACGGCTATTTTTCGTGGCAAATCAGGCTCGCAGGCGGTGCCGACAACAAGCCCGCTCCCGATGGCGAAATGTACTTCATGATGGCGCTTCTCTTTGCTGCAAACCGCTGGAACGATACGCAGTACATGGACGACGCCCAGTACATCCTCGACAAGATGTGGAACAACTGGCAGTACAAGCTTTTCAACGAACAGACTTACATCGTCACGTTCCAGCCGACGCAGGGCAACAAGGATTTCTCGGACCCGTCTTACGACTTGCCGGCATTCCTCGAATTGTTCTCCCGCTGGTCCAAGAAGGATCAGGACAAGTGGCAGAAAACGGTCTCGGCAACCCGCGACCATCTGTACAAATCCTCGCATTCCACTACAGGTCTTTTCACGGACTACAACAACTTCGACGGAACTCCGCATAGCGGCTTCGACAGCAACAATCCTTCCGACACATACATGTTCGACGCTATCCGCTGCGCCATGAACTTTGGCATGGATTACTACATGTTCGGTGCCGACACCACGCGTGAAAAGGAAATGGCTAAGAAGATTCTCGACTTCTTCCACAAGGACAATTACTCCCATGCGCACTTCCAGTGGGATGGAAACCTCGTGAACAACCACCAGAACGATCCGTACACTTTGGGCCAGAAAGGTGCAAACGCCGTGGCGACATACGCTGTGCTGAATGACCCTTCTTACGAAGAAAAGGTCAAGAAGAATTTGAGTCTTGCCTGGGATGGAGAACCATTGACAGGTTCCAAGCGCTATTACGACGGCCTGGTGCACTTCCTCGCGATGCTCCATTTGACCGGTCATTTCAAGATTTGGAAGCCGATGCCGACAGTTGAAAAGAAGACTGTGGAAGGCGAGTACAACGGCGAAACCTTCGACAAGGATACGACTTTCAACGCATTCGAAGGCTGCAAGCTCTACGAATTGACCGTGAAACCGGCCGCAAAGCCCGTCGCTACGGACACTTCTTCAAAGATTGACCCGAATCAGCCCCAGGATTCCACCATCGCCATCGCCTCCGTCAAGGCTATGAACGCAGCGAAGGTCTGGGCAAACAACGGCGCAATTTACATCGAAAACGCCGCCATCGGATCCAAGTACACCATCACCGACCTGAACGGCCGCGTGCTCACAAGCTCCCGCACGACTTCTTCTACACACGAAGTCCGCCTGGGCAACACCGGAGCCCTGCTTGTGATTGTCGGCAACAAAGCTTACAAAATAACCAAATAACAAACAACAACCCCAAAAAGGGAAACAATGAACACAACAAGAATCTCCTCTCTCTCTCTCTCCTTGTTGTTGGGTGCATCTCTTGCCTCTGCAGCAGATCAAATATTCACCGCTCCGTCGTTCTTCGACGACAATGGAGCATACTTCGGCCCGGATTGCGAGCAGACCAACTACAATGGCGCTTACTATACCGGTGACTACACCAGTCCATTCAAGACATACCTGGGTAAAACCGACGAGGAAATCCAGGCGAAGATGGACAAAATGTGGGAGCACTACTTCAAGGGTGGCGATAACGACAAGGTCTTCTACGACAAGGGCAACGAGGGCTACATCAAGGATATCAACAACAATGATATCCGTTCCGAAGGTATGTCCTACGGCATGATGATTTCCGTCCAGACCGGCCACAAGGAAGAATTCGACAAGCTTTGGAATTGGGCCAAGAACCACATGTGGCACAAGGGCGGCGACTGGGACGGCTATTTCTCCTGGCAGTGCAGCGAAGGCGGTTCTTGCCAAGACGCAAACCCGGCTCCTGACGGCGAAATGTATTTCATGATGTCGCTCCTTTTTGCGGCCAACCGCTGGGGTGGCACATACATGGACGACGCCCAGTATATCATGGACAAGATGTGGAACAATTACAGCCATCATCTTTTCAACCAGGGCAACTACATCATCGTGTTCCAGCCTCTTGGCGACGGCAACGATTTCTCTGACCCGTCCTACGATTTGCCGGCATATTTGGAACTGATGTCCCGTTGGGCAAAGAAGGACCAGGACAAATGGAAAAAGGCTGTGACGGCGGCTCGTGACCACCTTTACAAGTCTGCCCATTCCTCCTCCGGTTTGTTCGCTGACTACAGCAACTTTGACGGTTCTCCGCATTCCTACTCGTACAACTCCAACGCCACCAAGTACATGTACGACGCCATGCGCTCTGCAATGAACTACGGTATGGACTACAAACTGTTCGGTGTCGACTCCACAAGACAAATCGACATGGCTACGAGAATCATCAACCACTTCGAAAAAGATGGTTATCAGCATGCTCGCTTCAACTGGGACGGTACTGGCGCTAGCGAACAGTACACCCAAGGCGAAGCCGGCGCAAACGCAGTCGCCGCACTCTGCTTGAGAGGTGACAAGGCCAACGACGAAAAGATTAAGAAGAACCTCCAGAACGCTTGGGACACCGAACTCATGTCCGGTCAGTACCGCTACTACGACGGCCTGGTTCACTACCTCGCCATGCTCCATCTCTCTGGCACCTTCAAGATTTGGAAGCCGAAGCCGGCTGCAGAACCTGAAAAGAAGACTGTCGAAGGCGAATACAATGGCGTGAAGTACGATACCGAAACCACATTCCAGGCATTCGAAGGCTGCAAGCTTTACGACGTGACTGTTAAGCCCGCAAGCGCTCCTGCCGCTAAGGATACTTCTGCCGCAGCAGCAGATACGAGCTCCAAGGTCGATCCGGGCCAGCCGGGAACTCCGGGCGATTCCACCATCGCCATCGCCTCCATGAAGGCCGTGAGCGCCGCCAAGGTTTGGTCGACAGCAAACTCCATCGTCATTGAAAATGCCTCCGTGGGTGCCAAGTACACCGTCACTGACTTGAACGGCCGCGTGCTCACAAGCTCCCGCACGACTTCCGCCATGCAAGAAGTCCGCATTGCCAACAAGGGCGCAATGCTCGTCATCGTCGGCAACAAGGCTTACAAGGTAATGAAGTAAGGATTAGAGCGCAAGATAGCATCGCTCACTGCGCTTGTTAAAAACAGGACGTTCCATGCGGACGCCCTGTTTTTTTTGCTTTCGAACAAAGAGAGAATGCCGTAAACTCATTCCTCAAAACAAGCGCAGAGCATTTATCCCGAATCACGACATGAGTGCGTCACACAACAAATACACCAGCCAAAATGGCAAAATACAGAATTTGACTGGTGTATTTGTTAAGTTATTTGTTTAAAAAAGCAGAATAAAATCAAGTTGGCACCAGCCAATAAGCGAAAATCAAAGAATTGGCCTGTGTCAGTACTCTAAACAACCCCGCTGGGCACCAGCCAAAAAAACAAAGTCGCACATTTGGCTGGTGAAATACAAAAAAAACGAGAGCCAAGATTTCTCTTGACTCTCATCTTTTTAGTTATGAATTATGAATTACTAATTACGAGATATTCTCATAAATCATAATTCTTACTTCATAATTGTCTTTAATCGCTTTGCGATTAAAGGCTAATGAGCCCTTCCGTGTCCTTGGACATGGCTTCGTAGAATGCGAAGCGAGCGTCCACTTCCTTCTGGAGGT
>JAKSIL010000065.1 GCA_024398815.1 Fibrobacter sp.
GAGATCTTCGATAGAAAGCTTTGCCATTATAGCACCTTTGGTTAGAGTTAAAATTACGGGCATAAAGTTAGCATTTTTACCAAAAAAACGCAATACCACTATATATAATAGGCGCAAAACCCGTTGCGACACCAAAAGCGGGGCCAAAAAAGGGTCAAAAACCTTATTTTTTTTATCATTTACCTTTTTTTTTATATATTTCCTAAAAAATTAGTCCATTCGGAGTTTTTACGATGAAGCGTTCTTTTTTGATGGTAATTGGTCTTTCCGTGGCAACCGCATTTGCCGGTGCCTACGACATCGAAGAATTTAATGCAAAAGATGCCGGTTCCCCCGACAAGTATATCAAGGCCGAATTCGGCGGCACCTTGAAGACCGCTCCTGCAGAGGAAGTCGAATCTCTCCAAGAAGGCCGGCTGGTCGTTCGTCAGAAGTTTGAAGACCCGTTCGGCGAAGCCGAAACATCTTACCAGCTTTATCAAGGTGCAACTGGCGACCTTAGTTCGGTCACCGCTCTTGAAGTTCCCGAAGGCGTTTCCTACGGCGACGTAGTCAAGGCCAAGCTCTACATGAGAAAGGGAATGTCCGCCGAAGAAGATATTGAAAAGGTTTACTTCGACGGCAAGTCCGTGTTCGCCCCCGGCTTCACGACCGCAGTAGTCATCATCGACGGAACTCCTTACGACCTCAAGGGCGCTGCTCCTGAAGTTAGCGAAGAAGAGGAAGAAGCTCCGGCAGCACCCGCTGTTGCAAGTTCCGCTGGCGAAGAATGCGATGAATACGATCCTGACTGCGAAGACGAAGAAGATGAAGACGAATACGACGTGAGCGGCAACATGGACAAGAGCAACCGCGACGCCGACGAACGCGACAATTCCGCTCGCGACGCAGCCTATGACGCTGGCGAAAACGCCACCGACCGTTTCGGTATTGCTGACGAAGTCCGCTTCTGGTCTGCCGTCGGTCTTTCCGCCTTTGCCGCCACTAGCGCAGTCCTCGGCATTCTCCAGCACATGGAAGCCAACAAGGCTCAGGACGCCTACGACGAACTGGACAACATCCACAAGTCCATCCTCGACAACATCAAGGAAGCTTGCGCCGAAAAGGAACCTTTGCAGGCGGGCGCGTGCGAAGTCGCCTTGCGCTACAACAACGACTTGAGCATGCCTGGCTACACCATGGCAGGCCTCGAAGAAAGAATGAACACCAACAAGAAAACCCACGACTCCTATGCTACCGCACGTAACATCTGGTTCGGCGTGGCCGGTGCTACCCTTACGGCAGCCATCGTTCTCTTTGTATGGTAATTGAGCTCGGAAAAATCCAACTCAAAGATTTAGAGTTTAACTGCATTATTGGCACGCTCCCCTTCGAAAGGGAAAACGAGCAGCCCATAGTGCTGAACGTGAGCCTGTGGTTGGACTTCACCCAGGCCGCCAGGAACGAAGACCTGGCCCATTCCATCGACTATGCACAATTGGCGGACGACCTTCAGAGGTTCATCCGCCTATCGCAGTTTCAGCTCGAAGAGACACTCGTCGTCGAAACGGCAAAGCACATCCTGGACAACTATCCAAAGGCCCAGATTGTCGAAGTCCGCGTGAGCAAGCCGCTCGCCATCGAGAACTGCAAGGGCGCAGAATCCAGCATTCGGATTCGACGCTAAAAAAAGCCCCGCGAGTCAAAAGATGAATCGAAAAAAACTCGCGAGGCTTCTCAAAATAAACTGTCAAGACTATCCTATGGACCTGTATCGCAAAGCCTCAGACAAATCGGAGATTTCCACAGATTCGGAATTTCGCAAGTCGGCGATTGTCCGCGCGACCTTTAGCAGTCTATAATAGCCGCGTGCGCTCAGGTTCATTTTATCGGTTGCAGATACAGAGAAGCGCGAGGCTGCTTGATCCATGGCCGCAAATTTTTTCGCATACTCCGATGTCATTTCGGCGTTATTCTTGAACGGAAGGTTTGCAAACCTTTGCCGTTGAATCGCTCTTGCCGCGCAGACTCTTTTGCGGATTTCCGACGAAGGTTCGCTTTTCTCCGTTTTTACAAACAAACTAGAATCTACAGGAGGGACGCTGATTTGAATGTCTATGCGGTCGAGGAGCGGGCCCGAAATTTTTTCGCGGTACCGTTTGCGTGCATCCGGAAGGCATGTGCATACCCGTTTGGAATCCATGGCGTATCCGCACGGGCACGGATTCATGGCAGCACCCATCATAAAACGGGCAGGCCATACAACGGTCCCGCTTGCGCGGCTTACCGAGATGAAACCGTCCTCCATAGGTTCTCGAAGCGCTTCCAAAACACAACGATTGAATTCGGGGAGTTCATCGAGGAACAATACGCCGTTGTGCGCGAGGCTCGCCTCTCCGGGAAGAAGGCGAGCGCCGCCCCCCACCAGCGACACCATGGAGGCGCTATGATGCGGGGTGCGGAAGGGCCGGGCAAAGACAGGGCGGAAATCCCCCGAGTCCCCGGCCCTCCTCGCGCATGAATGTATGCGAGTCGTCTCCAGAATTTCAAGTTCCGTCATTTCGGGAAGTATCCCTGGCAGACAACGTGCACAGAGCGTCTTGCCGGCGCCCGGAGAGCCAACGAGGAGAAAATTATGGGCGCCGGCAGCCGCCACTTCTAAAGCTCTTTTAACACCATCCATCCCTACTACATTTGCAAAATCCGGAACACCATCCAAATCCACCGCCGACAAACCTTTCAAGCCTTTAGCGATTTTTACGCCAGCATTCCCTCCTTGTTCCAAATATTCCACGCACTCCTTTAAGCTGTCTGCGCAAATAAAGCGAAGACCTTCCACCAGCGAAGCTTCTTGGCCATTCCCTCTCGGGATTACCAAGATGCTACCCTTTTCCTTTGCGAGATCCATGGCGATAGACAAAACCCCTCTCACAGGCTTCATCAAACCGTCTAGCGACAATTCACCCACAAATACATAGCGTTCCAGTTCTGCTACGGCAATCTCACCAGTTGCCACGAGCATCCCTATAGCCAGCGGAAGGTCTAAAGCGCTCCCCTCCTTGCGCAAATCCGCCGGCGACAGGTTTACCGTTGTACGGAAACCCGTCACCACTTTCCCAATGGAACGAATAGACGAAACCACGCGCTCCCTGGATTCCCTTACCGCATTGTCCGGAAGCCCCACCAGGGTAAAACCGGGCAATCCTTGAGAGGCATCCACCTCAACACTTACAGGTACAGCCTTGATACCAAACAAACAGTAAGAACGGATTCGCTTAAACAAGATTCACCTACTATGCTACTGCGGCCTGGTACTTTTCAAGTACGCAATTTTCAATATGTTCCTTGAGCTGTCGGGTAATCGGGAGGCAAACGCTGTGGAATTCTTCACCTTTGTAAAACGGATCGTTGGGATAGCCGACAAAAAGACCATGTTCCCCGTCCATCACGCGAAGGCCACGAATGACCATCTGGTCATTCAGCACGATCTGGGCGAGCCCCTTCATGTGACCGAGGTTAGAGCCTTCCTTAAAGGGCCAAACATTCACCTGCGTTACAGCGAGACAATCAAAGTTGGGCGACGATGTCGGCATTTGGAATGCAGATTTGGAATTTGTTTTTTCAGTGTTTTCAGCCATACGGCCTCCTATATTTTTTTATTACCCAGGCAGATCAAAACCCTTGATCTTTCAAACCTTCGGGCATGCACTCCTATGCAACATCCGTGCCAAACGCAAAAAACGACGTTTTTGCGCAGAATTCGCCAATATGCAAGTGTTTAAAAAGTGTTTAAACGGTGTCTAGACACTTTTAGACACCAATTATTTATATTGTAGCCATGCTTTTAAAACCGAACATGAACTGGACCGCAAACCAGGGTATATCCATTCCTGTAGTAATTGCAAACATCTCAAGAACAGATAAATTAATTCAAGTCGACTTCAATGTCGAAGAACCGTCCTCTTGCTTCAGGGCCGAAGTCATGGAAGACGGCGGGAACAGCTGGGAAGATTCCTGCGTTGAAATATTTTTGCAGAACCCCGTCAACGAATCGGAATACTTCAATTTCGAAATCACCAGCCGTGGTTTCATTCTTGCCGCGCGAGGCCAGGGACGTGAAAACCGCACAAAACTCGAAAAAGAAGCTCTCGGTTCCATCGCTAGAGCCAAACGAGTCGCTGGCGTCGTCGGTGAATTCATCAGCTGGGGAATGAGCGTCGCAATTCCCGCCTCCATTTTCGGAATATCCTCATTCGAAGGACTTACACTCAAAGGAAACATCTACAAGTGCGCCGACAAGGCAAAGACGCCGCATTACTTGAGTGCATTCCCCATCGATACCGAGAAGCCGGATTTTCACCGACCGGAATTTTTCCAGACGCTGGTTTAGCTAGCGCAACCAAGCATCGCACGCCATGTCCAGAGTCATTCTATTCAACAAGCCCTTCGGCGTTCTGAGCCAGTTCACGCCGGAATCAGGGCACCCTGCGTTGGATTCCTTCGGTTTTCCGCCAGGAGTCTATGCAGCAGGCCGCCTCGACCACGACAGCGAAGGCGCGCTATTGCTTACAGACAACGGAAAACTCATCAAGAAACTCCTGGACCCGGAATTCGAACATCCGCGCACATACCTTGCGCAAGTCGATGGACAAATTACCGAAGAGGCCGTTCGCAAGCTTTGCAAGGGCGTCGATATAAAAGGCTATCATACCAAGCCATGCAAGGCTCGCATAGTCGAAGCCCCTGAATGGATCTGGGAAAGAATACCGCCCGTACGGTTCCGCGCGAACATCCCCACCAGTTGGGTGGAACTCACGCTCATCGAAGGCAAGAACCGCCAAGTACGGCACATGACAGCCGCCGTGGGGTTCCCCACCCTGCGCCTGATTCGCATAAAAATAGGAAACATTCCCCTAGGCGATTTAAAACCTGGGGAATGGAGAGAAGTCACCGAAAAAGTGATTTAGAATTTGAAATTGTCAATCAGTCCTCGACGCCAACAAATGCGCTGGGTTTTATTCCATAAAGCGTAACATCGTCAATCCAGATTTCCGATTCGTCCAAGGCGCCATACGTAATCGTCGTTATCGAATTTTTTACAGCGTCCCAACCAAAGTTTCCCCAGTCGCTATCGGGTTCTACAAAATCGGAGGGCTTTACACAAACGCGTTTCCATTCGTCGGAAGTTTCAAGGGAATCGTCGAACACAGCCTTGCCTTCGATATTCGACTTTCCAAGTGCTTCCAAAGCAAAGAAGTACTTGCCGGAGCCACGCACATAGTAAACAATGGAATCCAATTCCGTCAAGTCGCAAGTATGCTTTTCGGAACAAATCCAAATGCCGAAGAAAGACCAGATGCCGATATCGCCAGTAGATTTCCAGTGAATCGCCTTGCCTTCGCGACCAGCGCCAGCGTCTTCTATACTTTCACTGATGGGCTCATCGACGGCAGGGACCGTCACCACATCCGTATTGGTGACAGCAAGATAGCCCTCAGCATTCAAGCCCAATTCCTCCAATACGAATTCTGCATTGCCCGACTCAAAATCAAGCACCTTGACAGAATCCGGTTCGAACGCATAGACATTGGAACGCGTCGATTCTTCCGATTCAACTACCGCAGAATTTTCGATGACACTGTCACCCACCACTACGCGCACGTTGTATTCATAAGGCGCCAACGAATCGATTTCATAAAAGCCCTCAGCGTCGGTCTTTGCCATGCGTTCTGTCCCATACACTTGAACCCAGGCAAAGTCGACGCTATCGGGCAGATAAATTTTTCCGCGAAGGGCTCCCGTCTTCTCCATGACGAAACTAGCCGTATCTCCGACCTTTACATCCTTGGCCAAAATCTTTGCGAAAAGGCCTTCTCCCTCGTCAATAATTTCCAAAGAAGCCTCTTCTACAGACAAACTATCCACACGGATACAGCCCAGGGAATCCGTCACATATTCTACAAAGGCATTCATTTCCGTAGAACCAAAAGCCTTTTCATCGAAAGAATTCACATCGCGAACAAAATCCATCGGGCGCAAACGAGCGACGACATTCGACGCCGGCAAGGAATCTCCGCGAACAACACGAATCAAGAAGGCATTTTCCGTTTCGACGGTGCTGATGCCCGCGACCTCGTCATCGGAGCAAGCCCAAAAAGCGAAAACTGCAAAAAGTAAAAACCATTTTTTCATTTTTCCACCCCCACTTTCGCAGACTGCTTTTTATTCGCAGCCATTTCCGCATTCGGCATTTCTGCAACCGGATACAGAGCAAACACAAACTGCATCGCACGGCTCGCGTCTTTCACCTCGGCCACACGTTTTTGCACCTGTCGCCGAAATTCCAATGTCATTTCGTTCAAATCGGCAAAACAATCGTCGTCAACACCCACTAGAAGCGACGAGATGTTGCGCTTGGCGGGTTCCACTGCGACTAGGGCGTTTTGCGCAAGCGCCAAAAGTTGATTCTGGTAACTGCGAATAGCAGCCGTCTTTGTCGGTGAACCAGCCGAAGTAAAGTTTGCAGCAGTCGCAGCATAGCGCCCGGAGGCAAGCGGAGTAATCAGTTTCAGATCCTTCAACACGGCAAGAGCCTCGCGCACCTGGTCTTCGGAAACCGCCGGCGAAATCTGTTTTACCAAATGCGAAATCTCGGCACGGCCTCCGTTCATTTCGATAAGCGCGCGCACCACCGGAATCCACCATTTGCTCAAGAAGAGATATTCGCTGGCACTGAACTTGCGCAAATCCACATCCTGAAGCGACAACGCCATTTTATAAAGTTTGTCTTTTTTAGCTGGAGATTTTGTTTTGGAGGCGGCCACCAGAATTTCAAAAATTTCGCCACTGCGGCCCTTTAAATCGAGCAAATCCTTTGCAAGGGGAATACTGCGGTTGGGCAAATGGAGTTCCTTGTTCAGCACACGGAACATTTGGCTTGTCTCAAGCCCAAGCTTTTGACCCATCATTTTATAGGAATACAGAGGCATATCCAGCTTGCGCTGGGTAAAATAGTTCTTGAGCAAATCCCTGTAGTCGCTAATTTCGTCAATATTCAGCATAGGCAAATTCTTCGCAATTACAATTATCCACTTAATAAAATAAACAAAACAGCCCAGAAAATCGCGAAAAACACAAAATAGCCTTTGCAAAAAATACAAAGGCATATTCCACATTGACATAAAAAAGAGGGCGAAAAAAGATACTTTAAGCCTAGAAAACACAAAAAATGGATTTTCGTTCTACTTTTTCCGCTGTAAAAAGCCGGCAAGAACGGCTCCCGAAATATTGTGCCACACAGAGAAAATCGCACCCGGGACCGTCGCCATGGCAAGACTCGGAAAAGCGCTTGCCGCCAAGGAAGTCGCAAGGCCGGAATTCTGCATGCCGATTTCAACCGTCAACGCCTTCGTCTTCGCCAAATCCATGCGGAAAAGCTTGCCGACGCCAAAACCGCAGGCGTAACCGAGCAGGTTATGCAGAATCACCACGACAAAGACAATCGCACCCGTCGTCATGATTTTCCCCGCATTGTGCGACACCACGGTAGAAACAATCAGGCAGATGGCAATCACGGAAATGACCGGCAAAAGTTCCACGGCCCGCGCGACAAACTTCCCGGCAAAGCGGTTCACCACGAAACCGAGCGCAATCGGAAGAATCACCACCTGCAAAATGGAAAGGCACATGGCCCACACATCCACGTTCACGGAAGTGCGCAAAAGCAGATAAGTAATGGCAGGAGTAAGTACCGGCGAAAGGAGCGTATTCACGCTCGTCATGCCAACGGATAGCGCCACGTTCCCTTTGCTCATGTAAGTAATCACGTTACTCGAAGTGCCGCCCGGGCATGTGCCCACGAGAATCACACCCGCCAAAAGGGCCGCCTCCAATCCGAAAATCTTACCAAGCGCAAAGGCAAGCAAAGGCATTATGGTGAACTGAGCCACGCAACCGACAATCATTTCCTTCGGGTGCACGAACACCACCTTGAAATCATTCAGTTTCATGGTAAGGCCCATACCGAACATCACCACCATCAAAAGGTAGTTCACCGCTTTCAACGGAATCCAAACGCCGCTCGCAGGGACAAACAGCGCAAGCGCCGCCACAGCAAGCACGATAACCGCCATAAAACGGCTAAAGAAAAGCGCAATCAACTTCATACAGCCTTCTTTTTCACTTTAATGGTCGCAGCGTAGGCGCTATTGCAAAGTCCAAGCACCGCAGACACGATAAACAGGGTTTCGATTCCAAGGGCGTGCCAGATCCAGCCGCCAAAAAGCGCGATAAAAACCGTCACCAAGTGGTTCACGGAAAGCCCCGTGGAAATTGTCGCGCGCATTTCGTTCTTGTTATCCGAAAGATCCTGCACATACACGCTCGTAGCCATCGAGGCAAGCGAAATCACGGAATCCAGCACGTAGTTCACGCAACAGATAATCATAGCCGTGTGCATATCAAACAAATGATGCGCAAAACCGTAGAAGAAACAGACAATCACAAGAATCAAGGTATCGCCAATCATCACAGGCTTGTAACCCAGGCGGTCGATAATCTTACCCACAATCGGCGAAAACACGAAACACGCCACCGCCGAAACCGCAAACAAAATGCTGATGAGCCGCGCGTCTGCGCCATAAAACAGAATCAGCACATACGGGCCGAACGTAAAAAACACCTGCTTGCGCGCCCCGTAGAACATCTCCAGCATGTAATACTTGCTGAACTTTTTGCGGAAATAAAAACGGCGCTTATTCTCGTCCGTCTTGCTATCGCCCGTAAGCCTAAACGAAACAAACGTCGCAGCAACAATGAACACGGACGCCACCACAAACATCTGCTGGTAAAAAGAGGCACCACTCATCGTGGTAATCGAAAACAGCGCAATGACTGCGATAAATCCTGCCAGGTTTCCGATTTGCTGCATCGAAGTCTGGTACCCGAGAGCGCGCCCGCCGGCTCCCGGCTTGCTGTACTCGAGACTCAGCGTACTCTTCATGCCGAGTTGAATATGCTCGCCATACGAGAACAGGAACATCGCCAAAATGACAAGCACCTTGTGAGGGGGAATCACCGACTGCATCACCATGCCGATGAGCATCACGATGAGGCCCATCTTGTACATCTTTTCGGCGGAGAACTTGTAGAAAATGGCGAGGATGAAAATCAAGGCAAGGCCCGGCAACTCGCGGAAGAATTCCGAAACACCGCGGTCGAATTCGCCCATGCCCACGACTTCGGCCAGATAGTTGTCGATGACGCCCTTGTAAAGCCCGTAGCCGATGGACATCAGGACTATCGAAAGCAAGAACGCACGGAACTTGGAACCTTCTTTAAAGACATCTTTCATAGCGGGAACAAATCTAGCATTTTTTAGAGTGCACCCTATACCTCTTCGCACGCAATCATTTTATATTTCACTCAGCCAGATAAAACCATCTGGCAACCGTATTTATAGATCGCTTATCCGCTAGCCGCGGAGAGCGGTCTTTTTTTTGCAAAAAAGGAGCAAAAGCAGGACTTCCCTACCAGACGCTCATCAACACAGTCATTCACCGCTACTTGAACGGAGGGATCATTTTGAAAGACGCCATTTAACGTTGCTTGGCGGGCGCCAATTACGTTCCACTTGAAGCAAACGTTTCATATAGAACGGCTTTCGTTTCTTATAACCGCCAATTTCGTAAATTTTCGCCATTTTATAAAAATTTTCTTGAAATTCTTCATTAAACGCTGTCGGCAAGTTTATAGTTTATATGTGTAATCAGCCCAGGAGGCACACATGCAATACAAATTAACTTTGATACTTTCCGCACTCATAGCAGCATTCAGTTTTACAGCTTGCGGTGACGACGAAAGCAGCAGCGATTTCGGCACTCAAGCTTCAACAAAAGACAGCAAACAAGCCAATAGCAGTTCCCTAAAAAACGCTAAGCATTCCTATAGTTGTCAAGTTCAAAAAGATCCATTTAAAATCATTGAAGACATCGATGGGACCATCGTAGAAACTACAGTGCTTCTCGACGGTGATTCCATGGCCACTAGAATAGAGATTCAATTCGCGTCACAGGAGTTAGCCGACAGCGAATGCGAATTTCAAAAAAGCGAACCGATTCATCAAAACACAGAAATTGAATGTCGCGACAAAACTATAATCATAACAGGATATGAAAATGGCAACGAAGACAAGCTCAAGGAAGCCGAAGAAATTTTCACCGCCACCTGCGAAACAAACGATAGAGACGGAGTCATATTCGAAGACTAAACGGATTTAAACAAAAACACCCCGCCGGCGCAGATGCAAACCGACGGGGTTATTTTTTGATTGTCATGCTCGGCTACGACCGAGCATCTTGCAGTAAGCAGGATCCCGGCTCGGAGGCCGGGATGACATTTTCAAGAGGCCGAGGATGACTCCGCGCTTTCGCGCGTCGTCAATTACAGCAATCCTTTAAAGAAGTCATTTCCCTTATCGTCGACCAAGATAAAGGCGGGGAAGTCCTTGATGGTGATCTTGCGGATGGCTTCCATGCCGAGTTCCGGGAATGCGACGATGTCGTTCGAAAGGATGTTCTGTTCAGCGAGGATGGCTGCCGGGCCGCCAATGGAGCCGAGATAGAAACCGCCGAACTTCTGGCAAGCGTCAGTAACATCCTGGGAGCGGTTGCCCTTAGCCACCATGATCATGGAAGCGCCCTTGGACTGGAAGCGCATCACGTACGGGTCCATACGGCCGGCAGTTGTCGGGCCGAAGGAACCAGTGGGCATGCCTTCCGGAGTCTTGGCAGGGCCGGCGTAGTAAATCGGATGGTTGGAAACAACTTCAATCACCTTCTTTTCGACGTCGGTGAGTTCCTGACCGGCTTCCTGCTTGTCGAAGATTTCTGCAATCTTCATGTGGGCCATGTCACGGGCCACGATCATCGTGCCCTTGAGGCTGAGGCGAGTCTTCACCGGATACTTGGTAAGGTCGGCCAAAACTTCCTTCATCGGACGGTCAAGGTCGATTTCCACAGCCGGAGCCATGTTCACGGATTCGCCCTTCGGCAGGTACTGTTCCGGATTGTGTTCCATCTTTTCGAGCCAGAGGCCGTTTTCATCGATGCGGGCCTTGATGTTGCGGTCTGCGGAGCAAGAAACGCCGATGGAAACCGGGCAGCTTGCAGCGTGACGCGGGCAACGGATGACGCGCACGTCATGAACAAAGTACTTGCCACCGAACTGGGCACCGATGCCCGTCTTCTGGCAGATGTGCAGAACCTTTTCTTCCATTTCCACGTCGCGGAACATACGGCCGCCTTCGGAACCGGTAGTCGGAAGGTCATCGAAGTAACCGCAGCTAGCAAGCTTCACCGTGTGAGTGTTCATTTCGGCAGAGGTACCGCCAATCACAATGGCGAGGTGGTACGGCGGGCAGGCTGCAGTACCCAAGGTCTTCACCTTGTCGCTGATGAACTTTTCGAGGTTCTTCGGGTTGAGGAGAGCCTTGGTCATCGGCCAGTAGTAAGTCTTGTTGGCAGAACCACCGCCCTTCGCCACGAAGAGGAACTTCATTTCGGCGCCTTCGCCTGCTTCCACGTCAATCTGGGCAGGGAGGTTGCAAGCCGTGTTCTTTTCTTCGTACATGGTAAGCGGGGCGATCTGGCTGTAGCGGAGGTTCTTCGTGGTGTAAGCGTTGAAGATACCTTCGGAGATGGCCTTCTTGTCGTCAGCGTCGGTCCACACCTGCTGGCCCTTTTCACAAATACAGATGGCGGTACCGGTGTCCTGGCAGAACGGGAGGATGCCCTTGGCGGCAACGCAGGCGTTCTTCAAGAGCGTGAGAGCGACAAACTTGTCGTTATCGCTCGCTTCCGGGTCCTGGAGAATCTTCGCGACCTTGGCGGTGTGGGCCGGGCGAAGGCGGAAACTCACTTCTTCGAAAGCGGCCTGGGCCATCTTCGTGAGGGCTTCAGGGGCGACCTTCAAAATCTTCTTGCCTTCGAATTCGGCGACGGAAATGCCATCCTTGCCAAGATTCACGTATTCAGTCTTGTCTTCGCCGTGCTGGACGGTTGCTTCGTACTTGAATTCCATGTGTACCT
>JAKSIL010000066.1 GCA_024398815.1 Fibrobacter sp.
ACCACACGAACGAAATCGCCCAGAGCGAATGCGCGAACGGCGTACAGTTCAGCCGCTTCTGGATGCACGGCGAATTCCTGCGCACCGCAAGCGAAGAAAAGTTGGAAGACGGCACCACCGAAACAAAATTCGGCAAGATGAGCAAGTCCAGCGGTGAATTCCTCACCGTCACGCTCCTCATGGACCGCGGTTTCAACCCGCTCGACTATCGTTACTTTGCGCTCGGCAGCCACTACCGCAACTACCTGAACTTCACTTGGGAAGCGATGGAAGGCGCCAAGGAAGCCTTGAAGAGCCTCCACAAGAAGACGGACGCCCTCATCGGAAAGGCCACCGCCATCACAAGCGAAAAGGCCAAGGCCTTCCAGGAAGACTTCAAGAACGCGATTGGCGACGACCTCAACATGCCCCGCGCCCTCGGCATCCTGAACACCATGCTCAAATCCGACATCGACGACGGCGAAAAGGCCGCCCTCGTGATGGACATGGACAAGGTGTTCGGCCTCAAACTCGACGAACCGCGCGAAGACTACAAGAAAAAGCAGGAAGAAGGCGCCGCCGGCGTCGACGTCGCAAAGATTGAAGAACTTCTCGCGGCCCGCAAGGAAGCCCGTGCCAACAAGAACTGGGCCGAAAGCGACCGCATCCGCGACGAACTCGCCGCCATGAACGTGGTCATCAAGGACAGTAAGGAAGGCACCACCTGGAGCATCAAGGAATAGAGAACACTCACAAGTTCGCTAAAAACGAGAGTACATTCAAAAACGCCCGGAAAAATCCGAGCGTTTTTTTATATTAAGCTATGAAACACACCCTATATTAGTTTAGCATTTTGAAAAAGACATTCATTTTTGTGGCTATAGCGACATTCGCACTTCTTACGGCCTGCGGTAGCAATTCCAGTTCTAGTGCTGATGATGCTGACGTTGGTAACGACGCTGTTTCTTCTAGTGATGAAAGTGTAATTTCTAGTAGTTCGGTGTCCGTAAGTTTCGGGACAATGACGGACTCCCGCGATAATCGGGTTTACAAGACGACAACCATCGGCGAGCAAACCTGGATGGCCGAGAATCTCGACTATGCCTACACTGAACCTACGGCAATGTTTGATTCCTCCAGTTTTTGCTATAACAACAAAGCGGATTCTTGTGCCAAATACGGCAGGCTCTATTTGTGGAGTGCGGCCATGGATTCTGCAGCGAAATTCTCCGATGATGGAGCCGGATGCGGAAACGGAACGACGTGTAGCTTGAGCGGCGCTGTTCGCGGTATTTGCCCCGAAGGCTGGCATCTGCCATCCAAGGAGGAATGGGAAATTCTTTTTGCTAATGTGGGTGGCCAGGGAGATGCCGACGCGGCCTTGAAATCTTCCAGAGAGGATTGGGGGTACACCGGGCCAAGTGTTTATACAAATGAGTTCGGATTTTCAGCACTCCCTGCCGGGAGGCGAGAGGATAATGGAATCTCGGCCGGGTTTTACGATGTTGGCAGTAGCACAAACTTCTGGACGTCTAATGCGTATGCGGACTATCACGCTTATCAGATTCTTTTGCAAGATATTATGGAATATGCGGATATATGCAGTTTTTATAAGGATCAGGCTTACTCGGTTCGGTGTGTGAAGGATAATTAGGGAAGATTTGTTCTTTTTACATCGTTCTTTACATTTTTTTATATTAAAAGCATGAAAATCAAGCAATTTGTCTTCAATCCCTTCGGTGTGAACTGCTTTGTACTCAGCAATAATGCGGGCGACGCCATTTTGATAGACCCGAGCGCTTCAAATCCGCAGGAACAGCAAGCGCTTTCACAATACATCGCAGAGAGCGGCTTAACCGTCCACCGAGTGGTGAATACGCACCTGCACCTGGATCACGTACTTGGCAACGCATTTGCAGAACGTACATTCGGCGTGAAGGCGGAGGCCCACGAAGAAGACAATTTTTTGTTGGATTTGCAGGAAGAACAGAGCCAGATGTTCGGGCTCCCCGTCGAAGAAATCGCACCACCCCTCGGAGGCTTTTTAGCCGAAGGCGACGTTGTTGAAATTCCAGGCATCAAGTTGCACGTGATTCACGTAGCAGGGCACTCCCCGGGCGGCATCGCGTTCTACTGTGAAAACGCGAACGAAGACGTTTCTGACAGAGCAGGTTCCGACGGCGATGTTGCCGATGGTGCAAAACCTGTGCCAGTACTTTTCCCGGGTGACATTCTTTTTGCAGGGAGCATGGGCCGCGCAGACCTCTTTGGCGGTGACGAAGACGCCCTGATTTCGGGAATCAAAAGCAAGCTCTTGACGCTCCCCGGAGAAACAGTTGTTTTCCCTGGGCACGGACCAAGTACAACCATAGAAGACGAACGCAGGTGGTTCTAGGGCACCGCACGAAATATGCCGACGCAACAAAACAGGATTGAGTGGATAGACGAATTCAAGGGATTCGTGTTATTGCTCGTCTGCCTTTACCACCTTGAGCAGAGTTTCGCAAATGTGCAGATGGGCATGGAAAACCTGAGCGCCTTCCGCATGTCGGCATTCTTTTTCATCTCGGGATTCCTGTTCAGCACGCGAAGATTTTCGAACTTCAAGAGTTACGCCGTCCACAAGACAAAAGTTTTGCTGCTCCCCTACATTTGGCATTCGTTGCTTTTTTTGGCTCTCGACCCGGTGGTGTGGAATTTCGACTGGTTTCCGCTTGCCCCGAAGATGAGCGTCATGAATATCCGCCCCGAAATTGCTACCCTCTGGGACTACATCTACTGGAACCTTGCGAAAATTTTTGTGGCAGGCAAATCCAGCATCGGTTCCGGCCCCATCTGGTTCGTGTTTACGTTGTATTCAATCAGTTTGATGTTCTACGGGGTGCACAGGATTACACGGGCCAAGCCGATTGCCATCGCTGCAGTCGCCATCGCAAGCCTTGCGGGTGGTTGGCTACTTTACAAGAACCACATTCGATTGCCCTTGGGAATTGAACGCGACTTGACCGTACTCTTTTTCTTCGCCTGCGGATGGATTTGCAAAAAATTCGTGAGCCGACCGAAAAGCAATGTTTCGCAAAACAAGTCGCAGGATTGCCTGCGCAAGCCATTGCACCCGGCAATCACGGCAGCCATCGCCATCATCGCCTTCGTGCTTTACGGAATCCTTGAAACTCCGAATCCGAATTTCAGCATCATGAACAACGACCTCGGCAAAAGCTTGACGATGTTCATCGCCACATCGCTTTTCGGCATCGTCGGGCTCGTCTTCGCATTCCAAACCATAAGCCGACTTCCGCAAGTAGCGCCACTTCGCATTATCCGCGGAATCTTCAGGAACATTTCCAGGAACGCACTTGTCATCCTCGCCGTACACTGGTGGATTCTGCTCGTATTGCGCATCGTTTTCAAGCAACAGTTGGACAAGCCTGGAATCGCCTACTGCGCGGCAGCCGTGGTCATCGCTGGTTGCATCGCCGCCATCCCGCTTTTCCGTTGCAAACTTTATAAACTCTTGGGCAAAGAACCCATCTCGGCACGCGAAAGCCTGAGCATAAAATAAGTTAGACGGCTTACAGCAAAATATCAAGAGCCATCGTCATCGAAAAACCGATAGCGAACAAAAGTGTCGCTCCGTCAAAATGAGTTCCGGCATTCGCATCGGGCAAAAGGTCTTCTACAACCACGTAAATCATGGCACCCGCAGCAAGCGCAAGCAGCCACGGAAGTGCCGGCAACATCAACTGAGAAATAAACAATGTCACAACTGCGGCAAGAGCCTCCGCCACGGCAGAAACAAGCCCGAGCAAAAAACCTTTTTTCCGCGAAGCGCCCTCGGCACGCATCAAAAGCGAAACAATCGCACCTTCCGGGAAATTCTGAATCGCAATTCCTATCGAAACGGCAATAGCCGCCGACAAAGAAATCGTCGCGAAACTGGAACCGGCAAGCCAGCCTGCAAACATGACGCCAATCGCCATGCCCTCGGGAATGTTGTGGATAGTAACGGCAAGCGCAATCTTTGTCGACCTACTCAAAGTAGCCCGCGGCCCTTCTGAAAAGCCTTCGCCCAAATGCAAATGCGGCACCATCCCGTCTATCGAAAACAGTAGCAGCACGCCAAGCCAAAAGCCAACGAAAGGAGGCACGAACGTCCATTTTTCAAGATGCTGAGAAGCCTCGACGGAAGGAATCAAGAGACTCCAGACCGCAGCGGCTACCATCACGCCCGCAGAAAACGCCATCATTCCGCGACGCACATTCAAGCGCAACGGGCGCCTGGCAAGAAAAACACACGCAGCCCCGAGAAGAGTTCCCACAAAAGGAATTCCGACACCCAGGACAACAGGCAAAACCTGAAAAAGAATCACATCGTTCACGCCGTTTAAAGTAACAAACGACTTTTTAAACTGACAAGGCTAAAAAAAACAAAAAACGAAACTACAGATAACTTTTGAACTGCGGCGCAGGAGCCACGTCCTCAGCCTTTTTCTTCGGCACGTAGATTTTGATGGCGTAAACATTCTGCTCGGTTTCAGCCACAATGTCGCCTTCCTGCAAATCCTCGTACAAGTCCATCTCGATTTCGACGCCGTCACGCGCAATGCAGCGGATGGAACGCATCGAGAGTTCCTCCTTTAAAAGAGGAACATCAATGACCTTCTTGTAAGTGCCGTGGTGCGTAGTGCCAAGAATTCGATTGCAAAACATGCGGTAAATTTAGCAAAAAAGCAGTCCCTGTATGGGAGCCGCACACAGTTTTGCATGCGCCGCAGTTTTAACAAGTTTGCGTTGGTTACGCCTTCGGCAGAGACTTGTCTTCAAACGTCTGGTTGTAGCCGACTTCACCTGTGACAGACGATTCGAGCAGGCTTGCACGGCGCTTGAGTTCGACTGTTTTGAGTTCCAGTTTCTTGTATGCTTTCTTCTTGTTTTAGATTCTTTTTTTAATTGTTGGTTCGTCGTGGACCCCGTCGCCTCCGGCTCCAGGGTGACTTAACTTGACTACTTCACAATTACCTTTTTGCCGTTGTTGTAGTAGGCGCCCTTCTGCGTCGGTTTCTTCACGCCAAGGTAGCGGCCCTGCAAATCGAACCAGCGGTCGTTTGCGAACTTGAATTCGCCGGTGCGAGTGTTGATGGTACCGATAACCCTCGTGGTCTGTTCGCCCGAGGCATCATCGGAGCCCGCGATTTCCGTGCCGGTTTCGCCCTTTTCGACAATCACGACATTGATGGTTTCCGGGAGCGAGGCGACGGTGTTTGCGTTGCCCGCGGGCTTTGCTCCGTTTGCGGCGGGGCGACCGGCCGGAGCGGGAGCAGTGTATTCGAGGTACGCGCGCATCGGGTAGATGTATGCGCCAGCGCCGACCTTCGCGAACTTTCCGACAATGGCGGGGGCGTTCACGCCGTCGTTCGCGGCAAATCCGTATGTGCGGCCGAGGCCGGCATCACCTTCTTCCCAGGATTTGTATTCGTAGGTGCCATAAATGGACCAGCCGGCGCCATCGCCGCCGAGTTCGACCTTGTACTCGCCGGTTTCGGAATTGTACGCATCGCCAGACGTGGTATTGAACGTGCCGCCGTTCTTGAACACAAGTTCGTTAACGCCTGCGGCCTGCACCAGGTACGGCGTGTTGGCCTGGAGAGCGCTCGGGCTTACCTCAGTGACACGGACTGTCGCATTCGCATAAGAACCGAATTCGTAGAACTTCACATTTTCGCCGTTCTTGATGCAATCACCTTCAGAGCAGTTCGGTTGGAACGGCAGCATGATGGTCGAGTAGCCGCTGCCTGCGAACGTGCGCTTGAACTTGACGGGGCCAGAGACAACGATATTTTCCGTGAAACTGACAGCAAATTCAGACGTAGCGTCCACTTCGGCGGAGCCGAAAGTACCGTTGACTTTTTTGTCAAAGAACACGACGCTTCCGTACTTGTGCCCGACTACGCCGCTGAAGTCCGGCAGGGAATTCGCATTCGACAGGTCTTGGCCCCAGACGGAACCGTTCAGGCCGCCTTCCTTGCAAGTTTTTGAACCCTCTTCTTTTTCGCACCAGTCGTGCAGTTTTTTCGCGACAATATCGTTGTGGAAATCATAAAGAGCACGGCTTTCACCGCCGTAACCATCGCCACTTTTGCCCGTCGCAAGGAAGAAGCTGTTCTTGATCAATGTACGGCCATACCCCACAAGGCCGCCGACATCGTTACCGTTACCGCTCACGCTGCCAGCGTTGTAGCTGTTCGTGATGGTCAAATTAAAGCCTGACCCCACAAGGCCGCCGACATAGTTATCGATGCCGCTCACGGTGCCCGCATTGTAGCTGTTCGTGATGGTCAATGTACTGCCATAATTGCTATACCCCACAAGGCCGCCGACATCGCCACTGCCGCTCACGGTGCCAGCGTTGTAGCTGTTCTCGATGGTCAATGTACCTTCGCCATACCCCACAAGACCGCCGACATCGCCGTCTCCGCTCACGCTGCCAGCGTTGTAGCTGTTCGTGATGGTCAATGTACCTTCGCCATACCCCACAAGGCCGCCGACATCGCTATCGCTGCCGCTCACGGCGCCCGCATTGTAGCTGTTCGTGATGGTCAATGTTCCATCATAGACATACCCCACGAGGCCGCCGACATAGTCGTATCCGCTCACGGTGCCAGCGTTGTAGCTGTTCTCGATGGTCAATGTACCATAATTGCTATACCCCACAAGGCCGCCAACATAGAAGTCTCCCTTGAAATAGGAATCCACGATTCGCAAGCTATCTATGGAAACCACCCCTTCCACATTACCGAACAAGCCGACTTCGCCCTTATTTCCATCATTGAAATACAGCCCGCCGATAGCATGGCCGGCACCGTTGAGCGTCACCTGCACGCCGTTCTGGACGTTCATCGGAGTCCACGATTTGAAATCGCCACCAACAGTGTTCAAGGATCCATCTGTATTGAGCACACCCGTATTCACGACAATGTTTTCGGCAAGCACACCGCAAATTTCACCATTAGACATGACATTCACCGCAAATGCAAATTTGTAAAGACTGTCAACCGAGGCTATTTCGTAGCAGCCGTCGGCATTCACCTTAATCCACTGCGCATAGAATTCCTTTGCGCCCGTCGAGCCCGCCGCAACGGAAGTCACCATGTCCGCCACGGATTCCGCATTCTGCTTCGTGGACCAGCCTAGGAAAGCGTAGTCTTCGCGCATGGGCGTGGGCAATGCTGCACCCTTTCCCTCGTAATAGAAAGTCACGCCTTCACCGGGAGCAAGCTCATCACCTCCGTTGAGATTCAAGGTTATTGCACTTTTCGGTCCCCACTTGGCCCAATATTCTACAGCACCGGTGGAAGTCGACGGAATTTCTGATACGCTGGAGCCCGTAAGGTCCTCATTTGTGTACCAACCAAAGAACAAGCAGCCTTCGCGCATTGGCGTAGGCAATACAGCACCCTTTCCCTCGCCATAGAAAGTCACGCCTTCACCGGGAGCAAGCTCATCACCTCCGTTGAGATTCAAGGTTATTGCACTTTTCGGTCCCCACTTGGCCCAATATTCTACAGCACCGGTGGAAGTCGACGGAATTTCTGATACGCTGGAGCCCGTAAGGTCCTCATTTGTGTACCAACCAAAGAACAAGCAGCCTTCGCGCATTGGCGTAGGCAATACAGCACCCTTTCCCTCGCCATAGAAAGTCACGCCTTCACCGGGAGCAAGCTCATCACCTCCGTTGAGATTCAAGGTTATTGCACCTTTCGGTCCCCACTTGGCCCAATATTCAACCGCGCCGCTGGAATTTGCCGGTATTGCCGACACTTGTGCGCCTGTAAATTGTTCATTTTCGTACCAACCCACAAAAACGTAGTTTTCCCGTACAAGGTCTGTTGGAAGTTCAAGCCCCTTTTCTTGCACATATTTCTTCGGATACTTACGGTCATCACCCTCAAACGTGTTCAAAGTCAGACCATGTAAAGTTCCCTTAATCTCGCCGCTGAAGTCCGGCAAGGAGTTTTCCTTCGTCAAATCCTGGCCCCACACGGAGCCGTCAACGCCGTTTTCGTAGTAGTCGTGCAAGTCCTGAGCGACCGTGCCGTCAGCAAATTCTGCAGCGATTTTACCTATAGTGCCTTCGATAGTGCTAACACAATTTATGCAAGCCGCATCCTCATTATAGTAGGCGCTGCTAATCGTTCCGCCATCATTTATTCCGAGCACACTGCCTATTTTTCTTCCACCGGAAACGGCATGGCCCGCAGGTAAATTATCTCCATTCACAGAACCAACACTATAAACGTTACTGATAGTGCCGCTGCTACGCCCAACAACGCCACCAGCAACAGAGGAGTGCACCCTCACCAAGCCTGTATTGAAACAATTCATGACGACGCCGGTGTTGTATCCGACTAGGCCACCGACAATATCTCCGTTCACGGAGCCCATATTGTAACTGTTCGTAATAGTACCGGCACTATACCCGACCACGCCACCGACATACTGGTAGCCCTTGAAATAGGAATCAACCACGCCCACGTTCTGGACTATGGCGTTTGAGCCATAGATGTATCCGAACAGGCCCACATATCTCGTGTTTTCGTTGTTGAAATACAATCCGCGGATGGTATGGCCTTTTCCGTCGAACGTTCCCGTGTATTTGGCGCTGGACGTTCCAATCGGAGTCCAAACATTTGCAGGTGCGTTTCCCTTGTATTCGCCAGTCTCGGCATCGACGTTCGCATTGTTCTCGCCGAGCAAGTTCGAATTTACAGTGAGGTTCGTCGTCAGTTCCGCATCCACATCCGTGATGTGGTATTCATTCACGAGCTTCGCGAAATTCTTGAGGTCATCGGTAGAGCTGATTTGGATGACGTTATCTTTGACATTGAATTCCATTTCCACGTCTTGAGGTTTGGGCAGACTCTTGAGGTACGGCAACTCACTATTCGCCAGTTTTCCTGTAGCCTTGTCGTAATAGATGCCTTTTGCCCAGGGACTTTCCGTTTCGCCTTCAAGCAGCGGGAAATCGCCTCCGTTGCCTACAGTGAGGTTTGCGAGGTCCGTCATTGACAGGCCTTTTACATTATCTGCGGTTCCTTCACTCTCACCAATTGCGTTCCCGGAGTAATACGCCGTATTGAAGAAGCCGTTGCTGACGGTGCCGCCATCATTATCCCCGACCACGCCGCCGACATAGGTTTTTCCGCTCACGGAGCCCGTGTTGTAAACGTTGCTGACGGTGCTATAGTAACTATACCCGACCACGCCGCCGACAGAGCCGCCTGTTCCGTTCACGGAGCCCGTGTTGTAAACGTTGCTGACGGTGCTATAGGAACTATACCCGACCACGCCGCCGACATGGTGGCCTCTTCCGCTCACGGAGCCCGTGTTGTACACGTTGCTGACGGTGCCGTCGTCATTATACCCGACCACGCCGCCGACAAAGGTTCCCCCGCTTACGACGCCCGTGTTGTAAACGTTGCTGACCGTGCCATTGTTCACCCCGACCACGCCGCCGACACACAGGCTGCCATTGAAATACGAATCAACCACGCCCACGTTCTGGACTTTGGCGGATTCATCGATGTATCCGAACAGGCCCACATATTCCGCGTCACCGTCATTGACGTACAATCCGCGGATGGTATGGCCATTTCCGTCGAACGTTCCCGTGTAAGGCTTTTCGGACGTTCCAATCGGAGTCCACTGCGTGAAATTGGAGGCGTTGTCGCTCAAGGTTCCGTTGGCCTTGAGCACGCTTTCGCCTTCTTTGCAGGCGTTCAAGCAGATGTCCGCCGTCAACTTGCCGCTGATGTTAGTAGCGCCATTGTTCACCATGCAGGCGAACTTGTAGAGAGCGTCGGCTGAACCGATTTCGTAGAAGCCGTCCGCATCTTCCTCGAGGGTGACCGGCCAACTTGCGCACGGGTCTACATCCACGGCAAAACTCAGGTTCGAAAAAAGCAGCGTAAACAACGCTACCAACATGCAATAAGAATTTTTCTTCATAAATTTATCGCCTTTAAAAAGTTCTCAAATACAAAGATACTTTTTTTAGGCGAATTTTCAAACGCAACAAAATTGCGTTTTACGCTTTTGGTGCCATCTGGTCGGCAAAAGTCTGGTTGTAGCCGACTTCACCTGTGACGGAAGGCGACGACGCCTCGAGCAGGCTTGCGCGGCGCTTGAGTTCGACTTCCTTGAGTTCCGGTTTCCTGTATGCTTTCTTCTTGTTTTAGATTCTTTTTTTTAATTGTTGGTTCGTCGTGGACCCCGTCGCCTCCGGCTCCAGGGTGACTTAACTTGACTACTTCACAATTACCTTTTTGCCGTTGTTGTAGTAGGCGCCCTTCTGCGTCGGCTTTTTGCTGCCGAGGTAGCGGCCGTTCAGGTCGAACCAGCGGTCGTTTGCGAACTTGAATTCGCCGGTGCGAGTGTTGATGGTACCGATAACCCTCGTGGTCTGTTCGCCCGAGGCATCATCGGAGCCCGCAACTTCCGTGCCAACGTTACCCTTGTCCACAATCACGACATCGATTTCTTCGGGGAGAGAAGCGACACTAATTGTCGCACCCGATTTTGCACTTGCTCCGTTTGCGGCGGGGCGACCGGCCGGAGCGGGAGCATCGTATTCCAGGTACGCGCGCATCGGGTAGATGTAGGCGCCAACGCCAATCTTCGCAAACTGGCCGACAATGGCGGGGGCGTTCACGCCGTCGTTCGCGGCAAATCCGTATGTTCGACCGAGGCCAGCGTCGCCTTCTTCCCAGGTCTTGTATTCGTAGGTGCCGTAAATGGACCAGCCGGCGCCATCGCCGCCGAGTTCGACCTTGTACTCGCCGGTTTCGGAATTGTACACATCGCCAGACGTGGTATTGAACGTGCCGCCGTTCTTGAACACGAGTTCCGTTGCGCCAGCTGCCTGCACCAGGTACGGAGTGTTCGCCTTCAAATCCTTCGGGCTCACTTCCGTCGCTTGAACCTCGCCATCCGTATACGAGTAGAACTCGAAGAACTTCACGCCTTCGACGCAGTCATCGTCGGCGCAATCCGGCGTAAACGGAAGCATGATGGTCGAGAAGCCGTTGCCCGCAAACGAACGCTTGAACGTCACGCTCGGCACATTAAACTCGGCAGGAATCTTCATTTCCAATTCGGAAGCGCCGTCGATTGCGGTCGAATCCTTCCCGGCGGCGTTCTTCGCAATGGTGAGCGGGCCGAGTTTCAGCACGCCCGAAAGCGTCGGGGCGGCATCGTTGTCAGATGCCTGGCCCACATTCTGGCCCCACACGGAACCGTCCAGGCCATCTTCCTTGCAAATTTCATCTTCCTCTTCTGTTTCGCACCAGTTATGCAGCAAGAGAGCGACCGTGCCGTCAGCGAATTCGTCAAGAGTCTTAGCCTCGCCACCGAGCTTATCGCCATCGCCATTCGTTTCAACGAAGAAGCTGTTCGAAACGTTCAATGTACCATCATCATTATCCCCCACAAGACCGCCAGCATATTGCGTTCCGCTCACAGCACCCACGTTGTAGCTGTTCTCGATGGTTAAAATAGCAGAATAGTTATCTCCCACAAGGCCGCCGACATATTGCGTTTCGCTCACGGCACCCGCGTTGTAGCTATTCGTGATGGTCAAACGAGCGTAATTAAAGTTTTCCCCCACAAGGCCGCCGACAATCCCTGCAGGCGCATTCACGGAACTTTCGTTATAACTGTTCTCAATCTTCAATTCGGCAACATCTCTATTTACACCGACAATGCCGCCAATATAATGCACTCCTTTCACGGAACCAGCACTATAACAATTTTTAATGTTTAATTTGCCAGTGA
>JAKSIL010000067.1 GCA_024398815.1 Fibrobacter sp.
GTTTCGGCGAAATCTGGACCGACGAATCGAACCCGATTATGGCGGGCCTCAAGAATCGCAAGCCGATTTTAAAGGGCCGCTGCCCGAACTGCGCCTTCTTGAACCTTTGCAACGGAAACTTCCGCACCCGCGCCGAAGCCGTGACCGGCGACTTCTGGGCCGAAGACCCCGCCTGCTATTTGACCGACGAGGAAATCAAAGCGTAAGACGAAAAAAATTGCGTCATTCTGGACCCCGTCAGTCACGACGTTCCTTCCAGGGTGACAGAAAAAAATTGCGTCATTCTGGACCCCGTCAGTCACGACGTTCCTTCCAGGGTGACAGAAAAAAATTGCGTCATCCTGGACCCCGTCAGTCACGACGTTCCTTCCAGGGTGACGGAAAAAATTGCGTCATCCTCGACCAAGCGCAGCGCGGGAGGGGATCTACAAAGAAGAAACATGACAGATTTAGAACAGCAGATTCTCGACATCATCCAGGACGGCTTTCCGGTAGCGGAACGCCCGTACGCTGTTCTTGCCGAAAAATTTAGCGTGGACCCCGTCAGTCACGATGTTCCTTCCAGGGTGACAGAAAAAAATTGCGTCATCCTGGCCCCCGTCAGTCACGATGTTCCTTCCAGGGTGACAGAAAAAAATTGCGTCATCCTGGAGCGTAGCGACGGGATCCACAAAGAATCGTGTATAACGGAACAGTCTGTTTTTGAAGCTGTTGAACGTTTTCGCGCAAGTGGCGTAATCCGTCGCATTGGCGGCGTTTACGATTCCCGTAAGTTGGGCTTTGTTTCGCGTTTGTGCGCAGGCATTGTGCCCGCTGTTTCGAACGGCGCTCCCGACGATTCTGCGCTTGAAAAATTCGCAGCTGTGGTTGCCGGAATTCCCGCGATTACCCATAACTACGTTCGCAGCCACCGTTACAATGTTTGGTTTACCGTCATTGCCGAAAATGAACAATTTGTTCAAAAAATTGTAGATAAACTGCAAAAAGAAACGAATATGTATAATGTACATATACTCGCTTCCAAGCGCATGTTCAAAATCAATACGGTGATGAAGGGGAGAGACGAGAAAAATGATGGTGTCATCCTGAGCAAGCGAAGCGCGTCGAAGGATCTCAAAGCCTCCTCACACCTCGAAGCCCGAAGGGCGACTTCATACCTCGTACCTGATTCCGACAAGCTTCGCATTCGCCTTTTGAGTGGCGACATTCCGCATACGCTTACGCCTTTTGCGGACATTTTCAAGACGATTCAACAGTCGCAAATGTCCGAAAAATTTTCGTTTGAATCATTTCTTGATACAATCCGTGAAGACTTGTCGACTCGCCGTATGCGCCGTTTCGGTGCTGTTCTCAGGCACCAGGAGGCGGGTTTTGCGCACAATGCGATGGTGTGCTTTTGTATAGACGGGGTTGCCGAAGCAGGGGCGATTCTTGCGGCGAACCCCCGTGTTTCGCATTGCTACGAGCGCGAACCCTTTGAAGACTTCCCGTACAATCTTTACGCCATGTTCCATGCCGCCTCCGCAGAGGAACTTGACCGAGCCATCGCTGAGGCTGCGCAGTCCCTGTCGGCAGTTTCGTCGCTGTCTCTGCCGAATTCCGAGTCCGGCAAAGCGCCCGATTTTGCGGTCCTCCATTCCGTCCGTGAATTGAAAAAGACCAGCTTTACATTTTTCGCAGAGTGATTTTTCGAATAAATTTTATTCCAGTAAAAGTTTGAGCCCGACTAGATGCCCGGTTTCGAAACCGAACAGGTTTCCCTTTTGTATTTGGTAATTCAAGCCGATTCCAAGCGATTTGCTGCAAATGCCGAAGTAGCGTGCGATTTCGTAATCGAATTTAAAACCTTTGTAGGTGTCCTTCATTTTGCGGTAGGGCTTTAATAGGTTCCTGTTTTCGGAATCCACGATTCGCTTTTGGTACAGGAACTGTTCCGTGAATTTCCATCCTGATTTTTGGGCGTCGCTCCACAGGAATTTCCAGGCCAGGGTCCCGCGCAGCCCGATTTCGTCGCCCGGCTTGTAGTTCAAGTCTTCGAGAAACATGTTGTAGCGGACGCTCGTGCCAATGACGAGGTGTTGCGTGGCTTGCCAAGCGTAAAAAGGTTCAACGTTCAAGCGGTGGAAACGATTTTTTTGCGAGCCTTCTCCCGGAGGGAATCTCCAGTTGGCGTTTATTCCTAGGCCGTGCCAAACAAGAATTTTTGCACCAACGTACGTTTCGTTGAAACCGTTCACGTGCAGATTGCAGTAGTTGTGTATGTAGCCTTCGGTGGTGTATTCGTAGCTGTAGCTTAGAAAACGGAACGCTCCGCTCGCGTAAATGCTGAAAAATCTTGCGGGTGCGAATTCTATAAAGGCGTTCAAGTCCGTGCTGTAAACATCGTCGTCAAGTTCAACCGTTTCGCCGACGGCCGCGCGTGATTCCGGAAAATCAATGGGGAACAAGGTTTCTGTCGCAAGACAATTCGCTGCAAAGCAGCAAACTAAAAATGTACCGTGCGCGACTATTTTGTTCCAGTATTTCGACATTTCGCATAGAAATTTAATATTATTTCAATGTGAATACATCGATTCTTCGGCTTGCCATGCTTTTTATTGTCTGCGGAGTGCCTTGCGCGCTTTGCGGTTGTGTGTGGTCCGAGACAGAAGAGAACCCCGATTACCTGATGATGGACGATTCCCGCTATCCGTACGCGGGGCTTCCGCGCATTGTCATCGAGACGAAGGATTTTCACGAGATTCGCGATAGGGAAACCGAAATCCCGTCCTGTTTCCAGATTTACGGCGAAAAAGCCCCCATGACGGAAGTTCTTGACTTGACGGTGCGTGGGCGAGGCAATTCCAGTTTCAAGATGCCTAAATACGGCATGAAGTTGGAGTTTACAGATAAAGTTTCGTTCTTTGGAATGCCCAAAAACAGGGACTGGGCGCTGGTCGGGAACTTTGGTGATAAAACGTACCTCCGGAACTACATGATGTACAGGCTTTCGGAGTGGCTTCACGCGAGCTATACGCCAAAATGCCGGTTTGTGGAGCTTTACTTGAATCAGGAATATAAAGGTTTGTACTTGCTTTACGAAACGGTGAAAGTCGCCAAGAACCGAGTGAACATTCCCGAAAACGATACGACATTCCTCTTCGAAAAAGAGGGCATAAAAAAATACGACCCGCCCTATGTTATTACCGATGATGACAACATATTTCATATAAAGTCACCTAAAAATCCGAATGAAGAGACCCAAAAATTGTTGCTGGACCATTTGAACGAATTTGAAACGCGATTGAGCGAGAGAAATTTCAAGGGCGAAAATTCTATCGATAAGTGGGTCGATATTGACGACTTTGTGTTGTATTACTGGGTGCAGGAATTTTCGAAAAATGAAGATGGCAATTTTGCCCGCAGCATCTACATGACCTGGGAAAAGGGCGGCCCCATCCATTTTGGCCCGCTTTGGGATTTTGACTTGGCTTTCGGGAATGCTTCGTACAAAGTAAATCAATCCTTTGATGGCTGGTACATTCGAAAAGGGCGCTGGTTCTCGCCGTTGTTCAGGAATACGGATGTTCGTGTGGCGGCGGATGTTTATTGGGAAAGTAATAAAGGGATTTTTAAGGCGCTGATCGATAGCATTCCTTTGTACCGCTCCATTATTGAGAAGGCCGTGGAGAACGAGTACAGACGCTGGCCCATTCTTCAGAATACCGAGAACTGGGCTTTGAAGGACCCGTATGATTCCTACGACGAGGCTGTCGAGACGATGGTCGAATGGATGAAAAAGAGATACGATTGGATTGAAGAACAGTATGCGGATTGACGACTGAGGAAAGTTTTTTTCTACATTTGAAGCATGCGCAAAATCTACATGGCAGGCATGAGCCACAAGGTGGCCGAAATCGCGATTCGCGAGAAGTTTTACATCCCGATGGATGTGAAGACTGATGCCTTGCAGCACAGCCCTTTCGATGAACTTTTGATTCTCGCCACGTGCAACCGCACCGAAGTCTATGTGGCGAGCGACCGCGACTTGGAATGCGCGGAAATCGTGCGCTATGTGTGCGGCCTCGCGAAGCAAAAGTACGACGATTTTGCGAAGTTCTTTTACACAAAGTCGGGTGACGATGTGGTGCACCATGTGATGAACGTGTGCGCCGGGCTTGATTCCGTGGCCATGGGCGAAGACCAAATTTTGCACCAGATTGGCAGGGCCTACGAGACGGCTCACCAGTTGAAGGCGACCGGAACAAGCCTGAACAAACTTTTCCAGAGTGCCATCACCACGACAAAGCGCATCAAGACGGAAACCAACTTGAGCAAGCTCAGTTGCAACATCCCGTTCTTGGCGATGAAGCAAATCCAGAAGACTTTCGACGATTTGGAAAATCGCTCGGTTTACATCGTGGGTCTTGGTGAAATGGGCTCGCTGATGCTCAAGTACGTGCAGGAAAATACCACGAAGATTTTTGCTAGCAGCAAGACTTTTGCCAATGCGCAGAAATTTGCCGATGTACTGACGCCCGTGCCTTTCGAAGACCGTTACAGCGTAATAGGGAAGTGCGACGTGCTGATTCTCTGCAGCGCTTGCCAGGAACCCATTGTGACGAAGGACGGCTTCTTAGCCGCGTCGTCCGTGGGCCCCGTCGCTACGCTCCAGGGTGACGAAAAAGGAACGTTGTCAGCTTCAAATATTGCGTCATCCGTGGGCCCCGTCGCTACGCTCCAGGGTGACGGAAAAGGAACGTCGTCAGCTTCAAATATTGCGTCATCCGTGGACCCCGAAGGGGTGACGGGATCCATACGTCTCGAAAACTGCACTTGCAAAAAGACGCTCGTAATCGACCTCGGCAGTCCGCGCAATGCCGATTCCTCCATCGGCGCTCTCCCAGGCGTCGAGTACGTCTGTGTGGACGACCTCGAAAAAATCGTCTCGGAAAACCGCAAACTCCGCATGGTGGAACTCACAGCGGCGCAAAAAATTCTGCAGGAAGGCATCGACGAATTTTTGCAGTGGTACCGCATGGACGATATCGCAAAGGAAATCCACGTGTTCGCAGAAAATATGGTGCGCACAGCGGAACAGGACGGCGAAAAACTTCTGCGTTCGCTTCCGGACGTTTGCGATAGCGACAAGGAACGCATCCGCATGATGTACGTGCGTTTTGCGAAAAAGATGGCGAATGATTATCTGTATCGCGTGAAGGACGCCAATTCCGCCGACGAAACCCGCGAATTCTTGGAATGCCTCAAGCGCGCCGAAGACAAGGGCGACGATTCAAAACGCGCGGACGCTGATTGCGAATTAAAATGCGCGGAGGATAAGAAATGAAACTTCGCATAGCCACCCGCAAGAGCGCATTGGCGATGGCCCAGACGACCATGGCCGCCGATGAAATCGTTGCCGCGAACCGCGCTGTTGATGATAACCGCGCCGGAAACAGCGCTGTCGATGATAACCGCGCCGACCTCAAATACGAACTCGTCTCGATGACGACCGAGGGCGACCGCCGCCTCGACAAGTCCCTCGCGAGTTTCGGCGGCAAGGGCGTTTTCATCAAGGAACTCGAAATCGCCTTGCTCGAAGGCCGCGCCGACATTGCGGTCCACAGCCTCAAGGACATGCCTGCCGAAGTCCTGCCGGAATTCAAGCTGGCCGCAGTCCTGAAACGCGAAGACCCGCGCGACGCTTTTCTCTCGAAAGGCGGTGCCGCCGGCGTGAAATTCATGGATTTGCCCGCAGGCGCAAAAGTCGGCACCGGTAGCATTCGTCGCGTGGTGCAGTTGAAATCGCTTCGCCCGGATTTGGAATATATCCCCATCCGCGGAAACATCCAGACCCGAATTGCGAAACTTGCCGAATTGGACGGCGTCGTGCTTGCCGCGGCGGGCCTCAAGCGCATGGGACTCGCCGACCAGGTGACGGAATACTTCAGCACCGAACAAGTGCTCCCCGCAAGCGGTCAGGGCATCCTCGCGATTGAAACATTGAATGAGACGAGTCATCCTGAACAAGCGCAGCATTCTCTTTCGTGTCATCCTGAACAAGCGCAGCATTCTCTTTCGTGTCATCCTGAGCGGAGCGTAAGCGAAGTCGAAGGATCTAGCATCGCAGAAATTCTCGCCTGCGCAAATCATATGGAAACCTATTGCATCGCCGTCGCCGAAATGGCCTTTTTGAAGGCCTTGAACGCAGGCTGCCAATTCCCCGTGGCGAGTTTCGCGGAATTCACCGATGAAGATGACCGCACGATGAAAATTCGCGGCATTTATTGGGACGAAGCGACCAAGCGCCTGCTGAAGGCCGAGGATTCCTGCCGCCTGATACCCGAATCCGCCGATGCAGTCCCTGCAGCGAAAGCCTTGGGCGTTTATTTGGCTCGTAAAATCAAGGCGCAACTGGCTTAAATTTTTTGCAAAAGATTTAGAACGATGAGCGATTTTGGAAAAGTTTATTTGATTGGTGCGGGTCCTGGTGACCCTGGGCTTTTTACACTGCGCGGAAAAGCGATTTTGGAACGTGCCGATGTCGTGGTTTATGACCGTCTGGTTTCGCCGTCTATTCTCGCATTTTGTAACGACAACGCGCAGATGGTGGATGTTGGGAAGATGCCGACGCACCACAAGGTGAAACAGTCCGAAATCAATAAACTTTTGGTGAAGTTCGCAAAGGAAATGCCCTGTGCTGTAATTGCGCGACTCAAGGGCGGTGACCCGTTCGTGTTCGGCCGCGGCGGCGAAGAGGCTTTGGAACTTGTGGAAGCCGGCGTGGAATTCGAAGTCGTGCCCGGCGTGACTTCTGCGATTTCCGTGCCTGCGTATGCTGGGATTCCCGTGAGCCATCGTGGAATCGCGACAAGTTTCCACATCATCACAGGGCATGAGAAAGAAGAGGTTCGAGGTTCGAGGCCCGAGGAAATCAAAGTAGAAAGCGATGCCGAATGTCATCCTGAGCAAACGCTGCAATCTATTTCGTGTCATCCTGAGCAAACGCTGCAATCTATTTCGTGTCATCCTGAGCAAGCGCTGCAATCTATTTCGTGTCATCCTGAGCAAGCGCAGCGCGTCGAAGGATCTAGCATCGCAGGCCTTGATTTCCCTGCACTCGCAAAGTGCCCCGGCACCTTGATTTTCCTGATGGGCATTTCCAATATGCAAATGATTGCCCGCCGCCTTATGGAATGCGGCAAGGACCCGAAAACGCCCTTGGCATTCATTGAAAAGGGAACGACTCCGTACCAGCGTACCGTGACCTGCACGCTTGAAACTGCTGCGGAGACGATTGTTCGCGAAAACGTGGTGGCTCCTGCGATTACGATTATGGGTGGCGTCGTGGAACTGGGCGACAAACTTGCCTGGCGCAAGAATCTGCCGCTTTCCGGCAAGCGCCTCGTGGTGACTCGTGCAGCAAAACAGGCGAGCGGAATCTCCGCGAAACTTACCGCCCTCGGCGCCGAAGTCATCGAGACCCCGATGATTGAAACTCGCAGCGTTGAACCTCGCGTTGACACGTGTCATCCTGAGCAAGCTCGGCGCTCTCTTTCGTGTCATCCTGAGCAAGCTCAGCGCTCTCTTTCGTGTCATCCTGAGCAAGCTCAGCGCTCTCTTTCGTGTCATCCTGAGCGGAGCACGAAGTGCGAAGTCGAAGGATCTGGCATTGCAAACTTCGCGGATCTCGCAAATTTCGACGTCCTTGCTTTCACAAGTACAAATGGCGTAGAAAGTTTCTTTGATGCATTCTTCAAGGCGGGCCTAGACATTCGCGCTCTCGCCGATAAAAAGATTGCGAGCGTGGGGAAGATTACCGAAAAGAAACTCCTCGAACGCGGCCTCCATTGCGACTTTGTACCTGAAGACCACACCGGCGAAGGCCTCGGCAAACTGCTCGCAAAAATTGCACAATCCTCGAACCTCGAACCTGGAGCCTCGACCCTTCTGTTGCAAGGCAACCTCGCCGACGATACCTTGACGACGCTCCTTCCTAAGGTGACTCGCTGGGTAGTGTACGAAACGCTCCCCGCGAAAACTTTGCCCGATTGGAAACGTGAAGCCGTAGCCGCCGCCGATGCTGTCGTTTTCGCAAGCTCCAGCGCCGTCGAAAATTTCGCGAAGGTAATTCAGTATGGCTCCGTTGAAAGCCATGCCGAACTCGATTCGGCATCAGCTTCTCCGTGCCTCGAACCTCAAGCCCCGTGCCCCGCACCTCGCACCTGTTTCTCCATCGGCCGCATGACAACCGCCACCGCGAAAAAGTACGGCTTTGATGTCATCGAAAGCGACGAAACCACGATGGATTCCCTCGTGAAGAAAATCGCGGAGTATTACGCTTAATCCTCTTGTGGTTCATAACTCATTGTTCACGATTAAGAAAAACACTCGCAAGGGTGTTTTTTTATGATTTTTGTAAAAAATACACCTAATAGATTGCAAAACGCACCTATTGTATATATATTTGTTCGATAATAACCTTTTAGCTGTCGGTTCTTATCAAAAAGGAGGCTGCATGTCCCAAGTTGCCTTTAGTGTCCGTATGGATTCTGATTTGAAGGAAAAATTTGAAAAACTCTGCGATGACCTTGGCATGAACATGACCACGGCCTTCAATATTTTTGCAAGAACTGTGGTTCGCGAACAGAGAATTCCTTTTGAGGTTTCTGCTGCGCGGGCGAATATGGTTGCTGAAAACCAGGCGGTGTATTCTGCGAAGCCGCAGGCTGTTGAATTGCCTTCGGATTCCTTGGCCGCCTTGCTGGAACTTGCAAATAAACTAAATCATGGTTCCGGTAACTATAAAAATGCGTTGAAAAAATGGCGCGAAGGATCGAAACAATTATTTGATAATCCAGAAGATGCTGAATTTATGGAACATGCGCTTGATGACACTGCGGAAAAAGAACCGTACAAGGAAAAGGAAATTTGGTAATGAAATATCTTCTGGATTCCAATATCGTTTCTGAAGCATCAAAACCTTCTCCTAATAGTAAAGTTGTGGAACAACTTAATATTCTCGGTTTTGATTCGGGAACGATTACAAGCTTATCTTAGTGAATTGGTTTTCCCTTTTTATGAGGTGTTGCCTTACGATTTCAAGTGTTCCAAAGTTCATGCGGATGTGCTTGCTAAGTTGAGGTCTGTCGGTTTGATGATTCCTTATCAAAACTCTCAAATTGCAGCTGTTGCCCTTGCCAATAATTTGGTCCTTGTGACTCGGAATGAGAAGGACTTTGAACCTGTTGCACAGTATTTTCCGCTGAAAATAGAGAATTGGTTTGACTAGATTTCGGCCATCTTTTTCGCATATTTTCTATCTTTCGTTCCATGAAAGTCGTTTTGATTATCGCGCATAACTGCATTCGGCCGGGGGCTTACCGCGGTTTCGAGGCCGTTATGGACCGCTTGCATCACGACATGCCGGGCACTCGCGTGGCGAGCACGAGCCTTGCCGATTTCGATGCGGACTTGCGCACGATTTTGCGTGAAGATGTGGAATCGGTGACGCTCCTTCCGTATTTGCTTTTGAACGGTCAGCATTCCAAGGCGGACATCCCGGCGATTGTTGCTGCGGCCCAGAAGGATTTTCCGCAGATTCCCATCACGCTTTTGCCGCCGCTTGGCGAATGGGCGGAATTCCCCGACATGGTCGCAAAGCAAGTCTGCAAAGTAAATGGGGAAGTGGCTTTGCAAAATAACGAGACTCACCCTGAGCAGAAGCAGCAGTCCCTTTCGTGTCATCCTGAGCGGAGCACGAAGTGCGAAGTCGAAGGATCTAGAGCGACTTCAAGCCTCTTCGCCATCGAGATGAATCTTTCGTGCAAGAACGTCCTCGTCGTGGGTGGTGGCCATATTGCTCTTCGCAAGGTGAAAACGCTTTTGCCGACAGGGGCGCGCATCACCGTCGTCGCTCCCGCCATTGACCCTGACTTGCGCAGTCTTGTCGCGGAGAGTTCCAATTCCGATGCGAAAGATTTGATTCCGATAACTTTGCTGGAACGCCCCTATGAGCCCCTCGACCTTCGTGGCGTTTCCCTGGTGTTTATCTGCACCGACCAGCCGGTGGTGAACGCGCAAGTCTGCAACGATGCCCGCGCCCGCCGAATCCTCGTGAACAACGCCTGCGATTACCTGGATGGCGATTTCATTGTACCCGCACGCATGGATTTTGGCAAGAACATCACCGTGACAGTCTCTACGCAGGGCAAATCCCCGAGCCTCGCAAAGAAACTCAAGCAGAAAATCCAGACCGACTGGGCCCAAGACCTTGAACAACTGGAAAAGGAGTTTTTAGATCCCTCGACGTCGCCCTAAAGGGCTCTGCTCGGGATGACCCTTTACCCTTTCTACATACAACTCATAACTCATAATTCATAACTCATACCTATTATGCTCATTCGTCCTCGTCGTCTTCGTCAAAATGAAACTATCCGCAACATGATTGCGGAAACCTCCGTCAGCGCCGATTGCCTCGTTTACCCCATGTTCGTGGTGGAAGGCGAGGGTGTCAAGGAAGAAATTCCTTCGATGCCGAACCAGTTCCGCTTTTCCATCGATGCGCTCCTGAAGGAAATCGCGACGTTTGGCCCGCTCGGCCTCAAGTCCATTCTCCTGTTCGGAATCCCGGACCACAAGGACGAAATGGCGACGAGCGCCTACGATGAAAATGGAATCGTCCAGCGTGCCGTTCGTGCCATCAAGGCGAAGTTTTCGGAAATCTATGTGATTTGCGATGTTTGCCTTTGCGAATACATGAGCCACGGCCACTGCGGCATCATCAAGGATAACGACGTGGATAACGACCCAACGCTTGAACTCCTTGCAAAGACTGCTGTTTCGCAGGCCGCCGCCGGTGCCGACATGGTCGCCCCTTCCGACATGATGGACGGCCACATCACCGCCATCCGCGAAGCCTTGGATGCCGCGGGCTTTACCAATACGCCGATTATGGGTTACAGCGCGAAGTTCGCGAGCGCATACTACGGCCCGTTCCGCGATGCCGCCGATTCCGCCCCGCACTTTGGCAACCGCAAAACGTACCAGATGGACGTGCGCAACGGTCGCGAAGCCATGCACGAAGTGGAACTCGACTTGGAAGAAGGCGCCGACATCGTGATGGTGAAACCGGGTCTCGCTTTCCTCGACGTGCTCAGCGGTGCCGCCGAAATCAGCAACGTCCCCGTGGCTGTGTACAACGTAAGCGGCGAATACTCCATGGTGAAGGCCGCCGGTAAAAACGGCTGGATCGATGAAAACGCCATCATTCGCGAAAATATGATTGCCTTCAAGCGCGCCGGTGCCGACATCATCATCACGTACCACGCGAAGGAAATCCTCGAAAAGGGATTGCTGAAGTAGAATACTAAAGGTCACCTCTAAAAATTCAATTTTCAAAAATTTGGTTGCGACTCTTCGCGCTGGTTCGTCGTTCAAAGTGGCAAATACCACCAGTATTCGCCACTTTTCATTCCTGCCAT
>JAKSIL010000068.1 GCA_024398815.1 Fibrobacter sp.
AGCGGCAAAGGGCCACACGGCGCTTTTCACCACCGCTGAGGTTCGTCACCGGCCAATCGCCCGGTGGGCAGCGGAGAGCGTCCATCGCGATTTCGATGTTGCGGTCAAGGCTCCACAAGTCCTGTGCGTCGATGATGTCCTGGAGTTTCGCCTGTTCATCGAGGAGCTTGTTCATCTCGTCGTCTTCCATGGGTTCCGCGAACTTCATGGAGATTTCGTTGAAGCGGTCAAGGATGGCCTGCTTCTTGGCGACCGCCTGCATCACGTTTTCCTTCACCGTGAGGTTCGGGTCCAGTTGCGGTTCCTGCGGCAGGTAACCAGCGGTGCGGCCCGGTTCAATCCACGCTTCGCCCTGGAATTCCTTGTCAATGCCTGCCATGATGCGAAGGAGCGTCGACTTACCGGCACCGTTCTGGCCGATAATACCAATCTTCGCGCCATAGTAGAAACTGAGGGAAATGTCCTTCAAGACTTCCTTGTTAGGCGGATAGGACTTGGTCATCTTGTACATGTAGAAGACGAATTTTTCTGCTTTATTTTCGGCCATATTAGCTCGCTTCGCTTTAAGGTGTGAAATCAGTCGATGCGCACCCTTTGAAATTTGAGCGCATTCATCTTTTTCTCTCAATATAGAAAAAGCCGCGAATAAATCTTCACGGCGAGTTTTTTCAAACAGACTGTTTTTCGCTACTTCTTGACACAACGGACAGAGAATGCATAGTCCAATTCCCACCAATAAAAAGTAACACCATCATAACGGTATTCCAATTCCATTGCGTATTTCGTCCCGGCATCCGAACCATCAGCGGAACTCCACAAATAAGTATCCTTACCTGCACCGTAGAAACCACCATTTGGCTTCATATATCCAGCAGGCAACAGAGTATACCCGGACGAATTGGTGGCATCCGGCAAATGCGTCAACTCGCCATTTTCATTCACATAAGTTGTAGTATCTGGAACCCAGTCCGTCGTTGCCTTGATGGAAAGTTCGATCAAATTGTAGTGCCAATCTAAGCGTTCATCATAAACAGTCTCAGATAAAGGTCTCAGCAAGTTGTCAAAATCCATCTTAGTCGGCAGCCGATAACCTTCTGGACAAACAGTATCAGCTTCATTGTATGTATAAAGCCGTCCGTATTTATCGCAACTATCCAAAGAATTCTGATAGCAATAGCTTGTATTGGATTCGTAGTTCAAGTTTTCCGCCATCCAGGTCTGTTCACCAATTTCAATAGTCTTGTAAGTTTGACCGTCGCGCGCATCCGTCAAAGTTCCGTATGTCGCAGGAACATCCTGAACAGGTTTTTCTTCATGCTTGCAAAGAACAACCACTTTTTCGTTCCATTGCGTCCCATCGCAGGTGTAGAGAGTGTACAAGTCGCTATTATAGATAGTCCAGCCCTTGGCGCCTTCCGTGCACTGCATGTTCAGGCTTTCGACTCCCGTAATGGTAATTTTGGCGTTACCATCGAAGCAGTCTTCGGCGGACTCATCGTTCGAAGAAGAAAGCGGAATCTGGATGGCTCCCGTAGAAGGGTCAACCACCACCTGCGATGAACTGGACCCCGCCACATCGGAAGCTTCACCGCTGGAAAGATTCGTCGGTTCATCCGGATTCGCAGAATCGCTGGACGTAGTTTCGGTAGAGGGCTGACCTTGAGAATCATCGGAGGCGGAGCTACTGTCATCACAGCCGACAAAAAACGCGCCGAAGCACAGCATGGCAAACAAGATGTTTTTTTTCATTTTTTCTCCTTCAGAAATTTATCTGTTGTTCAGATAATCCAAAACCTTGTTCGTGAGGTCGTTTTCCTTTTTCCAGAAAACAACGGCTCCCGTGGCGCGGTCCACCACCATGTCGTAGCCTTCCTGCAAAGCGGTTTCGCTAATGGCCTTGCGAATCAGCTGGATGATGGGGGCGCTCACCTTTTCGTTTTCGCTGATGAGTTCGCCTTTGCGGCCATAGACGCGGTCAATGAAACTCTTGAGTTCCGTGTCCTTCTTGTTGTACTCGGCCTCGAGTTCACGTTTTTTTTCGTCGCTCAGCATGAGCATCTGCTTGTCAAGTTTTTCCTTGATGGCAGCGAGTTCCTTCTGCAGCAAGTTGCCCTGCTGTTCCCACTTAGCCACCTGGCGGTCATATTCTTCTTGAGCTTTCTTGGTGCCCTTGTAGCCGTCGAAGATAAGCTTCGAGTCTACATGGGCTATACGCAGCCCGTCTTCGGCGAAGCCCACGCAGGCAAAGGCCAGTACGAACAAAACAACAAACTTTCGAAGCATACAACCTCCTCTAGTTCCTTAGAATCCCTGACCGATAACAAAGTTGAATTCCATATCGCCCACTTCGCTACGCTGCAAGCCACTATAGGTTTCACCCACATCCAAAGGCCAGGCAAAGTCAAATCCGATAATGCCGAGCATAGGCACAATCACGCGGAAGCCAAAGCCGATGTCTTTCTTGAGGCTCGTGGGATCCCATTCGCTAAGCGGGTTGCGGCTGGGTTCAGGCACCTTGGTGCTAGGATCGTAGCGGTCGCCGAACACGTTACCGGCATCAAAGAAGAAGGGCAACAGGTAGAACGTCTGCGGCACAACGCCAAGCTGGAGTTCCGCACCCACGTACTGGTAGCTGCGGCCCAAGCGACGGTAACCGATGGAGCCAGAGCTGTAACCGCGCATCATGCCTTCGTAACCGAGCACGCCGCCCATGGTATAGAGAGTGCGGTACTGCAGTTGGTCGCCGAAGATGACGCCGTATTCATTCGTGAGGGCAATCGCCAAACGATCGCGGAACAGCGGGAACCACCACTTGACCGTAAGTTCGGTCTTGATGAATTCGAAGTCACTGAAGAGCACATCGTCTGCGACCTGCACGTCAAGCACGTAGCGGGAACCTTCCGTGGGGAACTGCGGCAAGTTCTTGTCGTCGCGCAACAGGCGGAAGTTCAAGGCCGATTCCACACCCGTGTACACCACGTAGCTGTCGTCGATGTTCGGGCCCTGCTTGTTCATGAGCCAGCCGTAGCCGATTTGACCGTAGAAGTAGTCGTCCGGCCACTTGAGACGCTTACCCACATACACGTTGCCGCCGTAGCGAGTGATGTTGGGGTCGTCGTAATCTTCCATGTTCCACCAGCTGTAGCTGAGGCTTGTTCCCAAGGTAATCGGCTTGTCGAGGAACCAGGGTTCCTGGAAACTGATGGCAGCACTCTTCTTGTCGACACCGTATTCCAAGCTCAAGCTTGCCGCCTGGCCATTACCCATACAGCAGTTCGGAATCGAAATGCTTGCCGTACCCACCAAGCCGTCGCTTTCGCTATAAGAAACGCCCAAACTGAACTGTCCGGTTCCGGCTTCCTTTTCCTGTACGATAAAGTCCAAATCGACTTCCTGTTCACCCACGACCTTGATATCGGGCGTAACCATGTCGAAGAAGTTCAACTGCATGATTTCGCGGAAGCTGCGCTCCAGGAGAGACTGGCGGTAGGTGTCGCCCGGATACAGACGGACTTCGCGGCGAATGACCTTTTCGTTAGTCTTGGTATTGCCATGGATGTGGACCTTGTGAATGCTTGCCGGCAGGCCTTCGCGCATGCGGTAAGTGAGGTTCACCACGGAATCATTTTCAAATGTGCGTTCTTCATCGAACTGTGCGAACAGGTAGCCGTCTTCGCGGTAGGAATCGAGGATTGCCTTGCGGGAAGCTTCGTACTTGTACTGGTCGAACACTTCGCCGCTATCGAGACGGAAAGCGTAGCGAAGGATACGGTCATTCAAGACTTCGTTACCAGAGAAGTGGACGTTACCCATGTAGTAGCGACGGCCTTCAATCATGGATATATGCACAAGGATGGCGCTGGAGGTCTTGATTTCGTCGTACTTGTTGAGGGCCGGATACATGTCTTCGATCATGTAGCGGACGAGGAGTTTTTCTTCGTAAACAGAAAGCTTTTTCTTTTGACGAAGTTCGTAAATCTTGGGATTATTGAACTTGCGGCCATCCACAATCTTGAGCCATTCCTTGCGGGCGGACTCATAGCGGATAATGTCGTTCAAAGCCTTGAGAGCATCTTCTTCAGACTTGACCTGGGGTAGCGGACGAGACACGAAGCCGTGGGCTCCGACGCGTTCGTTACGATAGAAATGCGTAACCTGCATGGTGGGCTTGCCCGCCATCTTGTAGAGAGCCGTAGAAGTATCGCCCATGGCAAGGTTCAGCTGGTCGAACAGCACCTTCAGGTCGTTTCCGACGGGCACCATGCGACCGAGATAGAACAAGCAAGTGGAATCGGGCAAATACTCGGCACGGTAGTCCGTGAGTTCGGCGTCCAGGAAGCCGAAATGGCGAATGGCGTTGAGCACGGTATCGCGGTCGGCCTCGAATATGGCCTCCTTGAATTCGCCACCGCCCCACCACTGGTCCTGCTTGGTGAGCATGTGTTCGGTAATGTCTTCGGCAGGAACGTTGTCGTTGCCCTGGATATCGAATCCAATGACCTTGACCTTTTCGCCTTCACGGATAATGAAGCGGACTTCGTTCTTGTTTTCGTCCGTGGGAATTTCACGATAGCCCACTTCGGCAAGCAGATAGCCTTCGGAGCGATAGTAGTCCAACATGGCCTGACGATCACGTTCCAATTGGCTCTTGCTGTAAACCTGGCCCGGAATCATGCGCAACTTGAGGCGAAGGTCTTCTTCGGAAACTTCGTCGCAGCCATCAAGGATAGCCGTGTCCAAAGCGGGAAGTTCCTTAATCTTGAAAATCAAGTCAACAGCATTGCCTTCGTCGAGGTAATCGACCCAAGCCGTAACATCGTCAAAAAGTCCAGATTCGTAAAGGCTAGTAACAGCGCCCTGCACTTTCTCGGTAAGGGCAGCGGGAGTATAGCTTTGACCATCCCGAATTCCGATTCTACTTAAGATAGAACGTTCGTCCATGTTCTGGTTGCCATCGACCTTGACCTTATGAACCGTATTTTCGGCCATATAGTCCTGGGACATCTCGGACATATCCAAGAGCTGAGCCTCGGCAAAACCAACAAAAGCAAACAATAGAAAGAGCAAGCGATAGCGCAGAGTAAACCTACCTATAGAAGCGAAAAAACTCAAAATACCGCCCAAAAATACAAAAAAATCAATCCGAAAACCCAACGGAACAACATGAAAAGGAGCTATTGAACGCGAAAAGCGGAATTTTCCCGTCAAAACGGAAGTTTTTCACCCGAGGACATACAAAAACAACGATGAAAACATTAATTTATCTGTAACCATAGGTATTCATTTCGCCCAAAAATCCTCTTTTTATTCAAAAAAAGCCTATTCTAGCGACGAATCGGCATCATTTCTATAACCAGGTGGCTTTATTTTGCTATCTTTCACGCCGAAAAAAGCGGATGAACAACTCCGCACTACAAAGGATTATTATGCGTTCTACAGCATGGAATGACGAAGAAAACCGAGTGCTCCCCGAAATGGCACTCGACTTTATGCCCGAAGAAAAGCTCCGCGACCTGCAGTTGCAGCGTCTGCGTGCATCCGTGAAACTCGCCTACGAAAAAGTACCCCTGTTCCGTGAGCGCATGGACGAAAAGGGCACGAAACCCGAAGACATCAAGACTCTGAAGGACATCGTCAAGGTTCCATTCTCCATGAAGAAGGACCTGCGCGACACTTACCCGTACGGCCTCTTTGCCGTCGATTTGAGCGAAGTCGTCCGCCTGCACGCAAGTAGCGGCACCACCGGCAAGCCGATTGTCGTCGGCTACACCAAGGAAGACATGGAAGTCTGGGCGCAAGTCGTGAAGCGCGGACTCCTCGCCTGCGGTTTCAGAAGCACGGACATTGTGCAGAACTTCTTCGGCTACGGCCTCTTTACGGGCGGCATGGGCATCCACGGCGGTTTCGAAGCCCTGGGCGCAACAGTCATTCCTATTAGCGGCGGCAACACCGAGCGCCAAGTGATGCTCATGAAGGACTTCGGCGTGACCGCTTTGGCCGGCACTCCGAGTTACTTCCTCCGCATCATGGACGTCGCCGACAAGATGGGCATTTCCATCAAGGACATGGGCATCAAGCGCGCCATCTTCGGGGCTGAACCCTGGAGCGACGGCATGCGCGACTACATCGAAGAGCAGACCGGCATCAAGTGCTACGACATTTACGGCCTTTCCGAAATCGTTGGCCCGGGCGTGGGTTGCGAATGCGAATACTGCGACGGCATGCACATCTTCGAAGACCACTTCTACCCCGAAATCGTGGACCCGGAAACCTTGGAACCGCTCCCGGATGGTCAAGAAGGCGAACTCGTCATCAGCACGCTCAGCAAGCGCGCCATGCCGATTTTGCGCTACCGCACCCGCGACATCACCGCCATCGAAACGACCAAGTGCAAGTGCGGCCGTACCATCCGCCGCATCCGCCGTATTGGCCGCCGCACGGACGATATGATTATTATGCGCGGCGTGAACGTGTTCCCGAGCCAGATTGAAACGGCTCTTCTCCGTGCAGAAAAAGCCCTCCCGCATTACCAGATTGTGCTCGACACGAAGAACAACATGGATACGCTCGAAGTCAAGGTGGAAGTGACCCGCGACATGGTGAGCGACTCCATGAGCGCCATGGAACAGCTCTCGAAGAAGTTCAAGCACTCCATCGAGCAGATTCTCGGCATCTCCGTGATTGTGACCCTCTGCGAACCGGATTCCCTCCCCAGGAGCGAAGGCAAGGCGAAGCGCGTCATCGACAACAGGAAGAAGATTTAAGTATATATTGGACTCAAGGAGATTTACCGCATGAAGATTCCTCAAGTTTCAGTTTTCGTTTCTAACCGTCCGGGTCGTTTGCAGGCAGTCTGCCGTTCCCTGGCCGACGCTGGCGTGAACCTTCTTTCGCTCACCCTCGCCGATTCCGGCGAATTCGGGCTCATCCGCCTTATCGTGAACGACGCTGAAAAGGCCGTAGATGTTCTTGCAAAGGCTGGCCTCAGCGCAACGATTACCGACGTGGTTGCATGCCCCGTGAACGCAAACATCGGTGGTCTCGCCGATTTGCTCAGCACGGCCGTCGGCACGCAGCAGATTGACTACATGTACGCCTACCCTTCCACCTTGAACGGTTCGAACATCATGATTTTGCGCTTCGCCGATACCGACAAGGCTATCGAAGCCCTGCAGGCAACGCACTTCAAGGCCATCAGCAAAGAAGAACTGCTCGGCTAATCACCGATTGCAATAGCTTTATACAAAAAAAACGTCGGGCGTAAAAGCCCGGCGTCTTTTTTTCGGGAGTAAGTTGTTTCAGGAATTAAAATTTGAAATTACTTGAAAGTCGCAGTAAGCGAGCTTACTTCGCCAGGATTGATTGTGCGGGTTTCGTCCTTCACGCCGTCGCTCCAGCCTGTAAACACACCACCATCGCTAGAGGCAGTCACAGTCACGGGAACATCTTTGAAGAAATTCACCGTCGTGGAATTTCCAACGGGCAGGTTGTGAACTAGGATGGAACCGGAGCCCTGCACATTGAACGAGACCGCAGCCATTTCGCCCAAACTAAAGTAGGAACTCATTTCGTTCAAAATTTCCTGTTGGCGGCTCGTCGCAAAGCTGATAATGGTATTGTAATCCTTGTCCATGGTTGCCGACGAGAATCCCCAGCGTTCCTGGTCTCGGGCCATTTCCGGAGTCACTTCGCTCTGCATTTTTTCAATCATCTTCACAAGGCGATTCCCTTCAAAGTTCGTCGTCAAAAGCACGCAGTAGCGATTGATGAACGCATTCTTGAACGAGGCGTTGTCGAGAAGGCGATTCATGAGAATCGTGTGCTGGGATATGCTTCCGGAATTGTCGGTCGCACCGCCCATGCCCATCATGCCAAAGCCGCCATTGTTCGTTCCGGACGGATTCGTCACGTACTGGAAAACATTTCCGTTCAACGTATTGTAACCTGTTCCAAAGCCGAAGTCGACATCGTACAGGAACCATTTCCACTTGGACTTCTGACTGGCCACACGCCATTTTTTCATGTTGTTGTGAGGCCAGTCGCCATTCTTCACAAACATTTCTGCCGCCATGTAGTTCATGAAGTTGTCAATATCGATTTGTTCAGCAATCTTGTTGTAATTGGCTTCGTTATCGAGCTTGTTGGAACCGAGCCAGTCAATCATCGCCACGTAATCTGCGCTGGAGCCGTTCGACGCCTCGTTGCTAGCATCAATCAAATCAATATCGTTCGGATCCAAGCCGTAGTGGGATTCATAAAAATATTCATTGTTGCGTTCGCGCAAGTCATGGAGACCAAAGTATTCACCATTATAATAAACAACTATATAACGGCCGCGCTGGTAATCAACGCCAAGGCCTTCGGTCATTGCCGTGCCGATACGGTCGCGCACATAGTCGTTTCCGCAATTATTGCCGAAATTGCGAACCGAGAACGCCTTGAACTTTTTCAATTCCGGATAGTCCGGGAACAGATTGTACTTCAAGCGCTTTGCGCCGTATTCTTCGCGCAACGTTACGGAGAACGACTTTTTCTCCTTGGCACGGCTGTACTGGCCGGAAATCTTATAGTCGCCCTTCACGGTAAACGCAGGCTTTTGAGATTGACCCGGTTCAAAGAAGTCCACGACAACAGGCAATTCGCGGTTGCTCCAGAAGTTCGCGCCTTTTTTCGGATCCATCATAGAAGCTCCGTCACCTGTCATGTACAAGCCGGAATCGGCGCTGAACATGGAAAGCGGATCGGTTGTCACGAAAAGTGCAGCAACAGAAGGAGCTTGTTCGAATATATAGGTACGGTTAATCATGTCGCTAGGATACGCTCCATCGGCATAAGCGACACAGCGGAGCACCGTGGTTGTAGAAATAGTCATGTCCTGAGCTTCTGGAGAATTCGCCGTAGGTTCGGTACCGCCAACTTCACAGCGAGTCCCGGCAGCGAACTTTACATTAATCGGCTGGGAATAGAAACCGGATGGAGGAATGGAAGCCTCGCCAGAAGATGCTTGAACAGCAGCCACTTCGCCGACGGTATTGCCGTACGGAGACGGTGCGGCGAAACCCCACTTGCCATCGTTACTGCGGGACCACGAGGCTCCCACGGGAACAGCGGAATATGTGACGGAATCCAGAATTCCATTATCCTTGTCGACCAAATAAAGGGAGCCCGCACTCTCGGACTTGAACGTCGTATGCGGTTCGTGCCCGCGCTTACGGGCGATATACGAAGTCACCTTGATGGTCGTCGTTTCACTTCCTTGGGTTTCCGAAGCGAAAGTCGTTGCAGAGATATTCGAAAAATTTACGTTGTTTGCATTTTCAGCAAGTCTTACATAATATGTCGAAACGGAATCACCTGTACCTTTGAGGTTCTTGCCGCTCCAGCGGCTCATCTCTTCGCCTTCCTTGAAGTTCAGGCGAATCTTGTGATTCTTTGTCACGAAGCCCTTGATGACGAGCTGGTCCACTTTGCTTATATTCGTCGTATTGGACTTGACAACGATTCTTGAATAGCTGGCGCCAGAAGCAACTTTCAAAACACTTCCGAACATGTTGGCACCATCCTGCGTGAAGCAAATGGACGATTGTCCCGGGAGATTCGCTACATTCGTCGCATTGTTGTTCACGTCTTCTGGAGCGAACATGACCTTCGAGTTGACGTTTCCACCGGCATTCGCACCAGCATTGCCGCCAATGTTGCCAATATTTCCGCCCATGTTGCCGCCCATATTCCCCCAGCCACCCATATCGCCGCCCATGCCGCCAAAATCGCCCATGCCGCCCCAATCGCCCATGTTCCCCCAGTCCATGCCGCCTATGCCAGAGGCAGCAGACACTTCGGTCTCGCAATTGGCTCCAATCATGTTCACTGAATCGGAAGGTGCAATATAGTCCGTATAGTTTTTGCCCGAAAGGAAAACAACCAAATAGGATTTGGCCGAAATTTTCACATCGCCAAAGACCCACCGGCGCGGATAATGCGCATCGTTACTCAAGGCAACACCATTCAAGTCCGCCACGGCGTCGGTCGTGTTGTAAAGTTCAACCCAACCGGGATCATTTCCATCGTTATCCTTGAAGTTTGCATTTTCTGGAGAGACCTCGGTAAAAATTACCGACGAGCCCCCAACATAAGCCAAAGGCTCCTCGACAGCCTGCATATTCGGGTCTTCGCCCTCGACAGGACCATTGTGAGATTTGTCCGGTTCCTTTTGTTTTTTGCCATCTGAGGAATCACCGGATTTTTCCGATGATGAATCATCGCCGGAGACATCCGAACCGGATTGACCACCGTCCTTTTCCCTAGAATCAGAGATATCGTCGATATCGGCAGAATCACCGTCTTCGTCGATTTGCGCCGTTCCCGAATCCTCGGGAGCCGTGCTTGAGCTTGAATTGTCCGAGCATGCTGTTCCCCCTAAGCATGCAAATACCGAAATTGTCCAACCAACCAAGAGTTTTGAAATCTTGATATTCATGCTCCAAAAATATACTCAGGAGGCCACAAAATAACGGAAAATCGAAACTTGCGTTGTAATTGAGTTGCAGAAAATACAACGGAACCAAACGCCCCGAAAATTCAAGGGCTTCCATTCATCCCGCAAATTTCAAAATTTGACAATTAAAATTCGTCTAATCCATCACGCAGC
>JAKSIL010000069.1 GCA_024398815.1 Fibrobacter sp.
ACATCGGCACTGCGAATTATTTCCGTACAAAGTACGGCTGCAAGGTTTATGCGAGCGCCGGCGAAAAAAGGTGGATTGAAAATATAGACGTGCAGTTTGCCGAACGCCCGATTCCGAATTTCTACAAGTTGGCTGGCACTTCGACGCCGGTGGATGTCGTCGTGGGCGATGGTGACAAAATCGACTTGTGCGATGGAAGCGTCTTGAATGTCGTTGCGACGCCTGGGCATTCCGCCGACGAGGTTTCGTACGTGCTGAACGACTGTGTTTTTATCGGCGACGCGATTCCCGTGAAAGGCGACATCCCGATTCTCGTGAACGTCCCTGACACGCGTGCGACGCTGAAACGGATTGCCGCTCTTGGCTGTGCTTCGTTCTGCCCTGCCTGGGACCACACTTACGACGCTTCTGAAATTCAAGTGAAAATTGCCGAGGCGGAAGCGTTACTCAATGCTATCGAGGGCGCTGTGGGCGCGGCGGCTAAGCAAAGTGTTGTGTCGGGCGCAAATTCGGAAAGCGCGGACCTTGCGGCCATTGTCGATGAAGTTTGTGTGCGACTCTCCGCCCCGATGCTCAAGCAGAATCCCCTTTTCAAGACGACCGTGAAAGCGTTCTTGTGACGGGAGAAAATTGCAGTGCCTTGAAAAACGTCGTGGAATTAAAAAAGTATCTTGAACAAGGTAAAGTTGAAATGAAACGTTTAAAAAGAATGCTGGTAGCTGTTAGTCTTTGCTTTATGGCTGCGACGCTGACTGCGTGCCCTTACATAGACCACGGAACATCGAAGGCTGCGGAATTCGTCAGCTTGGAAGAAATTCAAGGGTGCTATTATGGAACGAAGTTCGTAAAATGGGATGAAACTCAGGTAGTGTATTGCACGAAGTTTTGTATAGATTCTGTGGCTCATGTTCAGTACAAATATGTTTATGCGGACATGAACGCGGATTCGTCGTTTACAATTGAAGAATCGTATGATGAAACAGAGTATGAATCGGAATATTCTGTAGGCAATCAAGAAAAGGACGGCTCCGTATTATATAGTCTCTATGTGGATAAATTAGGCGCGTTTGAAAAAAATTCAAATGGATATCTTGAAAAAGATGGTGTTGTGTTTACGGCAGAGGAAAATAAGTCATGCGGATTCTAGTTCTACTTCTTTTCCTTTGTCTTAGCGCGCAGGCGGCCTTCGTCTCTGTAAATATAGGGGATAGTCGCCTTCAATCATCGCATTGGGTCTCGGACCCATCGGGTATAGTTGGCTTGTCATTTGAAGCGGGCTTCTTCAATGAACCATCGAATTTAATTGACTATAAACTTTCCCTTGATGTGAAAAGATTTGGCTATTCTTATGATGATGGCGATGAAGTCGTGTCTTTTTGGGCCATCGGATTCAAGCCATTTACTTGGTCTGTTACCTATAAGAAAATTATGTTTGAGGCGTATCCAAGTATTTCGTGGATATTTGCGTGGAATAATGTAAATCGTGCCATGGAAGATCATTCATTCGATGAAACTTTTGATAGTCGCCGTTTTTGTCTCGGTTACGGTTACCGATTGGGGTATTATTTGAACGATAATCTTTTTTTAGGCCTTAATGCCGATTACCGAATGGTTTATTGGAATTTTCACGGATTGCACGGTGGCGAAGATAGTTGGATTTCGATGGGTGGCTGGGGTCTTTCCGCGCAATGGAACTTTTAGAGGCGCTCTTTAATAGCGCACGCCTGATTTAAAATGCACAACGCCTCGCTCCGGGAGCGAGGATTTATTTTTTAGCACGCCACGCAGCTGGCCATGGAATTCGATTATTCCTTGACGCAGCGGACGGGAATGAACTGCCCCCTCTCCCGATAATCGATAGTATCGTAATGGTGAATATAATAACTACTGTTCATCGCATACCCACCATCCCCAAGCCAGAAGTAGTTATAAGCGGATGTAAGATCATGCCAGCCGTAGGGGTCGATATACGCCATGGTTCGCAGCGAAAGTCCGTAAGCGTCTGATGCATGGTTTGCGCTAGAATTCTTGGAGAAAAGACTCGCCACGGCCTCATTTTCGGTTGGAATGGTGCTCTTTTCCGGCCACTCACTTTTCGTCGGCAGGCGCCAACCTTCCGGGCACGCCTTTTTGGCTGTTTCCTCCATGTAGAATCGGCTGCCGCCATCGCAATATGAACGGTCTTCCACCTTATTCGGAGTGTCCGACGCATTCTTGCCGCACAGGCTGTACTCTGTAAAGAGCGTATCGTTTTCATCGTAGTAATCGATGTCCTGCGCAAGCCAGGTTTGGCCGTTATATTCCGTTGTCTTGTACACGTGCCCATCACGCGGGTCGGTGAAGGTGCCGTAATTTATGTCGGGGTTGAAGAAATATTCCGCAGGGAAATCATCCGTATTGGTCATCGTGCGCCACTTCCCTTTGTAGCACACATACCTGTTAAGATAACGTTCCTCTTGGACTTCGATATTTGTAAAGTCCTCCGTGCAAAGGTGTCCGCCTTTTTCTGCGCCGGTCATCTCCAGAGTCAACCAAGAAGGCATCTTCATTGAGTTTGAATCAATGGTGCAAATAAAATGGGCGTCGCCAATGGCTACCGTATCCTTGATGCTCTCGCCATCGCAATACGGCATCGCGGAGCACTTGCGCCAGATATTTCGCATAATAGCCGCAGGTTCGGCAATTTGATCTGTACCATATGCGCAACCCAAGGGCATGAAATCAAAGGGTAAATCGTCCAGAAGCTGATAATCCAGATTGTTGATGCAGTAATTTCCCGGTTCAAGCTTGCCGTCGGCAAAATCTTCAATCAGTTCCGGGTTCAGGGTGCTTGCGACGGATTTGTCCTTGTAGAGGAAATACAGTGTGTACTCCAGGTGCGAAACTGTGAATTTTGGGTGTTCGTCCAACAGAGTGTCCAATCCGAGTTCCCGTAAAAGTTCTTCCGCCGCCTGAATCCAAGCGGAATCGTGTGCGACTCCCTGCTTTTCAAGAACCTCGATGCGTTTTTCGACGAAGGTGCTCAATACGCCGTATTTTTCCTCTTCCATCATGGTGGCTGCGTACGAAGCCTCTTTGACGGGCTCCGCGCTCGGCTTCGCCATCTTCGCAGGATTTTTTGCGGCTGGGCTTGGTTTCGACGAGACCATATGAACAAAGGTATATTCCGGTACGCATCCTTTATTTTCCGGGATGTGTATTCCTTGGGTGTATGAACTCGACGACTCAAGCGTCACCGAGGAACTGCTTGCCCAATACAGCGAACTGGACGCGGGAACTTCGGAATCCGAGGATTCGATTTCCAAAAGCGAACTTGAACTTTCGAGCCCAGCGATGGCAGGTTCGTCTTCCCAGACACCGGCATCTTGCGGATTTTCCGTATCGGAGCAGGCCCAGAAGGATGCGGCAAATAACGATGCTGCAATCGGCAGGCTCTTCAAAACTTTCAGCATTTTCATATACTCCCCCTTAGATTCCATCGACTTTCTTTGTCAGCGGGAAAAGTTGCAGGTTCAGGCGGTAGACCTGGTTAATGTTTTTGCATTCGCCGGCGATGGCGGCGACCTTGCGGCGGCACTCGTCCACCTCGCGCACGATACGGCGGTAGGTTGTTTCGTCGACGCCCATGGTGAGGCCCGAGACGTTCCGCTCGTCGACGTTTCCGCTGTCCAGCGACTGGACGCCGAGACGTCCCATTTCGCGGTTCATGGAACGCACGGTCAGGGGCAGGGCGTCCTTCGAAATCTTCACCATCTTCGAAGTCTGCTCGTAGCAATTCTCGCCGGTTTTCTTCAGGAGGCCGGTCTTCACCAAAAACTGCAGCGTATCGCGAACATCGAGCGCTGTGACATCGGAATTGATTTTAGCGGCCATCTCGCTCGGGAGCGCTCCGGGCATCAGCGGCGCAAGTTCGCGCACGATCGGGCACACCGGCTGTTCGCAGAAGCGGAAACCGTCCGCATTCAGGACGTGCATCTTGTTCTCCTTGGCCGACTGCAGAATCTTCGTAAGCACAGTCTTTTTTTCGGCGTCGGTTTTCGCATGGTTCAACTGCACCAGGTTTTCAAAGAAAGTATGTTCGAAGCCCTCGAGGCCCATGGCCTTCGCAACTTTTTGAACACCAGGCTTGCTCAAGTTCGTCTTTCCGTCGCATACCAGTTTCAGGTATGTCGGCGAAACGAATCCGGCCAGCTTGGCAAACTCCCTCCACGAAAACGCGGAGGACTTTTTCCGCTCCTCGTAGAAATCGCGCATGTAGCGACGATAATCCAGGTAATCAAGAATAGGCTTCATATCAAGTCTCCTTTTACTTATAAATTTAAGTTTCTACGTGGCCGGAAGCAATAAAAAATAGTACGATATTTAGCTTTTTATGTAAAAAACGGGATTTTTTGAATTTTTTGAAATTGAAATCTCCGTAATGATACGATTGTGTATCATTAGAAAGTGTATCATATTTGAAGGATGGGGTAGTAGTTGGCTAAGTTTGTCCGTATAAAATGGTTTGACGGGGCCTTGTCGCTATTTCTATTTTTTTATTTCCGACTAGAGTTGCGACAAAATTGTCGCTCGCCTTGGTGTATAGTAAAGGATTGCATATGTTTTTAGAATGTTCGCCTACTTTGCTTTCCCGGCAGCTTTTTTTACTTCAATTGGAGTAAATTCTTGATATGAATTGGTTTCGATTTTTGAGCGGAATGCTTGTCTCGTTTACAATTATTTCAATTACGGCTTGTACGTATATAACGGGCGGTAATTCGGAGGCTGAGTGTGAAAAAGTCACTTTTGAAGACATTACTGCCTGCTATTATTATGAATATGTAGACTACTATGCTGCGCTTGGTAAGGATCGGCTTGAGTGTACTAGAATCTGTGTCTCTGACACATTGTCTTTAAAGACGAATGCGATATATGTGGGAACAAATGATGGTTCGTTTTTCTCTCGTGATTCTGTAGTTCTTTTAAAAACAGATACCATAGAAGTTTATCCTCTCGAAAACTCGGATGGATATTTTGAAAATAACGTGAATGTTGACGGCTGGGATATGATTTATCGCGATATGAACGGTGAAAAAATACTTGGCTCTTACAGTACGAATGGAAAAGTTCTATGCGAATTTTAGCAATCGTTTTGTTTATTCTTTGTGTTAATGCGCATGCTGTTTTTATTGCATCGAGCGTTGGGTGTAATTTTATTCAGGAAGATGTCCCGATTCTAGACCCTGCTGGAATTATATCTTGGTCTGCTGAAGTTGGTTTTGGTAATGAACCACAGAACTTTGTAGATTACAAATTCTCTTTTGAAATTAAACGTATCGGGTATTCTTGGGAGGGTGGTGAAGAAAGTGTATCGTTGTATCTTTTCAGTATTAAACCCATAACTTGGTCAGTTACATATAAAAGAATAATGCTTGAAATTTTCGCCAGCATTTCTCAACCCTTTTATTCCAGTAATATGGATGAGCAAAGAGGAGAACGGTATAGGAAAGGATTTTTTGGAAATGATGGTGTTTTGGGCTATGGATCCCGTTTAGGTTATAATTTGAATGAGCATCTTCTTTTGGCATTGAAGTTCGACAGTTCCCTTATTCAATACGAAGATGTAGACTGTTTTTGGGTTGGCGGCTGGGGTTTTTCCGCGCAATGGAACTTTTAGAGGCGCTCTTTAATAGCGCGCGCCTGATTTAAAACGCACAAAGCCTCGCTCCGGGAGCGAGGATTTTTTATTTTTCTAGCATGCCTAAGCGTACTGGTGTTGCGGATTTGCCTTTGCACACGGGGACTGTCCCCAAGTGGCTTGCCGACCGTATGCGCGATTTGGGGCGGCTCATCGCGGAATCCATCGTAGAAAATTACGGCAAAAAGGAATTCCTGGTGAGGCTGAGCGATCCGCTTTGGTTCCAGTCGTTTGGCGCTGTGATGGGCATGGATTGGCATTCGTCGGGAATCACGACGAGTGTGATGTATGCATTAAAGCGCGGGCTCAACCCGATTGCGCGTGACCTCGGAATTTATGTGTGCGGCGGGCGCGGCAAGTATTCTCGCGAAACTCCGAACGAACTGATGATGATTGCGGATAAAACGGGCGTTGACGGGAATTACCTGAAGCGCACGAGCTCGCTTTGTGCGAAGGTGGACAACACCGCCGTGCAGGACGGCTTCCAACTTTACCAGCACAACTTCATCATCACCGACGAAGGTGACTGGGCGGTGGTGCAGCAGGGAATGAATGTGGATGCAAGAGCGGCCAGGCGTTACCACTGGTGCTCTTCGAATCTTCGCTCGTTTGTAGAGGAGCCGCACGCAGGTGTGGTTGGCGAGAACCGCGGCCAGATTCTGAACCTGACGCATCAGGAAGCGCGCGATACGCGAAGCTCGATTCTGGAACTTGCGCATGAAAATCCGGACCGCATGATGCGAGAGATTCGGCAAATTGTCGCACCGAATGCTTCGATAATCAAGCCTGCGCAATTGGATTTGTTCGAGCCACCGCGCGATATTGTCGTGTCGCCGGATGGCTTGCCTGTTCGTTCTGTGCGTGACCCGATTCTTTTAAATTCCAGCCGCGACTGCATTATGCCTACGCGGCATGAAGTTCGCGCTGAAGATGTAGACTTGAAGCGCCTGGGAGGTGTACTTGCGACGGCTTACGAATCCGACCCGAAGGATTTCGAGAGCCTGCTTTTGACGCCTGGCCTTGGGCCACGAACGCTTCAGTCGCTCACGCTTGTGAGTGAAGTCATCAACGGAACGCCTTCGCGTTTCCGCGATCCGGCGCGTTATTCGTTTGCGCATGGCGGCAAAGATGGTCACCCGTTCCCGGTGCCGTGCCACGTTTACGACGAATCCATTCGCGTCTTGGGAACGGCTATCGAGAAGGCGAAAATCGGCGACCGCGAAAAACTGGAATGCCTGAACCGCCTGCACGCAACGCAGCTTGCCATGGAAGCGAATTGCGAGCCCCTGGCCGATTTCGACAAGACGATTGAGCATGAAAAAGCCCACTCCAAGGAGTGGGGCGGAAAGACGGTGTGAGGTTATATTTCCAAAAGTTCGCGCCCGATACGATGAAATTCTTCATCTATTTTTTTAGAACGAGCTGCGGACGGTTTTTTGGAGCCGTTTACATAGGCTGCAAATAGCGGCTGTGGAATGCCAAGTCTTCGGGCAAAGGCGGCTGCATTCAATTCTGGAAATTTCCAAAATACGTGGCCGATGGGATTCATTTTTTTAGGGGCGAAGAAACCAGAAAGTTCAAGCCCTTCGTCTAAATCATCGAACCATACGCCATCTAAATCAAGGCGGCATTTTTTTAATTGATTTTTGGTTGCTTTACGCAGCGGCTCATAGTCGCGAAAAAATTCACGACCGATACGCCCGTCGTTCAATTCTATGCAAACAGCATCTTTTTCTATCCATAGACGTTTCACGTCTTTTTCTGTAATTGTTTCGGTCATAAATCCTCTATCCAAAAATTTCATACCATTTACGAATGATAAGGGCGCTATTTGCTGTTGCCAGAGTTTCTGCCTTTTTCAAATCGGCGGCAGATAGTTTTCCGTTGATAACGAGTATGGCTTTACCATTAACGATATCAAATTTTGCTTTTTTTCCTTGTTTGACTACATGAACGTGTACTGGTCGTGTTCGTTCATGTAGAAGAAGAAAGTATTTTAAATATGTTTTATTATGTATTCTAATGCAATAGGGCTGTTTTCGGCTTTTTTCAACTTCGTTATTTGACGATTTGTCAAGGCGAAATTTTTCTTTGACGGATGCTTCGGGCGCTTTTTCGAATATTTTAATACAGGACTCCTCTAAAGTTGTTTTTTAGAGGTTTATCTGTTGTATGGGTATGTTTATGAAAAAGCTGATTCTCGCATTGGCTGCCGCTGCGACTGTGGCTGCGGCCGCTCCTGATCCGAATTTCCACATCTACATTGCCTACGGGCAATCGAACATGGGTGGCACTGCCGACGCGCAGGCCGCCGACAAGGTGGAAAATTCAAGATTCAAAATTTTCGCTTCGCAAAAGTGCAGTGCCAAGGGGCGCAATACGATTGGCGAGGTTTACCCTGCCGTGCCGTCGCTGTTCAACTGCGGCAATACGATTTCTGTCGCGGATTGGTTTGGACGCACATTAGTCGACAGCCTCCCGGATGTAACGGTGGGCATTATTCCTGTAGCCGTGGGTGGCGCGAGCATCAAGCTGTTCGACCAGGACCAGTACCAAAGTTATCTTTCCACTGCGGATGGCTGGTTGGTGGATTACGCCAAGGAATATGCGAGCGATGGTAATGTCACCAAGACGATTATCGATATTGCAAAGAAGGCTCAAGAGGTTGGTGTTATCAAGGGCATCATTTTCCACCAGGGCGAAACGGACGGCGGTTACCCCGATTGGCCGAAAATCGTGAAGAAGACCCGCGACGATATTTTGAAGGCTCTCAACATGAGTTCCGATTCCGTGCCGTTCGTGGCTGGTGAACTTTTGCGCGACGGCTGCTGCTATTCCGACCGCGTTTCAAAACTTTCGAACACCATGGATAATACTTACTTTGCCTCTTCTGAGGGCTTGGGCGGCAATGGTGTAGACCGCTACCACTTTAACCACGATGCTTATGTGACTATTGGCAAGCGCTATGCTGAACAGATGCTCAAGGCGATTAATAGAAAGCCGGTGGACCCTGTTCCGCAGGAACCCTTCGGCAGTGTCGCTGATGGCGAGGCAGTGGCGGGTGAACCGGCTGCCATCCCGGGCAAGATCGAAGCCGAAAACTACGACATTAACGGCATTGGCACCGGCAATTCCTCGTACAGCGACGAAGATTCCGAAAACAAGGGTGGCGAATACCGCAAGGATGGCGTAGATATCGAAAAGGGTGGCGACAACTTCGCAGTGGGCTACACCATGAACGGCGAATGGATGGAATACACTGTGAACGTGGCTGCTGCTGGCAAGTATGTGGTTACGGCTAATGTCGCGAGCGGCTCCGAAACATCTGGCTTTGAACTTTTCATGGACGATAAGCAAATCGGTACAACGGTGAGTGTCCCGAAAACGGGCGATGACTGGAGCGTCTTCAAGACAATCGAAGTCGGGACCGTTGAACTTGCCGCCGGGAAGCAGGTGCTGAAACTTGCTATTACCGGGAACTACGTGAACATCGACTGGATTTCGTTTGCTGCGGAAAAAGCGGCTGATTCGAACGAGAACGTTAATCGCGGTAACAGTGGCGAAACTGGCGACGCGGTTGAAAAACTTGTCGTGCAGCTGAATCCGGGTATTCCGCAAAAGTTCCGCGTCTTCGATATGAAGGGAAAGTTCCTGGGTGCCATCGAGGCGGCGTATGGCGAAGTCGAGGCAGGCTTGAAAGCGGCGGGCTACAATAATGGAATTTACTTGCTGCAATCTGCAAACGGTGCAAAACGTATTGTGCAGGTGATGCGGCGGTAAAATAAATACTTGACCATCCTCCCTGCAGTATATATATTCTCTGTACACCTTTATTACGGAGATGGATGATTAATATCCTCAACTGGTTCATTGTGTAATGCAGGTGGCGCCGGGTGGCGTTATCTGCTCCTTTATGTTTCACCTGCGGGCTTTTGCAAAGGATTGCAAGGAATTCCGCGAGGCCTGCATCAAAAAGGATATACAATGAATAAAAATTCTGAATACACCATTCGACAGGAAGTTCCTGCCGACTTTTCCATCGTTGAAAATTTGACGCGCGAAGCTTTCTGGAACGTTTACCGTCCGGGTTGCCTTGAGCATTATGTGCTGCACTGCTACCGTTCGCGTCCGGATTTTATTCCGGAGCTTTCGCTTGTGGTGGAACGGGAGGGCGAAATCGTTGCGCATGTGATGTTTTCGTGGAGCGAAATTTTGCTGGACGAAGATTGCCCGCGTGCATTGGCTGCGGTAAAGAGCGATTCTTCAAATCGTCACCTTAAAATGATGACGTTCGGGCCCATCAGCGTGCGGCCGGATTTGCAGCGTCAGGGAATCGGCAAGATGCTCCTGGACTATGCGATGGAGCGCGCCCGCGAAATGGGTGGCGGTTGCCTCGCCATGTGCGGGAACATCCGGTTCTACGGCAAGTGCGGTTTCGAAGTCGCTACCACAAAGGGCGTGTGCTATGCGGACGACCCCGATGGCGATGCGCCTTACTTTTTGATTCGTGAACTTACGCCTGGATTCCTGGAAGGTGTCCGCGGAACTTACAAGGATCCGAAAGGTTACTTTGTAAGTGAAACGGAGGCCGAGGAATTCGACAAACAGTTCCCGCCGAAGGAAAAGAAGGTGCTGCCGGGGCAACTGACGCGCTAGTTTGTTTCATATAGAACAAGAAAATGCCGTGCAAGTAAAATTGTGCGGCATTTTTGCTTTTTAGGGTATTTGATGCGCTGTTCGCTTAATGTATATTATGGTAGATGGATTATGGGTTTTCTCGCATGGGAGAGTAATATGAAAGCAGTGAAATTTCTAGGTTGCTTTGCAACAATGTTTATGTTGTGTGGAATTGTCGCCTGTGGTG
>JAKSIL010000007.1 GCA_024398815.1 Fibrobacter sp.
GAATTCATCCGTCTGCGGCTTGCCGGGATTCGTGGAAGGCAGCAAGGTCGAAACCGCTACGCCATATTCGACCGTCGCGGCAGCTGGGAGTCCCGTCACACCGACTTCGCTGGCAAAGGTCACTGAGTAAGTGCGGGTGACGGACGTAAACACCGCTTTCAGCGTCAGGTCGCCAGTCACCGTGGCACCGGCGACCAAATCCGTCTCGGAAGTTCCGTTCACCACTACCCACTTGTTGAACGTGTAGGTGAATTCATCCGTCTGCGGCTTGCCGGGATTCGTGGAAGGCAGCAAGGTCGAAACCAGGGTTCCTTCTTCCACAGTCATGCTGGAGGGAATACCCGTAACATCCGCATCACCTGTGAAAGCGACTGTATACGTGGTGCCCACTAAAGCCGTCTGCGTATAGGCAGCCTTGTAAATCTGCTCGCCTGTCACAGCCGTAACGGTGGGGGTCCAGCCCGCAAAGGTGTAGCTGAACTCGTCGTCAGGGTCCCTAGAGGGGTCGTCGGGTTTGACAATGTCGGCGGCAGCCGTACCGTAAGTATAAAGGGTTCCGCCACCCCAACGCGGAGTGTCATCGTAATCCACGAAGGTAATTACATACCTGCGATCAAATTCCTTGAACACAGCCTTGAGGGTCATACCGGCAACAAGGACCGCACCTTCGGCCAGTTCCATATCCTCGGTATCGGAAACCTTGACCACCCACCTGTCAAATTCGTAGGTCTTTGCCACAGTCTGATCTTTGTACGGATCTGTAGACGGGATAAGAGTTGCGATTTCCGTGCCATAGTCCACAAGCCGAGCCGCCGGAAGTCCCTTGACTCCGTCATCGCCAACGAAGGAAACCTCATACTTGTTCTTGACCTGTTTGTACTTGGCCGTGTAAGTGGTTCCGCCCGTAACGACAGTCCGGTCCATAATGGCCGGCATCCAGCCATCAAAAACATAGGTGTATTCGGCGGTCACGGCGCCATCGACCTGCGGAGCAAACGATGCGACCGCTTCTCCGTACTCCTTGGAAACAGTGATGTTCGCATCGGGGTTATGCTCGGCCACAAATGTCACGTCGTACTTGTTCTTCACGCTTGTGTAGCTTGCCGTATATGAGGCATTTTCTGTTGCAACAACCACTGTGGGCGTCCACCTGTCGAATGTATAGGTGAATTCCGCCGTGGGGTCCTTGCCGGGAGCGGGATCGTATTCAGGCATTTCGCCATTATCAAGGAAATCCTGGCGCAGCGTGGAGCCGTCGTCATCTTTCCAGGTGATGACAATCTTGTCGGTATAGACCGCCTTGTAAGTGACGTCTTTAGTGACGGTAGCAAGCCCCGGTTCCCAGCCAGCAAACTTAAGCGAGCCCTTATCGCCGACAACGGGAACATCAATCTGGTCAACTGGCGTGCCGTAGTCATATTCTACTGCCGTCTTCAACGAGGTTTCATCGTCATCCACAAAGGCAACCGAGTACTTGTTCGTGACCGTGGTGAAGGTCGCCTTGTAGGACACATCCCCCGTCACAATGGTCTCGTCGGTAAAGGCCGGATTCCAACCACCGAAGGTGTAGGTGAACTGCGCATCGGCATCCTTGGTGGGCGCTGCGGGCACAATATCTGCAACGGGTGTACCATAATTCACATTTTCAACGACACCATTTTCAACCGGGGTCGCGTCGTCATCCATCAAGAAGGTAACCGTGTAGGCCCTTAGAACGGAGTTGTAAACGGCCTCGTAGGTGGCAGTGCCGGTCACATACCTCGTGGGATTACCATATCCGTCGCTGCCATAGGTCCAATTGCTGAAAGTATAAGTGAACTGGGCATCAGGGGCCTTGGCAGGTGTCCCTTCGGGGTCCGGTACATTGGAGCCTGCGGCCCAATCCTTTGCTTCATAGGGCTCGGTGCCGTTCATGAATGTAATCCTGTAGTACTGCGTTTCGGCAAGGCCCACGCAGCGGATATTGTCGATGGCGAGAGTGCCGCTGGATTTGTCGTCTGTATCCTCACCGTCAACCCTCCAGTCAAAGCCATTCGCATACTGGAGCACCGTTTCTACATCCACCAAGTTGCCGCTTGAGCCAGTCCATTCCTGCCTCAGGCTAGCGACGGGAATCGTCACGGTCTGCCAGGACTCGCTAGGCGACGTTACCGCAAAGGCGGGGAATCCCCAGTCCATGTCCAGCAGGTCATTCATGTCCGGACTCACCTTCAAGCGGAACTTGTGGGCTGCGCCCTTGTAATCGTAGCGGACTTCCGAGCACTGTGACAAATTCATCTCGTTAAAATTGTTGGTGGAAATAGCTGCATAGGGAGAACCCAACGGATAGTCCCCCACATCCAGGGAGTATGACATTTGCAGAGCCTTGGCCGAAGCACTTCCCTTCACAAAGGAAAGCTCCGCATTCGAAGATCCGCCGCCAGCAACAACATCCGTCTCTGCCCAGAAATTTCCTATGCCTTCCCACAACGGCATGTAATCGCCGTCCTCGAAATCGTCGAACAGTTCCGTGTTGGTGGTGGGAGCCGCAACGACCGGGAGTTCTACGCCGCTAGAGCTGCTTGCAGGTTCGTCACCGCTGGAACTGCTGGAACCTCCATCCAATACACACTGGATTTCTTTGACGTAGAGGTTTCCGTTTTCACCACCAGGAACCTGCCACTTGATATCAAGCACTCCTTCCAAATTGATTCCGGATAGTGAAGACATATTGAATGTATGGGTTGTCCAAGTGTTGCTACTGGGAATTTCCCATTCTGCCAACACATCTTCTCCATCGGGAGTATTGGCAAAAGTCAGGTTATGGCCAATGCCTATATACTGGTAAGATAGAACCTGGCATCCGTTCAAATTAGAAATGTTCATACCTACACCGGCATAACCTCCTTCCTCTTCTGTATTCACATTTTTTAGGCCCCAGAAATCACCGCCCATTTCGTCGTCATAAACGGTCGCCGCTATATCCCCTTCATTTTGCGGGTTTTCAATAGTCCAGCCGTTACCAGCGTAGGCATAATCGTAGTTCGGCGAGAGCGCATATTCTTCGAAGCTACCGGAACTTGCAGGTTCATCGCCGCTTGAGCTGCTGGAGGGTTCTCCCAGCACACACTCCACATCGTCGATGTAGAGGTAATCAGGACTTGGTTGACCAAATACCTCAAAACGGATGTCGGAAACGTTTCCTTCATTTCCTCCCAGTGATCCATAACCATACATTTTTTCCATATCCGCAACGGTCACCGTCGCTACGGTCCAATCCGTCTTTGCCGTAAAGCCATCTTTTATGTAGGTATCGTCATCATTTTCGTTCAGACGAACCTTGAAGTTGTGCCCTGCCCCCTTGTAGCTATATTGCAGCACTTTACAACCAGACAATCCCGGAACAGCGACATTGAACACCACAGCGCTGGCGTCGGCATTCGCGCTTTTGGGGTCGCCAGTAATGTCCAGAAGGCCACCACCGTATGTTCCATTTTGGGCTGCGGCCTCCATTACCAAAACATAGCACCCTTCTCCATCGTTGCATGTACCATCCCAGGTATTCCCGAAACCGGAGGAGCCGTATGCGTAGGCATAATTATAAAGAGCTTTTCCGTTCCCGTCAAAATCCGTAACCACATATTCGCCGGGTTCTTCGAAGCTGCTACCGGAACTTGCGGGTTCATCGCCGCTTGAGCTGCTGGAGGGTTCTCCGCACACCACGTCATCTATGTAGAGATCTCCGCCACTAGGAGAACCTGAAACTTGCCATTTGAGCTCCAGTGGAGATTCAAGGACAACGGGGTCAATACCGTCCAAGGAAATTGACTGTGTCATCCACGATTCTGTGCCAATAAGACTTTCCTGTATAAGCACAGAACTGCCAGCATTGAACGAGAAATCATTCGCCAGGCCTTTGTACTTGAACGACAAAACTTCGCAGCCCTTCATTTCTTTCAAGTAGATGCCAAAACCAGCCCAACCGGCACCATCATTGGCAAACACTTTCACCAAGCCCCCGGCATTAGAGCCATCTACAAAGAAGGTCTTTTCACCATCGTTGCCAATATACCAAGTCCAATCGCCATTGGGATCATCTAAACTTGAGTACACATAGGAATAGTTGCCGCCTCCCAAGTTATTCATGTCAAAATCAACAACCACGAAATCGTGAGGGATAACCTCGTCCTCATAGACATCGCCGAAGTCATCGCCGGAATCATCGAAACTCGGGTCATCGGCGGGAACAGAGGGCAGGCTTACATAACTTGCGCACTGGGTATAATTAATGGCCGTCAGTCCGGCAAACACGTTGGTGTTCACCCACTGGCCGCTGGCGGAATAGGTCCAGGTTGCCGTGGCAGGGTCATCCGCATCAAAGTTCACCGTAAAATACTCGGCCGCAGTCTCACCATTCGGGGTACCGTTATAACCCAGGTTCCAGTTGGCCGAAGAAAGTTTGTTTGCATTCATCCAGGTCTGCCAGGACACGTTTTGCGCATCACTGTGGTTCACCGGGTCACCAATGGTCCCGGCCCCGTCATAACCAATGGTACCCCATTCGGTCACAAAAACAGACAGCCCATGAGATATGGCGTTATCAGCATTCGTTGTATTATAGCCGCTGGTGGCCCCGTCGTCCGTAAATCCCGCATAGAAATGGAGGGTATAGGCGACATTGGGGTCATCAATCGCACTACCAACGACATCACCGGGCCTCGCAGACCACTGCGGCGTACCCACCACAATCAGGTTGTCGGAATAGCGGCGAATAACGGGAATCACTTCCTCCGCATACGCCTTGATTTCGGACCAAGTAATCATGCCACCATACTCATTGCACATGTTACCGGAAATATCGGCCCATGCGCCATGACCAGGTTTGCAAAGGGGTTCATTGAATATCTCGAAAATCACGTTGTCATAAGCGCCCCACTTCTTTGCCTGAATCTTGAAAAATTCCTTAGCACGATTGACATTTTCCGCAGCGATGTGAGAATGGTAGTCGATAATCACGTAGATGTCATTCTCGATAGCCGCCTGGATTGTTTCATCAAGCAAGTCCTGATAATACTCGGTCTTGCCGTTCATAAAGTAATGCCCGTTACCCCATTTCTGTAAATCCACCGCCATGGCGGCACGAATTAACTGGATACCCTGCTTGTTCACCTCCCCCGTGATAACATCGCTTCTCCAATACCGATTCTGCGTCTCGTCGTTACTCCAGAACAGGCTCATGCCCTTTACCTGGACTTCGTTGCCGCTGGTACTGTAGGCCGCACAGCTTCCGTAGATTCGGCCTTTGTTTTGAGCATTCTTACCCGCCATCAGCTGGCCATATTGGCTCACGGGCCCCACGCGGGTGGGTTTTATGAGTTGAGTTTGCGCCGAAGCGAGTCCGATGCCCAGCGCCAACAGGCCAAGCATGATTATATAGGAAAAATTACGTCTGACCATAGTAGCTCCTTATCATTGTTTTGCTAAAAAAATAATTACAAAGCTAACTTTCTGAATCCTTTTTTTGAATTGAAAACAAATATTTACAAGACGTGTCTGAAACGTATTTTAGCCCGGTCACCATTTTTTTTTAAGAAAATTGCCACCTGGATATTATTTTTCTAGATTTGGCATCGCAAAAAAAAGAATAAGGAACAACCTTAAAAAGGAACGAATCATGGCAAATAAAGTCTACAACTTCAGCGCAGGCCCGTCCGTCCTGCCGGAACAAGCACTCAAAGAAGCATCTGCAGCCTGCATCGACTATGCAAACTCTGGTATCAGTATCCTTTCAATGAGTCACCGTTCAAAGCCCATTGAAAACATGTTCGCCGAAACCGAACAGTTCCTTCGCGACCTCATGGGCATCCCCGAGAACTACGACATCGTGTTCCTCGGCGGCGGCTGCTCCCTCCTGTTCTGCATGGTTCCGATGAACCTGCTGGGCCAGAACGAAACTGCCGACTACACCGACACTGGCGTGTGGGCATCCAAGGCACTCAAGGAAGCAAAGCTTTTCGGTAACGTGAATGTCGCCTGCTCCACCAAGGCCGATGTTTACAACCACATTGACAAGAATCTCAAGCTGAGCGACAACGCGAAGTACCTCCACATTACCGCGAACAACACCATCTACGGTACGGAATGGCACAACTTCCCGAAGCCGAAGTCCGGCTTCCTCGTCGCCGACATGAGCTCCGACTTCCTCGCCCGCAAGGTGAACGTCAGTGACTTCGGCATGATCTACGGCGGCGCCCAGAAGAACATCAGCTGCGCAGGCGTGACCGTTTCCATCATCCGCAAGGACCTCCTCGGCAAGGTCGACCGCACGATTCCGACCATGCTCAACTTCCAGACCCACATCGACAGCCAGAACATGTTCAATACTCCTCCGGTATTCGCCGTCTACACCATGAACCGCACCCTCAAGTGGCTCAAGGACATGGGTGGTGTCGAAGCTATCGAAAAGATCAACCGCGAAAAGGCAGCACTTCTCTACAGCGCCATCGACGCCTCCAAGGTGTTCGTCGGTACTGCCGCCAAGGAAGACCGCTCCCTCATGAACGTTCCGTTCGTCTTCAAGAAGGACGTCGTGTCCGACGAAAAGAACGACGAAATGTCCAAGGACTTCATCGAATTCGCAAAGGCCCGCGGCCTCGTGCAGATCAAGGGTCACCGTTCTGTTGGCGGCTTCCGCGCCTCCATCTACAACGCTATGCCGATCGAAGGCGTCCAGGCCCTCGTCGACTGCATGGCCGACTACGAAAAGAAGATTCTCGGCTAAGAGCGCCTGTCTGCGTCACCCTGGAAGGAACAACGTGACTGACGGGGTCCAAGGCGGCTATACAAAACTTGAAACTTTGTTTCTTAGTTGCTGTTATCCACTATGTGGAAAAGCCGCAATTACTTTTTATCCCGGTGCCTAGGCATCGGGATTTTTTTTGCGAAATCGGACATGTTCCGCGAAACGACAGTCACAGTTCTGCGCGGAATCCAGAAGTACAGCGCGACAGTTACTTCTTCACCAGTTTCGTGCGTTCAACCACGCGGTTGTTTACATGCAGTACGCCGATATAGCCGCCATTCCGCAGATTCGCCATATCAAGCGTCTGCATATGAGTGCCCGCGGCAAGGTTTCCGAAACTTCTCTCGGCAACGACGCGGCCCTGCATATCCATGAGGCTGAACTTCACGAGCCCATCAACAGTTGTCCTGAATTGCAGTTCGGCGAAATTCCCGTTGACAACAGCCTTGAGCATAGAGCAAACGACAACAGAGGATCCCGAAATGGATTCCTTTTCACCCTTGGAATCCTTATTCTTCGAGCTATCATCCTTCACATCCTTATCCTTCGCCGTTTCCTTTTCGCCCGGGTCGTCCTTTTCGGCCTTGGAGGAATCCGCCGTTACCGTAGTATCCTTCACGTCGGTAGTATCACTCAGGTCGTCCGCATCACCCACCAAGGCGGACTCAGGATGGAACCGAAGAATCGGGTAAGAGCGTCCGTCGTCTATCGCCCAAGTTTTTTCAAAATTGAAATTCTTGAAATTCTTGGCGTAATGCATTTGATTATCCGTCAACAAAGCAAGTCCGCTAACGCTGTCCGGCATACTGCACTTGTCGGAATTGAAATAGACATTGGAGCCATCCTTTTGCCAGCTATTCAGAGCGCAAACCGTTTGATCTCCGGCTTTCACCCAACCGAGGGTGTACGCATTTGAAATAGTCGCAGCCTGGTCGCCCACAAGGGGATTGACGTTATATGCAGCCAACGGCATCTTCGGATCCCCATAGAAAACGACAGCGCCCGTCGAATAGACATCCATGATTTTTCCACCATCGATATTCTGGCCGGCAAAGCCGCCGAAATTGCGATCGTAGGAATTCTTGATTCTCACTTCGCCCGTGGAGTAGCTGTCACGAATGGTGCCCTTATTGATGCCAACAAAGCCACTGCCGTCAGAAACAATTCCCGTCGCATAGCTTGTGCCAATAACACCGGAAGATTCGTTCGTACCAGCGAAGCCGCAGCCGTTTTCGATTTCTCCCAAGGCAACGGAATTAGAGATATGTCCGTTGTTCTTGCCGACAAAGCCACCTGCGCTATCATTGGCTAGCGGACTCCATGTTTGGGTCACCAGCACATTCGCCTCGACGCTATCAATGGTCGCACCATCGGCAAAGCCAACTGCACCACCCACGATTCCATTCGAGGAAGCCGTCCCTAAGGCCTTGGAATTCTTGAGCGTACCGTGGTCAATGCCGACAAGACCGCCCGCATAAATTTGGCCGACAAGTTCTACACTGGTAGAGCAATTTTCTACGACGCCCCAGTTTTCGGCAACGATGCCGCCGGCCACGTGGTTTGCCCCGACAGCCCCTTCAACAAAACAATCCGAAATGGTTCCGAGATTGACAGTGGCAATGCCCGCCGCCATTTCACCGCCCACAAGATTACCCTGGGCCTGCATTCCAAAAAGGCCTTCCACACGCACGTTCCTTATGGTTCCGCGATTCAAGGCGGTAAAGCCACTCTTTCCACTGCCAAAGGAATACATGTTCTTGAAATACAGACTGTCCACGAGACCGTCTTCCGCAATGACATTGATAAACACATAGCTTTCTGAGTCAAAGAAATCAGAAACGACAGACATGTTCGAAATGGTATGGCCGGCTCCATGAAGAGCTCCTGAGAATTCTCCGCCTTCGAAATCCGGAGCAAAGGGCGTGTACCCGCGTCCGAAAAAATATGAGTGCGCATAATTGACGCCAATGGCGTAGAATTCTTCGCCTGTAGAATAGTGTTCTTCAGAGAACTCGAGTTCGATATCGTTCGTCAGGCGGTACACCGAAGACAACGTGTACGGACCATAGCCAATGGATGCCAAGTCCTCCAGGGACGTGACCAGGAACGGATCCTTTTCTGTTCCCGAACCTTTCATGATGGATATCTCATGATAGAAGACAAGAGGCAAGTTGCCCTTTCCCCACATCAATCTAGGATAGGTCATACCTTCTGAAATTTTCCATACCTTGTCAAAATCCCAGTTTACATAGGTCGCCTTGTAAACCATCTCTACGGAATTCTTCATATCTCCGATTGCCGTAAAGTTCTGGTGCCAAAGCAAACTGTCGCAGTAAGCGGAAGTCCATGTGGACTTGTTTGCACTCCCGGCGAGGCCGCCCACCTTGCCGTTTCCCGTAATCTTGCCGATTGCCGTGGAATTGGTAACCGTCGTACCCTCGGAGTTTCCAAGCAGGCCGCCCAAAACCGAATCGCCCGTAACAAACGCCATGGAGAACGTATTCTCCAAAGCGGCATTCTTCAAATTGCCGAAGAGGCCGCCGGCATAGCTCTTTGCCGTAATTTCGCCTTCGCTTTCTGCGATTTCCAGGCTTCCGCCAATCTTTTCGCCTGCGACGGCGCCCACGAAGTCCTGTGCATTTATATAGGCTTCCACGCTAATACTGTCGAGGTCAGCACCCAGGTCGACACCGACGAGACCGCCCACGTATTTCTTGCCGTTCACAACCACGGAATCCAGGCGGAGATTCGAGACCTTGGCTGTCGCAGTAAGCGACTTGAACAAGCCGACGGTATCTTCGTCAGCGCGATTGATGACAAGTCCCTTAATTTTAAAGCCGTTACCGAGGAAGGTTCCACTGAAATTCGCGATAGGTTCGAAGCCCTTGCAAATTGTGCTGTCCGCGTTGCAATCTTCCATCGAGGAATACCATGAAGCATTGATGGAATCCACCAGCATGTAATGGAGGTCCGTCGTATATTCCGCCTTGCCGATAAGTTCCAAATCGTCATAAGTTTCAATCTGGTACGGATCGTTCTCTGTTCCACTTCCGAGAAGTGCGAAAAGCGTTCCGTCGTCTTCCAGTGTTCCTGGAAGCATGGGTTCCAATCCCTTGAAGTACGGGTACGATTTGCCTTCGTCTATCGCCCAGGTATTTTCGAAATCCCAATCAACGTAATTGCTCTGCTTGAGCATCTGCTCGGTTGTTCGGCCGGTAGTGTCTCTGTATTCGGCAAATAAGGTGCTATCGTAATAGCAAAGGGGCTCTTTAACAGACGAACCCATGTAACCAAATCCATATCGGTAATCACGGCCCTTTAAAAGGCTCGCCGAATAAGCCTCTTTAAGAGTAAATGAATCATAAAGAAAACCCGCAATACCGCCAATGAAATTAGCCCCCTTGACAACATTCATAGAAAAAGCCTTTTCCAAAGAACCATAATCCATATACCCAGCGATACCGCCTACATATTCATGGCCAGTGACTTTACCGGTAGTTCCGACTTTTTCCATTTGAACTTTGTAAGTATTTCCAACAAGACCACCGACATAATCAGCCCCGTCGACTTCGCCATTGTACGAAACCACGTTGCGGATACCGGATTGACGAGCTTCGCCCGCCAAGGTTCCGACAAACCAGGAACCTTCGGCATGAATATTTTTCAACACAAGATTTTCGATGGAAGCATTGACGGCATAACTAAACAATCCGGAGAAATCCCTATTCGGGCCACCCACGTTCAAATTGCTTATGGTATGATCGTTTCCATTGAACTGGCCCATAAACGCCGCAACGCTATCGCCGATGGGCTTGAAGTTGGAATTGAGACCGTCTATGTCCGCAGTAAGTTCGTAATTTGCAATAAGCGGATAGCTAGGAACATTTCCGATTTTTTCAAGGTCGGCCAAGGTCGCGATTTCAATCTTGTTGGGCACAGCCATGTAGCTGGACGTACCCCAAACGGTATCCGCCCCGTCAAGATAGCCTATGACATAATTGTAGTAGATGGAATCGCCAGAGCTGTTCAAACCAAACCAGTTCTGCCACTTGCCGACCAAGGGATATTCAACATCTTCCTTCGCGGCAACCACGGGTTCCTCTTGCCAAGCCGAAGCAGAAGTGGGAAGCGCCGTGAGCACAGGTGTTGCGGTCGAGAATCCCTCCAAACTGGAAAGATTCAAGTACGGGTACGACATTCCTTCATCGATATTCCAAATCTTTGCAAGCGTAAATTCATCTTCCAAATCCGCCCAGCCATCAAAGTTCGCAAGCGATTTCATTTGCGCAGAAGTCAGCCCATCGCCCAAATCTTCGACCGTACCCGAAGTGTAATCCTTGTTCCAGTAAGAGCCGACAACATTGCTATTGGCAGGTTGGCCCACAATAGAGCCGACCCTTTCCGTTCCCTGAACAGTCGTAATCGTATAACTGTATTCAATGGACGAATCATCGCCCATATTAAGGCCCACTATACCACCAACACCAGTCTCGCCCGAGACGGAACCAAGGGAATACGTATACAAAATCCGGCCAGAGTTATAGCCAACAACCCCACCCACATCGTCTCGACCATTTACATTTCCAATGAAATAGGACCTAAAAACTTCACCTTTATTCCTACCGACTAGTCCACCCACATTACCATCAAAACCAGTAGTATAAGTAACAGAAGTAGGAGTCGTTTCTTGCGTGAGCCCCTTGATATCCATCCTGGCATAGCTCCACGAGATGGAACCATTGTTTTCACCGACCAAGCCGCCCACATTGTCAACATAGGCTTTTTCAATGGTTGCATCTACAGACATCATGCCGGTAGCACTGCAGTAAAGCATACTTCCATCCAAAGATCCCGCTACACCTCCGTAATACTGGGGAGCCTTGCTACCCGAAGAGAATGTCGCAATGACATGGACGTCAGCCTTGGCATTGGTGATTATGCCATCTGCATCGCCGACAATTCCGCCCACACAGTTCCTGCCCCTGACAGTCCCCTGGAACGATACACTGTCCAGCAGCGATTTATCCGAATAACCCAGAGGATTAGCAGCACTCCCCGCAATACCGCCCACATAGTTTTCGCCCTGGACAAAGCCGTTCGTCACATGCACATTCTTTATGGACCCAAAGGAACGCGCCACCACGCCCACAAAGTCCGACTCGGACACTCTGCCGGTAATATTCAGCGAATCGAATTTCAAGTTGGAAAGGGTGCCGTACAGGCGATAAATGAAACCCACGTTACTTTCACAGGGAAGCCAGATGTTAAGATTTTTGATGGTGTGGTTTTTTCCGTCAAAACTGCCATGGAACGCCATGCTGTCGACGGCATCCTTCTTTTTTCCGATGGTAATAAACCCATTGCAGCTTCCGTCACTACCGCACATTTCATGCTTGGAGGCCGAAGCATCGATATCTTTCGTCAGCACATAGTGATTGCTGTAAAGGTACGGCCCAGTGCCAATCGCCTTCAAGTCTTCGTAATCCGCAATCTGCCATGGATCGGCTTCGGAGCCCTCGCCCTTCATGGCACCTTTTGCTGCAAAAGCCACCACGGGAATCAAGATTGTCAAAGCGAACAGAAGTTTTTTCATACACTCTCCCTCTTTTAAGAGTATGATTTTAAGAAAAAATTTAGACTAGGCTTCGCCGGTTTTCTTGCTGAACTTGCTCACCACGTCTGGGACGATGTCCATGACCTTCGACACGAGCGAACTGTCCTTGGTCACCGGCATAATGCGAACATCGTCGCCCTTGATGACAAGGAAGGCCACCGGTTCCACGGATGCGCCGCCACCGCTCGCGGAGGTATCGCCCTTGCTCTGGTGGCCGCCGAAGCCGAAGCCCACGGATACGCGGCTCACGGGAACGACAGTGGATTCACCCGCCTGGATGGGTTTGCCGATGACAGTTTCCGCCTGAGTGATGAAGCGGAGCTTTTCCAAAAGAGTTTCTGCAAGTTTTTCTATAGCCATGGTGATAATATATATAAAATAGTGGTTAGTGGTTGGTGGTTAGGATTTAATTATGAATTATGAGTTATAAATTATGAGAAAGTGTCAGGCGACGCAACCGCGATTATAAATCTTGTAATTCGTACTTCGCAATTCATAATTAGTGAAAAATCCTGTCTACTAGAATCTTGCCTCGTAGATGCGGTCCGAGGCGACAAAGAACTTCCTTTCCAAATCGAACCAGCTCAGATAGCCCCAAACGACCACGACTCGACCGCCAGGGAGCCTCGTCGCCATGCCGTTTACGCCGTCCCCGACCTGGAAATAGGCAATTTCGACATCGCGGGCGACATCCTTGGGCTTTACTTTGTTCAACTGGGAAACCCATCCTTCGTAATCGGATTCTTCGACCTGTTCCCAACTGCGGGCCACGTTCCAACGCAGGTCGGCATCCTTGTAGCTTTGGACGAGCACCGGGAAATACGACTTGACGCCCATAAAGAACTTGGTCTGAATGGAGGTTCGTCCGGCTTCGCGGTTTTCAAACGGCAGGCTCAGGAATTCCTGCGGGAAGCCTCCACGAAAACCGGGAAAACTGCGCACATAGTTTTCGAGGTCGCTGCGTTCATAGCGCCTGAAACTGTCGTGTTTGAAGATGTAAATTTTCGAGTCGGAGCGAATACTTTGTTCAAGATATTCCCCGCGCAAAATAGGTACGATTCCCTGGAAGCGTCCGCTGTTCATGTAATAGTCCAAAGCATACACGTCGCTTCTGAACGCCAGAACACAAACATCCAGAGTATCGCCCACCGTCACCGGATAGCGGAAATCCATACGACCGACAAGGGATTCAATGTTTTCGTCGACTGGGTTTTCGTTGATATCCACGGAAATGGGCTTTACGCCCTTATACGGAATGCTCCTGTAATCCACAGGTTCTTCGACTTTTTGCTCACAAGATGCCAAAAGCACCAGGCACGCCAGCACGCACGGTCGCAAAACAAACTTTGATAAGAAGCCGGGAGTCATACGCATACAATTTAGTTTATGAATTCACCGACGATGTTCTGCGTAATCGCAAAACTCGTATAAAGGACATTCGGCGCAATGGCGAGTGCGCTCGCGGCAAATGAAATCTTCGCAGCCCTCTTCCAAAAAGAACTGGAGCGCATGGGCAACGGCATATGGATTTTCGGCATTCGCAGCCACAAAGAAGTCTGTGGCCATCTTTTGCTTTTCTGAAGCTTCCAAATCGGCAAAACTGACTTCGCGAGCAGGGCCGAGTATCGCCAAAAAACGACGAGCCCCCATGGTCAGCGGAAGCGGAGGCATCTTGCGGGATTCCCGATAAACAACGCCGAGACCCAGGGGCGCCTGCGCTATGATACGGTAAATGGCAGCACAGGCCTTCGGACGCGGATTCGACTTTCCCATGAAATAGATTTCGCCCAAGTCGCGCCACATTTCCTCGGGAGTGCGTTCGCAGGCCCAGTCCACCAAATTCGGATGATGCCGCACAAACAAGCCCACACTCCAGAAGATTCCCGCCACATGTTCGAACAGGCTCCAATTTCTGCCACCAAAGGTGGACTCCACCACGGCTTCAATTTCCAAGCCTGTAGGCACAGGGAGCGACCACAGCTTTTCGTCGGGGAACTTCGCATAGAGCGCATTCAAGAGCGCCCTGATTTCCGAGTAGTCGCGATCCTGGAACAGCACTGTCCCAAGCAAAACCCAGGCAATACGCGACGTTGGCGACTTTGCGCGCCTAGCGACAGAAACGACAGGATCCTCCACGGCACTGAACTGCGTCACAAAACCTTTCGCAGCACTCATCAGCGCAGGTTCATCTTGAACAAATCGCTTGACAGAAACCATGTCGCGCCCGGGAGACGAAGTTAAAGGGCCTCGCCCACCTTCACAGCCTGGCCTACACGACTCTTGAACAAGTCCGGATGACGTTCGCGAATCTTCTTGTCGACCACGAGAATCACGGTGCTGCCCATTTCGAAGCGACCGAGTTCGCCGCCCTTTTCAAACGTAATCTTATGGCCCGGATTCCAGTCCATGCGACGCCCGCTACGGGGAATCTTGCCGGCGTTCGTCAAGAGGTCGTCGCTGTATTCCACGCCGATGCGGCCCACGTTCGTAGCGCCCACCTTGACCACGAGGATTTCGGAACCGTCTTCGAGGCGGATGCGGCTCGTGAGGCGTTCGTTGATGCAGAAAAGGCCCTCGACGCGTTCGACGCTGCCTACGTTCACCGGCCACAGCGTGCCGGGGCAGTAAGCCGCATCTACAAGTTCACCCTTCACCGGACTGTGGATGCGATGGTAGTTGAAAGGAGCCAAATAAATCGTCGCAAAGGCGCCACCTTCAAAGCGCTTCGCCATTTCTTCGTCGCGAAGCAAATCCTTGAGCAAATACGTCTTGCCTTTCGCCTGAATCAGTTCCTGCTTGCCGTCGAAAGTAGCCGTCTGCGAAAGCACGCCATCTACGGGGCTCACGATTTCCGCATCGGCAATCGGACGCATGCCGGGCTTGAGCCTGCGAATGAAAAGTTCACCGATATTGCGATAATGGCTAAGCGGGAATTCAGCCTCGCCCATATTCAACTTGTAGTACTTCGCAAATGCGGTACGTGCAAGGCGGCTAAACGGCTGAATTCGAAGGCGGGTAAACACACCGAAGGCGCGGCTTGCGGCATTCTTCGGCAAAAGCTTCATAAAAACGTAAAATGCGTTGTTCATAAGGCAAAAGATAGAAAATATTTGGTTCGGGCTCGAACCTTAATGATTTTCAAGTTTGCTGAAATCCACGCTGAACATCTTCCAAAGACGCGGAGCAAAAGGTACGGCCCATTCCTTTTCGGGGGCCACGCGACTCGTCGTTGCCGCCGTAAATTCGGAATACGTGAGGAACACCAGTTCGCCGTAACGGGCGTCCCAGAAACTCCAAAGGATTTTCCAAGTATAGCCGCCAGCCGTTCCCAAATCCGGCATCATTTCGACTTCCAGCTTCACGGGCACAGAAATATAGCGAAGCCCGTAGCGGCTCGCGATATCGTTCAAAACATTCTTGAATTTCGCAGGCACCTCGCGTTTTAAAGTCTGCTCAATACCATCGCGTTCCAACCACGGGGTCATATTGTCAAGCGTTTTTCCATCTGCAAATTTCGACTTCAAGAGGATTACAGACAACGTATCCAAGTAAAGCGAATCGGCATCGGGCAAACGCATTCCCGGAAGCATCAGCTCACGCTGCATTTTCGGGAAAGCGGCAACGAACAGGGAATCTTCGAAATGCGCCAAATCAAAATCCAAGGCGTCCGGGCTGAAGCTGTGGCACATCTTGCATTTTTCAGGACGCAAGGCCTTCACCGAAAGCGCCGGGAACACCCCCACCACCGCCGAGGAATCGATACGGCTGTAAGCCACCTGGTTCCATTCGCGGTAAAACTTTTCGTTCGTTATTTCAAGTTCAATATCGCCCTGCTTGCCGCACTCATCGCAGCCCGTGTCGGCCATGTCGTTAGACGCACCGCCATCGGGAGCATCGTCGCGCATACCGGCGCAAGAACAAAGCATCAAGGCAGCCCCAAGGCAAACTCCGCAAAGAATAAAACGGAAATCTTTCAAGTTCATACCGTAAATATATAAATTGTCCATTAAAACGAACAAAAAAAGCCGCCAGCACAATGCCAACGGCTTTCAAATTCAAAAAAAGCAAGGATTAGTCTTCGCCGTCAACAAATTCCATTTCAGGAGCGCTTTCAGATTCAGAGAAGCTATCACCATCGGATTCGCCCTCGCTGGAGCCCTCATCGTCAGAGCCTTCGTCTTCGGACTCGGAATCATCCTTTTTGGAAGACTATTTACCGGTGGCGGCTTCTTCGAAAGAAAGACAATCACTCATGGCATCTTCAAACAGACTATTTAACTTTTCGGAGCTGTTTTTATAGTGATTTTCCGTAATCGACACTTCACCTTCGTCAGTACACTGCGCGTACGTTACCAGCCCATAGCCAGTATTCATCGTTTCTACTCTTTTTCCTTTTTCAAAATCAGAGGCACATTCATCATCGGCATACGAGCGTTCATTCTCTTCATCCCAATGTTCGCACCAAGCCATCTTAGCGATATCAATACAATACGACTTTGATCTATTCTTATCAGTTTCAACTTGCGTTACAATAATAGAATCTTTGGTGATTTTATAAGTCGTAGAAAAGCCTTTTTTCGAATCGTTGTACTCATCAAGCACTTGGCGAGTATCAAAAGAATATTCCCATACATCATCGTCTTTAGTAAAATTGCAGCCTGAAAAATGTTGGTACACCGGTGAACCATCATCATTGAGTTCACCACTATTGGAACCATCCTCCGAGCTGGAATCATCCCCTTTGCTAGAGGATTTATCATCACCAGAAGTAGAGGAACTGCTGCTATCGTCGCCGCAAGCGACGAGACCAAAGATTGCGGTGATAGACAACGCCAAACCTAATTTTTTGATGTTCATAGAGACTCCTTGATTGAACATCAAGAAATATACAATTTTATTTCAAAATCGCTACAAAATAGTGCGATTTTATAAAAAACGCCCGACTTTTTGCAATTTTCAATCCAAAATTATGGTAAAGGGGCCGTCATTCACGAGACTGACCTGCATGTCGGCGCCAAAACGACCGGTTTCGACCACGGGAATCTCCTTGCGACATTCTGCGATAATGTACTCGTAAAGTTCATTGGCGAGAGTCGGATTCCCGGCATTGTTGAACGTCGGACGGTTCCCTTTGTGGCAGTCGGCATAGAGCGTAAACTGGGACACGAGCAGAAGCGAACCGCCTACGTCCTTGATGGAAAGGTTCGTCTTGCCGTTTTCATCGGCGAAAATGCGAAGGGCGAGCATCTTTTTGACGAGGCGGTCGGCAATTTCCTTGGTGTCGCCTTCACCCACCCCGATAAGTACCAAGAAACCCTTGCCGTCTATGTGGCCTACGGTTTCGCCGTCGATATCAACTTGTGCGCGAGTCACGCGCTGTATTAAGAATTTCATATTAGGTTTCAGTTGTCAGGGGGCTGTTAAAAAAATTGTTCAGTTTTTTGGGGTTCGTCGTTTGTGTCAGGGCGAGTCGTAACAGCACGGCGGCTTTCGCTGGCGGAATGTCACCAGCGCTCACACGGGCAACTCCATCAGGCCCACGCGCAAGCGACGTGTCGAGAGCTACGCTGCCATGGTTGATGCGCGTCGCGACCACAACGGGAATGTCTATTCGTTCAAGGGTTTTCGCCCACTCCAAGCTGAATTCGCCAGCTCCCGCCCCCGCAATTACAAGTCCTTCGGAAACGCTTGCCGCAAATTCAAGAATTCTCGGATTCGCATCCACCGCAAAATAGACCACGTTCACACGCGGCAATTCTTCCATGTTTGAAACATCGAAAAAGTTCTTTTCGCGAGGAGCATTCCAGTTAGAGCCTTCGCCAGGACCGTCGACGCCCATGGAGTTCAAGGCGCAGGCACTGCATTTTTGCACATGGCGGGCATCGAAAAGCTCTCCGGCAAAGTACACCCAGACAAAATTTTCGGGAGCATCGTCATCTACGGCAAAACCAACTGCGGCACGGACGGCACCCAGCAAATTCCCGGGGCCATCGGGTTCCGCAGCCGTCGCCGGCCGCATGGAACCGGTCAAAACCACAGGTTTTGCCCCCCGCCGCGAACTGCTCTTCGAACCGTCTATGGTGAGGCTCAAGAAATAGGCGGTTTCTTCCATGGTATCGGTCCCGTGCATCACCACGATTCCATCGACGTTCGAATCCTGTTCCAGTTCGTTTATGCGCCTTGACAGCTGGAGCCATATTTTATCTGTAATGTCGTCGGAATTTACGTTGCAGACTTGCTCAACGCTCACATTTGCGACATTTTCAAGTTCCGGAACAGCAGCCACCAGTTCGGCGGCGGCGATGGCCCCGGACTTGTAGCCCAGATTTTGCCCAGGTTCACCAGCACCGGCAATCGTTCCGCCCGTCGCTAGAATCGTTATATTTTTCATTCCATCACCTCGGACTTTTTCCGTATAAATTTCATAGTTTACTTGCAATCATCAATTTTTCTCAGTCACTTTCAAAAGCAACTGTTTAGCATCTGTTTCATAATGCTTTTTCAAAGCCTCGTCAACATCCAGCGTACGCAAGTCCTGCAAACAGGCGCGGAATTTCGGGAAGGCAGCCGTTCCGCCGCCATCCATGCGCAGAAGTTCCTCCACCATTTTCTGCGAATACCAGTAAAGCCTTTCTGCCATGGACCTGTCGGATTCATTCACAAAAGGTTCCGTCAAAGCAGAAATCGACGGAACCGCACCACTTGGCCTGGGTTCACTATTACGCGAAGCATCCACGACCTGCGCGATTCCCTCGTTCATCCACAACGGCACCTTCGAACGCGTCATAGAGCGAACGAATGCGTGAGTAAGTTCATGAAACAACACCGGGCGATACACTTCGCGATACTGCATCATATCCACGGGAACTCGCAACTTTCCGTCGAAAACGGCCCCAACCCAATCAGGACGCGGGCCAACGCCTTGATATTCCGCCGACTGGTAAAGCACCAAGGCCATCTTATTTTCAGGTCTAAAGTCAAACAGTCTGCAGAGGGAATCGTACGCCACTTCCAGCACGGACAGCGCCTCGATGACATCCTTCTTGGAAAGGTTTCCTTCGAACTCCACGCGGAAATGCATGGATTTTTCGATGCCGAGTTCAGCCATCTCGCGCAAAAGCAATCCGGACTTTTCATAAATCAAATTCAGGTCATCATTCTTACGAGACAGCCCCTCGATGAATTTTCGGGACTCTTCGTACCGTTCCTGTTCAAACAGAACCCCCGCCAAATGGGTCTGCAAATTCCCGTCGTCCGGAGTCTCAGCAAGCAAAGCCCTTACGCATTTTTCGGCGCAAGACCAATCGCCGGCCTCAAAACATTCGTTAAATTCCAAAACAACGGCATTTCGCTTGGAAACAGCCTCATTCCTGCGATTTTCAGCCACCGTAGATTTGATGAAAATCACAATTACAACTATTGACAAAAAGGCAACGATTAAATTCTTCATACATAAAAACCGCTAAAACCAAAATTATATATTTTTTTACAAAGAGCAGGTTTGGCATTATGGCATCAATATACGATTATACTGACTACCGCGACATCATTCGAGATTTTTATCTCGAAAAGAAGCAGAACAACTGCAAGTACTCGTACAGTGTACTTGGCATGGCTATCGGCCTAGACGCGAGCCATGTGTTTTGCATTGTCGAGAAAAAGCGCAACCTGCCGGTCCGCTGCGTTCCTGCCGTGAAGAAGGTCCTAGGGCTCACGGGCAGAGCGTCGCAGTATTTCGACTTGCTGCTCGCAGCCTCGCGCACCAAGTCCGAAAAGACAAGAACGGAAATTCTCGAAAAAGCAATTTTACTCAGGGACATCAAAAGACATTATCTTGAAGCCAAGGAACAAAAATACCTTAGCGATTGGTGGACCCCCGTCATTCGTGCCCTGATCGAAGTAAACCAGGGCCGAGTGAACGCCAAAGAAATCGCAGACACCCTCGAACCGCCCATCGGCGAAGACAAAGTCCAGGAAAGTATCGACCTTTTGAAGGATTTAGGGTTCATCCAGCCCCTCGGAAACGACCGAGTCAGGCTTTCGGACGCCCATATTACCATTACCGGCGAAGAAAGGGCTCAGGCCATAAGGCAATTCCAGGCAAATGTCATGCAAATTGGCGCCCGTTCCTTGAACACCATTGACCCAGCCGACCGAGATATTTCTACACTTACTATGGCTGTAGACCAAAAAGGTTTTGAGGATATCAAGAGCATGATCCAGGAGTTTCGAAAAGAAGTCCAAATCCGCGCGGACAAGTGTGGCAAGCCCACACGTGTTCTGCAGATGAATCTTGCGCTTTTCCCGGTCGCCATCAACAAAAAGAGAGCGAAGTAGTAATGAGTATTTCAAAAAAAATATTCTTGTACGCTCCTCTGGCATTAATTTGGGCGTGTGGCAATTCCACTACGGAAGTTGCCGGTAGCACGACTGAAACCGAAAATGCCGCTCTCCAGGACGAAGGCGTCGTCACCATCAAGGTTTTCGATGGCAAGAAGCCCGCAGCAAATGTCAGCTACAGGGTCCTTCCCTCGTGGTATGTCACCGACACGACTGGCGTCATCGACGAAAACGACTATTCCTATACCGGCACGACGGACAGTACCGGTTTGGCCCTTATCGAAAACCACAAGGACGGCTCGTACACCATCCAGTTCGAAAAGGGCGAATCCTCAATTTCGTACCAGTACACTTTGAACAAGCTGAGCCAGGAATTCTCCGTAGACAAGGCCACCCTCCAGAAAAAGGGTTCCGTCAAAGGCTGGCTCTCGCTTCCTGAAAAAGCTAAGCACGCCTGGGTCCACGTCCCTGGGCTTGGCCGCGTGCAAAAGACCGACTCCCTGGGCCAGTTCGTCATCGAGGATCTGCCCGTAGGCGACGTTTCAATCAAATCGTGGAACGAAAGCACCCAGGAATGCATCGCCCAGACCGAAGTCTCCGTCGTTTCTGGCGAAACTACGGATATCGGGCATGTTGAAGCGCCCGACGAAGTCATTACGAAAAAGTCCATGCGCATCAATCCGCGGAACCTGGTATCAAGCTGGATGAAGCCCAAGAGCGCTCCTTACGTGGTCGTTCTCCGTCTGGACTCCACCAACTTCAACTTTGACGAAGCCGCCGAAGACGGCAGCGACATCCATCTGCTTTCCAGCGACGGCGAGGAACTCCCCATCGAAATCGATAGCTGGGACGCGTCCATCCACAGTGCCGCCATCAACATCCGTTTGAACGACCTTAAGGACACCTCCGACATCTGGACCTTGGAATGGGGCGACATCTATGCAGAGCCCCAGAAGCAGTCCAATGTGTGGAAAGGCCTCAGCGACTCGCTGCTGTACGAACTCAACTCCGTCGAAATCTTCAACTTTGACAGCGGATCCGTGAACAACGACCTTCCGTCGCCGCTAAAGCGCGAAGCCGTCTACATTCAAATCCACGAAGTCGTAGATTCGACAAAGGACTCCATCAACACGCAAACGCTCTCTACGTCCAACGCCTTGCAAAAAGATACCGAAGGGCGCAGCGGCACAGTACTGCACGTGGAATACACGGCAAACCACCCCGACTTGATGCTCATCGGCACGCACCTTTCCTCAATCCCGTGCAACTTCAGCCGCATGGATTCCCTAGTCGTATGGATTCGTAGCGACGGCGACTACGAAATCATCCTGGAAGCCCTCAAGACCGACAAGAACTACAAGGCCTCGTACAAAGGCAAAGGCAAATCCTCTTGGGAACGCCTTTCGCTCAAGCCCGAAGATTTCGACTACACCATCAAGGAATACCACGGCTGGGAAATCACCCGGAACAAGATTACAAACTTCACGATATTCGGCTACAACGGTTCGGAACTCTGGCTTGACAACGTAAGAATCTACGGCATCAACCGCGACGACATCAAGCAATAATTAAATTCATCCGTATTTCGGACAACCCTTCAAACAAAACATTTTGCAATACAGAATGGCCTGCCCCTTTCGAGGCAGGCCATATTTGATTTAACACAACAATAATTTTAAACTATCGCTTTCCGGTCACCTCGTACTGCTTCACGACACCGTTCTTTTGAACGCGGATAAGCAGTTTCTGATTCTTGCGGTCGAACACAAGGCGCGGAGTCTCGTTCAACGAATTGAGCGATTTGCGACCTTGCGGAATCGCCAAGGAAGTATCAGCAGCGGGATCGACAGAAGCCAGGGAATCAGGATGCGTCGCATTCGTATCAAGAGCGACGTCGGTGCCCTTGGAAGCGGAATCCGCAGGCTGTACGGCGGGATTCGTCTTTGTAGAATCTTCGACAATCTTCGATGCGGCCTCGGCTTCCTGTTCCTTCTTCAGAATTTCGAGCATCTTTTCGGCGTAACGGGCACCGAACATATCGTAGCCCTCGCGCGTAAAGTGCAGCGTGTAGCTAGCCTCCTTGAGCGCCGGGCACCCCTCGGCAGAGATCAGGTGACCGTTTGGAATTAAATCCGCGGCTTCGGCGACGGCAGAATTACGCCAACCCAGATCTCCACCTGCCGCCGTCGTCGCAAGCTCCCCGATAAGTATGGGAACCTTCGTCGGATCTAATTTCAATTCGGCAATAATATCATCGTAAACCTTTTTCACGCGCGAGGGCCAATCGTTCATTTGATAGTCCGCTTCGCCCTGGTGGAAAAGGAAACCCTTGATGACACCTTTCTTCTTGGCAATCTCACCCATTTCGATAATTCGTTTGTATACATCGCCGCCATATTCATTCAGATACTGAATCCACCAGGTATCGTTCTTGTTCTTGGCGTTCTGCACATACGCCGTATTGCGGTCCTTGTCGAACAAGTCGATACTTTGACCGCCAATGGCAATGTTTGCAACGGCGACGGTAATGCTGTCGGGCAGGTTCTTGACCATCGTGCGCCCGAATACATCTACGATGCCCACCTTGGACTGGCTGTGCCCCATCGGAGGCGCCGCCGGATAGAATTCGCCTACCGTCTGGTTGGAGTGATTCGCAGCGCGTAAAACAAGAAAACGCTGGTCGGCGACCTTGTCGGCCGCAGAGACTTCACCTTGGCCCGACATATTTGACTGACCATAGGCAATATAGATGTGCAGGTTCGGGTCCGGCTCCTGCGCATACGCAATCGATAAAGCCAAAGCGACCAACGGAATTATTTTTCGCATACCCAACCTTTCCTATTTTTGCGTGTATTTAAAGAATTCCTTTTTCAGAAGCAATCCGTTCGAACTATAGACCGTCACGAAAAGCATACCTGCGCGGACACCCTGCAAAGAACCGCCGTTCTTGCCAAGCACGCCTAGCTGATGGCCCTTGACATCGTACAGTTTGACAACGGAACCCATCGGAGCGCCTTCGATTTCGAGCATTTGGCCCTTGATGCGCATGGAAAGCATCGGAGCAACGCCATCAAAGGCCGCGCACTGGAGCGACGTATCCGTCTTGGCGGAATCGTTAGCCACGGGAACAACCGCAGTATCCTTTACAGCGGGGTCCTTCGCCGTAGTATCCTGACTCGGGCCCACAGGTTCCGAAACAGAAGCTTCATACTTGATGGTCGGAGTTTCCCAGTCAATCCAATCGCCGTAATTGTCTATCTGGAAGCCCTTGCCGTTAGAGGGCTTCACATGGATATCCGTGCTCACGTCCTTCCCGCGCATGAATTTGTCTACAAAGGCGGTCACGGAAGTATTCTGGTTCGAAGCCGCCTGGCAATGTTCATGATTGCCGGTAAAGTCAAAGCCTATGCGGTCTTCAATACCCATGGATTTCCAAACTTCGGTCGCGGCCATTACCGACTTGTAGCCGGATTCGTCGCCGAGCCATTCGTAACCGGGATTACCGAGAGCAAGAACCGCGCGAGGCGCAATCATGGCGATGAGTTCATGGTGGTCATGCGGCAGGCTATAAGGGTCCTGACGTTGCAGGCTCTGCATGAACCAGCTATAGTTGGTATTGTCGATTTTTTCGATGTTCGTGCCACGGGCAGCAAAATCGGCGGAAGTGCGCCAAGAGTTGATGCCGCCGCCACCGGATTCCTGGGCGATGGTAAGAGTCACGCGTTCGTCGAAGGCACCTGCGAAGAGGGCCATTTTTCCAGCGTACGAGCAACCGGTAACAGCAATGCGACTCATGTCAAGATTGTACTGGTCGGCAATCTGGGCAAGACCATCAATCAGGCGGCTCACGCCCCACGACCATGCGGAATAGTCGCCATTCTGTTTTTTATCGCCATAGAACTTATAAAAACCAACATTTGTGTCCTTTTGACCGTTCATGGAATATTTTGCCACCTGGTCATGGCTGAACGGCACCTGCGCAAAGCCGCTAAAAAGCGAAGAAGAAAGGGAACCCGTACCACTATTCATGCCAATGATAATCGGGAAAGGTCCCGTGCCGCTCGGCATATTGAACTTGGAAGTAATCGTCGCCGTATTGCCACCTTCCTTCACGGTAACCGTGAGAGTCCCGCCTTCATATTTGGCGGTAACATCGGAAGGAATGGGCTTTTCACCAATTTCGTACTTTTCGATATCGGCCTTGATTTCGTTGCGGCGCTTGCTCCAGTCGTCGAACGTAGTCACCTTCGAACCGTCATGGAATTCAAAGGGATTGGGCAATTTTTTGTTGGTCTTGGTACTCCCCGCAGTAACGTTCAAATCGCTTCCACGATTTTCAACGTCGAAATTAAGGGGAATTTGCGCACCGCAGAACACGGCGGAACACAGAAAAGATGCCACAACGGCAGTCTTCATATTGGTTTTAGTCATTTTGTACTCCTATGTTAACCAAACCCTTCGCAACCCATACCCAAAAAAGTTGCACGAATACATCGGCGTACCAAGGTAAAAATATCTCCACAAACCATATATATGTCGGGAGGGCAAAAATAGACCTTTGACAAAATGTCAAAAAAAGTGGATATGGTCAAAAAAAACGTGCAAGACACCAAATAATTAGCTAACTTTACGCAGAAACAACGAAAAAGCGCCTTTTTGCGCTGTACAATCAATCGGAGATTACCATGGGATTCAAATGCGGCATCGTAGGCCTCCCCAACGTAGGCAAAAGCACCATTTTTAACGCAATCACGAACGCCGGAGCAGAATCCGCAAACTATCCTTTCTGCACCATCGACCCGAACGTCGGCATGGTGAGCGTTCCGGACTCCCGCCTCGACGAACTCGTCAAGGTTTACAACCCCAAGTCCATCGTCCCCGCCGTCACTGAATTCGTCGACATCGCAGGGCTAGTCAAAGGCGCAAGCAAGGGCGAAGGCCTCGGGAACCAGTTCCTCACCCACATCCGCGAATGCGAAGCCATCATGGAAGTCGTGCGTTGCTTCGACGATGAAAACATCATCCATGTGAACGGTTCCGTCGACCCCATCCGCGACGTCGAAGTCATCGAAACCGAACTCATCCTGAAAGATTTGGACACCGTCGAAAAGCGCCTTGCCACCGAAACCAAGGCAGCCCGCACCGGTAATGCCGAAGCGAAAGCCCGCCTCGCCGCCTGCGAACTCCTGAAAAAGACCATGGAAGAAGGCCACGCCGCCCGTACCGTAATGCACGAAAGCGAAGAAATGGAAGGCATCATCAAGGACCTCGGACTCCTTACCGCAAAGCCGCTTTTCTACTGCGCAAACGTCAAGGAAGACGACATCCTCACCGGTAACGCCTACGTGGACCAGCTGAAGGAATACGCAAGCAAGAACGGGCACGCCGTCATCGTCATCAGCGGAAAAATCGAAGAAGAACTCTCCGCCATGGAACCCGCCGACAAGGCAGAATTCCTCAATGAACTCGGAATGAAAGAATCCGGCCTCGACTCCGTCGTACGCAAAGGCTACGAAATCCTCGGACTACGCACATTCTTCACCGCTGGCGAAAAAGAATGCCGCGCCTGGACATTCCACGCAGGCTTCAAGGCCCCGCAATGCGCAGGCGTCATCCACACCGACTTCGAACGCGGCTTCATCCGCGCAGAGACGCTCTCCTTCGAAGACTTCATGAAGCACGGCAGTTGGAACGCCGCCAAGGAAGCCGGCCTTGTGCGCACCGAAGGCAAGGAATACGTTGTACAGGATGGCGACATCATGTACTACTTGTTCAATGTGTAGTCAGGTTTCAGGCTTCAGAATTCAGGCCTCAAGGGACGGCAGCCAATGCGCCGTCCTATTTTTTATTCTTCTTTTTACGCTCTTTCATTTCTGCGACGATGGGGCGTACAATCACTGCCAAGTTCATCGCCGTACCTATAAGAATAAGCGCACTCGCGCAGTAAATGCCCTGCGCCGGGTTTACAGTCAATAATTTCATGCCAATGGCTTCGCACATCGCCACGACCTGCGACAACAGAGCCCACAGCGAAACCATCGAAAGGAGTCCAACCGACAATGAACCGAGCGTCGCCCAGAACCCAAACGGAGCAAGCCAGGCAAACATGGCGGCAAGCACAAGCGCACCGGCAATTCCATACAAATGATGCACCGGCTGGACTTGAGGAAATTCCGGCATGACCGCCTTGAATTTTTCCAAAGCCGCAGGATTTCCGTCTTCCATCTTTTTCAAATAACTTAACGCAGGCTCCTTGAGACTTTCTTCCAGATTCAAACCGCTAGCGACTTCGTAAAAAGAGGGCTCAGCAATCACGTCGTCGGCACACGAAACATTAAACAGCGGAAGCAAAAGTCCAAGCAGCGCAAGCAGATAAGGGGCTGCCACCAGCCTCTGAAAAAATTTGAAAGATTTCACAGGATCATTCCTTGATGATATTAATCGGATACACGCAACGGAAGCCGATGGATTCGGACCAGTAGCGCGGGTCCTCATCATCGCTATCGGTGACGTTCAATTTCTTTTCCTTGTCCTTCCAGGAGCCGCCCTTGTACACATAGGTCGAGCCCATCATGGCACCGGTCGGGTTAGAAGGTTCTACCCAAATCGAGAACATGAAGTACTTGTCGCGCGTCCATTCCGCCACGTTTCCGGACATGTCGAAAATACCCCAGGCATTGGACTTCTTGGAAGAAACCACCTGCGGACCATATTCCGGGCCACCCTTCGGAGTGTCAAAGGAATTGTCGCGATAGACAGCGTAAACGCCAGGATCCTGAGCATCGTCAAGATTCCAAATAGCACCTTCGTTGTTGTCGGCACGAGCCGCGAATTCCCACTGGGCTTCAGTCGGCAAATCGCCACCGAGAGTCTGGCAGACGAAGCGAGCGTCGTTCCACGTAATGTTGTGGACCGGCTTCTGCGGATGCTTGTAAGTAGGCTTGTTCACGACACGCTTTGCGGAATCGAGCTTGTTCATCGTATTGTCGAACATCTTCTGCGTGAATTCCGTAGTCATGATGGCATACGGAGACAAGGAAACTACGCGGCCCTTGTAACGGAAGGTTCCGGAATCAATCAAAGCGACATTACCGTGAATGCGGTCACGCATCACGCGCGGAACGTTCATCGCCGGAATGACATCCGGAATTTCGGCATCCTTGGCCTTCACAACTTCCTTCTTCTCGGCAGACTGTTCCTGAATCGGATTTTCGGCAATGGAATCAAGCCAAGCCTTGACTTCAGGTTCGTTCTTAATGTATTCCGGCAAAACAAAATCGCCCTGACCGGCATGGACAGTTCCATCTACGGTAAAGTCCATCTTCACATAGCGATAATGATGGCGGGTGGGAACGTCGCTACCAGCATAAATCCAGACCGGCTTGTTGTTCGCAAGCTTTGCGGTAATCTTGATCTTGCCATTGTTGTCCTTGAGCCAAGCGTAGACGGAATCAGCGGGAACTCCCAAAACGACGCCAGTCCATGCAAAATCAACACGCTCCTTGTTTTTGCCAAAGGTCATCTTGACTTCGGTAACCTGCTTGGAATCGGCATTCTTCAAACCCTGGACAGGTTCCACAGCTGTAGGAACGAGTTCCAAATCCTTGGAAGGAGACTGCTGCTTGGCAAACTGCTTCTGGAAAGCTTCGTTGACTTCGCTAACTCCAGCCATCTTGGAATTTCTCCACAGAATCTTGGCTTCGGCCTTTTTGCCATTGTAGCGTTCAACATAGTCCTTGTAACCGGCATCGCTCGGAAGCGTTCCGATAGCGGAAGCATCCTTCATGGGAGGATAGACCTTTTCGAAGTCGTCCAGATTGACGAGAGCCACGTTCTTCTGAATGTCGGCGGTAAACTTGTCAAACAGGACTTCGGTATCTTCAAGGGAATCCGTCATTTCGGCTTCGCCTTCGGTAACGGTAGTAAACACCTTGTTCACGGGAACAGGGTCGAGTCTCGGAAGATTCGGAGTCATGACAGTCACTTCGCCAGCCTTGACAACAGCGGGTTCCACGACAGGCAGGTATCCCGGAGCAGTGAAATTCACGCTGTATGTCGCGGGATTCAGAGGAGCATAGAGGTTCTTGCCGCCTTTTGTCGAGAACTTCAACGAAGCTACACTCAAATCTCTGTAAGCATCGCCCTTAACCTGGATAACACCCGGATTTTCCGTTTCCTTGAGCAGCTGCCAGCGACCATTCTTGATAAAGAACATCTTGGGAATACGGGGAGAATAGATATAGGATTTGTCGAAATAGATATCGGTTTCGTCCTGGAAAGCCTTTGCATTTTGCGTACCATAGAAACGAAGCTTTACCACTTCCTTGAGCGTCAAGTGGTTTTCTGCAAGGCTATAGGTATGAAGTTTTTTGAAATTCTGAGGATGAACCACACCGGAAACCCACTGGTATTCCTTCGGTCCCATTTTGTGACGGAGATACATCCTGTTGTCCTTCAGCGGGAAGGAGGGTTTCTGCGAAACCACGACCTTTCCATCTACAGTGATAGCCATATCGGCAATAGGCTCGATAATATTGCCTGCCGTAAATTGGCTGGACTGAATTTTAAAGTTTTTGTCGCTATCGGCCAAGGCAAGAGCCGGTATAAGCAACAAAAGCGGAAGTAAACGAACAAAAGACATAAGTGCTCCTGTTTTCTTAGTACAAAACTATAGGCAAAAGATAGTCTTTTCGTAAGCTAAGCAGAATTTTTCAATTTCAATTTTTGCCCATATTCAGCAAAAATCCGCCCTTCGAGCCCCCGACAGGTCCCAATTCCACCTTCCAGTCAGCCAAACGGATGACATCCGGGTGATGTTCGATGACTATGACCGTGTTCCCTCGGGCCGAAAGCCTGCGCAAGACATTCCAAAGCATCTGGATATCCTTGAGATGGAGACCGGTGGTGGGTTCGTCCAGCAGATAGACCATTTCGGTACGGGGAGTGGCCGAAAGTTCCGAGGCGAGTTTAAGGCGCTGGGATTCGCCGCCGCTCATGGTCGTTACGGGCTGGCCCAGTTTCAAGTAGCCAAGGCCCACGTCGCGAAGCACTTCCAACTTGGGAAGAATCTTGGGCTGGTCCTTGAAGAATTCACAGGCGTCCACGATGCGCATGTCGAGGACATCGGCGATGTTCCTGCCCTTGAAAGTGACGGAAAGCGTTTCCTTGTTGTAGCGCTTGCCGCCGCAAGCCTCGCAGGGCTCCCAGATATCCGAAAGGAAGTGCATTTCGACAGAGATGGCGCCACGTCCTTCACAAGCCTCGCAGCGGCCCCGGGCCAGGTTGTAACTGAACCTGCCGTAGTCAAAGCCCTTCGCCTTCGAAAGCGGAAGTTTTGCGAACAGGCGGCGAATATCGTCCAACACCCCGGTGTAGCTGGCGGGCGTACTGCGTGGAGTCCCGGAAATCGGACTCTGGTCCACCAGCAACACCTCGCCCGACTGCTTTTTGCGGCCCCGGGCCAGGTTGTAACTGAACCTGCCGTAGTCAAAGCCCTTCGCCTTCGAAAGCGGAAGTTTTGCGAACAGGCGGCGAATATCGTCCAACACCCCGGTGTAGCTGGCGGGCGTACTGCGTGGAGTCCCGGAAATCGGACTCTGGTCCACCAGCAACACCTCGCCCGACTGCTTTTTGCGGCCCCGGGCCTGGAACGTCTTCTTGAGCGAGGGGAAGATTTCATCCATGACCATGGAACTCTTGCCGCTGCCGGAAACGCCGCAAACGACGCTGATGGCGCCCTTCGGGAACTTTACGGACAAATTCTTTAAGTTGTTCTTCTTGAGGTTCTTGAACTCGTAAAATTCCGTATCGTCATTGATAGGCTTCCCGGCAATTTCGTTCGCCATGGGAATCGATCGCGTCAGGTACTTCACGGTTTCGCTTTGCGGGAACTGTTGCAGCGCATAAGGCTTCGAAAGTTGCGCAGGAGTCCCTTGCGCGACGACTTCGCCGCCGAATTCGCCCGCCGCGGGGCCCATGTCGATAATGTGGTCGGCGGCACGCATCATGTTCATGTCGTGTTCCACCACCACCAGTGTATTGCCCAAGTCGCGCAGGCGGTACAGGGAATCCAGAAGTTTCGCCGTATCGCTTTCGTGGAGGCCCACCGTCGGCTCGTCCAACACATAAAGGACGCCCTCCAAGCCGCTACCTATCTGGCTTGCAAGGCGGATGCGCTGGGACTCGCCACCGCTCAAGGTGTCGCCCGCACGGTCCAAACCGATATAGCCGAGACCCACGCTGCTGAGGAAGTTCAAACGTCCGACGATTTCGCGAAGCAGCGGATCCGCAATCGTCTTGCGCGAAGCGGCCACCGCTGCAGTCGAACTATCCTTCGCAAAGTCCACATGGCCGAACCAGTCGCGGGCCTCGTCGATGCTCATGTGGTTTATGTCCATGATGTTCTTGCCTGCAATGCGCACCGCCAAATACTCGGGCTTGAGGCGTTCACCATGGCAATCGGGGCAGACATGGCCGTCGTCGTCGTGCCCTAGGCCAAGACATGTTTCACAGGCGCCCCAATGCGTATTGAAACTGAAATGACGCGGATTCAAAACGCTATCCATGTACCAGCCGCACTTGGCGCAGCCCGGCTTTTCGCTGACGGAGAGGCGTTCTTCGCCGTCACATTCCACATAGAGGATTCCGTTGCCATCGCGATAACCGCGTTCAAAGGCTTCCACCAGGCGAGCGCGATTGGCTTCCTTCACAATCACTTGGTCGACAACGGCAAGCACTTCGCTTTCGCGTGTCGGAATTTTCGGGAAGGGCAACTCCACCATCTTTTTGCCAAGGTACGCCTTGCGGTAACCCTTGTCCAAAAGAATCTGCGAAAGTTTAACGATGTCCTTCACCTCGAACGCTGCAAGAACCGTTACCATCTTGCCTGTGCGCAATTCGAAGGACTGCTGCGTCAAATCGCCAGCGGAATAAGAACTGATGGGCTTTCCGCAATGGATGCAATGGGGCACGCCCGCACGCGCAAAGAGAATGCGGAAGTAGTCGTAAATTTCGGTAAGGGTCGCGACCGTACTGCGCGGACTCTTGCTCGCACTTTTCTGGTCGATGGCGATGGCCGGAGCAAGGCCCGAAATGGAATCGATGCTTCCGCGGTCGGGGCGGCCCAAAAAGCGGCGTGCGTAGGTGCTGAGGGTTTCCACAAAGCGGCGCTGGCCTTCGCTGAAAAGCGTATGGAACGCAAGGCTCGACTTTCCTGAACCGGAGACGCCCGTAATCACGGTCAACTTGTGCCGCGGGACCGTCACGTCGATATTCTTCAGATTGTGCTTGCGGGCTCCGTGGACCTCGATATCCAGGGAATAGCCCTCGCCCGCCTTCAGGCTGCGATCGAACTGCTTGTTCTCGCCATGCTTTTTCGCAAGCACGGGCGCCAGATAGCGGCCAGTCTCGCTCTTTTTGCATTTGGCAATCTGCTCCGGAGTTCCCGTAGCCACGATGCGCCCGCCATGCACGCCGGCATCCGGGCCGAGGTCGATAATCCAATCGGCGCACTTGATGACATCGAGATTGTGTTCAATGACGACGACGCTGTTCCCGAGACTGCGCAAGCGGTTCAGGCATTCCAGCAAACGACGGATGTCCTCGAAATGGAGACCCGTCGTAGGTTCATCGAGCAGGTAAAGCGTTTTTCCCGTTCCCGGACGGCGCAGTTCCGAAGCGATTTTCACGCGCTGCGCTTCGCCACCGCTAAGCGTCGTGGATGGCTGTCCCAAGCGCAAATAGCCGAGGCCGACTTCTTCCAGAAGTTTCAGCGGTTCAGCAATCTTCGGCAAATCCTTGAAGAACTCGCTCGCCTCGCTGATGCTCATTTCGAGAATCTCGGATATGTTCTTGCCCTTGAAATAGATTTCGCGGGTGGCGTCGTTAAAGCGCTTGCCGTCGCACACGTCGCAAGTCACCTGTACGCTCGGCAGGATGTGCATGTCGATGACCTTGACGCCGGCACCTTCGCAGGCATCGCAACGGCCGCCCTTCACGTTGAAACTGAACCGGCTCTTGGTGTAGCCACGGACTTTGCTTTCGGGGAGACTCCCGAACAAATCGCGGATGTCGTCCCAAATCTTGGTATAGGTGGCAGGGTTGCTGCGCGGAGTGCGGCCAATGGGCGTCTGGTCGATTTCAATTACCTTGTCTATATTTTCAAGACCTTCCAGATGGTCGAACTTGCCGACAGGCTCTTCGCTATTGAAGAATACTCGAGCCAATTCCCTGCGCAAAATCTGGTTCACGAGCGTACTCTTGCCGCTCCCGGAAACGCCAGTCACAACCGTAAAGGCGCCATCCAGCGGGATTTCCACGTCGATGTTCTTCAGGTTGTTTTCGCAGGCACCGCAGACTTTGAGTTTCGGAGTATTCTTGTCAATCTTCTTGCGCTTCGCAGGAATCTCGATGCACTTACGGCCGCTCAGGTAAGCGCCCGTAAGCGAAGCCTTGTTCTTTTCGAGTTCATCGACTGTACCGGCGGCAATCACGCGGCCGCCTTCCACGCCGGCGCCCGGGCCCACGTCGACGATGTAATCGGCGTGCCTCATGGTATCTTCGTCGTGTTCCACTACGATTAGGCTGTTGCCCTGGGCCCGCAAGTGCTCGAGCATGCCGAGCAACTTGTCGTTGTCGCGGGGGTGAAGCCCGATGCTCGGCTCATCCATCACGTACAGCACGCCCTGAAGCCCCGCGCCAACCGCGCCGGCCAGCCTTATGCGCTGGGCCTCGCCGCCGCTGAGCGTCGCAGCCTTGCGGCTGATATTCAAATATCCGAGGCCCACGGCCTGCAAAAAGTTCAGGCGCCCGCGAATCTCCTTGAAAATTTCCTTGCCAATCCGCTCTTCGCGATTGTTCAGTTTGAGGCCGTTGAAAAACTCCGCCGACTTCTCCACCGACCAGTCCGTCAACTGCGTCAAGTTCATCCCGTGGAACGTGACCGCGTTCGCGATGCGGTTGATGCGCGTCCCCTTGCACTCCGGACAGACGCCAATCTGCATAAACTTGCGGAAGTGGAAAATATGCCACATGTCCCACAGTTCCTGCATCACGGAAATCACGCCCGTCTCCGAACCGCTGGGAGTGCCGTACAAAAAAGCATGCTGCTGCTTTTCGGTGAGTTTGTACCACGGCGTATCCAGGCTGCAGTGCATCTCGTTCGCAATCGTGCGCAAGTTGCGCCAGCCGAAGTCCGAGAAAAGTACGTCGCCGTCCTTTTTCTGGCAAGCAAGGCAGCCCTGCTTGATGGAAAGACTCTTGTCGGGCACCACGAGGTCAACATCGAATTCGCAACTTTCGCCCATGCCCTTGCAGACTGGACAACGGCCCTTGGGGTCGTTAAAACTGAAAAATCGCGGTTCCAGTTCCGGGATGGAAACGCCGCACTTGGGGCAAGCGAGCAGCGTTCCCTGCAAGCGGTAGTCCCCACCAGCAGCACCATCGCTCCCGGCAAAAAGGAAACTCACGAGTTTCCCGTCGGTCAGTTTCAGGGCGCCTTCCAAGGCCTCGCGCAAACGGCTCATGTTCTTGGGTTCAATCACCAGGCGGTCTATCACCGCCTCGATGGTGTGCTTCTCGTAGCGCACCAGTTGCGGCACATCCTCGAGCCTGTAGATTTCGCCATCCACGCGCGCGCGAACAAAACCGTTCTCCTTGAGTTCCAAAAGTTCCTTGCGGTATTCGCCCTTGCGGTCCTGCACAATAGGCGCCATCACCGTCACCTGGCGACCCACGTCGCTCACGTAAAGATTGTCGACAATCTGGTCCACCGTCTGCGCCTGGATGACCTTCCCGCATTCCGGGCAGTGCGGCACGCCAAGGCGAGCAAAAAGCAAACGGTAATGGTCCAAAATCTCAACCACCGTACCCACCGTACTGCGCGGGTTCCTGTTCACCGTCTTCTGGTCGATGCTGATTGTCGGCGAAATTCCGCGCACGCTTTCCACATCCGGATGCTTCATGCGGCCAATGAACTGGCGCGCGTACGCCGAAAGGGATTCCACGAATCGGCGCTGGCCTTCCTGGAACACCGTATCGAACGCAAGACTCGACTTTCCGGAGCCCGAAACGCCCGTCACCACCACGATGGAATCGCGGGGAATGTTCAGGTTCACATGCTGCAGGTTGTGCTCGTGGGCGTCGCGGATGTCGATGGACTTTGTCATGGCATAAATTTAGTGAACTTTTGAGCATTAAGCAAGTACGTTCGGCATTTTTGTGGGTAAAAATTCAAAGCCACGCACCGCTGTTGACAAACCGCTCGCCAAAAACTATATTCTGCACACCAAAACGGGGATATAGCTCAGTTGGTAGAGCGACAGGTTCGCAATCTGTAGGTCATGGGTTCGACTCCCACTATCTCCACGCAAAAAGGCCGGAACAATCCGGCCTTTTTCGCATCCTGAACCAATCCACTAAATATCGAACTTGAATCCGAGCTTGAACTCGCTCAACAAGCTCTCATCGGGAAAAACACCCGTAAGGGATTCAGGCGTGCCGTAACGCAGATAATTCTGTTCGACACCGCCATAAAGCGTAAATATTCCCAATTTCCAGTTGTACTGGAGCCCCCAGACGCCCGACAATTTCCTCACCTTTTCGTAATCATCCGAGTGGGCATTGAACAGAAATCCGTAGAACAGATTCAGCTTCGCCTCGAGCGACATTCCATTACTGAACTTGTACACAAACCTTGACTTCAATACAGGTCCAATCCAGCTGCACCAATACCGCTTCAGAGTCGGCGCGGATCCCGTCTGCCAAGCGCCCTGCTGGCTCATGTACTGCTCCCAGTCCTCCGCAGTCCATTGATTTCCTCCCATATAATCCAGGCCCAGCGAATCCGTATTCCAGGCATTCTGGTTCCACTGCTGGCCCCAGGCATTGCCATTATTTTCGGCATTACCGTTATTTTCAGCATTGCCGTTGTTCCCGTTGTTTCCGTTGGCATAGTACTGCTGCCACATGTCCGCATAGGTAGAGTCGTACCAAGAGGAATCGGTATACCACGTATACTGATTGGCGTAATACTGGTCCTGCGCAGTCCAGTACTCGATGTAGTCCGCCAGGGAATCAGCATCGAACTTCACGCCAATCGAAACATTCCCGTTAAATCCCGTGGGCACGGACCTATGCCAAGTTCCAAACAAGGACGCCGAAAGAGGCCCTTCCTGCTGGTAATACCCCCACAAGGCAAGCCCAACTCTCTGGTTTCCGAACTTATGCAGGCTCACTTCAAACCAAGAGTAAAAATCAAGACGCAAGTCAGCTTCGCTTGCAACATTAAAATCCACACCCAAGTCCAAGGTGATCACCCTGCCCATGAGCATGTATTCTAGACCCGGCGCGACAGTCCAATCGTTGGTGTCAAGCGCAGGCATATCGTCATTTGCAAAAAAGTAGTCACCGAGAACGTTCACTCCAAAGGAATGGCTCCAGTTCTTGGTCGAATAATCCAAGTACCCCGAAAGCGAGGCCGACAAATCGCCCCCCTTTTCGTTCACTTTTTCGATGCCCCCGAACTCCTGGTAAAGAAGTCCATAGAAGGCCACGTCCCCATACAGGTGGAACGCCCATGGATTTTCGGGTTCGTCGTAACCAAGCGCCTCACGGTACTCCCTCACGATTTCCTTGATTTCGTCGGTATATTCGCCATCCATCGCGGCAGCCTGCTCGAACAGTTCCAGCGACTTGGACACGTCACCGGCCTCCTCGGCCTTCATGGCACGATAATAAACGTCTTCCTGCGTCTCAGCAAACGCGAAGAAAGACAAGGCGAGCAAAAGTCCTATTGCCCGGGACAGCATTTACGGATGGGGTAAATACCATGGATACGGTCCATGGTAATCCCTCATGGGCATTGTATTGGGCATTGTATTATTGTAATACTCGGGCCAATTAACTTTAGCCGGCTCCGGCACATGAGGATTCTTTTGACGAGTTTCCCCTTGGTTGAATGGCTTTTCGTTTTTCTTTTCGGGAGCGTTCTGCTTGATTTCTCTCTTTTCTTCCTTAGAACGGTTTTTCAAATTAGAGAGAATTTCTTCACGAGCCCGTTTGCGCTCGGCGCGCATTTTTTGCCAATCAGCATTTTCCTTAGCACCTAAGTCAGGGGCGCCTTTAGAGACGTCCATTCTTTCGGCGGGGGTGGGAACAACGGATTCCGGTTGTGCAGCGAAATTGCCGGCGAAGGAGCTCGCCGCCAAAATCAAAGCCGATATAAAAATCATCCGTTTCATATTCAGTCTACTGCAAAAACCGTGCCAAATGTTCTTTTAGGCTTTTTCGTGGCCATTAGGACCACATATTATAATATAACATAAAATGCGGTCCTATTTCAAGCAAAAAATGCGGAACTTTTTTCCCCGGAACGGTCCAAAGTCCCATTTTTTTTAAAAGCCTATATTTTTAAATCTTGTATTCCTCTTTCTTCATCCCCAGGCGTTCCATGACCTCACGGAGCACCTTTCTGTCAATTCCCAAAATAGTCGAAGCCAAGGTCAGGTTCGCATTGCTGTCCTTGAGAGCGCGAGCGATTACATCGCGCTCCACGGCCTCGCGAGCCTCCTTCAGCGTCCTTGGCGATTCCTTCGCCTCGTTCTGCACATTGTCAAGTCCCAAGTCAGCAGGCTGGATTACTCCGTGGACCGACTGGACCAGGGCCTTCTGCACCCTGTTTTCGAGTTCACGCACGTTGCCCGGCCAATGATAGCCAAGCAAAGCCTTCTCCGTATTGCGGCTCATGCGGAACTTGCCGCGACCGTACTCGGCTCCGTAGCGCTTAATGAATTCCTCGGCCAAGAGCACGACATCCTGTCCTCTATCGCGTAATGCCGGAAGTACTACGGGCATCACCTGGATACGGAAGTACAGGTCTTCGCGGAAACGGCCTTCGCGCACGGCGGCCTCCAAATCCACATGGGTTGCCGAAATCACCCTCACGTTCACGGGGATTTCACGATTGTCGCCTACTCGCGTAATGTGCTTTTCCTGCAACACGCGCAACAGCTTCACCTGCATATTCAGCGGAAGTTCACCGATTTCGTCAAGGAAAATAGTGCCTCCGTCGGCTTCCTCGAAGAAGCCCTTGCGGTTTTCTATGGCACCGGTAAACGAGCCCTTGACATGTCCAAAAAGCAAGGACTCAATAAGATTTTCAGGAATGGCGCCACAGTTCACGGCGATAAACGGACGATCGGCACGCGGACTGCGCTTGTGGATGTACCTTGCAAACACTTCCTTGCCTGTACCCGTTTCGCCACGGATAATCACAGGAAGCGGCAAAGGAGCAAGTTTTTCGGCAAGGGCGACAAGTTCCGCCATGGCGGTGCTGGAAAAAACGATTCCGTCCTTGCGGACAACGTTTTTAAGAACGTCCAGCGATTCCTTGTCCCTGAGACGGTCGTAAGCCGCAAAGGCAAACTTTTCGCATACGGCCACAAAAGAATCAAACAGTTCGCTGTCTTCGGCGGTAAAAGGCTCTTCGCGGGCGGCACGCTGCAAATAAAGGTAGCCAGCCTCGGAATCCGGCGTGCGGAACGGCGAAACCATGATGCTCGTGAGTTTATTCTGCACAATGGACTTCGACAAGTCGGCAGACTCGTCGTCGAGCTGGTTCCATACGACCGCCTTGTTTTCGGTTATGGCCTGCTTGACCGCAGAAATGGAAATAGGAACATTTTCGGGATTGGAATAATGAAGCGGAACTTCGCCAGCGACATCGAGAACGGCGGCATCGGCATGAAGCACGCCCTTCGCCACTTCCAATATTTTAGCAAACAAAGAACTAGGCTGCTCCTCGTCAAGCAAAGTCTTGACGACATCCAGCATCTTCTCTGTAGCTATCATCGATTCCGATTTCATACACAACCCACTACTAGTTACTCGTTTTCGTTGACCGAAGAATCCAGACCCGGCATAGGCAAGGATTCCAGCACATTTTCAGGTAAAGAAGCGGTTCCGCTATCGACAGATTCCGTTTGAAGGCCCTGCTCAATCGCCCTGGATTTCAGGAGCATTTGAGCACCGGTCTCATCAACACCGGAAGATCCCGTATTCAACACCAAAAAAAGTACAACGCACGATAGTACAACAACAAAAATAGATAGAAGCAATAGCTTTTTCGTAGTCCAAAAAACCTTTTTTTCGGCAAATTCCGGCAAAATAATGCCGAAATTTTCTTCCCCGCGACAATCCGTTCCGTTTTTTTCAGCAATAATTTTTTGAAAACGGACGTTCTCGTTTTCCCAAGCCACGGCACCGCAAATACCATCAAACGCAATTTCCAGGAGTTCGTCGAGTTCGTCGAAGTCCTCGACACGGTCCTCGGGATCCACTCGCAAAAGGCCCTTCCAAATCGGAGAAAGTTTCGACAGGCACGAAACATCGCCGCCCAAGTTCGAAAGGGTATCGAGCTTTCCAAAAAGAAGCGCATTAGGATCGATGGAATCAATGGAAGCGCCAGCCTCGGCAAAGCCATCGAAACTATCGGCCTTCAACAAATCTTCGCCGGCAATCCAGCGGTACAAAAGCAAGCCAAGGCTATAAAGATCGCTCTTTTCGTCGGCCTTCGCGCCCTGGATGCGTTCAGGAGCGGCAAAAGCCAAAGTTCCCGGTCCAACGATACCACAATCGATAAGTACCGGTCGACCATCGAGCCCAAAGACAATGTTCGACGGATTCAAGTCGCCATGATGGACGCCCGCCCGCGACATGCTCTGCAACGCGCGCACCACGAGCCGCAAACTGCGAAGAGCCACCGCCAAGGACATTGGACTTAACTTGTCCGAAACGACTCCTTCGATATAATCGTAAACCATGTAGGGGCGACGAGAGCGCACCCCCGTCTCAAGTACGCGGAACACTCCATCGAAGCGATTTGACTGCAGTAATTCGATAGCCTTGGAATCTACGGAAATTCCTTCCCCGTACCATTTCAAAGCATAGGTACGGCTACCGTTCCAAAGCTTGTAAATTTGCGCCTCGCCTCCGGAGTGCAAAGTTTCACAACGGGAAATTCCCTGGAAGAAACTCATAGACTCCCCGACTCCACAAGAGTTTTGAGGGAGTCCTCGGCAACCTGCGTCCAATGCGCCAAGCCAGGTTCGTCAGGAAGGGCGTTATGGCCCATGGACCAGATGTCCCAGGCCGACTCCACATCGCCAAGCTTCCAGTAAAGGTTCCCGAGATTCATGTACGCCGGACCGAATTTCGGTTCCTTGGTAACGATGTAGACATACAGGTTCTTAGCCTCTTCAACCTTGTTGCGACGTTCCAGCAAAAGCGCCTTGAGGTTGTAGCTAAAGTAATTCGCGCTGTCAAGGCGTATGGACTGGTCCAGGATAGGCAGTACGTTCGCTTCGCCGTGTTCGACAAGAGTCGCTCGGGCAAGGTAGAAAAGGCTGGTGGAATAGGCGGCGTCAATTTTCCCGGAGCTGTCGACCTTCGACAAAATGCGAAATTCGCTTACCGTTTTTTCCCAAAGTTCCAAAGTCGACGTCTTCAGAAGTTCCTTTTCTTCGGCGATGGCGTAATAGGCCAAGGCAAGCCCGTAGCGGGCGTCCCTGTGCGCCGGAGACTGGTCCAAAGCCTTTGAAAAATTCGTAACGGCTCTTTCAAAGTCGCCGATTCTCAAAGCTTCGTTACCGCGATTCACGTCGTCTTCAAGGCATCCGCAAAAACACAGCGGCAGCAAGAGCAGCGCTATTTTGAGCACAGCAATCAACTGTGTCTGTAAGCAAACACCTTTGAGCATATCGTTAAAATACAAAAATTCCCGACCAATGGGCCGGGAATCTTCTCAATTGACTAAAGTAATCGAATTACTTTTCAATTTCGTACATGGAAACGAGATTGCCTTCGGCGTCGAGGGCGCGGATCACGTTTTCATCGCGCTGGAGGGTCATGGTGGCCTTTTCGCCAGCAGCGGTGGTGAGTTCCATGGTCAAGGAACCGTCAGCGTTCTTGACAGCAGCAACGGAGTTGCCCTGATCGTCCTGTTCGAAGTAGGAGTCACCAGCGGCGAGCGGGTTGGAGCCAGTCCAGAATTCGACAGTGTTGAGCACCAGCCAGTCAACGAAGAATGCAATGCCGTAGACCGGGATGATGTTCATGCCGAAGTGAACGATAGAATTGAGCCACTTGTTGCCAAGAGTTCCGTTCCACTTGTGGAGCTTGTGGAAGCAAGCATAGCTACCGTAGCAGCCAGAGAGAGTGATCACGGATGCGCAAAGAAGAGCGGCAATACCTTTTTTCATTTTATATTACTCCTTAAGGGTTAAGTTATCGTATATACGATTGCAAAACAATATAACTAAAATTTTCTGTTTTTTTACAAGTTTTCAAGATATTTTTTTAACATGTTGACAAATATCACACATGGCCGAAAAAGCCCTTTTTTGCGTAAATCATTGATTTTCACCCATTTAAAAGCATCGTAGCCACATAAATTCACAAAGTTGTTCGTTAAATTTACTCTAAATCCGTACAACCTACCCCCCTCCCCATCGTAAAAATCGGCGGCCCCCAGGGGTTCCATACAATCCACATTTGTCGAAAGTCGGTCAAAAACACCCCTTTCCAGGGCGTCTTCCATGGTATCGAGCCCCTCCAGAGGCTCCGTCGGAAACTCCCACCACCCCGGGAAAGCCCCCTGGGCGGGGCGCTTGCACAAAAGAACGCGACCTTTTTTCTCGACAATTGCAGAAACAGCTAGCATTTTTACCCTTTTTTTGCTTTTCTTTTCATTTTTTTTCTTTTTTTTGGCTAATTTACAAATATATTACTGACAAACGCAACCCCCCGCGTATGGGTTCTTTCGGAGTTTTTCATGAAGCAAGCCTTTAAAGCATTCGCATTCGCCTCTTTGTGCGCCATTTCGACTATTTATGCAGCAGAACCGTTGACAGTTTGGATTATGCCAAACGGAGCATCGCCCCAGGAAAAACTGGAACAACGTTTAAACGAATACACACAAAAGACAGGTATCCCGACCCAGGTGCAAGTCCTCGACTGGGGAGAAGCCTGGAACCGCATTTCCACGACCCTTGCTTCGGGGAAGGACGCTCCCGACGTACTGCAGCTGGGAACCACCTGGATACCCTACTTCGCTTCGCGCGGCGAAATCAAGCCGTTGAACAAATGGCTCGATAAGATTGATTCCACCCGTTTCGAACCTGTCAGCTGGAACACTACGAGAATAGACTCCGACAGTATCGTTTATTCCATCCCGTGGTTCATTGATGTGCGCCCGGTTCTCGGGAACAAGAGAATTCTGAAGAAAAACGGAATCTCCAAGGAAAGCCTCGTCTCTTACAAAGGCTTCATCGACGCCATCAAGAAGATCAATGCGAGCAAAGACGCACTCGAAGACGGCACGAAGATTCACGCCTACGCATTCCCCGGAAAAAGCGACTGGAACATTCCGCACAACTTCGCCCCGTGGATATGGAGCAATGGCGGGGACTTCATTACCAAAGACGAGAATGGGAAATGGCACGCCAACATTCTTTCAGAAAAAACTTTGGTGGGCATCGCCAAGTACCTGAACTTTGTGCTGGATTCGCTGGTCGCCCCCGAAGCGCTACAGACAAATACGGCCCAAGTCGCCCAACGTTTTAACGCAGGCGAACTAGCATTCATCGTCAACACAGCTGAAATCGTGATGCAGACCAGGTTCGACGCGACCCAGGGAGGACTCTCCAATGCAAAGATTGGACTTGACAGCATCGTCGTACTGCCGATTCCCAGTGGTGAATCCGGCTCCATAAGCTTCATCGGCGGAAGCAACCTCGCCATACCTGCCACAAACAACCGCCCGGAAGCCCTTGACTTATTGCTTTTCCTCACGAACGACGAAAATCTGGACGCCTACACCAAGCAAATCGGATTCCTGCCGACGTCCAAGAAGGTACTCGCCAACTGGGCCGAAGACGAAGAGTACAAAGAACTGGTAAAGGCTCTCGAAACCGGCAAGACATATTCCGCCATTCCCGAATGGGGCGACATTGAGCAGAAGCTCGTGTCCATGTTCAGCGCAGTCTGGGACCATCTCGAAATTCCGGCCCTGTATTCCGAAAACAAGCTATACCAGATTTTCAAAGACTACACCACCGAAATCGACAACATACTTGGCTATTCCTTCACCAAGACCGTCACTTTTGCAGAATTCCAAGATATTTGGCACAAAACGCTCAATAAACAGGACGCCGTAGCCGACGCAAACAAAGACGAAGTCCAGTACGACCCCATCAAGAGCAATCTCCGCAAAGCTCCATGGGTATTTGCCATAATGATTCTTCTCGGATTCGCCTTTTCATTTAAGCGCAAGAAAAAATGAGAAACCATAGACTTACCAAATTCAAAAACAGCATCGTCGTCAAGAGCATCGCATTCTTGATTGTGGCCATGCTGCTCATCGTCGCTGTAGGAACGTACTTTTTTACAGAGCGCCAGATGGCGACTACGTTGAACTGGACATTCAATACAAATCAAACCCAGCTCGACCAACTAGGCTCGTCCGTCAACAACGAGATGAAGCAGTTTGGCGACAAGATGACCCTGCTTGCCAAAAGCTACGAAGTGCAAAGCATGGACCCATTGATTGCCGGCGGCTACCTCAAGAGCTACAACATCTCGGACCTGTTCATCTCGGGAGAAACGGTAACGCTTTACGACAGACGCGACAGCATGGTCTGCAACAATTCCATGCTCGATGCGAACAAGGTGAGCTACCCCATCAACTTTGCAAAAATCACGCCACACCGCCCCTACATCAGCAACTGGTACAGGGACTCGGACAATACGCCAAAAAGAGCTTTCGGAGCCGTCGTGAGCGACAGGGCCTCAGGCGACGGAAGCCTGGTCGCCAGCTTTTCCTCTAGACGCCTATGGAAATACTTCGAACGCCATAAAATCGGCAAGGACGGATTCCTTATCGCCATCAACGCAGCCGGGGAAATTCTTTACCATCCCGACCTCAAAACTTGGCTAGACGAACCCCACAAGATTTCCGAATTCGGAATCAAGGAGCTGAACGCAAGGCACTTCGAGACAAGCGACCTCACGTTCCAGCACCTGAGCGACGGCAAGGACTATCTGATAAACTACAATTACAACCCGACCTACGATCTCGGACTTATCAGTCTCCAGCCGAAAGCGGAAATTGACGAAATGGTTTCGTCGGTAAAACTCATCAGCTGGGCCATCCTCGCCTGCTCCATTCTCGTGATGCTGATAGCCGCCCTCTGGCTCATGTTGATGCTGTGGAGGCCCATGAACAGGCTGATTGTGCACATAAATCAGATTACCGACGGTAACCTCGACGTAAAGGACATCGTGGTCGGCAAACGCAAGGACGAAATCGGACAACTGTCACGTTCGTTCAACCTGATGCACAACACCATCAAGCGTCAGATTCGTGAATTGAACGCCCACAGGGAAATGCTGGAACAGGAAGTCAGTGAACGCACCAAGGAGTTGGAAGACGCCAACAAGAAGTTGGACCTTATATCCAGGACCGACGAGCTGACCAAGCTCCCGAACCGCCGCGACATGAACGAGACTATCGAAAACGAAGTCGGACGCTCAACGAGAACCCGCAAGCCGTTCTGCTTCATCTTTATCGACATTGACCACTTCAAGAACGTCAACGACACATACGGACACGCTGCCGGCGACGAGATTCTCAAAGCTGTTGCAGAAATGGTCCGCTCGCTGCTTCGCAAATACGACGTTCTTGCCCGCTACGGCGGCGAAGAGTTCCTGACGCTTTTGCCTGAAACCGACTTGGAAGGAGCGTTGATTGTCGCAGAGCGCTTCCGCGAGCAGGTCGAAGCCATGACCATCGAATACGGCGAACACAAAATCAAGGTGACCATTACCCTTGGTGTCGCACAGTACGACTACGGTCTGGGAGCCGACCGAAGCATCCAGCTCGCAGACAAGGCGCTGTACGAAGGCAAGGAAAGCGGCCGCAACAAGGTCGTCGCCTGGAACCCCGAACGCACAACTACAGAAGAGTACAAGCGCGCCGCCATGGATACGGTCGACGCCGTACCTTAACAGCAAATTAAAGCTCGCGCACGAAATCGAAAGAATGCTCGCGCACGAAATCGAAAGAATGCCCGCGCACTTGGAACATTGCGTACATACAAAAAGACCCGCCCTAAAGAAAAATCTTTGGGCGGGCTTTTTATCGGGATGACTGAATTCGAATCAGCGACCTCTTGAACCCCATTCAAGCGCTCTACCAGGCTGAGCTACATCCCGAGGTCTTATGTAAGAGTGAACCAAATTTAGTTAAGAAAGGCCATTTTTTCAAGGGACAACCGCAAAAATCGCCAAAAAAGCGAAAAATCAATCCTTCCAGTAACCCACAATCAACACTTCCGGAGTCGCCTTGGGATACTTTTTGCTTTTGAAACCGACAATCTTGCGAAGACTCTTTTGTTTGAGTTCCCAACCCGTACGGGTCATGCCCTTGGTGCTAAGCGTGATTTTCTGGGCGGGAATCTTGCCACCTTCGGTAACCTTCCCCTTTTCGTCCACCTTGACCATCACGTTTTTTGCCTTCATGGAGAATTCCTTTGCCGCCTCGTCAGAAAGCGAAAGGTCGGGGCGTTCCTTCTTGTCGGTTTCCCAAACGTAGAACGTCCATTCGCGTTTTTCGTTAGCCTTGTAGTAGCCAGCATCGAACATTTTTTCGCCAAAGAAGATGGGGGCGACGACAAAGCCGTCCAGTTTGGCCGTATAGGGCTTGCCATCGGTACCAACCATCACGACGACAGGATTGATTTGACCGTCCATGCCGGAAAAATCCATATCGAATTCAATCGTGACAGGAGCGTTCGGCGCAATCTTCGTCGGAAACTTGAAGTTACTCATGCCAATGCCCTGGCCGAAGGAATTCTCAAGTACGATTTCGCTCTTGGTGACGTTTGCGCCCTTCAGCACGATGTGCTTGGTAGAACCTTGTTCAACATAGCCGATGGGATAAACATCAGGAACAAAACGGATAGCGTCTTCCTGGGCGAAGGACATCACTGCTAGAGAGGAAGCGAGAACGGCTGAGGAAATTGCAGAACGAACCGCCGTCGGGGCTTCACGCAACGAAAAAAAAGATTTGAGCATATTCATGCCCGAAATATACAAATTTTATAAATTAGGACACATGGACTTCAATAGCAAAAAAGCCCCTTTTACCAAGGCCTACTTGAAAGACTACGAAAGGAAAATCCGCAGATTGCCTCTTGTAGAACTCTATGACATTTTGGACCAAATTGAAGACCACCCCTTTAACAAAGACCCTTCTCCAGAAAGAATCAACATCGTCAAAAAGCGCATTCGCGAACTGGAACCGAAAGCACTAAAAAAAGAAGAAGAAAAGGAAGCTTTCCACGCCAAGGTCGTCGAGGAATACGAAAAGAACAGAGGCGTCTGTTCTATTTTACTGGACATCATAACCTGGGTATGTTTTTTCATTGCATTAATTTACAAAGTGTCCGAGAATTCAAACATCCACACGATGAGTCTTTTTGCTGGTAGCGGACTATTTGCAGCGACGGGATCCGCAATGCTCGTAAAAATGGCTGTAGTAAAAGGGAGCCGAATCTACAAGGCTGAAAATCCATTTTTATTCAAAATCACTGTCGCCATGTACTTATTCTTCGCGACAGGTTTCATGGCCTATGGAATTTCTGGAACGCTTGGAATCGTCTAGCAAAAGTTTCAAGCAACATTTTATTTTTCTAAATTTGGCGCCATGAATTCCCACGAATATTTGACGCCGATTGCAGAAATCAAGAAGTTGCTCGCCACGAAGGAACTGTTCATTTTCGACTTGGACGGCACCTTGTTCAATACGCTCGGGGACTTGGCGCCAGCCGTGAATTACGCATTGAAGCAGTTCGGTGTTCGGGAAATTTCAAAGGAAAATGTCAGGAGCTGCATCGGGAACGGTTCCAAGAATCTCATTCGCAGGTCCGTGGCATCGGGGCTCATGTTTGCCGCCGGGAAAACTGCCGGCGAACCCATTGCAGGCAAAAGCAGCGCCGAGCATATGGATGTTCGCGACAACGAAGCCGTTGCCGCCATCTTGGAAAGCGCAGGTTTTGACGATGCCAAAATCGACGAAGTCCACAAGGTCTATTCCGCCTACTACTGGGAACACTGCACCGAAAACACCGAGCCGTACGAAGGCGTCATTGAAATCATTCGTCGGATAAACGCGACCGGAATCGCAGACAAGAGAGACGCAAGCAAAAAACGCGCAGCCATGCTCACGAACAAGCCCGTGAATCCCGCAAAGAAAATTCTTGAAAAATTCGGGCTCATCGGCGATGCAACCGCAGCCGACCTCATCTCCGCTTACCTCTGCGGTGACACAACGCCCGAACGCAAGCCTAGCCCCGCCGGGATTTTCGCACTTTTGCAGCAAACCGGAGTCGCCCCCGAAAAAGCCGTGATGATTGGCGACGACATGCCCGATGTACTTGCAGCAAAGAATGCAGGCATCGACTGCATCACGCTTTTGGAAGGATTCGGCCGCCCCGAAAATCTACTGCCCTTGGAACCCAAGTGGACCGCAGGCCACATCAAGGATTTCGCAGAGTTGATTTAGACCATTTCTGCAGAAACAGTACTGGAACAGACTCCTACAAGTTTTTTTCGGCGAAAACCGACACCAAATCAACTTTTTTCAAATTTGGCGTCTATCAAGTCATGAAAAAAACGCAAACGCCCCAAAACAACATTAGTTTGTCTGTAAAAACAGACGCCAAAACCGCAATTTTTCAAAAAAGGCGTCTATTTTTCGCAAAAACACACCCGTTTTCAACATCCTTTCGCAGAAACAAGCGCAAATTTTCTAAATTTGGCGCCATGAAGAAGTACCACTTGGCCACATACGGCTGCCAGATGAACGAATACGATTCCGCAATGATAGCTGAACAGCTGGAATTACGCGGATGTATCGCCACGGACACCCCCGAGAACGCCGATTTCATCATCGTGAACACCTGTAGCGTCCGCGAAAAGGCCGAAGACACTGCGATTGCGAACATCAGCAAATTAAAGCATGCCAAGGAACTGAATCCGAATTTGAAAATCGCCGTATGCGGCTGCATGGCGAAGAACCGTGGCGAAGAACTTCAAAAAAGGCTAAAGATGGTGGACTTCTTCGTAGGTCCGGACCAGTACCGCAAAATTCCGGACTTGTTCTTCGAAGATGCAGAGCACCCCGCTTGCAACGTGAACGGAAAGTCAACCAAGCTCCGCAAGCGCCCGCAGCTGTTCCTTGAAGACGATATCAACGAAAATTACCTCGGCGAATACGCCAAACTGCAAAGCGACTTCAGCACGTTCGTCACCATCCAGCGCGGCTGCAACAAGCGATGCAGCTACTGCATCGTGCCGTACCTCCGCGGCCCGGAAAAGTACCGCGACATGAACGACGTTTTGACCGAGGTCCAAAGGGCCGCGGACAAAGGAGTTTCCGAAGTGACGCTCCTTGGCCAGACGGTGAACGCCTACAAGAATGCAGATGCGGACTTCGCCACCCTCCTTACGAAAGTTTCCGAAATCGGAGGCATCAAGCGCATCCGCTTTACGAGTCCGCACCCGCGCCATTACACGAACGAACTCATCGACGTTCTTTTGAACAACCCGAAGGTCTGCCACTATGCGCACATTCCGCTGCAGAGCGGAAGCGACACCATGCTCAAAAAGATGCGCCGCCAGCACAACATGGAACAATACATGACGGTCATCGAGCAACTCCGCAGCAAGGACCCGTTCTACGGAATTTCCACCGATGTGATTTGCGGATTCGTTGGAGAAACTGCCGACGATTTCGAACAGACCATGAAGGCATTTGAAGCGTGCCAGTTCGACACGGCGTTCATGTTCATCTACAGCCCGCGCAAAGGCACGGAATCGTTCAAGGCGACGGAAACACTTACCGCCGAAGAAAAACTGGAGCGCCATACGCGCCTCGTGGAACTGCAGAATGCCATCACGCTCAAGCGAAACGAGATGATGCTCGGCCGCACCGAAGAACTTCTTGTCGAAAAGAATTCCATCCGCGACGACAGCGAGCTCCGCGGCCGCACGGACAACTTCAAGAAAGTGGTATTCAAGCCGGAAGAAGGCAGCATCATCAAGCCCGGCGACTATGTAAAAGTCAAGCTGGACGACATTCGCGGCTGGACCATTCGCGGAACGCTTTGCAAGTAAGGTGCGAGGTTCAAGGCGCAAGGCTGATGTTCAAGGTCAAAACGACAAAATTTGAATTTTAACGAGGTTTAAATGGCAAATTATTTTATTCGCAACGCTATCATTTGCGGAATCGCTATTTCCGCAGCATTTGCAGCCTCTACCGACGCAATCACTATGGCCGATGCCCAGAAGGCCTACGTTTCGGGCAATTGGAAAGAAGCCGCAGCCGCCTACGAACAAGTGTGCCCGACAGAAACCGAAGAGGCACGCACCGAGTGCTACCTGTGGAATGTACTCGCCCTTTCGCAAATCGGCAACGCCAAGGATTTCAGTAAAGCAGGCAAACGCCTCGACAGCTTGATTCAAGCGACAAATCCGCAGCACCCGGTCTATGCCGACCTGATGATGACGAAAGCGCAATTCCAGATGTATCTGGGAAAATACGACAATGCGGCGGAATCCCTAATCCACGCCATTGAAACAGCCCAGCCGCGACAGGCGACAGTTCTGCAAAAAGTTTGCACGGCCGTACAGGCGCGTGTGAAAAAAGAAAACTTGAACGAAGCCTGCCAAAGACTTTCAAACCCGGAGAACCTGGCAAACAAGCCTGCAAGCCCAGATTCCACCAAAACCGTAGAAAAAGCGGATTCCACAGCAACAAAGGCAACGGCAGCCGCAGACACCGCAAAAAAGCAGCCGACCCCGGCAAAAGCTGCGGAACCGACTAAAACCGCCGAGCAAGTAAAAACTGCCGAACCCGTAAAAGAAGCCAAACAACCGACCCCCGCGGTTCAAGAAACGGTCAAACCGGACACCGCGGTCTACTGGACTTTGCAACTTGGGGCCTTTGGAGTAAAGCCGAATGCCGAACTTCTGGTGAACAACCTCAAGAAACAGAATATTGTCGCAACAATCGACGAACGCAAAAGCGAAACAAAGACACTTTACGTCGTTCAATCGGGCAATTTTGCAACAAAAGAAAAGGCCATAGACTTCGGAGCAAAAAAACTTGCCCCGTTAAATGTTGAATTTAGGGCGATTTTAAAGAAATAATTACCAAAAACTGCCGTTTTTTTGCAAATTTCCCCTACAAAAAAAATAAAAGTGTTCTATATTTGTGTTACCCCAAGCCGGGGTGGTGAAATTGGTAGACGCGCTGGACTCAAAATCCAGTACTCGCGAGAGTGTGAGGGTTCGATTCCCTCCCCCGGCACTAAAGGATAGGACAAAGAGGTCAGAGAATGTCAAAATGGTGTAAAATAGTATCAACGATGCTGGTAGCAGGGTCCATGGCTTTTGCCCAGTTCGATGATTCCGACGACCCGCTTTCCGACAACTACCAAGACCCCCTGGAACAGACCGAAGAAACCTCCAGCGATGACGCCGAAAACAGCGAAGAATCCAAGCCCGTAGGTTCGGCAACCGCTACTGGCGACGAATGGGAAGGTTTCAAGTACGAAGAAATCGGTCTTACCCAAAGAGAATTCCAAGAAGCAAAAGAATCCGGCCTTACCCGTGAACAGCTCACGCAGCTTGTGGAACTCGGGGTACGTCCTTCCGAATACCTCCAGAAGCCCTGGGTTCGCCTTGGCGTTTCCGAAGAAGACTGGCTGAGCCAGCGTTCCGAAGGCATGGAAGATTCCGATATCGACCGTTCTTACCGCTACAAAAGCGGCGACCAGAGCTACGCCTACCTTTCCCTTCTGGTTCCGAGCCTTTACCAGTGGAAGACCAACAATTCTACCATTGCTATCGGCATCGACGCCCTTTGGGTTGTCAGCATGGGCGCAACAGTCTATCTGGCCGTCGACGGAAATACCGCCTGGTGGTACGGACTTCTCTTTGTTGCCGGCGCACACGTCTGGTCGTTCGCCGACGCCTTCTTCCACACACAGTGGGACAGCAACCCCGACGCAAACCGTTTCAGCTTTGGCATCATGCCTACTCCCGACAAGGGCGTAGCCAGCATGTTCCAAGTGAAATTCTAAAATGCAGCTCGAGCTTCTTAAAAGCAAAATTCACAGAGCCACCGTTACCGATGCCAACCTCAATTACGAGGGTTCCATCACTATTGCCCGCGATCTCATGGATGCGGCAGGAATTCTTCCGTTCGAAAAGGTCGGTGTGCTGGACGTGAACAACGGAAACCGCCTCGAAACTTACGTCATCGAAGGAGCTGCCGGTTCTGGCGTAATTTGCCTCAATGGCGCCGCTGCGCGCCTTGTGCAACCCGGAGACCTCGTGATTATCGTCGCCTACGCAAGCATGAGCCCAGAAGAAGCCAAAACCTGGAAGCCTACGGTTATTAGAGTGAACTCGAAGAACGAGATCATCGAAAAAATCTAGACGAAACCAACAGCATTTTTTCGCAAGCCCCGACATCCACATGTCGGGATTTTTTTTGCGAAGCCCTTTTGCTATATTATAAAATATGGGCAGGTTCGTTTTAACAATCATCATAGCCATTGCAGTCTGTGCGAACGCCCAGCTTGTTTCGAAAGCTCCGCTACCCGAAGCCGAAGTCGCAACTCCCGACACGATATACGATACCGTCTATGTTTCGACGGACCGTGGAATTCCCTACGACAGGACGCGCTTCAACCCGGATAGACTCTTGCGCCACAACACGTTTGACCCGGCACTCTCAGTCGCCTACACATATTCAGTAAGTTTCATAAGCGGACCGCTAGGGTCTTTGAGCCAGACAAGCTATCTGGCGCACTTGAACTACGAATTTACGCCCAATTTGCACCTGTTCGCCGACATGGGACTTTGGATGCCGTTGTACTCCACGATACACACTCCAGGCAGGTTTGAGCGCGAAGATTTGCGCCAGGGAAACGTGCAGTTCGTCTTGCCCGACATCGGTTTAGAATACAAGCCCAGCGAAAACACCTACATGCGAGTCTTGTTCGTGAACGAAAACGACGCAATAAAGTCTTATGGGCCTTGGAGAGACCCTTTCTACCCACATCATTCCTATAGAAATTCTAGATTTGGGAACTGATGTACAACAAAGTTTATTTAGCAGCACTATTTTTGCTTTTGCTCTTTTTTGCGGGTTGCAAGGAAGAGGTTAAGCAGGAAGTCCACATCGTGCGACATTACAATGGCGACGTGGAAGTGCTGAACAGTTGCGGAGAGCAGGGTGCAGCCGCTAAAATGAAAGCCTTCCTTAGAAAAAACGGATTTGACGTGGTCAGCTACCGCAACGACCGGTTGCAGAACTACGACGAGACTATCGTCGTCCTGAGAAATCCGGAATGGGAAGGGGCGCAGGCTTTGGCCAAAGCTCTCAAAACTGACAACGTAATGACGATTATAAGCAAGAGGGCCGTTGTTGACGCCGCTGTTTATATCGGAAAAGATTTTCATCAAATAATAGAACCCGAACAGGGAGAAAAAAAATGACAACAAAGAAAGATAACCTGCCGAAAGTCATTGAACTTGGTGCCAAGATTCTATTTGAATTGCGCGCCCAGAACGTGCAACTCATCGACCTTCGCGGTATTAAGGACGTTACCGACTTCTTCCTTGTCGCCTCATGCGATAGCGAAGCGCAGATGCAAGCCATCCTGAACGAATTCCACAAGGAATTCAAAGCTCAAAAGCATCCTTTCGTTGGCGTAGAATACAAGGAAGGCGTACGCTGGGCCGTATTCGACGCGGGTCTTGACCTGATGGTTCACCTGTTCGAAGAAGAAAAGCGCGAAGAAATCGCACTGGACCGCCTCTATGCCGACGGCAAGGTGGAAACTCTGAACGAAAGCGACTTTATAAAGACTACAGACAACAAGAAGAGCGACGACAATGAACTCGTTTGAGCAAGAGATTGCAGAGGCCCTTGCGGCCACAGGCAGCTTCGAAAAAGACGCAGCATTGAAACTTATCTCCGTGCCGCCTGATACCACGCACGGAAACTTCACCATTCCCTGCTTCTCACTCGCAAAGGTGATGCGCAAGGCCCCGAAGATGATTGCCGAAGACTTGGCCGCCCAGGTGAAACTTCCAGCCGGGCTTTCCAAGGTGGAAGCCGTCAACGGTTACCTGAACTTCTTCATCGACCGCGGTTTCCTCGCGAAGTCCACATTGGACGAAATCGCAGCGAAGGGTCTCAACTACGGCCATGCCGAACCGAACGGAAAGGTCGTGTGCATCGACTTCAGTTCCCCGAACATCGGTAAGGAACTGGCCTTCCACCACCTGCGTTCCACGATGATCGGTAACTCGCTCAGCCGCATCTACAAGGCCGCCGGTTACAAGGTCGAACGCATCAACCACTTGGGCGACTGGGGTACAGCTTTCGGTAAGCTCATCGTGATGTACCTTCGCGAAAAGCGCCCCACGGACCAGGCTACGCTCGATAGCCTCACTGTTAAGGAATTGAACATCCTCTACGCCGCATTCTCCAAGGTAAGCAAGGAAGAACCGGGCCTCGAAGACGAAGCGCGCGCCGCATTCACTAAGCTTGAACAGGGCGACGAATTCTACCGCACCTTGTGGACCGCCTTCCGTGCAGCGACACTCAAGGAACTCATGCGCATCTACGACATGATGGGAGTCGGCTTTGACCACTACACCGGCGAATCCTTCTTCGAAGACAAGATTCCGGCGATTTTGGACGAACTCCGCGAAAAGAACTTGATGGTGAAGAGCCAGGATTTGGACGTGGTGATGCTCGACGAATTCGACCTGAACCCCTGCCTTATCCGCAAGAGCGACGGTTCTACGTTGTACGCCACCCGCGACCTCGCCGCCGCCAACTACCGCATGAAGGAATACAATTTCGACAAGTGCCTTTACGTGGTGGACCTCGGCCAGGCGCTCCATTTCAAACAAGTTTTCCATGTGCTCAAGAAGATGGGCCGCGAATGGTACAAGAACATGTACCACATTCCATTCGGCGTCATTTTGCAGATGGTGGACGGCAAGTGGGAAAAGGGCAAGACCCGTACAGGTACCGCAAGCCTTTTGCGCGACGTGATTGAAGCCGCCCAGAAGAAGATTCTCGAATTCATCGACCAGAAGAATCCGGATTTGGAAAACAAGGAACTCATCGCACGCCAGATCGGCATTAGCGCCCTCACCTTCAACGACTTGAAGAACAGCCGCTTGAAGGACGTCCGCTTCGACTGGGATGCCGTGATGAGTTTCGAAGGCGACACTGGCCCGTACGTGCAGAACGCACACGTGCGCCTTTGCAGCATCATGAAGAAGGCCGGCTACACAGTACCCGTTGCTGAAGCGGACTACAGCCAGCTCACCGACGATGCAGCCTACAGCCTCATCAACCTTCTTGCAAAGAAGGGCGAAAAGATTCTCGCTGCGGTGAAGGACGATGAACCAAGCGTTTTGGCCCAGTATGCACTGGAAATCGCCGAAGCCGCCCACAAGTTCATCCACGAAGACCGCGTGCTCGGAAGCGCCGAAGAAAAGTCCCGCCTGTTCCTCGTGCAGTCTACCCAGATTGTGCTCGAGAACGTGCTTGACCTGCTCGGACTCTTCCCGATTAGGCAGATGTAAGCAATATAAGCAATTATGAATTATGAGTTATTAGTTATGAGGGTTCCCGCTGCAAAGCATTTCTCTAATAATCCATAATTTATAGTTCATAATTAACAAGCACTAGCCACTAAATTACGGGGAGCTGGGAAACCGGCTGAGAGGAATACATCAAGTATTCGACCCGCAAACTTGATCTGGGTAATACCAGCGATAAGGATAAATATGAATAGCAAAGACGACCCCAGCGTATATGCACGCATGCTAACACAGGCACGCGAGCAAAAAGCGCTTATCCATTGCATCACAAACTACGTCACCGCCAACGACTGCGCGAACGCTATTCTCGCAATAGGCGCCTCCCCCATCATGGCGGACGACCTCCGCGAAGTCGCGGACATCGTAAAGATTTCCAAGGCGCTCGTGCTGAACATCGGCACGTTGAACAGCCGCACCGTGGAATCCATGATTGCCGCAGGCAAAAAGGCGAACGCGCTTGGCATTCCTGTAATTTTCGACCCCGTGGGCGCAGGCGCGTCCGCTTACCGCAACGAAACAACGCAAAGACTTTTGCACAGCGTGAGCATGACAATCATCCGAGGGAATCTCTCCGAAGTAAGCTTCATTGCAGGTCTTGACGTTTCCACCAAGGGCGTTGACACTGCTGAAGAAGATTCCACGAAGGATCCTGTCGCCATTGCAAATAAAGTCGCCAAGGAATACAACTGCATTGCAGCCATCACTGGTGCCGTGGACACGGTTTGCAACGGAAGCCGAGTAGCCCGCATCGAGAACGGTACGGCAGAACTTTCGCGCATCACGGGTACCGGTTGCATGACAACAGCCCTTGTCGCCGCCTTCTGTGGCGCAATCTTTGCAATCGACTTACACTCCGCCGCCAACGTTGCAAAGTCTGCGAGCGCATACTTTGACGCTAGCATCGCAGGAATCGCCGCAATGGGCATCGCAGGCGAAATCGCCGAATCAAGCGTTCAGGAAAAAGGTACGGGAAGTTTCCATGTCGCCCTCTTGGACGCCCTCAGCAAGCTTGACGCAAATACATTTATGACAAAGGCAAAAATTCATGAAGCCTAGTGTTGACTACAGTCTTTATCTTTGCACAGACCGCGGCCTGATGAGCTGCAAAACCATCGAAGAATCCGTAGAGCAAGCCATCGCCGGTGGCGTCTCCGTAGTGCAGCTCCGCGAAAAGGACTGCAGCACTCGCGAATTTTACGAGCTCGCCAAGCGGGTTCAACAAATCACTCGTCCGAACCGCATTCCGCTGATTATCAATGACCGCATCGACATCGCCATGGCCGTAGGTGCCGAAGGCATCCACATCGGTCAAAGCGACATGCCCGCCACAATCGCTCGAAAGATTGTCGGTCCCGACATGATCATCGGAGTTTCTGCCAGCAACTACCGCGAAGCAAAGCTGGCCGTAGAAGACGGCGCTGACTACATCGGTGTAGGCGCCATGTTCGCTACAGGTACAAAGACCGACGCCATCATCACTCCCTTCGACGATTTAAGACAAATTCGCAAGGACTTCGATATTCCCATCGTGGTTATCGGCGGCATCAACGAGCGCACCATTCCGCAGTTTGCAGGCATGGGAATCGACGGCTACGCAGTCGTAAGCGCCATCGTCGCCCAGCCGGACATAAAAAAAGCCGCGGAAAAGCTCCGCGGACTTATTTAACAGACTTTCTATAATTTCGAGCGATTCGCGCGCATTAACCGAGCGGTTCGCGCGACTAGTTCCCGTTGATGCAACGCACCGAGTAGGCGTTGTTCTTAGCGTTGTTCGGAACCAGCTGACGCACCATCTGATCGCTCATGCGGCCCATGGACCAAAGCCAAATGGTTTCGTTACGACCGTTCTGGGCGCTCCAGAAGCCAGCGTATTCGCCCATGTCTTCGTAGCGCACGATGGACTTGCCGACAACCTTGCGATAGCCCGAAGAGAAGACGGTAAAGCCGTATTCATCGGTACCGCCGCCACCCTGCCAACCGGTTGTGGCCTTCATCTTGGTGGCAAACTTTTCGCACTTGTCCACGCCATCGTAGCACTGGGTAAGGCCCTTGAGCATATCGGACCATTCGCGGTCACGGGGCAGGTGCCAGCCTTCGGGGCAAGCCTGACGCGCACCTTCGAGGTCGTACAGACGGCCACTGCGCATGCAGAACTTTTCCTTGTCTTCGTAGCACCAGGAATGGTCCTTCACGGCGTAATTCGCATTTTGGGCGAACCATTCACGGCCTTCGACCTTGATGGTTCTGTACACCTGGCCATCACGAGGGTCGGTAAACATTCCGGACTTGTCCTGGATGGATGCACGATGTTCCTGTTCGGCCTTGCGGAATTCCACAAGCTTTTCACGCTTGTACTTCTGATAGCCTTCAATATTGGCGGCCCAGAATTCCTGAGCTTTGGGATTTGTGAACTTGATTCGCAAATCTCCGACGGCATAGAGATCGTCGCCGCAGGCAAGATCGACGCCAGCGACATTCACGATATATTCGGTACCGTCAAAGTTCATGGGCTTGTTGAAGAACGAAATCCAAGCTTCGCTCGTCTCCTGGCACAGTTCGTAGAAACCGCCCTTTTCAATCTTATCAGCAGGCACAGTCAAGTTTCCTGCCACGGAAAATGCAAACTGGCCTTCGTTCACCTTGAACGAAACAGGCTGCACTTCCTTGTAATGTGTGTATTCGCCCATGCGAATCTTGCCATCGATTTTTGCAGAAGTGTAGTCGCCTTCGCCTTCGGCGTTGAAGATAACATCCCAAGTTTTGGGAGCTACGGCCCAAACACTTCCGACCAGGACCGTCAAAACAGCACTAGCTGCCAATGAAATTTTACGATATAACACGTTCAGCCTTTTTGTTTAATTGTGGAACGTACTTTAATGTTAGCTTTTTTCAAAGAACTTCTCAAGGCGGTCCTCTTAGAATTAACTACATTTTGCGCATGGCTATTACCCGTTATATTTTACAGATTCACTGTCCCGACCAAAAAGGCCTGATTGCCGGCACCACGCAAGTTTTGGCTAAAGCCGGGGCAAACATCATCGATTTACAGCAGCATACCGCCAAAGATATCGAGACATTCTTTTTGCGTGCCGTTTTTGACCTGGAATCCGCAGATATCCAGGAAGTTTACAAGCATCTCGAGACTTTGGCACCGCATTTACAGCTGAATTGGAAACTTTTTGACACGTCCAAGACCGAGCGAGTCGCCATTTTCGTGTCGAAGACGGACCATTGCCTTTACGACCTGCTTTTGAAGCGTCGCGACGGCGACCTTCCCTGCGAATTCAGCTGCATCGTCGGAAACCATCCCGACCTCGGGCCCGTGGGCGGCACCTTCGGCGTGCCGTTCTACTACGTGCCGTCGAACCCCGACAAGACCATTCCCGAGAACCGTTTCCGCGAAATCATCGCAGAAACCAAGACCGACACGGTAGTGCTGGCCCGCTACATGCAGATCCTAAGCCAGGAATTTACGGAAGAATACAAGTACCGCATCATCAACATTCACCACGGGTTCCTCCCGGCATTCAAGGGGGCGAAGCCCTACCACCAGGCATGGCACAAGGGTGTGAAGATTATCGGCGCCACGGCCCACTTCGCCACAGAAGACCTGGACCAGGGCCCCATCATTTGCCAGGACATCCAGCGGGTGCCCGAAACGGCAAGTATCGACGAGCTTGTAGAACTGGGCAAGGACATCGAAAAGCGCACCCTTTCCCAGGCCCTTAAACTTTGGCTAGAACACCGCGTATTCGTTTACGCCGGTCGAACCTTTATCCTCTAGGAGAAACACATGTCCGAAGAACTCAACAACGAACAGCCGGTGCAGGAACCGGAACAAAACGCAACCGTGGACCAGGCCGTCGAACAGCCGGCAGTCGAACCGACAGCCGAAGCCGTCGTCGAACCCGCCGCAGAACCCGCCGCAGAACCCGCCCAGCCCCAGGTCATTGTCCAGAAAGAACGCGGTTTTTCTCACTATGTGGGTTTCGCCCTGCTCAGCGTGCTCTGCATCTGCTTCTTCTTTTTGCCGGGCATCGCCATCACGTTTGGCGTCAGCTGCGCCGTAGACCTGTCTGCCGCCGCCGCTTGGATTTTCAGCGCCATTTTGAGCGTGATCGCATGGCTCGTGTTCAAGATGAAGATCAAGGGCTTCAAAAAATCCTTCTACTGGTACATTGGTCTTTGCGTACTGGTTCTTGCTATATTGATAGCGATTCAGGTTATGACCGAAGTTAGCGTATTCGCAAACATCTTGACTCTTTTGACTGGAGCCAAGGCCTAGGAGCTATAAATGACCGAAACAGATACTTTTGTACATTTTCTTGTTGAATCCGGAGCACTCAAGTTCGGCAATTTCGTAACCAAGAGCGGCCGCGAAACACCGTATTTCATCAACACTGGAGAGTTCCGCACTGGAGCCTCCCTTTCGAAGCTTGCCGAATTCTACGCTGCAGCTTTCATGAAGCACTTCGACGGCAAGGCCCAGAACCTTTACGGACCGGCCTACAAGGGCATTCCCCTTTGCGCCGCCACCGCCATGAAACTTTCAGACGTCTACGCCAAGAACCTCACCTTCACCTACAACCGCAAGGAAGTGAAGGACCACGGTGAAGGCGGTTCCCTCGTCGGCTACAAGTACGCCGAAAAAACGAACGTCGTCATCATCGAAGACGTGATTACCGCAGGCACCAGCGTGAACGAAACCATGCAGGCGCTTTCGCAGATTGAGAACGCCAACGTCATCGGCCTCTTGATTTCCGTGGACCGCAAGGAAAAACTCGAAAACGGGAAATCCGCATTGCAGACTGTACAAGACGAATACGGCATCGAAGCGCATTCCATCGTGAACATTAACGACATCATCGCATTCCTTGAAAACGAAGAGAACCGCAAGGCCGTGGGCGCCCCCGAAGGAATCCTTGACCGCGTTTATGCCTACCGCGAGAAATGGGGCGCAGTTTAGGTTAAAGGATAAAGGACAAAGGTTAAAGGAATCATCTTTACGCTTTAACCTTTCCACTTTGCGCTATGAGGAAACCATTTGTTCTAGTGATGCTGATATTGGCTTGCGCTCTTACAGGGTGTGGCCATAGTTATCATTGGACACAGTCGCACCCCGACTATAGACAGGTTCCCTACGGAGACTTAGCCATAGCCGGCACGGAGAACGCCTTCGTGCTTACCCGTGCGGCCTGGTTCGCAAAGAAACTGGAAATAAGCACGGATAGCGTGCAACTTAAAGTCACCAGTTTTTGCGAACAAGTTTTCCTGGACGAGCTCAAGCGAGCCTACCCGTCATTCACCCGAATTCCAAAGGAAATTCACAAGGCGTTTCCCGAAGAAAGCCAAAAGCTGGACGACCGAATATTTCTGAAAGGGCACATTCCCGAACAGGGAGTCGTCGTAAAGGACAGCGAAGGAAAGATTCCGCCGCGAATACTGATTTTACATGAATTCTTTATCGGCACGGACCTGAAGCGGGAACTGTTCTTCGACTACGCCTTGATTCACAACGAAAGCGCAGACAAAAAGACTTCAAAGAATCTAAGCGCAGTCATTTCGTACACCCTTTGGGACAACGAGAAGCAGAGACCGCTATTCAGCGCAGTGGACGAAGTCCAAAAAAGCATCATCACGCCCACAATGGCCGACATGGAATCCCTGATTCGCACGTCGGTACAGCAGATTCGTAAAAACATGTACGCAGGAGTTGTCCGATGAACCGACTTCTCGTACTAATTTCAATTGTTATGTTGTACGCAACCGCAGCCTTTGCGGGCGAAACATACTTTGACAACCACCCTACCATGTGGAAGGATCCGGAAATCCTCATTTGGACTCCCGATGCAGAACCTCCAATCGACCCCAAGGAATTCTGTCTATCGCTCCGTCGCAACAACACGGGAATCGGAGAACCCAAATGCCGTCAATTCGGCGAATGGGAACGCGATTCCGTAGCCGTACGCTATGCGAACTGGCTCAAGCTCAACATGGAATCCAGGCTGGAACCGGAATACTTAAGGGCCAGGCATCCGGCAATGAAGGCGAAACTGCAAGAGCTCGAAGACAAAATCGTACTCTTCGTCACCTCGAATGGAAACAAAATAAGCGTCGCCATTTTTGACGAAACCGCCACGGAACCAAAATCGGCAGGGACGCTATTCCAACACGGCGACAAAATCGCCTTGGGCGACGAAATCGCAAGCGAATATTTCAGCGGAAAAACAAGAAGGCGCCTTACCAAGGACGAACGTAAAAAAATGCAGACCGCCCCGGACGACCTTTACCAGGAAGTGCCGAAATTCGTTGCATGGGTGGGCATTGGCGCCGGATATTCGCAAGCAAAAATTCCCTTGACTCCCGACAACTGGTACAGAAGCCACATCAGGAGCCAGGTCCGCAACTATCGAATCACGAAGGACTCCGTAAGCCTTTGGAATTTCCTGGACGATTCCGGCCCGTTGTTCTCCGTTTACGCCGGCGGGACGTGGTACGGATTCATCGGCCTTGAACTGATTTATAGATTTGCACAGCACGATGTGAAAACAGATTCCAAGGATACGGTCTATAAGGAACTAGACTACTGGAAATTCTACCAGCATGAAATCGGGTTGAACGTTTTACTTTCTCGAACTTACCCGGCGACCAAATGGCTGGACATCACGCCCTTCGCCTTTTTGGGATTTCAGTACAGCTTTTTCGTCGAGGATATCGGACTCAAAGACGACGTAGTCAAGCCATCAAGAGCCTACGGAGTACGCATCGAATTTGAAGAGGCGTACAAGGGAGCCCTCGTTGGAATCGGAAGCCAGTTCGTTTTCAAGAAGCACTACGGCATTGGTCTACGTACGGGAATTTCCAGCCGCGGTCGAAACGTCTACTCGGATCCGACCCCTGATGCGGCCGCCGAGCCCACGACCATCGGTGCATCTACTATAGACTGGTTCATCAGTGGGGGGCTGGAATACCACTGGACGCTGTAGCTTCTTTGCCGTATTTTTCAAATTTTTCTAAATTTGGCTTCACTATGAGTGAAGAAATTAAAGAAACAGAAGTTCAAGAAAAAGTCAATCCGTTTTTAACTCCCGTCAAGATTATCGAACCCGAGCACAAGCTCCCCGACTACACTTTTGACATGCTCCCCGAAGAGCAGAAGAACATTCTCAAAGGCCACGGTTGGACAGACCTGATGCCCGTCCAGCGCAAGACTATCCCCTACATGCTCGCCGCCCGCGACATGCTCGTGCAATCCAAGACCGGCTCGGGAAAGACCGGCGCCTACGTGCTTCCGCTTTTGCAGGTGATTGTCCGTGACCATGTGTTCCCGCAGGCACTCATTCTCGTTCCGACCCGCGAACTCTGCATGCAGGTGCAAGACGAAATCGAAAAACTTTCCGTAGGTACGGGAATCCGCTCCGTCGCCATTTTCGGCGGTGTGAGTTACGAACCGCAGCTCAAGGCCCTCCGCGCCGGCGTGCACATCATCGTCGCCACTCCGGGCCGCCTCATGGACCATGTGAGCCGCGGGAATGTGGACTTCCTCGACATTCGCGACCTCGTGCTTGACGAAGCCGACGAAATGCTTTCGATGGGTTTCTACCCCGACATGCAGAAGATTCGCAAGTATTTGCCCAAGATGATTTCGTGCACCATGTTCAGCGCCACGATTCCGCAGACGGTCAAGAGCCTCGCCCGCGAATTCCAGCGCCCGAGCGCCGAATTCCTTTCGCTCTCTTACGACAAGGTCATCGCAAACAACCTGGAACACCGCTACTACCCATGCGACGTGATGGACAAGGACTCCATGACCATCAAAGTCCTGGAATACTACAATCCTGACAGCTGCATGATTTTCTGCAACAAGAAGTGCGACGTGAGCTACCTGGAACAGGTGCTTTCCGGTTACGGCTTCGAAGTCGGCGCCTTGAGTGGCGACGTGGCCCAGAGCCTCCGCGAAAAGACCTTGAACGCCTTCCGCGACAAGAAGATTCGCATTTTGATTTGCACCGATGTTGCAGCCCGCGGCATTGACGTGGACCACGTGACCCACGTGATTGTGTACGACCATCCGGCCGACCACGAAGTCTACGTGCACCGCAGCGGCCGTACCGCGCGTGCCGGCCGTAACGGTCTCTGCATTTCGCTCATCACGCCGGTCGAAGAAATCGACCTCAAGCAGACCGCTGTAGATTTCGGCATCAACTTCATCAAGATGGACCCGCTCACGAACGAAGACGTCGCAAAGAAGGTCAGCGAACGCGCCCGTCTTAAACTTGAAAAGGAACAGAACCATTTCGGCGGTCAAAAGGCCAAGGAACGCATCAGCCATTTCATTCCGCTCGCAAAGGAACTTGCGAACGGCACGGAAGACGAACAGATGCTCCTCGCCTGGCTGCTGGACAGGTACATGTGGAAAAAATAGGTATGAGCTATGAGGTACGAGGTCGGCTCCCAAGGGAGCCTAGAGGAAAAGTCCCAAAGCCTCAAAGCGACCTCTACAGACAACCTCGAGCCTGGAACCTCGAACCTGGAACCTAAAAAATGGCAAAGATAAAAGTCAAATCCGCAAAAGAAATCGAACTGATCCGCGACGCCGGCGCACTTGCCGCCGAAACGCTGATCCGTGCAGGCGAAATGGTCAAGCCCGGCGTTTCAACTCTTGAAATCGACGAATTCATCGGCGACTACACCCGCAAGCACAAGGGAATCTCCGCCTGCATGGGCTACCACGGATACCCGCGCTACGCCTGCATCAGTATAAACGAAGTTGTCTGTCATGGCATCCCGAACGCAAAGACCATCCTCAAGGAAGGTGACATCGTGAACATCGATATCACCACCATCCTTTCGGGCTACCACGGCGACACTAGCGCCATGTTCGCTTGCGGAAAGATTTCCAACCTGGCCAAGGAACTCGTAGATACCGCCAAGTTCTGCATGGAAGAAGGCATCCGCGCAGCAGGCGAACAAGGAGCCAGGTTCAACGACATCGGCTGCGCCATCCAGGACATCGCCGACGAGCACGGATTCAGCGTAGTGGAAGACTACTGCGGCCACGGAATCGGTCGCGGATTCCACGAAGAACCGACCGTCCTCCACTTCCGCAACTACGAACGCACCCCCTTCATCGAAGTCGGGAACGTGTTCACCGTGGAACCGATGATCAACGTCGGTCGCCCGGGCACAAAGACGCTCAATGACGGCTGGACCGCCGTGACCCGTGACGGAAGCCTCTCCGCCCAGTGGGAACACACCATCGTAAAGACCAAGGACGGAATCGAAATTCTCACGCTTCCGAGGTAATGGCCAAGATGTCCATTCTTTCCAACATGCGCGACAAGGCCATCGAGGCCATTATACGCAGAAACGAGCTCGTGAAGCGGTTCGGCGACATCCAGAGTTTGTCCATAAACTCCGAACAGGGTTTCGCCGATGTTTCCGTATTGCTCCACGGCGAGCCCTCTGCATTGAAGTTCCGAGCCTACTACACCTTCAACGACATGGGAAAGGATACGCAGGTGACGGTTTCGAGCATCAGCTGCGGAAGGGAATGGATTGACGAGGTTCTGGCCTACTGGCTCGAAGGGCACACCTTAAGTTACAACATTCCGGGCATTGCCGGTGGACTCGCCAAAATCTTCTTTTAGGCATCCTTTAAAAATCCCAATTTTTAAAATTTTGTATTTTAGACTTCATGACCACGAAAAACGACACCAAGGAAAATGTAAAGGACAAGCTCGCCTCTGTCCTGTTCGATTTGATCACCGACATTCCGGACTCTTTGCATATTCCGCTTTCGGTCCCTGAAGAAAAGGTGAAAAGGCTGACCCAGCAGGCCGCCCTCAAGGCAGCGACCGTCAGCGCCACCCTTTCGGTGCCTGCCGGATTCACGGGCGTCCTCACGTCGATTCCCGACATCGTGGCCGTATGGAAGATCCAGGCGCAGCTTGTAGCCGACATCGCCGCCACCTACGGGAAATTGGCGCTTCTCAGCCGTGAAGCCATGGTCTGGTGCCTTTTCCGCCATAGCGCTGCATCGCTCTTGCGCGATATCGCCGTGCGTACGGGCTCGCGAATCGTCGTCCAGAAGATTTCAACCACGGCCCTCAAGGCCATTCTTCAAAAGGTCGGCCTGAAGATTTCCACGAAGTTCGTCGGAAAGACTCTCGTTCGCGCCATTCCCGCCCTCGGAGCCCTCGGCAACGGAGCCTACACCTACTACGACACGAACGAAGTCGGAAAGACGGCCGCCGCCTATTTCAAGGCGCTCTCCGACACAGACGCCCCCGTTCCTGTCGAAACGGAAGAAACCGCCGAGGAAAATTCCGGCGAATCCTAGTCTCTTCTTTTAAAAACACAAAAAAAACGCAAAAGTCCTTTTTATTTTGCGTTGTTTTCGGGGTTTTCGCAGCTTGTTGACCCTTGAACAACCCCCATTTTTTTCTATCTTTGGGCCCAACTAAACAATAACATCAACTCCATCTGTGGAAAACAACTATGAAAAACATTGAAAAGCACAGAAATATTGGTATTTCTGCCCACATCGACTCCGGTAAGACTACCCTTACCGAACGTATCCTTTACTTCACAAAGCGTATTCACGCTATTCACGAAGTCCGTGGCAAGGACGGCGTCGGTGCCACGATGGACTCCATGGAACTTGAACGCGAACGCGGCATCACGATTCAGTCCGCCGCCACCTTCGCAAACTGGACCCACACCAAGAGCGGCGAAGCCGACTCCATCAACATCATCGATACCCCGGGGCACGTGGACTTCACTATCGAAGTTGAACGTTCTCTCCGTGTGCTCGACGGTGCTATCCTCGTTCTTACCGGCGTGGAAGGCGTCCAGTCCCAGTCTATTACCGTTGACCGCCAGATGAAGCGCTACCATGTACCGCGCGTCGTATTCGTGAACAAGTGCGACCGTTCCGGTGCAAACCCGCTCCGCGTGGCTGTCATGCTCAAGGAAAAGCTCAACCACAAGCCCTGCGTCATGCAGATTCCTATAGGTCTCGAAGACCAACTGAAGGGCGTGGTCGACCTCGTCGAAATGAAGGCCTACTACTTCGAAGGCGCCAACGGCGACGACATGATCGAAAAGGATATTCCGGCCGAACTCATGGACCAGGCCAACGAATACCGTGAAAAGCTCATCGACTGCTGCGCCGACTACAGCGATGAAATCATGGAAAAGGCCATGGAAGGCAACTACATGGACATCGACAAGGCCCTCATCAAGAAGACCATCCGTGAAGCTACCATCCGCCTCGACATCACTCCGGTGTTCATGGGTTCTGCCCACAAGAACGTCGGTGTGCAGAAGCTCCTTGATGGCGTCATCGACTACCTCCCGTGCCCGACCGACGTCGAAAACAAGTGCCTCGACATCGACAACGAAGAAGCCGAAGTCGTCCTCAAGTCCGAAGACGCCCAGCCGCTCGTCTGCTACGCATTCAAGCTCGTGAACGACCGCTATGGCCAGCTCACCTACGTCCGCGTCTACCAGGGCACCCTCAAGAAGGGCGACATGATCACCAACATGGCCACCGGCAAGAAGGTTTCCGTGGGTCGCTTGGTCCGTATGCACGCTGACGAAATGGTGGACATCACCGAAGCCGGTGCAGGCGACATCGTCGCTCTGTTCGGTATCGACTGCGCTTCCGGTACGACTTTCACCGACGGCAAGAACAACTACAACATGACTTCCATGCACGTTCCTAACCCGGTTATCGAACTTGTTATCGAAGCCAAGAACCGTGACGACCTCGCCAACATGTCCAAGGCCCTCAACCGCTTCACCAAGGAAGACCCGACGTTCCAGGTCGAAGTCGACAAGGAATCCGGCGAAACCATCATCAAGGGCATGGGCGAACTTCACCTTGACGTTTACATCGAACGTATGCGCCGCGAATACCACTGCGACGTGCAGACCGGTGCTCCGCAGGTGGCCTACCGCGAAACCATTACTCGCGAATCCAAGTTCGAATACACCCACAAGAAGCAGACCGGTGGTTCGGGTCAGTTCGCTAAGATGAGCGGCATCATGCGCCCGATGGCTGTCGAAGGCGACTCCGAAAAGGTCTACAACTTCGTGAACTCCGTCGTCGGCGGCCGTATTCCTAAGGAATACATCCCGTCTTGCGACAAGGGTTTCCAGAGCTGCATGGAAAGCGGTTCCCTCATCGGCTTCCCGGTCGTGGGTATCGAAATGGAAGTCCAGGATGGTGCATTCCACCCGGTCGACTCCTCTGACATGGCCTTCCAGATTTGCGCTCGCATGGCCTTCCGCGAAGCCTTCGAAAAGGCTGGCGCCCAGATTCTCGAACCGATCATGAAGGTCGAAATCGCAACGCCGACCGAATTCCAGGGTAACGTTGTCGGTAACGTGTCCCAGCGTCGTGGCGCCATCACCGGCACCAACGAAGAACAGGGCACCACCACGATTCTCGCTGAAGTTCCGCTTTCCGAAATGTTCGGCTATGCTACGGACCTCCGTTCCATGACCCAGGGTAAGGCTGAATTCACCATGGAATTCTGCAAGTACTCTCCGGTGCCGCGCAACATCCAGGAAGAACTCATCAAGAAGTACGGCGACAAGGCCAAGGCAAGAGCTTAATCCTAGCCTTAATTCTTGATAATTCCAAGGAATTGAAAAAGACCTGCAGCGATGCAGGTCTTTTTTTGCAATAAACAACAATCACGCGGCGAGGTCGATGAGATCGAAGTACATCACACGGGTGTGCGGATCATTGTCTTCAAGAAGCATTTGCCTAAAGCCGTTGCCTTCGTAGAACGAAAGCGCACCGAGATAGGCATCGACAGTCAGGAAACGACAACCAGTCTTGTTGTTGGCAACGAACATGTATTTGATGATATCTATAATCATCGAGCCAATTCGTTTTCCCTTGACACTGTTATCAACAGCCAATCGGCAAAGTTTTACTGCCGGATAACTTTTCAGGCGTTTTTCATTCGGGAAACCCCGCTTTTTGCGAAAGCGGTTGAATTCAGACTTGTCCTTGAAATCCGACATGGCCAGTTTGTCGTTAGCCAGGCTAAAATAGGCATATATTTGACCTGATTCCGGATTGACGCACGCATAACTCGCTGCAAGCAAGTACTTGTCGAAAAGAACAGCGCGATTAAGAATGAAATCGTTCAAATCGGCATCGCCGCAATCAAAATTACCGATAGATTCCAGCGAACTTAAGCGAACGACATCAAAGGCAGGAGTTTTCACTTCACTTGTTTGAACCATGGATCCACACCTCCGTTGGCCGCTTCGCGGGCACGCTTTTTGCGCATGCCATCTTCAAAGGCCTTTAAAAAATACTCGTAATTCCGTAGGCGGCGGGCACGAGCTTCCGGAGATTCGGGGTGCCGTTCCTGCATACGGGCCATAAACCGGCGAGCATCCTCGCCGAACAAGATGGGAGTCTCTCGAATGTCGCGAGCCATTTTATCCTCTTGTTATCGGTTCATATATAAAAGCCCGGGCTAAGCCGGAAGGCATCCGTCCAGTGGTACCTTAAACATGAATATAAAAAATCGGTTTTACCCAGTCAAGGGGCCGAAGTTTCCACATTCATGCATTATAAATGTAAAATTAGCAGATGTCAAATTTTGACATTTTTTTGCAAAAATCCGCAGTCCGTCATGCGGCGAGGTCGATGAGATCGAAATACATCACACGGGTGTGCGGATCATTGTCTTCAAGAAGCATTTGCCTAAAGCCGTTGCCTTCGTAGAACGAAAGCGCACCGAGATAGGCATCGACAGTCAGGAAACGACAACCAGTCTTGTTGTTGGCAACGAACATGTATTTGATGATATCTATAATCATCGAGCCAATTCGTTTTCCCTTGACACTGTTATCAACAGCCAATCGGCAAAGTTTTACTGCCGGATAACTTTTCAGGCGTTTTTCATTCGGGAAACCCCGCTTTTTGCGAAAGCGGTTGAATTCAGACTTGTCCTTGAAATCCGACATGGCCAGTTTGTCGTTAGCCAGGCTAAAATAGGCGTAGACTCGACTTGCGTCATTTACATCGACACACGCATAACTCGCAGCAAGCAAATACTTGTCAAAAAGAACAGCGCGGTTAAGGATAAAATCATTTAAATCGGTATCGCCACAATCAAAATTCTTGACAGACTCTGCTGAAGTTAAACGAACTACCTTAAATTCTACAGGATTTACTTCACCTGACGAAAACATGGGTCCACACCTCCGTTGGCCGCTTCGCGGGCACGCTTTTCACGCATCCCCGCTTCAAAGGCCTTTAAGAAATACTCGTAATGCCGTTTGCAGCGTTCACGTTCTTCCGGAGATACGGGGTGCCGTTCCTGCATACGGGCCATAAACCGGCGAGCATCCTCGCCGAACAAGATGGGAGTCTCTCGAATGTCGCGAGCCATTTTATCCTCTTGTTATCGGTTCATATATAAAAGCCCGGGCTAAGCCGGAAGGCATCCGTCCAGTGGTACCTTAAACATGAATATAAAAAATCGGTTTTACCCAGTCAAGGGACCGAAGTTTCCACATTCATGCGAGATAAAGATAGTATTTTATAAATGTCAAATTTTGACAATTTGTAATATTTTACAAGGTGTTTTTTTAAAAATCCCAACACGCTTTATAAATTTCAACAAAAGTTCCGTTTTGTTTATATTTATCCGCAAGATTATTTGTAATCGTTTCATCTAAATTACAAAAAGCCTCAGGTTTTTCTGTAGTTTTCACGCAATAAGACAATCTAACACAAGAGAAATCCATCACACAACGAACTGAAAGACCTTCGTTTCTACGACCATAGCTTTGGAATGCATTGCCAACATCGTAAATTAAGTATACGTCGTAGGCATAGTAGCTACTGCGTTCATCTTGAGATGCAGACCAAAAGTAAGCAAAGTCACCGACATTTTTAAAAATGTCATTACCGTCTCTGTAGCCTGCGGGGAGAACGGAAAAACCACCAGCATTTTCAGATTTAAAAACTGAACCAGCAGTGCTAGAACCATCCGCAGCAACGATCAACGATTTCCACTCCGATTGGCTTGGCAGATGCCAACCCTCGGGACAAACGCCTCGGATGACATCACTCGATTTACAATTTTTCTCGTAACCACAACCTGCGCCATCATACGAAAATATGGAAGCAGAGTCCATCGCAGCACTCCACAAGTAAAGGCGACCGTACTTGGCACAGGAGTCCGTACTGTTGTTGTAACAAAAACTCTTGGCAGTCCCTTCATTATAGTCGTAATTGAGGTTTTCAGCCATCCACGTTTGGTCACCGATAGTCACCGTCTTGTAAACCTGACCATTGCGTTTGTCCTTGAGAGTGTTGGATGCAGCATCATATTCGCTTCCGTCCTTAATGCTGCTAGATTCCCGGTCAATGCCAGAAACGGCATTGCTAATTGAATCGTCCTCCTCAATCGAAGCGACCCACTCCTCATAATTATCCTCTACAACGGCTTCGTAGTCAGTACAGGCGGTTAAGGAAAGGAGCATAACAAGCAGGAGGAACGCATTATTCATAAATCCGTAATTCTTCATTTTCCCTCCCCTAGAAAGCGAAGCTCACGCCAAGCCCAACAGCACCAACGATTGCAGTCACGACCCCCACGGTGCGGAGCGTCTGGCCATTGTGTGCATCGTCCTTGTTCTTCTTGTAATCCGATTCGCTCTTGATTTTCTTCTCGGAGGCGGACTTAGCATTGGAATTTCCGACAACGGCGAGCACGGAGCCACCCACGAGCACCGCGGCACTCGCAATTACAGGTACCCAATGAATTCCAGATTCATCACTCTCCACATTCGCAGGGATGCTCTCCCCGACTTTTTTGCAATCGCCGCCCGTTGCGCATTCCAAATCGTTGTAGCCTTTTTCTGCCTGGGCCCGAGTCTGGTCTATCGCGGTCAACGTCTCCTTCGCAAAGGGGTCTTTCTTCAACTCATGCGTATAAGCCACCGTCTCGTGGAACTTGAGATTCACATCTACAATTTCGGGATTTTTCACATCGCCCACTGCCACCCTAGAACACAAAGGAACTTCTCCCAAATAAGGAGTCTTGCCGACTTCGTTCCCATTCACAAAAACAGGCACCGACTGGGGTTCACCACGGAACTCAGCCGAAAGAGATAACCCACCCTTAGCACGAACCATCGGCTGCTCATAACGTTCGTTCTTCCCTTTTTCAATGGCCACCTTAAATTCCACAGGGTCATAACATGGATGAGTAACAGAAACTGCATGCACACCCGGATCAAGCATTTCCGTACTCGCTGCAGCCACGAGTTTTCCATCGACAGACACTCGCAAATCCTCTGGATTACCAACATTGTCCGGGCGTTCCGGGTTCACAAAAAGCGTTCCAAAATTCGGAACCATGTTGAAGGCAATCTGTTGCTCATTCGCATTCACAGTTACAAGCGAATCGAAATCCTCGTAGTGTTCAAGCACGGTCACAAAGCGATGTTCACCTGCTTCGACTTGGATTTTACAAGGAGTGCTGCTGCACTTCGGCACAGGGCGTCCGTCAATGCTCAGCATGGCGCCACCGGGATTCGTCGAAACATTCACGATGAACATTTGGTTGCCGACAACAGCGAAGTCCCCAGCGGTACTGAAATCACCAAAGCCGCTACCGCCACCCCAAGCCCCCCCAATCCCTCGAATTTTCTTGAAAAATTCCGGAGCCTTTGTTTTGAGTTCAGCGACAATTCCCTCGACATTCGCGATGCCGTCGGCATTGAAACTCGCCACAAGCTTGTTGCCCGCGGTCTCGTACATTTCGCAACTGATTGTGTAGTTCTCGCCGAACTTGCCGATTCGCGCCTGAGCCACATAATCCGCAGCGATATTCTTGCCGGTTTCCGCAAGGCAGCTGCCTTCGCAGTCCTCTATAGTTTTCCCGGGCGGGAGCATCACGTTGATGTTCTCGCGCGTCATGATGGTCCAGTTCTGTTCGGCGGGGAGCACGCGCACGGCCTGTTCGCGAATCACGTTCGTCAAGTACTGACGACTTTCGATATCAATTTCCTCACGGGCCTTGCCATCGGCCGCAGTCTCAAGGACAGCGACATACTTCGCCAAGGCCGTACAAGGCAGCAGTAAAATAAAAAGTGCAGCAAGCAGTTTTCTCATGCGAATTCCTTTGCATCAAAAATACATTCTATTCCAAGCAAATTTTCAGCTGTAGCAAGACAAATGTATTTTCAAAGGACTATTTTTAAACGAGTCTTTCTTGAAATTTCAGAACCCCCAAACAAAAACAGCCCCCGGCAAAGCCGAGGACTGTTTATAGTGGAATAGAAATAGTGCGTCCAGTGAATCCTACCCCGCGGTTCGATCAGGCATCCCATCTCCAGAACCAGGATTTACTGGAAGCACATTATCAATATACCCCCGATTGCGGGCATGTGAAAAAAAATTTTCAAAAAGGGCGTTCCGAAAAAGAACACTCCAATATGGAATGGCGTTATTTGGCGTTTTTCGCCTGTTTCCACAATTCCTGCAAGCCTTCGAGGCCCACTTCACCGATCTGCTTGCCCTGTTCCTTCGTGAGGCGCTCCACTTCGCGGAAGCGTTTTTCGAACTTGGAATTAGCGCGCTGGAGAGCGATATTCGCATTGAATCCGCAATGGCGGGCCACGTTCACGAGGCTGAACATGATGTCGCCGAACTCGTCTTCGAGGCGGTCGATGTTTCTGTTTTCTGGAGTGACGGCTTGCATTTCGGCGCGAAATTCACTAAATTCTTCTTGGGCCTTGTCAAATACAGGCTCCGGGGCGCCCCAGTCGAAGCCAACCTTGGCCACTCTGCGGATGATGTCCTGGGCCCGGGCGAGCGTCGGCATGCTCTTGCTTACTTTATCCATAATAGAGCAGCCCGCAGTTTTTAGATTGTTCTTTTCGGAGGCTTTGATCTTTTCCCATTGCCGGGTTACGCCTGCGGCGTTGTCCACATGCGCCTCGCCGAACACGTGAGGATGGCGGCGGACCATCTTTTCGCATATTCCCTGCACCACGTCGTCGATGGTAAAGTCGCCCTGTTCCTTGCAGACCTGCGAATGGAAAACCACCTGCAGAAGCACATCGCCCAGTTCTTCGCACATGTGCGCCTTGTCGCCTTCCTGGGCGGCATCGATAAACTCGCTGCTCTCCTCGACGAGGTAAGGCAAAAGCGAACGCGTATCCTGCTCGCGGTCCCAAGGGCAACCGTCCTTGGCCCTGAGCCTCTCCATTATCTTGATCAAATCATCAAAGGAATATTTCATACCATGAAAGATAGAAAGTACTACGCCGTACAGCCAGAAAAATTTCCCCTTTTGTTAGGTTCATCCATCTACAAACCCATGGTCCTGTATGCGCAGGGAACTTTGCCGGAACCGACCGCACCCGCCGAGTCCAATGCCAGCACCGGCAATGCAGCACTTCCAAAGGCACCCATCGGAATCGCGATGGTCGGCACACGCAGGCCAAGCAACAGCGCCGCGGAACTGTGCCGCAAACTCGTAAATTCCCTACGCGGCACGAACGCCGTCATCGTTTCAGGCCTCGCCCAGGGAATCGACAGCCTTTGCCATGAAGCCGCCCTGGAAGCAGGCCTCCCCACCATCGGAGTCCTCGCGCAAGGGCTCGACACTCACATCGAAGGCAGTCGCGGCGATCTGGCGAATCGCATTTTGGAAAGCGGAGGAGCGCTCGTTTCTACATTCGAACCCGACGACCCCGCCTACAAGGGAAACTTCATCGCGAGGAACAAAATCATCAGCGGCCTCTGCGCGGCGACACTCGTGGTGCAAAGCAAAATAAAAGGCGGTGCCCTGATAACCGCCGACTTCTGCACCAAGGAAGGCAAGACGCTGCTCGCCGTGCCGGGGAACTTCGACAGCGAAGTAGCCAGCGGTACGAACCAACTTTTGGACGCCGGGCGGGCAAAACCGGTTTTTAAACCCGAAAGTCTTTGCCAGGTTCTTGGATTACCCAAAAAAGGGGGGCTAAGCTTCGGGGAACTTTCGGCGGCCGGCTGCAACCTGAGCAAGGAGGCGACGCTGGTTTTTGGCAGGGTAAACGGCTACAAAAAAACTTTTGTGGAGCTACAGTCAGAATTTGACTTCAATACGACACAACTTTTAGCTATATTGACAGAGCTGGAAATTGCGGGACTCGCCCGCACCGAAGACAACTTCCAGTTTTACTTCAACGGAGCCGTATAATGCTGAAAAAAATCTACATCTTCTTTGCGATAGTTGTAATTTTGCTCGCCCTCATTGCGGCCAAGCTTCTCTTCGGGCACAACAGCATCCCCAGGCAGCAACAGGTTTCCCAGGAAATCGCCGCCTACCAGGCCCAGATCGATTCACTGCAAAAAGTCATCGAGCAGCACAAGTTCGAAATCGAAAGGCTCCAGAACGATTCCCTGCACAAGGAAGAAATTCTGCGCACCCGCTACGGCATGAGCAGGAAAGACGAAAAAGTATTCCAGATGGTGAAATAACTAAGCCATCTTGCTTGCGTCAGTCGTGTTGAGAGACTCGACCTTGCCGGCAAAGAAGCTGTAAGCTGCGGGAACGATAAACAACGTCATGAACGTCGCAAACGTAAGGCCACCAACGATGGCTATGCCCATCGCCACGCGCGAAGGGGTCCCCGTCATGATAAGCGGCACGGCGCCAAGCACAGTCGAAAGGCTCGTCATGAGAATCGGACGGAAGCGGCGTTCCGCAGACTGCTTGGCGGCCTCGATTCGAGAGCACCCAGTATTCGCGGCAATCTGGTTTGCAAATTCCACAATCAAGATACCGTTCTTCGTCACGAGAGCAATCAAGAGAATGAGTGCGATTTCGCTGAAGATATTGAGCGTCTGTCCAAAAACGAAAAGGCAAACGAGAGCCCCCGACAAAGCAAGCGGCACCGTCAAGAGAATCACGAACGGAGCGCGGAAACTTTCGAACTGGCCCGCAAGCACAAGGAAAATCAAGGCAAGTGCAAGCAAGAACACTATATACAAACCGTTCGAACTTTCCTCGAATTCCTTCGAAGAGCCGCTCAACGTCGTACTCACCGTCGGATAATCCTTCAAGAGCTTCTTTGCAATGCGGCGCATTTCCTCGACTCCGTCGCCAATCGTTTTGCCCGGGACAAGGCCCGCCTGCATGGTAGCGGCACTGAAGCGGTTGTAGCGCGGGAGCGACGGCGATGCGGAACGTTCCACGTAAGTAATGAAATTATCGACACTCACCAGCTCGCCTTTTCCATTCTTCACGGAAAGCATGGAAAGGTTTTCGGGAGTACTGCGGTATTCGTAGCCGACAGCACCAATGATATCGTACTGGTGGCCGTCCTTGTAGTATTCGCCGTATGTCTGGTCACTGATGGAAAGCTGCACCGCCTGGGCGATGTCGTTCACGCTCACGCCTTCTTCATTCGCCTTGTCACGCATGATTTCGATATGCAATTCGGGCTTCGTGAAACGCAAGTTGCTGTTCACCACGCTGAAGACGGGGCTCTTGCTCGCTTCTTCTTCGAACTTCGGCACGAGCGTACGCAGGATTTCGATATTCGGAGCCTGCAACACAAACTGCACAGGAAGGCCACCGCGCTGCGTACTGATGCTCTGCGGTTCAGAGACCATCACGCGCAAATCCGGATATTCGTTACCCAGCACCTGGATGGCATGGGCTATTTCACTCTGCGGGCGGCGAGCCTTCTTGTCGTCATTCAAGGACAAGTTAATTCTGTACATACCGGCACGCCATGCACCGGATTGCATTTCCTTGTATTCGCCGCTATCGAGGATGTCCATGATTTCTTCGACGAAGGCATCGGCCATGCGCATCGTACGCGTAAGCGTGACACCTTCCGGCATGTTCGTACTCACCATCACGGCACCGGAGTCTTCCGTAGGCGCCATTTCGCTACTCATGTTCGTAAAGCAGAAATACGAGACGAACATAAGCCCGATCAGGATGGGGAACAAAAGAATTCGGACCTTCAAGAAACCGCGCAGCAACACGGAATACGCCTTGTTGATGAACACGAAGAACGGTTCCGAAATATTAAAGAGCCTCCCCTTCTTCTGTTTCTTCAAGAACCTAGAGCAAAGCATCGGGGAAAGCGTAAGCGCAGATACCGTCGAAAGGAACACGGTACCAATCATCACGGCCACGAACTCGCGGAACAAGAGACCGGTCGTTCCACCAAGGGCAAGCACCGGCACGAACACCGCCATGAGCACCACGGAGGTCGCAATCACGGCAAAGAAGATTTCGTTTGTACCAGCAACGGCAGCCTGCTTCGGTGTCATGCCGCCTTCAATCTTGTGGTAAATGTTTTCCACAATCACAATGGCGTCATCCACCACAAGGCCAATCGCCAACACCATTGCAAGCAAAGTAAGCACATTAATACTGAACCCGCAAAGGTACAGCACAAAGAAACTACCAATCACGGAAACCGGCACCACCACCATCGGGATGACCGTCGTGCGGCCTTCGCGAAGGAACGCAAAGATAATCGCAATCACGAGGATAAAAGCGATGAAAATCGTTTCGACCACTTCCTTGATGGAAGCGCGAATATTGATACTCGTATCGCGACCATAAAGGATATCGACACCTTCCGGGAGCTGGGAGCGGATGTCTTCGACACGCTTGTAGAATTCGTTTGCAATTTCCACATGGTTACTGCCCGGCTGCGCCACAAGAGCCGCCGTAACAGTGTTCTTGCCGTTACGTCTAAAACCAGTACGCGTATCCTTCGGTTCGTAATGGATGTCGGCCACATCGCTCAAGCGAATCACAGTACCGTCGGCAGCAGTCTTCACTGCAATATTCGAAAACTCAGAAGGGTCGAGCAAACGGCCAAGCGTACGGATGGAAAGTGCGCTTTCCACACCTTCGATGCTGCCGCTCGGGAGTTCAAGGTTACCCTTCTTGAGAGCGTTTTCCATGTCGACACCGGAAACACCCAGAGCCTGCATCTTGATGGGGTCGAGCCACAGGCGAACCACCGGCTGCTTTTCGCCCCAGATCATCACTTCGGAAACACCGTTGATTGTCTGCAAGCGTTCCTTCACCTGGTTCTTTGCGATTTCGGAAACTTCCATGGCATCAAGCTTGTCGCTCACGAGGCTCGCCATGAGAATCGGGTCGGAATCGCTGTCGCTCTTGTTCACGGTCGGTTCATCGACGTCGTCCGGGAGCCTGCGGCGCACGCGGCTTACACGGTCGCGAATTTCGTTCGCGGCCTCTTCCAGGTCCATGCCCGTCTCGAATTCAATGCTAATCGAAGAAGAACCGTCGCGGCTCGTAGAAGTCAGCGACTTGATGCCCGCGGCACTGTTGATACTCGCTTCAAGAATTTCAGTGACTTCGGCTTCCACCACGGCTGCGTTAGCGCCCGGATAACTGGTACGCACCTGGATAAGCGGATAGTCAACGTTCGGGTATTCGCGTATGCCAAGATTGCTCGCTCCGAAAAAGCCGAGCAGCAGAATGACAAGCGCCATCACGGTCATGAGAACCGGACGACGGACACTGAGCTGGCTTATGCTCATCTATCCACCTCGTAATTCATCGCATGGCGGAGTTCCCTAATCTTTACGCCGACACCAGGGCGAAGGCTCACAATGCCCGAAACGATGACCGTATCCCCTTGATCGAGACCGGAAAGAATTTGCACAGAAATAGGCGTACGGAGTCCCGTCTGCACATACTTGATTTGTGCCTTGCCGCCCTTGTCCACAAACACGTAGGCGCCTTCCCTATCCAGAATAAGCGCTTCCGCAGGAACGGTAAAGCTGGAATCCTGCCCCGCTTCCAAGGAGACCTTCACGCTAGTATAGCTGCCGGCAATCAATTCGCCCTTGGCATTATCCACGGTCACCAGGATTTGACGCGTGCGGCTACTTTCCGAAATGGTTGCGTCGAGGGCAGACACCTTCCCAGACTTTTCGACATTGCGTTCTTCGTCCCTGAGGGTAATCTTGTCGCCTACCTTGACGACACTTGCATAGCGCTGCGGAAGCGAGAACTTCGCCTTGAGCTTGTTCACCTCGTTCAATTCAACGATGGAAGAACCCGCGTTGAGCCAGGCGCCCACGGAAACATTCACGAAACCGAGCTTGCCGCTGAACGGGGCTCGCACTTCGGTCTTTGCGATTTGAGCCTTGATGAGTTCGACACTCGCCTCATTCGACTTGAGGGAGGCTTCGGCACTTTCAAGGTCAGCCGCAGTAGCGCTGCCCTGCTCGTTCAATTTCTTGGTACGATCGAACTTCTGCTTGGCCAGAGCGAGGTTCGCCTCGGCCTGCTTTAAATTCGCTTTCAAGTCGGAATCGTCAATCTTTGCAAGCAAGGCTCCCTTCTGCACCGAGGCGCCATCCTTCGCATTGAGCGACACCAGTCGTCCAGACGTCGCCGCCGCCAAAGAAACGCTATTCAACGGAGAAAGGGTCGCCATGGTCTGGAAGTCCCTATTTATTTCGGAAAGCTCTGCAACATAACCTTCCACATTCAAAGTGCGCTGCGGACGACCGCCCGGACCGCCCTTGCCTCCCGGACCACCGGGACCCTTACCAGCAACAGAGCCCTTGCCATCGGATGCATCACCGGAACAAGCCACAAGAGTAACCAGCAGCAAGCAGAAAATTGTATTTATCAAGTTTTGCATATAAAATTACGTTCTCTATGTCCAAACAACCTTTTCAAGTCTTCCATTTAGATGTTCGACCTCACCCACCCGTTGCCTAGAATTTCACATTCACTCCTAATCCAGACCCGTCCTCGTAGAATTGCGGAACAAGTTCCACGCGATTGGCAAAAGACTTCGACGATGTCGCCCTGTAAATGCGCATGGCGTCGATGACGGAAATGACACGGTTCAGCACGAGCGCCCCCACGGAAACCTGGAAAACGATACGGCTCACGCGATAATGGCGCATACGGCTCTTGAATTCATCGATATGGTCCGAGGTCTCTGGATTATCGCTACTCCCCCAGTCCCACTGGATGCTCTCGTCCAAATCCTCGTCGATAGCCTTGCCTGCACGGAGCATGGCCTGGTTGTAATCCTCGTCCATCTCGGGAGAAGAATTCTGACCGGCAACGCCACTACGACTGCGGTAGTCGCCCACCGAATTCAAAAGGGACACCTTCTTGCTCGATGTATTCAAGTCGGCATGGCGCACAGCGTAATTGTGCGCAGAGCTGATATAGAGTTCACCGACAATAAAGGAACTTATGGCTGTCACCCACAGTGAAGCATCGACCCACACGAAGGGACGCACCAGTTTTTTTTCGCCCAGGTAAAGTTCGCCCATACCGGGAAGTAAAATGGACGAACCAAGGGCCAAGGCCAGGCTTTTGTCATGGTTTCGGCTTACATTCTCATCGACGGAAATAACCACCTGCGAAAAGGCAGTCACCGAAGCAAGCAACAAGACAAGCAGAATCCGCATTAAAATCCCCAATGAGCCTGGACACCGACATCAAAGCCGTCGAAAAAGCTCAAATAGCTATCGAAGCGCAAGCGGTTGTACCAAGAGAGTTCTTCGGAATAGAGTTCCTTGTTGTGGGCATGAGCCGTAAAGGCGGCATCCACGGCCGAAATAAGATGGTTCAGGATGATTCCGCCAAAGAACCAAGCCTGCATGTCGGCATAGTCGTTCGCCTTGCCACGCATGCTGCGATACTTGTCCATATTGTCGGACGAGGCCAGAGGAACGAATTCACTTGCATCGTCTTCAAGACCAAGATTGCTTGCAATTTCGACATCCTCGACATCGTCCCAGCCAAGCACGTAGTTCCTGTCGGCAATGTGCTGGTAGACCACAGGCATGTCGTAGAAGTTCTTCTGCGAATCAATTTCCTTCTTGAGGCTGGAGGGATTCTTTGTAGAGAAACGGTCCGTATGGGGCTTGTCGTTGGTGAACAGTTTTCCGCGGGTGTAGCAGCCCGAGTTGGTCGCCGTTCCATAGATGGCCTTGCAGAAATCTTCACGGGAGCTCATGTAACGAGTTTCGAAGCGAGATTCTTCGGTTTCATCGGAGAGCTGCATGTAGAGTTCACGCATGCCGGCTTCGTAACGACCGATGGAATAGTGCTGCTTGGCAAACTTCTTGTACTTGTCCACCTGTTCGTCGTACTTGTGGACAGAGAAGTAGTACCAGCTACCCCACAGGGCGGCTTCCAAAGCCAGGTAGACACCACCGCGCACGTACGTGAACGAAGTGCCTCCCGTGTAAAGCTGGCCGGAGCCGGGAATAACGAGCGACATGAACATCGCCTTGCGCGGGCTCTTGTACTTGCCCTTCATTTCGTCGATGCCGTAGACCTTGGAGACTTTCACCGGTCCCAAAAGGTCGCGACGGCTCATGCTGCTGGAAGAAAGATTAACAGAAACTTCGGAGGAACTGCTGGAGTTCACGGCGGCCAGGGAATCGCGAACCCTGGCGGAATCCGCCATGGCCTGCATAGCCTTCGCATAAGCCTGTTCCGGAGTCAAGCTATCCTGGGCAGAGGAATCAGTCGCAGCGACCGCGGCGGAATCTTTAACTGCAGATGTATCAACGGGAGCCGCCGCGGAATCGGCCGGCTGGACGACAGCGGAATCTTTAACCGCGGAAGAGTCAACAGGAACTGCGGCGGAATCCTTGACCGCAGCAGAATCGACCGGCATCGGGCCACGATCCGTGGGGGCAACAAAACTGGAGGAACTTTCGGCAACGCTCGAAGAGCTCAGCACAACGGAACTGCTCGAAGCAACTGCCGCACTGGATGCGGGGGCTGCAGCGCTAGAGGCGGGCTTCGCCGTTTCGCTACTCGCCGGAGCCGCTGGAGTCGCAGCACTTGACGCAGGAGCTACAGCGCTCGAAGCGGGAACTTCCGCAGCGCTCGAAACCGGAGCTTCCTTGGCTTGAGCCTCTTCTTCAAATTCGGCAAAAAGATCACGGACCTGGGCCTGGGCGGAACCGACGCCAACCAGGCCAAAAATCAAAGGTAAAAGTGCAAACTTGCGCATGCCCATAAAATAGCAAAAATAAGGCTTGCAAACAAAAAGAACGCCCCCGATTAGGGAGCGTTCCAAAGGATTTTGGTTTAGCGGAAAAAGCTAATTAAGCCTTCTCTGCGACAACCCAAACCTTGACCTGTGCTTCGACATCGCCAAACACCTTGACAGTGACGGTGAAGACACCGAGCTGCTTGATGGGTTCGGCCAGATCGATCTGAGCACGGGAAACCTTGACGCCAGCCTTAGTGATGGCTTCGGCGATGTCACCGGCGGTCACAGAACCGTACAGGCGTTCGCCTTCCACAACGCGACGTTCGAGGTTCACAGAAACCTGAGCGAGCTTGGCAGCCACGTCACCAGCGGCAGCGAGTTCCTTCTGGAACTGGGCTTCGAGGGCAGCGCGGTTGGTTTCGATCTGCTGCTTGGCTTCCTTGGTAGCACGAACAGCGAGCTTGCGCGGGAAAAGGTAGTTACGGGCATAGCCGTCCTTGACGTTCACGACATCGAGCATTTTGCCGAGGTGAGGAACATTGGCCTTAAGAATAATTTCCATAGTCTAGTTCCTCCTATTAGCGCATGCTGTCCGAAACGAACGGGAGAATGGCCATCTGACGGGCACGCTTGATAGCCTCGTTCAGCATACGCTGATACTTGGCGGAAGTGCCGGAAATGCGGCGCGGAATGATCTTGCCACGTTCGGAAACAAAGCGACGAAGAGTCTTTTCGTCCTTGTAGTCAATGAACTTGACGTTGTTTTCGGTGAACCAGCAAGTCTTCTTGCGGCGAATACGCGGAGCCTGTTTCTTATCTTCAAAAGCCATTATTCAGCCTCCCCTTCTTCTGCGTCAACCGGGATGATTTCTTCGGTAGACTGAGCCATGTCCTGGTTGTAAACGATTTCGCTCATCGGATAATCAGCGAGGGTCATCCAACGGAGGGCGTTTTCGTTCAGCTTGAGAGCGGCTTCCATGGAAGCGACTACAGCGGCTTCTGCCTTGTAGTAGAAGATCACGTAGTAACCATGCTGGCGCTTGTTGATAGTGTAGGCGAGCTTGCGCTTGCCCCAGTCGTCGCGACGGAGAATTTCACCGCCGCCGTTAGTGATCATGGCACCAATGTTCTCGACTTCGGCATTGATAGCGTCGTCAGAGATCATAGCGTCGATGATAACCATCGTTTCGTATTGTCTCATAATGAGTCCCTTTGGTCTATCGCCCGGAAACCGACATTGGCTCCGGGAGGGTTCCGATTAAATCGGTGTGCCAAATATAGAAATAATGGGACTTTTGTCAAACCCAGGAGGCCGGACTGCCCCTTTAGGTCGAATTTTTACTAATTTTCGACACATGAAGATTTCGGACCGTGCCATAGGCTACCTGTCGCTTTTGGGGTTGATTTGCATTTTTGCGTCAGTCTCGTACGGCATGTACAACGCTCACCAGGAGGTGAACGACACGGCACTGGTGGATTTTGACGAACTGGGAACGTTGCAACCCGAAGACGTGGTCGTGGTTCGCGGCTACAGGGTGGGAACCATCGGCAAGGTCACCTGGCTCGGGGACCGTTCCCGTGTGCAAATCAAGTTCGACACCCCGGTAATTTTGCGCGAAGGCACGGAATTCAACAACGTGAACTACGCCCTCATGGGCCAGCGCCGTTTGGAAATCGTCCCCTCGAAGACCGGCAAAATTCTCCCCAAGGACTACGTGCACAAAGGGTATTTTGAACCCGGCATCGCAGAAGCCCTCAGGCTCATGGAAGACGTGAACAGGCAAATCACCTACGTTCGCGAAGCGGTAATGCTCATCGTGAACGGGGACTCTTCGCACGCCTCGGCCGAACAAAAGTACGAAGAAATAGTCGGAGGCATCGAGCAGATTCTTGAAGACGCCGACAGAAATATCAGCGCCATCCAGCCCAAGATCAAGTCCATATTCAACGAAATCGAAGGTGCGAGCAACACGCTCATCGACATAACTAACCGCGCCGACACCACCATAAAGTCTGTCGCCGGAGCCGTCGACGAAAAAATCGCAAGCGCCGAGAACGTCATCACCACGCTTTCCGAAGGGGTTGCCAAAACCAACCAAGTCATAAGCGAAATCGAATCTAACCCCACGCTCCAGAAATTTACCGCTTCCAGGGAAACCATCGACAAGGTGAACATGCTCATTACGAAAGTGTGCGACCTGATTGCCGCTATCGATACGAAGGACGTCAAGATATACGACGACAACGGAAACCCGGTAAAACTTATCACCTGGAAAAACACGAACCTTATCGGAAAGACCGCCCGCGAAAAGGCGAAAATCCGTGCAGAAAAAGGCGAAAGCCTTCCCGAGTAGCTTCGCACAAGGTCGCGGGTAAAAATGGAAATTTCACAACTTCCGGGGCTCGGTCCTAAACGCATAGAAGCCTTGCGCAAGGCGGGGCTCAGCACAGTATCGGAATTACTCTACAACATCCCCCGCAGCTACCTGGACCAGACCAAGGTGACTCCAATCGGGAATTGCGAAGTTGGCGAAAAAGTCGTGCTCATCGGCACTATCAAGCGCGCAGGCGTCGTCAAAGGAAGGCGCTCCAGATTCATGGCGACCCTTACCGACGGCACAGGCGAAATCCAGTTGCTTTTTTTCCAAGGCACCAGCTACTGGGCAAGGCGTATCAAGAACGACACGCGATGGCTCGTAACTGGACAAGTCGGGGAATACCGCGGACTGCAAATAACCCACCCCGACATGCAGCCCTTTGACGAAGACGAGGAATTCAGCGGTTGCATTCAGCCCATCTATCCCATTAGCGAAGCCTGTCGCGAAGCCAGGATGGAGCAGAAATTTTTTCGCAGTCTCTACAAGACTTTATTCAAATTCCCGAATCTCACGTTGCCAGGCATTTGCCCCAGGGAACTGACCGACTACTTGAAATTCAAGCCGGTGATAGAAAACCTTCGCGCACTGCACGAGCCAAAGGAATTCCCGGCAATATACAAGGCGAAACGGGAAATGAAGGTTTTGGAGCTTTTGCCCTTTTGCCTCAGGATGGTCAAGCGAAGGGAAAACCAGAAACTGCGCGGGCATGAACGACAAATTGACTTGGGTTCAGTGATGGCGGCGCGCGCCATGCTTCCGTTTCAATTGACTCCCGGACAGGACGCCGCCATGGCAACCATCATCGAGGGACTGAACGGGAAAAAGCAATTCCACGCGCTTTTGCAGGGCGATGTCGGATGCGGGAAAACCGTGGTGGCCATGCTCGCCATGATGGCCGTTTGCGGTTCCCAGGGAAAGAATCAAGAGCAGTGCGCCCTGATGGTCCCTACCGATATTCTGGCTCGGCAGCACTTCAAGACGTTGAAACCATTTTTAGAAGCCGCCGGACTCCATGTGCAACTGCTGGTCGGAGCGACTAGCCTAGCCGAGAAAAAAGTGATTTTGGGTGAACTGCAGATGGGCCTTTGCAATGTGGTCATCGGCACGCACGCCTTGTTCAGCAAAGACGTCACCTTTGCAAAACTCGGACTTGTGATAATCGACGAACAGCACAGGTTCGGTGTCGGGCAGCGCGAGGCCCTGCTCGCCAAGGGCGACTATCCCGATTTGCTGGTGATGAGCGCCACTCCCATTCCCCGAAGTCTCGCCATGACGTTGTACGGCGATTTGAAAGTCATAAGCATCAAAGACAAGCCCGCCGGACGAAAGCCAATCAAAACTAGGCTCGTGAACGCCGCCAAACGCGAAAGCATGAAAGAATTTATCTGTAATGAAGCTTCGCGAGGAAATCTATGCTACTGGATAGCGAGCCGAGTCGGCAGTGACGACGAAGGCAACGCGCGGAGCGTCGACGAAATCGTCGAAGAACTTCGAGCCTACATCGCAAGCGCTGCAAAAAAGCAGTCTCAAGCGGGTTCCACCAACAGCATCGGCAATCTGGAAGTCGCCGGAGTCCATGGACAGATGGACGAATCCGAGCGCGACGCCATCATTGCGAAATTTGCAAAGGGCGATATCCAGATTCTTGTTGCGACAACGGTCATCGAAGTAGGCGTAAATGTGCCGGCGGCCAACTTGATGGTCGTAGACCAGCCCGACCGTTTCGGGCTCGCGCAGCTCCACCAGCTGCGCGGACGCGTTGGCCGCGGAAGCGAACAGGCCTGGTGTTTTTTAATGATTCCCGAAGGAGACGCCGCCGAAAGCAGCATGGAACGCCTGTCGCAATTTTCCGCGACCGAAGACGGATTCGAAATTGCAGAACTCGACCTCGCCAATCGCGGAGCTGGAAACCTGGAGGGAAACGAGCAGAGCGGCGCCTGGGTTTTCCGTTGGTTTGACTGGATTCAAGACCAGGAACTCATCGCACAGACTCTTGAAACCGCCGAACACATCTTAAAAGACGGCACCGCCTTTGACGATAAAGCTCGTGAAAGAATCCAGGCCTGGTACGGCGAAAAGAACTTCGTAAACGAAGACGGCGTACATTAGCGATTGCCATTAACGGCAAGCATCAACGCCCATAATTTCAAGACATTACAAAAGATTCGTCATCGTCCCCACCACGAGGGCAAGGAGAACCACGTTCAAGAAAAACATGGCGCGGCGCACAATCATGAAAAACATGCTCTGCCAATGAAACACGCCATCGGTCGGATCCACAAGTTCCTTGATAGCTAAGAAGATGTTAATCAAGGCCGTCACCACCATCATCAAGGCGCCGGGGAAGAACCCCTCGGACCAGACCATCACGGTAATGGCAACACCGCAGATTATGGAGAGAATGCCTATGACAATCTCTATACGCAAAAAAGTATTCTTGACTTTTCTAATGTTCGCATCCATCTTCTTACCGTATTGCTAGAGAGTGTACGACGTGGTCACGGAATAGCGGACATCGCCCTTGCGAACCCCATTAACGGGGACGCTGACATCAAACTTGTTTATCAAGCGGCTTATGGATTTCGTCTGCGCAAAGCGGGCGCCTATTCCAAGCGTATAGACAAGGTCTTCGCGATTGATGTCCATCAGTTCCCAGGCCGTTTCGCCGACGCTTGCGTAGCCGACGAAAACAGGCATCAAGGTCGCCACCTCGAAATTCGGGAACCAGCGCTGTTCTATGCTTCCGTAAACGCGTGCCTGTCCCGCGTAGAACCCAGTCGGGAACGATACAAAGCCGTCAGCAGCGCCAAGAGTCAACTGGTAGCCGTACTTCGCCTTGTCGTAGAAATCCACAAGTCCCGTGAGGGCTGTCGAAAAACGGTTTGTCGGATGGAAAATGTATTCTCCGTTGATGCGCCCGTAAAAATCCCTCTGCTCGCCATGATCCAGATAAAAATTCATCTGCGAAGACAAGTTCAGATGATGTTCTCCGCGACCGAGGTAAAGGTTCGTCCAAAAGTCCAGACGGATGTCATTGTCACCGGCACCAATCTGCTCGTAGTTCTTCGAAATCTGAGCCTTCAAAAGCCAGCCCTTGTCCACATCTTCGGTCCATTTCACGTTATGGTAGTTCTTGATTTTTTCATAACGCAGATTGGAGTACTGCAAATACGCGCCCACGCGGGAATCCTTGCGTTCGGGAAGCCACTCATTCCATGCCGACGACGAATCAATCGCATAAAGATGCTCTCCGTCGGTAAAGCGATAACGCAAAAGTTCGCCTTCGTCGGCCGTTAAGTGCCTATAGTCGTAGGTTGCGCCAATGTAGAACTTCCGCTGGGTTCCGCCAAAAGAGCGGCTCAAACGGAAACTCAGGGAGTCGCTGATGTAATCCTCTACGGTCATGAGTTTGACAGTTTTCGTGTCATTGTAGCGAGGCAGCGTCTTCAAAAGTTTAGACAACGTATCCGGAACAATGTTGTTCTCAGAAATCACCGCTCCCGGAGGCATGTCGCCGCTTCCGTAAAAATAAGCGTTGCGTTTATTCTTCAATCCGGCAAGAGTGTACGCCCACTGGTTTACGCTGCGACTTAGGAACGGGCGATACATCTGCCAACTCGCCAGATAGCCATCGGTATTGTAGCTGTACAAAAAGTCAAGGTGGTTGTAACGGATTAAGAAGTGCGGGTCGCTGTATTCAAGCTGCCACATATCGCGGAATTCATCGTGACCGTAGTAGAAGCCCAATTTTTGACCCAAGCCCAGAAAATTGCTCTCCTGGATGCCGATGCCATAATTCAAGTTGTCGTAGCTCCACTCGCTACCCGAAAAACCGAGACTGAAGGGAAGCGTCAAAGTCCAGTTGTCGCTGGTGTGCACGTTGGCAACATTCTTGCCGTCTTCCTGGGTAACCGTAATGCTAGCATCCGACAAAAAACGCTGGTCGCGCAAAAAACGTTCCGCCTCGAGCATATAGTTCAAATCGACAATATCGCCCTCGTTGAACAACAGCAATTTGCGGACAGTCGACTGTCGGGTTTCAATATGCACAACATTCAAGACATCGTATGCCCAGCGGTCGTACTTGGTATGGGACTTGGAATCGTCAAAGGCATCGCCGATATCGTAGCGGATTTCATCGACACGAAAAACGGCCGACGAGTCGACATTCGCCACAGACGAATCTACGCCCGAAATTTCTGCAAACGACACAGAAACAAGCAGGGCTATAGCTATCAAGAAAAACATCATGCGGACAATATAGCAATTTATTTGGCATAGGTCGTGAGGGTTAAGGTGCGAGGAGCAAAGAGCAAGGCATAGGCCATAATTGACGATTACGTGCGTTTCACAGGAAGGAATGCAAAAGCCGACAGAAGCCTGTGGGCGCGATTTCGCTGTTTTGCATATTGCAAGAGCTTCTGCGTTATTCTATATTTGGGTCGGGTAGCGGATGACCGCCGGCGAGAAGCAATTCAGACTGGAGGAAAGTCCGGGCACCGCAGGGCAGGATGCTGGATAACGTCCAGGCGTGGAAACGCGACAGACAGTGCAGCAGAAAATATACCGCCTGCAGCAATGCAGGTAAGGGTGAAAAGGCGAGGCAAGAGCTCACCGCACCCCTGGTGACAGGAGTGGCATTGTAAACCTCATCCGGTGCAAGACCAAGCAGGAATCCGCCTTTACGTTTACGTAGGGCCTGGCGCTGCCCGCGCTAGCTGGATATCCGGGTAGGTCGCTTGAGGCGGTCGGTAACGATTCGTCCAGAGAGATGGTCATCACTTTGTGCACAGCCCCTAGGACGTATGGCACAAGTACAGAACCCGGCTTATAACTACCCCATTATGGACCCCGCTCCAGCTAGAGCGGGGTCCTCCTTTAAAAAAACACCCCCGAAACCGACTTTTGCAGCAATTCCGGGGGTAAAACTTGATTTTTCGCTATTTTGAATTAACCGACGGTCTTGAAAATACCCGTCTTCGAGCCTTCCTTCGCAGAAGGGAAAACAATCATGACCTTTTCCATGCGGGTCCCGTCCATTTTCAGGACTCGGAACTTGTAGCCGTTGACTTCGACTTCGGCTCCGGGAGCTGGAATCACGCCAAGTGTCGCCTGGATAAGGCCCGACAGAGTTTCCACATGGGAATTTTCCGGAGCTTCCAGTTCAACGCCCAGTTCATCGCTCAAGTCGGAAAGCGTGATAAGCGGATCGACAATGTAGCGTCCGTCCTTCAATTTTTGGACATCCTCTTCTTCATCGATATCGTCTTCGTCGCGGATTTCGCCCACGATCTCTTCAAGAATGTCCTCCAGAGTCACAAGGCCGGCCGTTCCGCCGTATTCGTCGACCACGATAGCCAACTGGTTGCCCGTCTTGCGAAGTTCCGTAAGCAGGTCGTCAATCTTTTTATGGTACGGCACAAAAACCGGCGGCATGGCGATTTTCATGATGTCGAAAGCACTGTCGCCATGTTCCGTGTACCATTCCAAAAAATCGCGGTTCGAAAGGATTCCAACGATGTTGTCCATGGTATCCTTGTAAACCGGCAAACGGGAATGGCGTTCGTTGTTGAGAACCTTTACCAATTCTTCCACAGAGATGTCTGCACTGACGGCGCACATGTCCACACGGGGAGTCATGATTTCGCGAACAGGCGTTTCCACGAAATCGAAGATGTTCAGAATCATCTGCTGTTCTTCTTTTTCGAGACCTTCCTCTTCGGCATCCTCGCTATCGGAAAGGTCAGCCTGCACAGCATCGCGCATTTCTTCAGGCAAGAAACTCAGCTTGGAATCGTAGCCAAAGCAGCTGAGCAGTTTCACGAAAACCACATGGCAAATTTTCGCTGCAGGCACAAAGGGTAGCCTTGCCACAAGGAACAACGGCACAAGAATCACGGATAGCGTATCCGGCTTGAAATCGGCAATCAAATACGGGATGAATACCGTCAAAATGTAGATTACAGCGCAAGCGACAATCAAGTACGCAGCAACCGACAGATACGGATACGAATGCACAAAATCCCACGGGGAATTCGACAGCACAAAAAAGCCGAGGACGCCCGCGCCCACGTTTCCAAAGATGCGGCCGATGGACACGCATTCGTTAAAGCCGTTCCACTTGACAAGAGCCGCTATTTTTTCTTCACGGGCAGTGCGTTCCTTGGAATCACGCTTAGCGTAAATCAGGCTAAAGGCGCACTTGGTGGCCGAAAAGAGCGCGGATGTCAAAAGAAATAAGCAAAGGAAAACTACCGCGAGAATTTCGGAGGATTCCATTACATTTTCTCCTTATAAGGGTCCAGTCCCAGGAACTCGCATTCGCGGGCGCGCATCACCTTACGGTCCACAGCCTTGATGTGGTCGTAGCCGGAAAGATGCAGCAAGCCATGCACAATCACCCGCTTCATTTCGGCAAAGAATGTATTGCCGTATTCGGGGGCCTGGCGCTTCACCTGGTCTTTAGCGATGTAGATTTCGCCCAGCATTTCGCTTTCGCCCGGGATTTCATCGTGCCATTCAAACGAGAGAACGTCTGTCACCTTGTCCAGGCCACGATAGTCCCTGTTCATATTACGAACAAATTCATCGCTGCAGAGCACGATGTTCACATTGTTCTCTGTCCCTTCTTCCTTAAGGAGCTTGCGAGCCATTGCTTCAAACTTGTCTTTCCACGGGAAAGACTTGATATTCCCCTCGCACAGGAATTCAATCTTGTATTTTTTCTTTTTACTACTAGCAGGGTCTGCCATTAAATATTATACCATTTCTTTAAGTTTTCAATAATGGCCTCGGCCTGGGCCTTGCCACTGATATTGAACTTGCTGCGAGCCTTGAATGCGCCCGACACCTTCTGGTAGCGACGCAAGTAAACCTTGGGTTCACCAAATTCGCCCGTTTTGGCGTTTTTTTCTTGGCAAAGGAACATCATGGTCTGCCAGGCGCCCTTAGACAGGATGGCCTTGTCCAGTTCCTTGATAATCTGTTCACCAGTATCCACGTCACTCATTTCGACGGTAGGCTCTTCAACTTCCATGCTCATAATGGACCTCATTTGGAATTCAATATCTTTTTTTCTACCTAAAAGATACATTATTATTTTATTATTTCAAAGAATAAATATATTTATAACGATAAAAATCTTGAACGAGAGGCTTTATGTCATTTTCAAGCAAATTTAAAGCGTTAACGATTTTACTGGCACTCGCCGTGTGCTACCCGTACGCAGCAGCGAGCAAATCCGGCAAAATCCGCTATGCCGTAGGCGAAAGAAACATCATCGACGAAAAAGGCTCTGAAAGGCAGGCCAAGCAAGGGGCCAAAGTCAAGGAAAAGGAGCTTGTCAAGACGGGAATCGAATCCCAGGTGGTCATTTCCCTCCCCGACGGTAGTTCCATCTCGGTCGAAGAAAACTCTCTCGTTCAGTTTTTATCACTTACTGCCGAAGACGGAAAACAAACAGCCATGACCGACATCAAGCACGGCAAGGTCAAGTTCGACGCCCAGCGCCAGAACGACGGCAGCACATTCAGATTCAAGACCGGTACGGCTACAGCCGCCATCCGCGGCACGGACGGTATGGTCGGTATGACCCAAAAGGGCAAGGCGGCATTCGCCTTGAATACAGGTAAACTGGATATTGACGGCGGTGACGGATGCAAGGTTTCCATCGAAGCCGGCGAAATCGCCTTCAGCGACGGTAAGTGCTTCAAGAAAATCAAGAGTGACAAGCCGGGCGACAAGGAATCCATGGACAAACTCATGATTTTGATGGACGATTCCACGGCAACAGCCGACTCCATCGAAAGCAAGTTGAAACAGTTCAACGAAGCCCTCAAGACCATTGCGGCCAAGGTCCAGAAGAGCCCCTGTACGTTTGCCAACCTCCCTGAAATGGTCGATACAAACAGCGTTACTATATCCGGCACCTGCGAAGGAAACGTAAATCTGCACATCAGTGATGCCAAAGTCGATGTAAACGGAGGAAAGGTGACAGCGGTCTTGGACTGGCAGTCCAAAGCCATCGGAACCAAGAAATTCAACATCACCTGTATCGACACTCTTGATGTAGCAGGCCTAGTCAAAGATTTGGGTATTCCAGAAGGACTGGTTCCTGAAAGCAAAAAGAGACTTGGCGTTTCGTACACATGCGGTCAATTGTCCACCATCTACCAGCCAAAGATAGACTCGGCAGAACTTGCTTCAAAAGACTTTTCTTTTGAAGTGGCCGCCATCGACAACGATGAAATCTGCACTAAGGGTTCCGCCACCATCAAGGGTACATACACCAAGGGTGTGGACACCACGGCTAAAGCATCCATCACGTTTGCCATCGGCAAAAATTCCGAAACGATTGCCCTGGCCGCAGCAAGCGGTCCGTTCGAGCATACGCTCTCCATCAACGACATTAACGGCAACTGGAATGCAAACGATGTGGTCGTGACCTACACCGTGAACTCGAAGTCCATCGCAAAGGTTCTGCCGATATCGGTAAACAAGTCTTGTTCTGCAATAAACACCAAGAAACCCACCCTCGTCGTGACAGAACAGACCCTCAACAAGGGTTGCAGCGCGAAATTCTCCGTAGGCGATCTTGAAGACGATGCCGGAATCGTGACCATCACCGAAGACGCAACTCCGCAAAAGGAAGTTATCGTGAACGGCAACACAAGCGGCATCTTCAAGACAAGAGCCGGAACACACAACTACCAGGTCGAAGCAAAGGACCAGGCAGGGAACTCCGTCTCGGTATCGCAGAACATCAGCTGCTATCCCAAGAATAAAGTCGCAATCGAAGTCGACCGTAAAACACAGAACATGCAAAGCCAGCGTTTGCGCGTACCGCCTGCACCGAAGGGCCATGCGAACATCCTTTACAGGACCATGCACTTCACCCTCAAGAACGTGCCGGCCAACGACCCTGGCCAGATCAAGTCTATCGTCGTAAAGCAAGAGGGCGGTGAAACGACAACTCTATTGAATCTCCATGGCGCCAATCAAATTGACCGTCTGGATTACGACGTTCAGGTAAGCCTTGTCCGCGATGAAAGCGTAAAGACCAAGGTAACCATTACTGTAGAAATGTACTACGGCAACATCGTAAGCATTACCAAAACATTTGAGGTTCACTAATGAAGCGTTCTCATAGCCTCCTTGTTTCTGCAATTCTGCTAACATCTTCCATTGCATTCGCCCAACAGGCAGCACCAGCTCCGGCTCCCGCCGCTGCTCCTGCGAAGGCCGCTCCCGCTCCGGCACCCGCCGCAGCTCCAGCAAAGGCCGCACCCGCGCCGGCTCCCGCCGCTGCTCCTGCAAAGGCTGCCCCAGCTCCGGCTCCCGCCGCTGCTCCTGCGAAGGCTGCGCCCGCTCCGGCTCCCGCCGCCGCACCTGCAAAGGCAGATTCCACAAAGGCAATCTCTGCAGCAGCTATAGATTCTGCGCAAGCCGCAAGTGACACAACTAAGGCTGCAGTAACAGATTCCGTAGCAACAGATTCAACAGTTGCCGCAGCAGACTCTGCTGCAGTCCCCGACTCCGCTAAAGTAGCGGCAGCACCTGACACAGCAGCAATCAAAAAAGATTCCGTCGCACCGGCAGAGCCGCAAAAAGTCGAAGTCAAGATGCTTACAGGCACCGAGATTAAAGGCGAAATTCACGGATTCCTTTCTGCAGAAAATTCCCCTTACCTGGCCACAGGAAACTTGGTCGTTCTCCCGAACACGGCTCTCTTCATCCAGCCGGGTACCACGATTCTCTTTATGCCGGGCACAGGCCTTGAAGTCAATGAAGGCCAATTCATGGCAGCCGGCACAAGCGAAGCTCCTATCACCTTCAGATCGGCAAAAGAGCCGGCAACACCTGGAGACTGGAAAGGCATTACCATTACCGGCAAAGACCAGGTCACCTTGCGCAACATTATCGTGAGTGACGCCGTCGCAGGCATCGCCGTAGAAAACGGAAGCCTCAACATGCAGGTTTCCAAGATTACGGGAACAAGCTCTCGTGGTCTTTACGTCCGTAACGCCGATGTCAACGTGCTAGATTGCGAATTTACAGGCAACAAGGGCGCAGCGCTCCACATTTCCAACTACGCCATGGCAAACATCGAACGTTCGACCTTCACGGGCAACAACATCGCTATGTTGAACTCCGAACTTGCCAACACGATTGTATTGAACAGCAAACTCGAAAACAACGACATCGCCGTCATCGGAAAAGAAAACAACCTGTTCTTCTTCCATGCTACCGATGTCACCAAGAACAAGATTGGTGCCGCAGGCGCTGACGTTCTGGACGAAACAGTGATTGCAAGCATCAAGGGAAACGAAAACGATTTCGACAAAAATTCCATCAACGCATTGAACGCCCTTCCCCCGAACCCCGAAATTCCAGGCATCGAAAAACGTCCATGGAATAAAGAGGACAAAATCGGTGTCTTGGCCCGCGAAGCTGAAGAAAAAAAGCTGGCCGATTCCACCAAAAAAGGCTGGGCCATCATGGGTAATGTCATGTTGGGAGGCAAATACCACTACGTAGCGACAGCCAAGAACGACGGCGAAGACAAGGAAGTATATGGAGACACCATACGCAACGGTGAAAAATTCGAAAATACGTTCCAGGTTCCCGGTTTGAGTGGCGAAGCCTCTGCCTACATTTACATGCAGTCTCCTGACGGAAAGACGATTGAATTCAACACGGACCTTACGGCTGACAGTTGGAATCATTTCTCTCCCAATCCGGTCACGTTGACCTATACTGACAAGTTCAACACCTTGGTTCTCGGCGACGAACAAAAAGTCGGCGGCGACATTTACATGGCAGGGCTTCCCCTCTTCGGTGTTGACTACACCCTAGCCCTGTTCAAGAACAACGCCGACCAGCCTTTGTTCGAATTGAACGGTTTCTTTGGCGAAGCCCAGCGTTCGATTGTCGCGGACGAACGCCACCCCTATATTTATAAGGAATACGCCGAAGATGGTTCCGCCCAGGCTCAGCGCATCGCTTACGGTGGATCGTTGAAATGGGCTCCTGTTCGCAGGTTCGACGCCAAGTTCGGCATTCTCGTCGCCAACGACGAAATCGAAGACCCGATTTTGCGCAAGGGTTCCAAGAACAACAACGCCACATCCGAACCCATGATTGACGCCTTTACCATGTTTGCCGACGGAAACTGGCTGTTCTTCCCCGGAGACATTGAATTGAACGGACAGATTGCCGTTGGCCGTGCCGATACGACCGACGTCATTCGTCAGCGCGCCATCAACCAGGTATTTTCCGACGCAGGACTTTCAACGGGTTCATTCAACGAAATTCGCAAACTGATGCAGAATACGAACCGCATCAACTATCTCAAGCATAACGAATTGGTGAACATCTTTGGCGAAAATACGACCTTGAGGGACTCCGAAATGAGAGATTCCCTGCGTACGCTTATTCGCGACGCCAAGGAAGTCCAACGCAACACCGAAGACGACCGCGACAACGACAGAGTCCTCGGCCTCAACTGGGGCAGCCAGAACTTCGCCCTCGGAGCATCTCTCAACTGGAACATCTACAAGACACACCTTTCCGGACACATTAAATACGTGGGCGAAGACTTCTACAGTGCAGGCTCCGCCGACCAGCTGGCCGACACGCGTGAATTCGGCGGTCGTGTGGAGCAGGATATTACCAAATTCTGGATCCTAGGATTCGACTACTTGTTAAATGTCGAAAACGCAGCAAAGAAGGGCATGACCAACTTGTTCGGCCTTGGTGAAGGCACTCGTTGGGGATTCTTCCAGGAAGCTTCCGACGAATGGAAAGAAGAACACAGGGATGACAACGACCGTACCAAGTACATCCACACGATTGGAACCGACCAACGTTTCAATATCGGCAAGAATGTCGTCGTAACGGCAGGCTATACGTTGCAATACCAGACTCAGTACCGCAACTTCCAGTTGCACGGCGATTATATTCTCGAAGACAACATCTATAGCGACAGCTGGTTCAATCCGCGTAAAAAGCGCCCGACTGCCGACATCATCATCGACGGCGACACGGTCAAGGTCGACTCCGCTCGTTGGACAGATTACAATTATTTCTCCGCAGAACCCTATCTCGCCTCTAACTTCAATGAAAAGCTCTTCAAGCACACTTGGAACGCCGGCGTAACGGTCAAAGCGTTCAACACCGTTTTCAAGGCCGACGGCCGCTGGACTTTGCGTACCGATGCATCTGAATTCGAAGAAGACGACATCGTTTACGAATGGGATTTGGCTGATACCACATGGGCAAAGCTCGGCTACTACTATGGAGGTTCCGACTACTTTGAACAATGCTACCCCCTGTCGGCGACAACCACATACAAGACCATCCAGAACCGCATCGGAGTCACGCCCAGATTCAAGAGCTACAAGCGTGATGACATGATGGAATCCGAAATCACGGTCGAGGACGAATTGGAAGTTCCGCTGATGGGCCGTTTCTTGATACTTGGAATCAATGGCCAGCTTCGCTACATGACGACGGAATGGAACGAAGGCAGCGAAAAGTTCGACGAATCCGAGACGGACATCATCGGAAACATGAACTTGCGCGTGAACCACACCAAGCACCTGTACAGCGACTGGGGTGTAGGAACAAACGTTTATCTGCGCCCGGACGATCTTTCGAGTCAGTATGTCGACATCTATGGCGGCGTGAACGTCAACTACGTATTCTAACCGTAGACAAAAGCGATTTGGAAAGCCTCGGCAAGCGCCGGGGCTTTTTTATATTTGCGTAAGATGTTCACCTACCGCTTTAGAGAACTTTCCGTAGCACTCGCCCGCAAGAGTCAGGTCCGCGAAGCCCTGGCCCGAGAATTGCATTTGCATCCGGAACAGATTTTCAACTTGGAGGTGGAGCGTTTTGCGCTTGACAGCCGTCGCAAGGGCGAGCCGCACTGGAGTTACAACGTCATCTTCGAAACGGAGCGCCCGCTGAAAGTTTCCGGGAACAACGCACGAGGTCTTGTGGCGGCGACACGCGAGCGGGAATCCCTTGAAAGCGCTCCGTTTGCGCACAGCGTGCCCATGGCAAGCCACGTGAGCGTTGTAGGAGCAGGCCCCGCAGGCTTGTGGGCAAGCCTCCACCTGCTCCGTCGCGGTTTCAAGGTGGATTTGTACGAACAAGGCAAACCTGTGGAGGAGCGCTTCCGCGACATCCGCAGGTTCTTCGCCGACAGAATTTTCAACGAACATTCCAACGTGCTGTTCGGCGAAGGCGGGGCCGGCGCATTCAGCGATGGAAAACTGAACACCCGCAGCCGCAATCTCTTTAGCGAAACAGTCCTCAAAGACATGGTGGAATTCGGCATCGACGAAAGCGTCGTGACATTCGCCAAGCCCCACATCGGCACCGACAGGCTCGTTCTGATGCTCCGCAAAATCCGTGCCGAAATTGCGCGGCTTGGCGGCAACATCCATTTCTATTCCGCCCTCGAAGACATCGAAATAAAAGACGGTAAAGTCGCCGCCATCAAGATTCACAATGCAAGCGGAAGCAACTGGACGCCCTGCGAAGCCCTTGTGCTCGCCACCGGCCATTCCGCACGCAACATCTACGAACTCCTACAGGCCCGTGGCGTCAGCCTCGAAAGCAAGGCCTTCGCGATGGGCGTGCGCGTAGAACATCCGCAGTCGCTCATCAATTTACGTCAACTCGGCAAAGGCGTCGACACCCGCCTCACAGGCGCCGCAGAATACTTCCTCGCGACGCCCACGCTGAACAAGACCAGCAGCGCCTACAGTTTTTGCATGTGCCCCGGCGGAGTCCTCGTGCCCTGCGCCTCGGAACCGGGGACACTCGCCACGAACGGCATGAGTTACAGCCGCCGCAACGGCCAAACGGCAAACGGCGCCATCGTCGTGCCCGTCGAAGCCAGCCAAACGCTGTTCGGCGGCCTCGACTTCCAGCGTAAAATCGAAGCCGACGCCTTCAACGTGGGCGGCAAGAACTACGCGGCACCCGCACAGAGCATCAAGGCATTCCTCGCCCACCACGCCGAAAAAAAATTGCAAAAATCCACGTACCCCTGCGGACTCGTCCCTTGCAACATGTGGGACTGGCTAGACAAGAAAATCTGCCAGTCGCTCGCCGAAGGGTTCATGAACTTCGACCGAAAAATCCCGGGATTCGTAGAACAAGGCCTGATTGTAGCGCCCGAAACGCGCACCAGTTCGCCGCTCCGCATCACGCGCAACAACGAGACTCTGGAAAGCGTGAATACGCAAGGACTGTTCGTACTCGGCGAAGGAGCCGGCTATTCCGGTGGAATCGTCACGAGTGCCGCCGACGGTGTGCGCCTAGCCCTCTACGCAAAAATCAGCCGATAATCTTATCGCACATCACATTTCACACGGGCATTCACTTTTTTTTGCGAGCAAAGAACGCAATGAAAGCGACATCCAAAGCAACAAACAGGACAAGCCACAGCGCAGTCCCGCTCTGGAATCCGTAACTGTGGAGCCCAACGCCGAGCAAGTTTATCCCAAACCAGCAGAGGAACGTGACAATTACGTTAAAGCAGTTGAACAGAGCGAAGCCAAGTTCGCTTACCAAACGCCCCACCCGCAAATGGAGCGCGAGCATTCCCCAAAGGCAAACAAAAAGCGCACCACACTCCTTCGGGTCAAATCCCCAGAAACGGCCCCAGGCAAAATCTGCCCACACACCGCCAAGAAGCGTTCCGACAATGGAGAAAACCGTTCCAAAGACAAGCGTACCGTATAAAAGAGGTGCGAGGTTCGAGTTTCGAGGCGCGAGATCCGAGGAGCGGCTTCGCACAAGCGCCGCATGCGCAACAATTCCCGAAAGAATCATGCCGGCAAAGCCTAGCGCAATCGTAAACACGTGAATCGTAAGGAACACCGACGAATCCAGAACCGCAGGAATCGGCTGAAAAAGATCTCCCGGTTCCAAGATGAACTTCGCAAAGAACAAAAGCACCGCTGCCATCATCGTCACGGGAATCATCAATGTAAACGTGCGCCGACGACAGAATAAAAACGCACCGAATTCAAAAAATTCCAAAAGTAGCGCCACCAAAAGCACAATTTCGTACAAACTAGAAAACGGAGGCCGTGCGGCAATATAAAAGCGAAGGACAAAAGCTGCCGTCAAGACAAGAGCGACGGCACCCGAAAACGAATTCGCCATCGCATCCAATTTCCGTGATTTGAAAATTGAATTCACGGCAGCAAGCAGACAACCCGCAAAAGCCAAGACAAACGCAAACAAGGCGAAGTTCACCTTGTTATAAAAAGTCTCCATTTTCAAACGACCGTAGTCAATCTGCAATTTTTTTGACTTCGCAAAACTTTCGGCGGCAGCCTTATACTCGCTTTGCATTTTTCCGGTTTCTGCCAGTTGTTCTTCCAAGCGTTTCACCCGAGGGATTTCGCCAGCGACCACAGCTTCGTACAGCTGAACATTTTTCAGCAAGCGTTTCATTTCGAGAGTTGCCGGATGGTCATCGTTGCGACTTGCATAAACTTCAAGTTTCCCTCTAGAACGTTGCAAGTCTTCGTAGCTCACATAGCGTTCATCCGTCGGCAAGTCCAGAACCGTTGCGACATCACTGCGAAGAACCTTGAACAGGGCGAACTTGCTTGCACGCTCGGGCATTTGATAGACTTCCTCAATGACATCGGCTGCAGATATTTTTCCATCGGCATGATCCGCTTCGCGGTACTTGTACGTCACTCGGCCGCTAAAATCATCCAGTACCCCGCGAGCGAAGGAATCGAACGGACGGATAGTTTCGCCCACCAGAACAGGATCTTCCGGACGCGTACCGAGCCAGAAAATCGCATTTCCGGGCACTTCGGATGCATTAGCAGGCATCGCACCCATCAATCCGCAACACAGGAGTAGCGCCATCAACGAAGTGCCCGCACGGCATTCTTGACTCCGTTTTTCTTGATTAGACTCTAGATTGCGATTGCAGCGACCACCACGCACCTTCACCGCATAATGGAACACGGCGCTCAACAGAAACAGCAACATGAACGCATACGGAACAAATTTAAACGGGTCGTAAACGGCGCGGAACAACGCGACATTCTTGCCGGGGGCCATTTCCACATAACCCTTGTAATGCACGGAATACGGGTAAGCGTTCTCAATTTTCAAAGGGTTTGTTCCGAGGCTATCGTCCAAAGCAAAGAACTTGAGGTCGCGCGAGGATTCAATACCCGACGCAGTTTCAATACCCGACGCGGTCTTTTCCACCCCATCTTTAACAGTCACGACACCAAAGCCATTGAACTCCCGCTTTATGCTGCTCCCTACAACGCCACCCGCGAGCAGCACAAGAAGAGCCACATGCATTCCATAGAGTCCCAGATTTTTCCATCCGCGCGGCATGCGGTACACCATGCACAACACCAAGTGCAAAGAAGCGAACAGCGCCAAAGTCTTGAACGCAGGAATGGGAACCACGCCAAGCGCCATCACGAAAAAGCTGTTAAAAAACCGGTCCGCGGCAATCTCCGCCGAAGCACCCAAGGATTCAGCATTCGCCTGCGCCATCACGCCCCAGAACGTCAAAAGCAGAAACGCCACCAACAGGAACACGCTCACCTTCAGCGAAGCCAATTTTTTAAAAAAAGACACCATTTTAAACTTTATACCGCAACACTTCTTCAAGCATAATAAAATAAACGACTCATGTCATTTCATGTAAATCTTTACGTTCCTTTCCGTGTCATTCCGAGCGAAGCGTAGCGTAGTCGAGGAATCTATATTTCACCCAGCATCAAGTCATTCCACAAAGGATTTTGGCCATTAACCAATACATTCTTCTTCGCCCTACTCCACCCTTTTATTTGCTTTTCACGAGCAATAGCATCATTTACTTCTGCAAAACATTCTAAATAAACCAATTTGTGAATTTTATATTTCTGTGTAAATCCAGGAATCAATCCAGAAGCATGTTCTACATAACGACGTTTAATATCGTTCGTCATTCCGACATACAAAGCATTATTATTTGAACTCGCCATCATGTACACATAGTAATCATTCATTTTCCATTTCCTAGATCCTTCGACTTCGAGCCTTCGGCTCTCCGCTCAGGATGACACTTTATTTTCATCATCTAATTTAATTTATCCCAATTTTTTAGGGGTTCAGACGGCAAGTCATCATACCGTCCCGGCGTCGACCCATACGAACTTGCTTGCGTCAAGCACCTGTTCGCCATCGAAGCGGTATGCCACCAGGCGACCATCGCCGCGGTAACCCGCTACACTGTAATCGAGGCAGCACACGTTCGCGCGAATCAGTTCCGGAAGCCCCGTCAGCCAATAATGACCGAAGAAAACTGGGCGTTCGTCTTCGCCATAGAAACCATTGTTGCAAATTTCCGGAGCCACTTCGCAAGCAGGCATTTTCACTCCAGGCTGGAAACATATTTCCTGGAACGTAGCGTTCTTCGGATCTTGCCACCAACGAAGACGCGCACGTTTGCGAAGCACGCCTTCCCCATCGCGGAAGGTAACGCCCTCCGGCAACTTGACTTCGGGCCCTTTCAAAAAGATGTCTATCGGATGAAATAGAGAATCCTCGTACTCGCTGAACTGATCGTTCGCGCGGGCGATGAGTTCATCGAAGTTTCCGTCGGCAAAGGAGCTTATTCCAGCCGCCTTCAACTCTTCGACGCAATTTTTGTCGAAACAGGCATGCTGTGCGCGGAACGTTTCCGTCTCCACATAGAACGGGAGCGTCTTCAAAAAATCGAGCATCTCCGCAAATTCCGCCTGCCGGCCCTTGTACGACTCCACCGTCTTTGCGTGTATCGCGACCTTGTTGAACGAATGTTCGCGCAAATAGCCACCGCGAATGGATTTTATAAAACGTCCGCCTAAGCCGTTCAACTGCCAAAAGCTGAGTGCATTGAATTCGTGGTTTCCCATCAGCGCCACGGCCGAGCCCGCATCACGCATGGCCCGCACCAGGTTCACGGCCTCACGCACCTCGTTTCCACGATCGATGTAATCGCCTAGAAAAACCACGGTACGTTCGCCACCCGGAAAACGGAACGTCCCCGCCGACTCGACGTAGCCAAGCTTTTTCAAGAGAGCGCGCAGTTCACTGGCGTGGCCATGAATGTCACCAATAAAATCGATGGAGGATTTCATATTTGATATATATAAAATTTTTCCCTGCTGAAACGCACAAAAACACCCCCTAAACACAAAAAGTTGTTTTAGGGGGCAAAAAAAAAGGTTATCGACCATTTTCAGGCACTACTCAAGTTTTTTCAAGAACATGACGGCGCCATTTTCCGCTTCGCCACCGCCACCAGAAGAACAAAGGCGCCGTTCCATACAAGGCGACCACGGCAATCCAAGCGTGATGAGCAGGAGCGTCGAAAACGTAAGCCGCCAAGAAAAGCGCCCCCGTCACAGTCCAGTTCATGATGGCGCTTGCAAACATGACCCATACCGTATCGCCAGCACCGCGAAGCGCCCCTGCATAAATCACCAGGAGCACTTCCACGAATATGTAAATGATGGCGATTCGGAGCATGAAAATGCTCATGGGGCGCGCTGCCTCGAACATGGCGATGGATTCCGCCGTCGCAGTCGCTACATCGGGCTTAAAGATATCCGTCAAAACGCCCGGCATAAAGATGAACAAAATTCCAATGATAAGCGAATAGCCCCAGCCAAGTTTAAGTCCCGAGAACGTCGAACGCTTCGCGGCGGCGCCCTGCTTTGCGCCCACGTAACGCCCGACAAGACTCGTCGAGGCAATTTCAAGGCCCATCAACGGCACATACGCCACCATGTCCCAGTTGAACATCACAGACGCCGCCGTAGCGCTCACTGCGCCAAGGCCATGGAACAGGAACAACAGACTCTGGAATGCGAACATGTTCAAGAAAAATTCAATACCGCACGGAATGCCGCGCTTCAAAAGTTCCTTCATGATTTCAAAATGGAATCGGAAATCGCTGGCCGTGCCGAACCGTTCGCGGTTGCGTCTAGAAAAATAGACGACAAACAGCATGACAACGCTCACAAAAGTCCCGATAAGCGTTCCGTAGGCAGCACCCGCCACTCCAAGCGCAGGGAACGGTCCCTTTCCGAAAATCAAGAAGTAATTCGCGACAATGTTCACCACCATCGCAACGAAAGCCGCCTTCATCACGATTTTCGCTTCGCCGATTCCCGAGAAGAAATTCGCAAGCACATTGCGCACAAGCATAAGTCCGCTTCCAAGAATCAAGATCCTGAAATAAAGTTTTTGCGGTTCCATCTGTTCGGGAATCAAGTCCTGCATTTCAAACAGGAAATAACCGAAGGGAATGGTCGCAATCACAAGCGGAATGCAGAACAGGCTAAGATACAGCGACTGCACGCAAACCCTGGAGCAGTCCTTCTCCTTTTTAGCGCCAAGACGCTGCGCCGTAAGGGCCGTCGCATAGCTCAACACGCCCACAAAAAGGTTCATCATCACAATCTGCGTGCCGCCGCCACCAAGGGCCGCGTTCATCTCGCAAGGGCCGAGCTTCGAAAGGAAAAGTCTGTCGATGAACGTCATGAACGTGTCGAAACTCATCGAAAGGAGCATCGGAAGCGCTACGGCAAGCACATCCTTCACATCTCCATTCTTCTTGAATTTCGGCTGTTGCAAAAAACTATTTAAAATCATGACTTTCTGACGGGAAAATATAACAGGCACCAAAAATAAAAAATTTCAGTGTTAAAAAACAAGGTTTAGAGCTTATATTTATTACTATCGAACAAGGAGGCAACATGAAGCATTTCCATTTTTGCAAAAGCAGTCTCGCCTTTTCAACGGCTCTTATCATGTTTGCCGCCTGCTCACAAACCGTTGAAGCGCCTGATCAAGACGACGAATCGCAGGAATTGTCCGAAGACAATTCCGACGTTTTAAAGAACTACAACAACAGCGGAAATTCGACGAAATCTTCGGGGAATACGACTTCTCTCGAAGACCTGTTCAACAGCGATAATATTGAAGTGACCGGCTCATCGACTTTAAGTTTTACCGGCGAAAAAGTCGAATGCGATTTCGATGTCGACGACAAGGAGTGGACCATCGAAGTCGAAGAAGATAACGGAATCGGAAAATCAATCGTCACCTTCGACGACAAATCAATGAAAATCAAAGTCTATGGTTCAGAAGAAGACACATCCGCCACCAGCTGCGAAGCAAGCCTCGCCGTCGCTCAATTGGTCCTGGAGTTTTCCGGCATGCAAGACCTCGATATGAGCTGCGACGGAAAAACAATGAACTTTTCAGGCACAATCATCGACTCAACGCGTTCTGCAGCAGACAAAAAAGATGTCTACAACGAAATATGCCTATAGCCAGTACTATTCCTTAATGCAGCGAACAGACAGCGCAGACGCTTTTCTAGAGAAGCTCCCTTCAACATTAAAATCGCGGTTCCACCAATAAGTGTAGCTCGCCCTTTGCATTCTATTGAAACCGCCTATATATGCGCAATAGGCTACGGAATCACTCGCTGAGTAAGAAGTCCAGAAAAAAGCTATTTCGTTTCGCCCCTCATAAGTGCCGTCTGTACCGCGAAAACCACCAGCACGCGCATCGAATTCATAATCATCCGATCCTAATTCCGTAGAGGAATTCCAATACATTTCATCGCCTTTTAAGACCTTCGAAGCGGAATCGCCATCGACTGCATCAAACAATTTTTCCCAATCGTAGATATGCGGCAAACGCCACCCTTCCGGGCAAATACCACGAATTGCAGTACAAGTTACACAGGGCATACTGTCACCGCAAGAATATCCGTCGTAAGAAAAGAGGCCCGCAGAATCCATGGCAGCAGCCCACGTGTACAGACGGCCATAACTATCGCAGTTTTCAAGAGTATCGCCGTAGCAGTACGATTTCAGAACGACCTTTCCCTTTTCATTTTTCACACTGTAATCAAAATTCAAATTCTCGGCCATCCACGTCTGCTTGCCAATCGTGACAATCTTATAGACTTGTCCGTCGCGTTCATCGGTCATGGAATCAACCTTGACATCACCCGGCTCAACGTACGTGACAGTATCTCTCAACAAATCGCAGAAGTCATACATCTTTGTTTCCGTAGATGACGATGATTTTTTTGTACTCGAGGCTCTGCTGCTCGACATTTTGCTATTGCTCGAAAGGTCGTCATCAAGGTCGTCGCTTGAGTCGTCGTCATCCGAATCGTTGCCGTTTGACTTTTTGCTTGCACTTGACGAAGGTTCATCGTCAATGTCGCTATCCGAGTCATCGTCGTCGGTGCTCGGGCCCATTCTGTCGAGCACCCATTCACCGTCTTCGCACACGTAGGCGGTCTGTTCCTTTTTGACGAATGCCAGGGTTTCCTCATTGTCGGAAGTACATTTCGGCAAATCCTTGAATGCAGATTTGACGACATCGTAATCGTCCGGATTCAATTTTCCTTTGGAGGTTCCACTGGCGTTCGAACCATTGTCGTCGCTATCGGAACCACAGCAGCACAAACTAAATGCAACAAGGCAAAAAATTCCATGCAAGGCAAACAGCCGAATATTTTTTTCAATAAAATTCATTTTAGCTCCACTCAACACTTTCTCGTTCGCAAATATAGTTCAATTTCCACTTTTCAACCCCGCCATCCGCATCTATTATCTATATTTGTGCGCACTATGTTTTCACAGCTGACTGATTCTCTAGAAAATACTCTCAAGAACCTGCGTGGGCAGGGCAAACTCACCGAAGAAAACGTCGCGGAATCGCTCCGCGAAGTGCGTCGCGCCTTCCTCGAAGCCGACGTGAACTTCAACGTGACTCGCGACTTCGTCAAGGCCGTCAAGGAAAAGGCACTCGGCTCGGAAGTCCTCACATCCGTCACGCCGGGTCAGCAGATTGTGAAAATCATCCACGACGAACTCGTGAACGTCATGGGTGGCGAAACCAAGGAAATCAACCTCTCGGCACCGTCTCCGGTCGGCATCATGATGGTCGGCCTCCAGGGTTCCGGTAAAACGACTTTCGCCGGCAAGATTGCCCTCTGGATGCGCAGCAAGAAGAAGCGCAAACCGCTCCTCGTGGCCGCGGACGTCTACCGCCCGGCCGCCATCAAGCAGTTGCAGGTTTTGGGCAAGTCCATCGGTATTCCCGTGTACGACGAAGGCCAGGGGAATCCGGTCGAAATCATCAAGCACGGCTACCAGTATGCCAAGGACAACGGCTTCGACCTCGTGATTTACGATACCGCAGGCCGTTTGCAGATTGACGAAGAACTGATGCAGGAACTCGAAAAGGCCCGCGAAGCCGTCCATCCGGACGAAATCCTTTTCGTGGCCGACGCGATGATCGGTCAGGAAGCCGTGAACGTCGCGGAAACCTTCTGGAACCGCTTGAACTTCACGGGCGTCTGCCTTTCGAAGATGGATGGCGATACCCGCGGCGGTGCAGCCCTCAGCATCAAGAAAATGACAGGCGTGCCTATATGCTTCATCGGCGTTGGCGAAAAGCTTCCGGACATCGACCTCTTCCATCCGGACCGCATGGCAAGCCGAATCCTCGGCATGGGCGACGTGGTCTCGCTCGTTGAAAAGGCTCAGCAGGTCATCGACGAAAAAGACGCGAAGGACCTGAAGAAAAAGATTTTGAACAACACGTTCGACTTGAACGACTTCTTGAACCAGCTCCGCACCATCAAGAAGCTCGGTCGCATCAAGGACATCCTGAGCCTGATTCCCGGCCTCAACAAGTTGCCGCTCGACCAGATTGACGAAAAACAACTCGTGTACGTCGAAGCCGTTTTGAGTTCCATGACTCCGAAGGAACGTAAAAAGCCGGACATCATCGACGGCAGCCGCAAGGCCCGCATCGCGAAAGGTTCCGGCACCGAAATCGGCCGCGTGAACGCAGTACTCAAGCAGTACGAAGGCATGAAGGAAATGTTCAAGAAGGTGGGACAGTTCGCCAAAAAACAGAACAACGGCGGCCAGATTGGCAGCAATTACACCCCGCCCAAAGTCAAGAAGAAAAAGAAGCGCTAGGCGCCACGCTTTTTCTTACGCCACCAAGTCAATCAAATCAAAGTACATCAGGCGCGTATGCGGATCGTCGTCTTCAGCATTCATAAAACGGAACCCATTCTTTTCGTAAAAGGGAACCGCCTTTAAATACGCATCAACCGTCAAGAATCGGCAGTCCGTCTTGGCAAGACTGCAGTAAGCATAAACCTTACTTGCATCGTCAACATCAACACAAGCATAGCTAACCGACAGCAAATATTTTTGGAATTCGGGAGCTCGCCTGAGAATGAAATCGTTTAAATCTTGATCACCACAATCAAAGGCCTTTACACCATTTATTGGATCTAAACGAATGAATTTCAACGGGTAATTAGTATTTACACTTTTCGAAAACACGGATCAATACCTCCATTGGCTTCTTCACGGGCACGCTTTTCAGCCACACCCGTGTATCATTCGTAAAAGATTTTGTTTCATTTACGAAAATAAATTTTAAAAGTAATCAATTTTCTTCA
>JAKSIL010000070.1 GCA_024398815.1 Fibrobacter sp.
AAGGCCGCATCCAGTGGCACAAGGATGTCGCCCAGGCAGCAAAGAGCAACGGCATCACCCCGATTCTCTGGGACATGGGTAACGAGAACGGCAAATACGACAACATGGCCTACATCCGCCGTCAGACGCAGTACGGCAAGGTCGGAACCGTCATCGAAGTGGATGTCATCAACGCCATGCGCGAAGTCTACGGTCTAGGCAAGTACGAAAACAAGGGCGTCACCCACGTCGAAGATTTCACAACCGTCAGCGGCGGCAGCACACCGGACGCCAACTGCAAAGCATTGACTCTTGAATGCGGCTTCACACCGGAACAGCTTTGCGAAGCCGGAGCGACGATATACTGCACCACCACCATCGCAAGCATAAAGACCGACGCCTCCTTGGCGCTTACCCGCCAAGGGAACACGCTCTATTCCGGGAAAAACATCCGTCTGTTCGATATGAACGGAAACTTGGTTTCTACGGCGAATGTTTCGGGCAACAAGGCAATTATGCAGCTCGGCAACCAGAAAAAAGGCATGTATATCGCCAAGAGCGGGAACAAATCCATCAAGGTTTTTGTACGGTAAAATCATAAAAAATTGATTTACCGCACACTTTTACCCTAAATGGAACAAACTTCAATTTTTTTATAAACAATCATTTATTTTAAAGAGGATAAGCAAGGAGCAATCCTATGAAAATTTCCACCTATAGCATCATCTGTTCGGCTTTGTTGATGGGTACATCGGCTTTCGCCGCCCTTCCAAAGTCTACGACCCTTGTCGAGCCCATGGGCATGGGTTACAACATCGGAAACACCATGGAAGTGCCCGAAGAGCCTACCAACTGGGGCAACCCGCTTCCGACCAAGGAATACATCAAGGCCATCAAGGCAGCCGGTTTCAACACCGTCCGCATTCCTTGCGCATGGTACTCCCACTCCGACGCCCTCACCAAAGACATCGAAGCAAACGGCGGAGTCGACAACAACACCTACAAGCACGTGGGCAAGGCAAGCAATTTCACCACCCCGACCATCAAAGAAGAATGGCTCAAGCAGGTCAAGGACGTGGTCGACATGATTATCGCCGAGGGCATGTATGTCGTTTTGAACAGCCACTGGGACGAAGGCTGGCTCGAAGACCGCGTTTACAACGGTACCGCCAACCCGCGCAGCGGCGCGGGCGACATCGCCAACAGCTCCGCCACCACCGAGGCCCGCCAAAAAGCCTACTGGTCGCAGATTGCAGCATTCTTCAAGGACTACGACGAGCACCTTCTCTTCGCAGGCGCGAACGAACCGGGCGTGAACGACCCGTGGAACGGCACCCAGTGGGAATTCGACAACGCCCGCATGAAGATTCTGCAGGGCTACTACAACGCATTCATCAACGCAGTGCGTTCCGCCGGCGGCAACAACGACACCCGCACGCTCATCGTGCAGGCCCCCCGTACCGAAATGGATTTCGCCTCCATGCTGAACAGCAACATGCCCACTGACCCGGCAGGTGCTGGGTACATGATGGTGGAAGTCCACTACTATCCGTATCAGTACTCCCTGATGACCGCCGACGAAGACTGGGGCAAGCAGTTCTACTACTACACCGGCCTCGAAAGCACGACGGACAAAGAACACAACATGGGTTGGAATGTGTATTCCAATTCCATCGACAACACCGCTCTCGGCACACCGAACCAAATCAAGAAGGCCTTCGGCGAACTGAAGACCATGTTCTGCGACAAGGGCATCCCCGTCATCATCGGCGAACTCGGCGCCATCAAGCGCACCAACCAAATTTCCGGTGACAATCTGAAACTCCACCTCCAGGGCCGCGCATTGTTCTACGGCGAAGTCGCCAAGAACGCAAAGGCAAACGGCATCATCCCCTACGTCTGGGACACCGGCGCCGAAAACGACGGCAACATGACCTTCATTACCCGCCAGAAGGGTGTTTACAACGTACTCGACCCGGACTGCCTCAACGCCATGCGCGAAGCCTACGGACAGGCTTCCCAGGGTACAAGCAACCTCGACAGCCTCGTCAACGAAAATACCGTTCCCGAAACCGCCGACGGCAAGGCCGTTCTTTTGACCTACAAGACCGTGACTAGCGACTCTTCCGAAGTGGGCACCCTCCGCATCAACCTCAGCGGGAACTTCAAGGACCTGAGCAAGTACACCGGCATCACCGTCCGCATCAAGGGCTCCGTCGCAAGCGCAGGCCCCGCCGCCAACAGCGACAGCGAATACGGCTGGACCGCCTTGGAAGTGTTCATGATGACCGGCGGAAGCTGGGACTGGTTCGACGCGACCGTCGCCGCACAGGCCGACCAGGAACTCACCGCACAGTACCAGGACATCACCGTGAACTTCGCCGACTTCCGTAAGGAAATCACCGGCTTGAACGAAGCGAACGCCATCGGATTCAACCTTTACGGCACACAGGTCGCCGGAACCATCATGATGGACTACATCCTTTTGAACAAGGCCGACGGCACCGCCGATACGCTCACCAACTTTGACACCAAGCCCTCCGTTGAAGGCATCGTCAGTGCAAAGATTGTCGCCGCCAATAGCGGTCTTGACGGCACGAGCGCACTTCAGCCGCGCGCCATCGCCAAGGCAACCGGGCTCCGCGTCATCGCCATGCAGGGCAAGGTTTCCGCCATGTTTAGCGCAGCACGCGCCGGCAAGGCAACCGCCATGCTCATGAACGGACTCGGCCAAACCATCGTAAAGCAAGAAATTTACGCAACCTCAGGAACAAACCGCATTACTCTGCACACGAATTTCCACGGTCAAGCGTTCCTCGTCATAAAGCAAGGGAAAAACAAGTTTATCCAAAATGTAAAACTTCGCTAGACCAAATTTCGCAAAACGCACAAGTTCTTCAACCGAACTTGAAAAAAATTAGCAGGCATTGGTGTGTTGGTATAAGTAGCCTGCAAAAATTCCCCAGGCAAACGCCCGGGGAATTTTCTTTGTTCAATTGTTCGTTACTTGACGTTCACTCGTTTGACGGTGTATCCGCTCTTGAGGATGTAGGTTCCTGCATTCGGGAGAGCAAAGCTGAAGTTCGACGATGTTACGGTTTGCGTTTTCACGCGGTTGCCCTGCATATCGAACACGTGCACATCCGTATTCAGACGCGCTCCGATGATAGAGACTTCTCTTCCGGAAACAGCGACACTGAACTGCGGAGCAAAATTCACAGCGACAACGGCATTCTTGTCTTTGCTACTAGAGCTGGATTTGCTCTTGCTGCTGGAACTGCTCTTGGCCTTCGCAGAACTACTGGATTTTGCCTTGCTGCTGCTAGACATCTTGGCGCTGCTCGAACTTACTTTTGATGATGAACTGGACTTTGCGGAACTGGAGCTGTCCTTCGGTTTTTCGGAGCTGCTGGATTCCGCAATGCTGGAGCTGCTCGGAATTTCTTCAAAATTTGCCGTAAAGGTTTCATTCTTCGTCACTTTGATGCTGCGAGTCGCATCTTTCACGGCGTCTTTCCAGTCGATGAACTTGTAACCTTCGTTCGCAACAGCAGAAATATCAACCGTCGTTCCATATTCGTATTCACCGGCACCCGTCACAGCACCCATGGCGTCATCATTTACAACAACACTGATGGTGTATTTTTTAACATCGCCAATCACAGAGATGCGCGGGCCGAGAGTTTTCAGGTACGGATAGTAAAGCGTATCCCGCTCAACATTTTCCCCCTTTGCGCCAAGGCCCCAAATCAAGGTGTCAAAGCCTTCCAATGTTTCTCCGGCAAAGAGTTCCGCAGCCGTCTTGCCAACACCTACGATTTCTTCGCAGTAATCGCAAGTGATTTCCTTATTGTAGTAAGCATGGCTGATTGTACCATGATTGTATCCGATTACAGCACCAACAGAATTGTATTCGCCACCCTTATAGTCAACCACAGTGATGCTACTTCCTTTCACAATTCCAATATTGTAAACAGCATCGACATGATTTGCGTCACTAGCTCCGATTACACCGCCTACAAAATAAGACGCGCTAACCGAGCCCGCATTATAACAGTTGTCCATTTTACCCGTCATGTAGCCCGCCACGCCGCCAACATTGCCTTCGCCGCGAGCCATCCCCACATTGTAGAGATTTTCAAGTTTGCCATTTTGATTGTCTGCGACGACGCCACCAACATATTCGTCCTTTCCAATCACAGTGGCGGCATTGTACGCATTGGCAATGCTGCCCTGATAGTTTGTTCCAACAAGCCCACCTACATATTTATTTCCACGAACATAGGAATCCACCAAGCCTACATTCTCGACTTTTCCGCTTACCCCCAAATATGCAATGAAACCAACCTTATTCATTGTCGAATCATCAAAATACAATCCGCTAATCGTATGGATATTGCCTTCATCATCCATGCCGTCAAACACACCCAAATAAAATTCAAGAGGATTCCATTGTTCAAAACCGAGTGTTGAAATATCGCCGTTTTCACCCAAGTTCTCGATTTGCTGCAACAAAGGCTTGTCTGTTTCCCCGCAAGCATTCAAGCAAATATCTGCAATCAGTTTAGCATTATTTGTAATTCCGCCACTATTCACCATATCAGCAAACCACTTGAGCTGCTGAGCGTTGCCAATTTCGTAAAAGCCTTCGCTATTGGGCAAAAATTCTTTATAGGCGATTTCCGGCTGGGAGCCGACATTCTTGAAACCCCAAAGCTTATGAACCATTCTTCCCAAGTTCGCCACAGGTTGCTCTCCGGAGCCGCCAACCCAAATTTCAGTATCGAAGCCTTCCGGGAGTTCGGCTCTTTCAAATTCAGACATCGTTACAGCCGAAACACCATCGATATCCTCGCTTTCCACATCACTACCGGCCGCCTTGTAGTCGTCGGTTTCGCTATTGTAGTACGTGTTATCGAAGACACCGTCAATATTCATACCAACAATGTTTCCGACATTGTTCGATATCGAGAAAACAACACCAGCATTGTAAGCATAGCTGACCTTATCAGTATTTGTACCAACAATACCACCAACAATGGGCCCTCCATAAACATCGCCCACATTGTAAACATTGCGGATAACAGACTTACTGTTACGGCCCACTATGCCGCCAACATCGTAACTTCCGCTCACCAAGCCTTCGTTGTAACAATTGACGATTTCCGACAATGTTTTGTTACTACCAATACTTTCGCCAGCAACGCCTCCAACACAATCACTAGTTCCACTTACAGAGCCCAAATTGTAACTGTTGCGAACAATACTTCCTGAACTATTGTTACCAACGACACCACCAACAATGGTATTCCCGTCCACAGAGCCTTTGTTGTAAGCACTGTCTATTTCAGCACTGGAGAGTAAACCGACAACTCCACCGACAATGCTTTCTCCATTGACATGTCCCTCATTAAATAGTCCTTTGACAACGGCGTTTGCAGCACCAGTCACAGACGCAACCACACCAGCGCATGTATTGACATTTCCGGTTACGATTCCCGAATTGCGAAGATTGCGAACAGTGCCACCCGTTTCATTTTTGCTAACGCCAATCACACCTCCGACCATGCTCTGACCGCTCACCGAGCCTTCATTGTACACATCGCTGATGAAACCACCCTTACTCCAGGCGACAACTCCAGCAACATAAATATTTCCAACGAAATACGAATCCTTCACCCCCAAATTTCGAATGGTTCCGCCGTCAATGAACCCAAAGAACCCTACATAAGTGCTGGATGAAGCATTGGCATACAATCCACGGACATAGTGATTTGCACCATCGAAGACTCCCTTGTACGGAATACTCTTGGATCCAATGGGCGTCCACAAATTAAAGCCGAGAGATTCAAAATCCCCATCTTCACCAAGATTTGCGATTTGCTCCAACACAGGACCAGTTCCGTCTTCGCAAGCGTTCAAGCAAATGTCCGCAGTCAGTTTGCCGTTGATGCTAGGCGCAGTTTTCGCCATTTCGGCGAACTTGTAAAGATCGCCACATGTACCGATCTTGTAATATTCGACTTCATCCACCATTTCCGTTTGCAGTTCTGCCGACGGATCGCACGGGTCTTCAAGATCTGCGGCGAAAGCAAAATTCGCCATCGAAGCGATGGAAACGACAACGGGAAAAACCAGTTTTTTCATCATAAAAAAATCTCCGGGTGAAAACGCTCAAATAAATATAATCTTTCCCCTCCCGCAAGCGGGCGCTCGTTACCACAAACGGTCGAGTTTCTTCTGTGCCTTCTCGGCGTCCTTGCGTTCCTGCACGATGGCGTCGACGACGGCGGCGACCGTCAAGTTGAAGATGTCATGCACGGAGCTTTCGGCGTCGGTGAAGTGCACCGGCTTGTTGAGGCCCATCTGCACAGGACCGATGGATTCGCCCACGCCCATTTCGAGGAGCATCTTGCAAGTGGTATTGGCGGCGGAAAGGCTCGGGAAGATGAGCGTGTTCACGTTCTTGCCGGCGAGCTTGTTGAACGGGTACTTGGCGTCGCGCAGGTCCTTGTCGAGAGCGAAGTTCACCTGCATTTCGCCATCCAGTTCGTAGTCCGGGTGCAGTTCGTGAATCTTTGCGACGGCCTCGCGAACCGTGTGCGCCGTGCCGCGTTCGCTAGCCTTGTCGCTACCGAAGTTCGCATAGCTGAGCATCGCCATCACCGGATTGTGGGCGAAGAACTGCACGGCGTCGTGCGTGAGTTTTGCGATATCCACGAGCGTGTCGGAATCGGGGTCGCGGTTCACGAGCGTATCGGCGAGGAAGAACGTTCCCTTCTTCGTCGAAAGAATGTGGAGGGCGCCGAAGTGCTTGTACTCTTCGCGGATGCCGATGATTTCCTTCGCGATTTCAATCGTCTCGGAGTACTTGGAATAACCACCGGTAATGAGAGCGTCGGCGTCGCCGGTTTTCACCATCATCATGCCGAAGTGGTTCACTTCGTACATGTCGTCGCGGGCCTCTTCGAAGACCACGCCGTTGCGGCCATTTTCCTGGGCGTAGATTTCGGCGAACTTGCGACGGCGTTCGAATTCCTCGGCACTGCGCGGGTTCACAATCTTGATGCCCGTGAGGTCAAGCTGTTCCTTCTGGGCCAGGAGTTGAATGCGTTCCGGGCTTCCCAACAGAATCGGATAAGCAACACCTTCGGCCTTCGCCTGCACGGCAGCCTTGATCATGTTGATGTGGCCACCTTCTGCAAACACAACGCGCTTCGGATTGCTGCGAGCCGTATCGCTGAACTGACGGATGAGCTTGTTGTCGTAGCCCATCATGTCGCGCAGACGGTCGTAATAAGCATCCCAGTCGGTAATCGGCTTGCGAGCAACGCCACTTTCAATGGCTGCCTTTGCCACGGCGATGGAAACTTCCGTGAGAAGGCGCGGGTCAAGCGGCTTCGGAATCAAGTATTCCTTACCGAACGTAAAGCGCTGGGAGTTGTAAGCAATATTCACCACGTCTGGCACAGGCTGGTGCGCCAGGGAGGCGATGGCACGCACTGCAGCATGCTTCATATGCTCGTTGATGCAAGTGGCGCGAACGTCCAAGGCTCCGCGGAAGATATACGGGAAGCCAATCACGTTGTTCACCTGGTTCGGATAGTCGCTGCGGCCCGTTGCAAAAATCAGGTCGCCACGGCTTGCCATGGCTTCTTCGTAGCTGATTTCCGGAGTCGGGTTCGCAAGGGCGAAGACTATCGGCTGGTCGGCCATGCTGCGGACCATTTCGCGCGTGAGGATATTGCCCTTGGAGAGGCCCACGAACACGTCGGCACCCTTCATGGCGTCGGCAAGCGTTTCGATGTCCGTGCGGTCCGTCGCAAAGAAGGCCTTTGCCGGAGTGAGACCCGGACGATCCTTGCGGATGACGCCCTTGCTGTCGCACATCACGAGGTTTTCCTTCTTTAAGCCAAGAGAGAGGTAGAGCTTGGTGCAGGCGCTCGCTGCAGCACCGGCGCCGTTTACGACCATCTTCACGTCGCGAATGCTCTTGCCTGCGACTTCGATAGCGTTCAAGAGGCCCGCCGAAGAAATAATGGCAGTTCCGTGCTGGTCGTCGTGCATTACGGGGATGTCGAGATCCTGCTTCAGAGTGTCTTCGATTTCGAAGCATTCCGGAGCCTTGATGTCTTCCAGGTTGATGCCACCGAATGTCGGGGCGATACCCTTCACGATTTCAATGAACTTCTTCGGATCCTTTTCGTTGATTTCGATATCGAAAACGTCGATACCCGCATAAATCTTGAAAAGCAGAGCCTTGCCTTCCATCACCGGCTTTCCGGAGAGGGCGCCAATGTCACCGAGGCCGAGAACTGCGGTACCGTTACTGATGACGGCCACCAGGTTTCCCTTGCCCGTATAATCGTAAGCAAGGTTCTGGTCCTTTTCAATTTCAAGACACGGAGCGGCAACGCCCGGCGTATAGGCCAAACCCAAATCCGTCTGCGTACTGTGCGGCTTGGTGGGTACGATTTCAATCTTACCCGGTTTACCCATGGCGTGGTATTCAAGCGCGCGTTCCTTCAAGTCCTTGCTCATGACATCTCCTAAAAAGCTTGTTTTTACGCGCCCAAATTTAGAAAAATTTACAAAATTATAAAAGGGGATTTTCGCCTAAAAAATGAGGCCCGCCCCGTAAAAACGGGACGAGCCACCATGCACCAACTTTTCCAGGCGAATCACGCCATAAAATCCTATAAAATCGCTGTTTAAAGTTTAGCAGCCGACAAAGACCAGCATGCAACTCACTCCAACCAGAACGATACCCCAGACTGTCTCTACGATAGGGCTCAGCCTCGTGACCTTTACGTCTTTGCTATCCATAACAACATCCTCTTTTTACCCCGTAGCAAGCATTATTGCCGCTTACATTTATAAAATTACCCAAAAAGCAGGGGTAAAATCCATGTGGAAACAACAATTCCATGGACGAAATAACAACAGTGTTTCATATATGAAACACCATTGTATCATATTTAAATTTTAAATAGAAAATTTTGCAAAAAGTTCATTTTTTATTGCAAAATCGCCAATTTTGTTTTATTTTTATAAGTATGAAGCCAATCACCGAATATCAGGATTACCGCCAATACATGCGAGACTTCTATGCCGAGCGCAAGAGAAACTCGTATTTCACGTGGCGAAAATTTGCAAGCCTCGCAGGTTTCGCGTCGCCCGCATACTTGAAACTGGTAAGCGACGGGAAGACAACGCTCAGCAAACCGGGAATCGCAAAGGCCGCACGAGCCATGGGGCTTGAAGGATTTGACTACACCTATTTCGCTTTGCTTGTCAAATTCGGGAATGCAAAAAACGAGAGCGAGAAAGAAGCCGCACTCCAGGAAATTGAGCACGAAGCGCACATGAACAAGATTCGCGTCATCGACGCGGACGCATACCGCTATTACGAAACTCCCGACTGTCCCATCATTCGCGAGCTCGCGCCCCTCATGCCGGGTGCCACGCATGGCGAAATTGCATCCAAAGTAAGGCACGGCGTTACGGCTGCCGAAACCCAGGACATCCTGCAATTCCTCGTCAAGGCGAACCTGCTCAAAAAAAACAGCGACGGGACCTACGAGCAGACCGAAAAAGTCGTGAGAGGATCCAAGGAGACCATTCCCCTTGTCATCCGCACGATGAACAGGAAAATGACGGAACTCGCACTGCAATCCATCTCCAAAGATTCCGTAGAAGAACGCAACTTTTCCGGAATCACCATGGGCATAGACAAATTAACCTACGAGCGCATCACTAGAGAAATCGAGATGTTTCGCAAAAGGATTATATCCATCGCAAGCGAATGCCGAAAAATAGACCAGGTCTACCAAATGAACTTGCAAATATTCCCTCTTACAGACAAGATAACACCAGATTCAAGGAAAGGAAAATAAACATGAACAAGGCAAAACTCCTAATCGCTTTATCCACAACCCTGTTCTGGGCTTGTTCCGATTCCCCGAGCGAGGCGGGAATCACGGAAACCGAAAACACCATGGCGCAAGAAGACATTTCTTCATGTAGCAAAGACTTGGAAGAAATTTCGTCAAGTTCTTCGCAAAAGGAAGGCGACGACACATCGTCATCCGGCACACAGCCTACATCATCTAGCGACGAACCCGCATCGTCCAGCCAACAGAGCACAAGTTCAAGCAGCGAGTTTTCAAAAGCATATGCCGCAGATACAAAGAACGGTTACAAACTTGGTTCTTGCCTCGCAGGTTTGGGCGATGAACCGATTTTAGCAAAGTCCGCAGCCAAAA
>JAKSIL010000071.1 GCA_024398815.1 Fibrobacter sp.
TCACGCCCCCCTTGAGCGACAATGCTCGAGGGGGGCTTTTTTTTGTATTGCTCGCGGCGGGACTTTTTTTGCATTTTTTTTCTTTTTTTTTGCCCTTTGTTCGTTTTTAAAATCTATTTTCTAAAGGATTGTTTGCGACAAAGGGAGTTTCATAAGTGAAACGCTTGTGTCTGGGTGTTTTGTTTTTGCTTTTTGGGATGTCGGTTTGCTATGCCGATCTTATTTTGCATTTCCAATCACCGTTTCGCGACAATGCGACTACTGCCGATTATTTTCCGCATGTTCTTGGCGGTGCCGGCGGTGATTACAATCCGGGTTTCGGTGCAGCCTCCAAGACTATCATGTCGAGCGATGGCGACGGGTGGTATACCTACATCTGGGAAGGCAAGACTATAGCCGATTTCCAGGACTGGATGACTTTCAACATCAAGGCTTGCCCGAATACCGATGACGTCAATTACAATTTCAACAATTGCGTGGCGTGGTCTGCCGGCGAATTTAAGATAGGCGAATTTTTCGGTTCCGAAACGGAGCTCTGGGTCTATACCGAGGCTAGCGGTTCCTACACGAAGTCGTTCATGGCTCCGGGTTCTAAAATCGTATGGTTCAAGAGTCCATGGGGCAACAAGGTCTTGCCGCAGATGATTTTCGGCATGGATTCCATCTTGATGCGCTTCAGTCCGGACGATGCTTCGAAGTGCGGGTGGTTCTACGGTTCCATAACGCCTTCGAAGATGGCGGCGAACGCTTCCGGAAGCGCTTACTTTGTGCGTTACATGGCTCCTTGGTATAGCGTGCCCGGCGGCAAGGATGAAACTATCGATCTTTCGGCGCTTCTTGCGTCGCAGGATACTGTTTTTGTCGACGGGACCGTGGATGCTCCTGTCGCGAGTGCCACCATCGGTTCTGCTGGCGAATGTTTCGACCCTACGCGCAGGCTCCACGTTTACCATCCGTGGCGCTCGAATACAAGCTATCGCGATAGTCTTGTCTACATTACCATCGACAACAACATCATGGGCCAGCCTACGCCTCTTGCCAAGGAAGATGGATTCATGTATTGGCAGTACATGGATTTTGACGACACGCTTGTTTCTTCTGCGAAATGGAACTCAACGCAGGCCTGGTTCCAAATGCAGCGCAATACAGACTGGAATTCTCCAAAGTACTTCGCAAATCAGGATCGCATGCTTGCGTCTTCGCTTTTCCCGGCGGGCATTTACGAGGTTTGGTTCTATACCAGCACGAAACTGGGCGTAAAGGATTTTGCTTACTATCCGCCTGAACGCAAGGTGGTGCGTTTATTGAGTCCGTGGGACGACAAGTCTCCGTCGATGTTTGTCGCCGCCTTGGATGATACGGTAAAGATGGGGCCGCTTCCGATGGACCGCAACAAGGATACTTGCGGTTGGTACGAAGGGACTTATTACAAGCATGTGGACGACTGGAGTGTCGCTTTCAAGCAGACCTTTGGCATGGATTACTATTCCATGTCTGGGACGGTTGCGTACGGCGATCCGTTGGGTGAATTTATCCGCTTGGATTCGATGCTTGCGACGCACGATACCGTTTGGGTGCGTCCGTATCCGGTTTCGAGCAGTGCGCCTCTGCTTTCATGGGATTTTCCGGGCCAGCTGGGTCGATGCCCGACGCTCAAGATTTCGGCGATGGTCGTGGACTGGGCGGGCGAAGGTTTCGACAACAGCATTGATGTGGATTTTGGGAACATCAACAGCGGAAACGAATATACGGCAATGTATGGCTACACGCAGAATGGAACGCTGGACACCTTGAAAACGTGTAGTGGCCTTGCCAAGGGCATGGTCCAGGATAAACTTGTAAATGGGCTCCCGGCTCGTACGGATTCCCTGGATTATCCATGGTATCTTTGCACGGCCGCCCGTGAAATCGACAAATGGTTCGTGCCGCAGGTGGTGGCGCAGGATGCCGCCGGCAAGGAATACACGAATGCGACTTGCCGCGACATTGACTTGGTGCTTGACGAGGACGGCTTCTGGCTTGCCGACATTACGGGAAGTTCGTACACCGCGTTTTTCAGCAAGAGCGATAGCAGCGTCATCACGGATACTACGGGACTTCCTAGGGATTCGTATTTCTCGAGGGATACCGTCACGGGATTTTTCCCGATAGATGATTTTGAATACTTGGACGAGGCGAGAACCGTATTGAATCCGAAGTTCGACAAGAAGAGAAACCAATCGGAGTATATGAAGCCCGCGCACAATTACAGCTTCTCGATGAAGATTTCGGCGCAGTTCATGTATATTCCCGGCCAGTACTTCGAGTTCCGCGGCGATGACGATGTGTGGGTGTTTATCGATAATCGTTTAGTGGTGGATATCGGCGGCTGCCATAATCCCGAAGAAGGCGCGGTGGACCTGGATACTTTGGGGCTTGAGGAAGGCAAGGAGTATCCGTTCCATATCTTCTTCTCGGAACGCAATGCCACCGGTTCCAATTTCAAGATGCGCACGTCCATCAACCTGCAGACCGAAAAGAGGTATTTCCCCGTGGAGCTCAGCCAGGGCGACGGACTCATCGAATACAGCATCCAGCAGATTTTGACGGAAGAGAATTTGACTTGCGACATCACGAGCACGGGGCGCGTAGATACGACTGCGGCTCCGTCGATGTTCCTGCTTTTTGGCGGGAATCTGCCTGAAAGCGGCAAGACGCTCGAACCGGGCTTGAACTATGGCGGAATTAATATCAGTGCCGACATGGCTGGATTTGTGATTGATACTTCGGCCATCGTGCGTACTCGTGCGCTTCCGCCGGGTTCGTATGTTTTGCAGTTCTACCTGGCCGACGATCCGAGCCAGCATTCTGAAGTGTGGTTCGAGGTTCCGGAGTATCCGCTGCCGGACATCGCCTTTGCGGATTCCACTGGACAGATTTTCTCGCCGCAGGGCTTGAATTTGCTGATGGAGCCGCTGAACGGAACATCAAGCGATACATTGATGGCTTTTGTCGCTTACCCGGTGCGTGTGGCGGTTCTCTATATCGACATGGTCTGTACCGATTGCCTTGTGGAGTTGCAATTAAGTACAAATGATTCCTTGACCTTCCTCGACATGAACAATCAGGTGATCAATTCGGTGAAGACGGATTCTACAGGCTACGCGACATTCTATGTGATGGGCATGACCGAATTGAACGGTGCTTCGTTTACGGTGGGCGGCGTTGCGGTGAACAATGAACTTGTATGGGGCGATATCAATATGATGGAGCCTCCGGTGCCGTTCGCAAGCAAGGGGATGATGTTCGACCGCAATGGCGACGGCATTGCCGACAGTCTCGTGATTCCCTTTAGTGAAGTGTTCGATGACGAGGTTCCCGATACGCTTTCGTGGTCGTTCGGTGATTCTTCGTGGCACAATTACTATGGCACTGAAAACGTGCGCACTTTGATTCGCAACGGATCCGAGATTGTGGTGGACGGCGATAGTCTACTCCCGTCCGTGTTTACGGGCAACGAAGAAGGCGTCTATCAGGGCTCGCTGAAGTACCATTACACTTATTGGGACGATGAAAAGGGAGATTCGATTCCTTTGGCCATGTCGGGCGTGATCGAAGAAAAAATCGGTGCCATCGTGCAGAGCGCCATCATTACTCCCAAGACCGACGAAGTGAGCATTTTGACGCTGATCTTGAGCGAAGGGACAAAAATCGGCGACTTGAAGCTCGAGGATATTTTTGAATTCAGGGCTTGGCGAAAGAATGTGGATTCGGCCTCGTTCCTTAGCATCCGTTCGATCGCTCCTGTGCAGAACGGCGTCCGCTATGACATAACGTTCTTTGCGAATGAAGGACTTTTGCCGATTGTCGGAGATTCCGTGCGATTGGCTCCGGGTGTGTTGCCGGACAATGCAGGAAACGTGCCGCACATCAACAATCCGTGGGTCAAGATTATCGGTGGCCAGCGTTTGCAGGCCGATGCGGTCAATTACGCTGTCATCGGTCTTCCCGAAGACCCGACAGTGGAGCCGATTCGGCCCATGGTCGTGCCTATGGAGTGGTCTGTTCGCGACATAGAGCAGCAAATCGGTTTGCCTGGCTACCTTTTAGGCTATGATTTGCAGGAGTTGGGATTGACGGCGAAATCTACGACTTTGGATTCGGTCCGGATTGTCTGGCGAATTGATTATTTCTCGAATCTGGGGCAGTTCATAAATTCTGCTTCTGGAGTTGTCAAGTGCACGGATGCGATGTTTAACGGTGATTGCACGAGGAATCCGGGAAAGGTATTTATCGCATGGGACGGCCGTAGCGACAAGCGCAGGCTCGTCGGGACGGGTGCCTATATTTCGAAGACGGATTGGAAGGTTTACGACGGCAGCGAACGTGTGGGCCGCAAGGATGAAACTTTCACCTTGGGCATCAAACGCAGCAAAGTGTTGCAATAATTTGTATGAAAATATCGCCATTGAGATGACGGGTCGCCGGTCAGCAGCACGTCATCCTCGACCGAACAGAGGTGAGGGAGGGCGGACAGCACTTGGCAATTTATTGCCTAGTGCGCATGGCCACCTTTAGGTGGGGATCCACAAGGTGTATGGACCCCGTCGCTTCGCTCCAGGGTGACGCAATGTGGTACAATTTTTTCAGTTAATGAGCGAGCGGTCTTATATCGGGTATTTGTCCTTGGCGGCGTCCAGTTCCGCACTTTTCACTTCGTATTGCGTATAAAGGTCGTCGATTTTCTTCTTGACGTCGTCCATGTCCTTCGCGATGGAAGTGATGGCGGCTCCGTCTCCCGATTCGGAGGCGGCGACGAGTTTTGCTTCAAGTTCTGCGGATTGTTCTTCGAACTTGGCGATGTCTTCTTCGATTTTCGCGATGGCCTTTTCGAGCGGCTTGATGACTTTACTGCGTTCGGCGATGTAGTCTGCGCGAGCCTTGCGGTCTTCCTTGCCGCGCGGGGCGGCACCTGCTGCCGACGGGGCGTTATCCGCGGCATTTTGCGGTGCGCCTTTGTCGGTTTGCACGTCGATGTTCGAAACCTTGATATTTGAAGATTCCGTTCCGCCAGGCTTCTTTTCGCTCGCCCAGCCCACCTTTTCGAGGAAGTCGGCGTAGCTGCCTTCGAATACGCGGCACTTTCCGCCGTCGAATACCACGAGGCGGTTTGCGAAGGCGTGCAGCAGTTCTTCGTCATGGGTCACCACGAGGGCTGTGCCTTCGTAGTCTTCCAGAGCGTCGATAAGGCTTTCGATGCTTTCCATGTCGAGATGGTTCGTGGGTTCGTCGAGCAGAAGCATGTTGCATTTGCTTGCGAGGATTTTCCCGAGCAGCACACGGCTGCGTTCGCCACCGCTTAAGACTTTCACTTTTTTGAGGGCGTTGTCGCCGCTGAACATCATGAGGCCTGCAAGGCCGCGGGCGCGGCTCTTCTGGGCGACTTCCTCGATAGCCGTCGCGATTTCTTCCTCGACGGAATTTTCGAGGTTCAGCCTATTGATGTTAGTTTGTCCAAAATAGTTGATTTGCAGGTTCGGATTGTGGCAGATTTCGCCTGCGGTGGGCGTAAGTTCCTTGGCAATCAAATTCAAGAGCGTCGTTTTTCCGCGTCCGTTCGGGCCGATGATTGCGATGCGGTCGCCTTTGAAAATTTCCATTTCGAGGTCGGTGATGAGTTCCGGCCCGTCGCCGTAGGCAAAGTGGAGCCCGTGAATCTGCAGCATGCGCTTGCCGGGGAATTCGGCTTCGGTGAAACTGAATTCCAGGTTGCGCTCGTGGCTTAGACGTTCGCCATTGGCGAGTTTTGCCGCGGCCTTGATTTTGGACTGCACCATGGCGGCTTTTGCTGCCTTGTAGCGGAAGCGTTCGATGACTTGTTCCAACTGTGCCTTTTTCTTGGCTTCGTTTTCCTGGGTGCGCTGCGCCACTTCCTCTTCTTCGGCGATTGTCTCGCGAAGCTTTTCCACCGAACCCTTTACCTTGCGAATCTTGTGGCGGTGAATGCCAATCGTGTGCGTGCAGACTTCGTCCATGAAATGGTGGTCGTGCGTAATCAAAAGCACTTCGCCCTTCCAACTGCGCAAAAAGCGGCTGAGCCATCGCATGGAGACGATGTCCAGGTAGTTGGTCGGTTCGTCAAGCAATAGCATGTCGGGTTCGCTCGCCAAAACTTTCGCCAAATTCAATCGAATCTGGAAACCGCCCGAAAGGAGCATCGGGCTCTTGTGCATGCTTTCTTCGTCAAAGCCGAGACCAAAAAGAATGGCCTCCACCTTGTGTTCCTCTATCCAGCCGTCCTCGTTTTCCTTGAGCACGCTGCAGGCCTCTTCGTGGACCGTGGCGTGCGTAAAGTTGATGTGCTGCTGCAGGTAACCGATGGTGTATTTTTTCGGGATGTCGATGACGCCGCCGTCAATGCATTCCTCGCCGAGAATCATCTTGAAGAGCGTAGATTTTCCGCAGCCGTTGCGGCCTACAAGCCCGACGCGTTCGTGGGCGCCCACCATAAAACTGGCATTGTCCAAGAGGACCTGCATGCCAAAGGATTTGCAAATGTTCTGAACTTGAATCAAATCTATTTTTTTCGATAAAGTTTTGTCGCCGCGCGTTTACTTGATGAAGGTCTCGCCGCTTTCAACGCTCTGGTAGATGAGCGTGTTGATGGTCATGGGGCCGACACCGCCCGGAACCGGCGTGTAGGCGCTCGCGATATCGTCGAGACCCTTTTCGATGTCACCGACTCCGCCCGGATGGTAACCGGCGTCCACGACGACGGCGCCTTTCTTGATCCATTCCTTCTTGATGAATTCCGGCTTGCCGACGGCACCCACGAGGATGTCAGCCTGCTTCACGAATTCGGGGAGGTTTTCGGTTTTGCTGTGGCAGATGGTCACGGTGCAGTCGGCGTTCAAGAGCATCTGGGCCATCGGCTTTCCGAGAATGGCGCTGCGGCCGACGACTACGGCGTGCTTCCCTGCAAGGGGAATGTTGTAGGCCTTCAACAGGCGCATGATGCCGGCGGGCGTTGCGCAGCCGTAGGCCTTTTCGCCCATGGCCATGCGGCCGAATCCGAGGCAGGTCACGCCGTCCACGTCCTTGCGGGCGTCGATTGCTTCGAAGGCGGCGCGTTCGTCGATGTGGCGCGGAACCGGGTGCTGCAAGAGGATGCCGTGCACGTCCGGGTTGTCGTTCAGTTCCTGGATTTTGTTCAGGAGTTCTTCGGTCGTGATGTTCTTATCCATCACCACGCGGATGCTCTCCATGCCGATACGGGCGCAGGCGTTGCCTTTCATCTTCACGTAGGTGGCGCTGGCCGGATCGTCGCCGACGAGGATTGTCGCAAGAATCGGGGTCTTGCCGGTGGCTTCCTTGAGCTTTGCCACGCGTGCACTGAGTTCTTCTTCGGTAGTCTTGGCAAGGGCCTTGCCGTCCAGGATGATTGCTGCCATAAAATCTCCGTTTTTGCGCCGTTTTCGCCTTAAAAAATAAAAGCGCGGTTGTTGGTGCCTTTTGTGCGGGTAAAGATAGAAATAAAAAAACTCTCCCTAAAGGGAGAGCTCTTTGCATTGTTTAAACTTTTTCGTTTGGCTACATGAGCACGTCAAGTACGGCCGGGATAACGATGCAGACCAGAATCCACGGATAGGAGAGCGAGCCACGCAACCAACCGGTCCTGGAGAAGCCTGCTTGGACTAACTTGTTGTCTGTCTTCGTGTTGCAGACAATAGACTCCTTGCGGATGTCTTGCTCCAAATCATTTTTCAGGTTCTTGACGGAATAGTCAAAAGTCTGTTTGCGGAGCGATGCGGATTCTATCATATGCTTAAAGTTGTTAACCATATAAAACCTCTTAAACACTCTAAGTAAAAAAATAGAAATATTTTTACCGAAAAAGAAGGGGTGGAGTCAATCGGCAAATTCTTGTGAATTGGTTCACAAACTGGCGAAATCTTTGAAAATTTGGTGTTTTTGCTTAAATAGCGCCATTTTTGTATGAAAATAATCACTTTTTTTTGAAAAACGGCTCGAAATCCGCCCAACAAAAAGTGTTCTCTACTTGTTCCCCGAAAAAATATCCTATCTTGTGATGTGGTAGATATCACGCAATTTTTCATATAGTGGAGAATGAGAATGAACAAAATTAGCTTTTCCTTGGCTGTTGCTGCCTGCGGGACCCTGCTTGCCTGCGGAGGAAACAAGAACGCGGCCCCTGTGACAGACCCTGCTCCCGCTCCGGCCCCTGCCGTCCAGGAACCCAAGGTCTCCCTTGACAGCGCCGTCGACCGCTACAGCTATGCCCTCGGTATGGATTTGGGCAAGGCCATTGCCAATGTGAACGTGCCTCTCAAGATGGATGTGCTCATGATGGCCATCCAGGACGAAATCGATACCAGCCGCAAGGTGCTCATGAGCGATTCCGCAAGCGAAACCGCCTTGCAGGACTTGCTGCTTTTGATGCAGAAGAAGAAAGAGGCCGACGAAGCCGCTGCCGCGAAGAAGGCTGTCACCGAACAGGTGGAATTCCTGGCCAAGAACATCCAGGATTCCACGGTAAAGACGACTCCGAAGGGCGTGCAGTACAAGGTGATTAAGGAAGGTACCGGGATTTCGCCCAAGGCCGCCGACAAGGTGAAGGTCCATTATGTGGGCGCCCTCTTGGACGGCACGGAATTCGACAACAGCGTAAAGCGCGGCGAACCGCTGGACTTCCCCGTGAGCGCCGTTATCGAAGGGTGGCAGGATTTGCTCCTCGTGATGAAGGAAGGCATGAAGGTGAAGGCCTGGATTCCGAGCGCCTTGGCTTATGGTGCCGAGGGCGTTCCGCCGATGATTCCGGCCAATGCCCTCCTGGTGTTCGAAGTTGAACTTTTGAAGGTGTTTGCTGAAAATCCGGTGGCCGACAGTGCCGCTGCCGCGGTTCCTGCCGATTCCGCCGCTGCCCAGCCTGCCGCCGAACCTGCCGCTGCCCCGGAAGCAGCCCCCGCTGCAGAACCCAAGGCTGAACCCGCAGCTCCGAAGGCCGAAGCTACAAAGCCCGCTAAGGAAGCCGCCAAGCCCGCAGCCAAGAAAAAGTAGTTCCTCTTTTTTCTATATTCCCTAGCATGAACAACTCTGCGTCCGATTTTTATTCTCAGCACTTCGAAGTCGCCGGATTCATCCGGGAAGTGTTCGGTTACATGGACCGGTTCAAGGGCCAACTGTTCGTCTTGAAGATTGACGACAGCCTCATGGACCACCCTCTGTTTCCGGTGTTGATGCGCGACATCGCCCTCCTGCACAAGGCGGGTATCCGCATCATCATTGTGCCTGGGACGCGCAAGAGTATCGACGCCCAGTTGAAGGCTTGGGAAATCGAATCCAAGTTCCACAGCGGCATTCGGCTTACGAGCGAAGAAGCCCTGCCCCTCATCGAGCAGGCGTCTTTGGGTGTTGCCCAGCGCATCATGAGCCACCTTACCGCGAGCGGACTTTCCGGCATCCAGGGCAACTGGGTCTTGGCGCGGAGTCTCGGCGTGATTAACGGCGTGGACTACATGCGGACCGGCAAGATTGAACGCATCCAGCGGGATCTCCTGGAACAGTTGATGAACGAGAAGTTCGTGCCTATCATTGCGCCGATTGGTTGGAACAAGATTGGGCATGCCTACAATATCAGCTCTACGGAACTTGCGACTGAACTTTGCAAGTACTTGAAGGTTGGCAAGCTTTTCTTCATCGGTAACCAGGACGGTATCAAGCTCGGTGGCCTTGTGACGGGCAAGAACACCAAGTACCTGGAACCGACGGACAACGGGCTCATTTCGGCCATGGACGTGGACCAGGCGAAGGAACTTCTGGAATTGAATTCCGACACTCTCGGATTTGCACAGATGGACTACCTGATGAACGCCATCAACGCCTGCAAGGCGGGTGCGAACCGCGTGCATTTGCTTTCCGGTGAATTCCAGGGAAGCCTCTTGCAAGAAGTCTTCAGCGCACGGGGCGATGGCACCATGGTGTACGCGAACCAGTACTCCAGTATTAGGCCCGCGAGCATGGAAGACATTCCCGATATTCTGCGGATTATGCAGGACTACATCGACAAGGGATTCCTCG
>JAKSIL010000072.1 GCA_024398815.1 Fibrobacter sp.
GTAGCTTCGTTACCATCACACGCAATCATCTTTTTTGCCATGTGTGTCTCCATTTTTTGAGTTTACATTAAAAATTCTGATCATATACTCCCTTTATAGTGTGGCGCACTACAAAGGGGCAAAAATCCATGCAGAAAAATATAAAGATTGAGGGGGAAAAGGCGGGGTGTTTTTGAAAAAAGTGCGATTTTTGGGGGCGTCTGCGCAGTTTTGGTTTTGAAAGAAAAAGTGAAAAGAAAACTTTACAATTTGGGGGCGGGGCTCAAAAAACTATATTTGGCGACATGGACGCGACTTTGTGGCAAAAAATTCTGGACCTGTGCGACAGCCTTTCGAAGGTGACCTACGAGAACCTCACGAAAATCATTCGCCTGGAGCAGACGGGAAGCGCCACGGGAGCCCGCAACCTGGACGACAGTTTTCAGAACGATGTAGACAGTTGGATGGGCGGGGGGACCTGCTTCAGCATGACCTGGCATTTGTTCCTGGCGCTTACTGACATGGGACTTAAACCGCGTCTGGTGATGGGCCACAAGCGCAAGGAGCGCAACATCCATTGCGCCTTGATTCTGCCGGATGTCTCCTTTGACGATTCCCTTGACGACGTCCGCGGCGGTTCTGCAATCTCCTGCGGCGGTTCTGCAATCTCCGTCAATAGCTTTGGATCTGCCAGAACCTCGTACCTTTTTGACCCGGGTTACCTGATTTTTGACCCGCTTCCTATGCCGGAACCTGTCCCGTTCGGCGCGGGCGTTGCCTTCTTTCCGCTAACGCCCAACTGCGTGCAACTGAAGCGCCCCACCCTTGACTCCATGGAACTGTGGACCGGCGGGGCAGGGGGACCGATGAAACTGCGCTTCGAGTATCCTGTGGAGGGCGTTTCCGTCGAGGAGTTCAAACAGCACTGGAGCGAGAGTTTTTACCGCGAAATGATGACGTACCCGGTGCTGAACCGCCTGGACCGCGAACGCGGAATCCAGTATTACTACCAGAAAGGGAATCTCGTGACCCGCGACAAGAACGGCTCCCGCATGGAGCGCATCGAGGAATCCGCTCGCGTCGAGACTCTTAGCGACGTGTTCAAACTTTCGCCAGCGCTGATAGAAAAAGCGCTCAAAATTCTTGAAAAATAAGCGTGAAAAGCTCAAAATTCGAAAAAGCACCCCCTAAAAACAAAATAATTCCAATTTAGGGGGTAAAAATGACAATGTAAGCCTTCATAGACTATATTTGAACCATGCGTTTATGGCTTGTGACATGCCCCGACGATTTTGCGGGCGAATACGACGACATCGAAGAGATGTTCAAACGCGGCTTGACCCGCTTGATTCTCGACAAGCGCAGTCGTGTGCGCCCAGCGACTCTTGAAGGCTTCGGCAACCATCCGCCCGCCTCGACCGACGAATACGAGCGTTGGCTCATGAGCCTGCCGATGGAATTCCGCGACCGCATCTGGGTTCGCGGGAATCCCGATGCTGCGGAGCAATTGGACGTGCGCGGTTGTGTATGCGAGGCGCGCGTATTCATGGGCGATGTACCGGAATCATGGAAACGCGTGAACTGCGTCGCCATTTGCAAATCCTTGGACGAGGCGGCGGCTTTGCCCGAGTGGGTGAGTGGAGCTTTGCTCGGGCCGATGTTCCAGCCGCTTTCTGCGATGGAACCTGTGAAAACGCTTACCGGCGCGGAATTTGCGGCGGACAACGGCGCGACATTTACGCAGCCCCAAGCCGAACAAAATCAAGCGGAACAAAAGACAGCGCCGAGTTCGTCGCAAAAGCTCCCGAGCATCATCGCATGGGGCGGCGTCGATCCAGAAACTCTAGCGGACCTCAAAAAACTGCCTTTCGCAGAAGCAATCAACGGCGTAGCGTGCCTTGGCGGCATTTGGAATTACGCCGACCCGATCAATGCGTACATCAAATTGACCCGCGCGCTTGACCCGCGATTTTAACGCACCTGACCCTAGGTTCTGACACGCTTGATTCTAGGTTCTAACGCACTTGACCCGCGATTTCGACCACAAATTCCCCTCAAAAAAACACAAAAATAATTCGGTATTTTTAACGATTTAAACATAAAATCAAAGTTTATTCTTTAAAAATAAAGAATTATTCATTTAATACAGAAAGTCCTTTTTTAACAAAAAAAAAGCCCTCTTTTGAGGACTTTTTAAACATTTTATCGCATACTTTTTTTAAACTTTTTCAGCGGACTTTTTCAAATTACTGCACTCGAATTCTCGTAACTTTCGCAAGCCCGTTATTCAAATATTCCTTGCGGATGTAAACTCCGGCTGCGGTTGGTTTTCCTTGCATTAGCATGCCACCGACGGAGTAGTACAGCACTTGAACGCGCTTACCGCCAAATTCAAGGCGGCCCCCTGCGAACGTCTCGACTCCATTTATAGATGTGCTGGAATCGCCCGGATGAATTTCACCAGAATCCTTTCCATCGTCGCTCTGTTGCGGACCACCCGGTTGTTCTTCCGTAGTGTCTTCAACGACCGGCTCCACAAACGGATGACTCGGATCGTCGACCACGAGTTTGTACTTCACCTTGGTTTCGCAGCCCGGGGAATAAATGTAACTCACGGTATAGTATCCGCTCTTGGTTCCGTCGAGATTCTTCAATGTGACTTCGCGGGTCGTCGCACTGAAGTCATCGGGGCCAGCCCATTTCCAGTCCTTGCCGTCCCAGGGATGCGGGCCAAACTGCACAGTTTCGCCAACTTTAACATTCAAGTCTGTCGATTCCTCCCAGCCGCCGTCACCGATTTTCACATAGGGGACCACGTCCACATGCGGGCAGGCGCTAACGGTCACTTTTCCGCCAGCATTAGAAATGGTATCGTACTTTGCGACGAACGGCTCGAAATCGGCTGTGGGGAAGGCTTTCATCAAAGCCGCAGTCTCTTCGGCGGTAATCGGGAGCACCGTACCGTGGCGCGGCGTGAATGCGCCCTTCATTTCGGTATTCTGCACGAATTTGAATGTGGACAAATCGGGGCTGGAGGTAAACTGGTAATGACCGTTGTTGTAGCAGTCGTACATCAGAATCCACGAATCCTTGTTGATTAACTTGAATACGCCTGCGCCTTCCACGGCTTCGGTAGTCTGTTGCAAGGTTCCGCTCGGCTTGCTCCATTGCGAGCCTTCCTTGCCGGCGGGAGCGGTCAAAGTCTTTGCCGTCACCTTGCAGATTCCGCCCTGGCCTTCGTTCTTGAAGAACGCGTGGTAAAGGCTGTCGTTCGGGTTATAGACGATATCCATGTCGATGGTCGCCGAACCACGGTCAAAGAAGTATATCGGGTCGCCCAGAAGGTCGGTAAAGTCGTCGTTGGCGTACTGGTAATAAACCTTGTCGTAGGTAATCGTGCCATCGTCGGTGAGGAGCGAGAAGTACACCATGATGCGGCCCGTGCTGCCGTCCGTATTTTTATAACCGTAGTCCCAGACGGTTTCCGGGGCCCACACACGGGTCACGTTCGCAAAGTTCTTGCCTTTGTAGCGGTCCGGGAAGTGAATCGTCGCATGTTTCCAGTTAATCAGGTCCTTCGACTTCATCAACACCATGCCGCGGTTGCTCGACCAGCCCTCGGCGCTCTTCATGTCGGTATGCACCATGTAGAACCAGCCGTCGGGAGCGCGCAGCACGTGCGGGTCGCGAAGCCCCTTCTTGATGCTCACGGAGTCGGCGGCAATCACGCGGTTTCCTCCGTTCATGGGCGTAAAATTGTACCCGTCGCGACTCAGGGCGTAGTAGATGTTTTCGTTGTTGTTGGCGGGGAAGTAGGCGAAGAGATAATTGGTGTACGGTTCGTGCTCGTGTATATATATATCGAATTTTTTGCTGCTGCTCTGTCCACCAGATGTCGCCGTAGCCGTCAAAGTGACATGATGGGCCGCGCCGATATCCTTGGCTACGATGTGCCCGGCGTCCGTCATGTAGCTGGGGTCGCTGCTCTTCCAGGTAATGGTAGAACCCGAGGCCCCCTTGGCGGGTAGGGTCAAGTCCTCGTAAAGGTTGTTAAGATGCGAATTGAACTTAATGCTGTTCAGGTCACTTTCGAGCGAAGCCTGCGCAAAACAAGAAACTGTACCCGCCAAAAACGCGAGTCCATACAAAAAGCAGCTCTTACTCATCAAAAACCCCATAATTATTCACTAATATAAAACAAAAATGGGGGTAAAGTCTGTAAAATCAGCGTTTTTCTGTTGTTTTTTAATCCAAAAAGCGCCACTAAATCGCTCTAAACATCCAAAGACAATCAAAAAACGTTATAAAAACATGCCAATTTATACCATTGTAAGTCTTTGAAATAAAAAAACTTACAATATATTCCACATTGGAATAAAATACATTGTCCTATGGCCTTCTTTTTATAAAAAAGCACCTATATTATGATTATATGGAACAGAACCGTGCTAAGATTTTAGTTGTTGATGACACTAAAACCAATATTGAAGTATTGGAAGGTGTGCTTTCGACAGAATTTGATGTATTTGTCGCCCTGAATGGTAAAAAAGCGCTTTTTTTGGCCCAGAAAATCAAGCCTGATATCATCCTGCTCGACGTGATGATGCCAGAAATGGACGGCTACGAGACCATGCGCCAGCTTCGCAAGATAGATTCCCTTAAAGATGTTCCCGTATTTTTCCTTACGGCAAAGTCCGATAGTCAAAGCGAACAGCTCGGTCTGGACCTGGGTGCCGTCGACTATATCGCAAAGCCATTCACTCCGCAACTTGTGCTTTTGCGCGTAAAGAATCAGCTTGAATACAAGCGCCAGCGCGACCATCTCAACGAAATGGTGGCCGAAAGAACCGCCGACTTGCGCAAAACCATGAAGGTCATGCTCACGAGTCTCGGCTCGCTCGCTGAATACCGCGACCCTGAAACCGGCGAACACATTAAACGCACGCAGTTTATTGTGCAAATGCTCGCCGAGCTTTTAAGCGACAACCCGAAATTCAAGAATTTTATCAAGTCACCTGAGTACATCGACTACTACGCCACAGCGGCTCCCTTGCACGATATCGGCAAGGTCGGCATTCTTGACGAGATTCTACGCAAGCCCGGAAAGCTTACCGACGACGAACGAAAAACCATGCAGGCCCATCCTCAAATGGGTTACGACGTTCTGCTCGAAGCCACCAAGGAACTCAACGACAATCCGATGGTGCGCATTGCCGCAGACATGGCTCTCGGGCATCACGAACGCTGGGACGGGGAAGGATACCCCAACCATCTTAAGGGTGAAGAGATTCCTGTAGGAGCAAGAATGATGGCCGTCGCCGACGTTTACGACGCTCTCGTGACGCGCAGACCTTACAAGGAGCCGTTCCCGCACGATGTCGCCGTCAAGGAAATCTATAACGGTAGAGGAACGCAGTTTGACCCCGACGTGGTCGATGCTTTCATGAAAATCGAAGCTCAGCTGCCGAGCGCCTACGAACAGTTCAAGGATAAAGCGAATTGACCCACAGCCCAGCAAATGCAAAACGCCGCAAACTCAGCTGGCGAATCTCCTTCGTTTATACGATACCGGTACTGCTCGTCACCGTCGCTCTCATCTGCGTATTTTTCTTCTATTTAAGAAACTCTTTGATTTCCACTGCATACAGCAGTACTGAAACTTCCCTAAAAAAAACAGTAGAAGCTAGCGAAAACTACCTGCTCAACGCCCAGGAAGATTTTTTAAAGTTGCCCGCCAAATTCCAGCAACTGAACAAGCAGAGCATCCGCGTGCAGCTGACAAGGTTTCTGCAGAGTCACGACGAAGTCTTCGACGCCGTTTACGGTTCTTCGGATGGAGAATACTTCAGCGCCCACGGAAACGCCCTGGACCAGGGGTCAGCGGAATTCCGCACAAAGGGATGGTACCTCGAAGCCGCTCGAAATAACGGTCTCGCCATCACGGGCGACTACAAAAAGAATTCCAAGAAGGGCGTTTTGACGTTCTCGTATCCGCTCTGGACAAAGGACAAACAGGTCAAGGGCGTCTTGGCAATGGACATGGATCTTATGAAGATCCGCCAAAAAATAGGGGATGTGGCCAGACAAGAAGGCGGCCTCACCATAATGCTGGATAACAGTTCCGACAATATTTTTACATACTTCCCGTACGAAACGAATCTTGGAAAAATCGACCTGGACAGCCTTTACACTTTGCTCCAGATGATTACCGAAGACTACAAGGCCGATTCGCTCAAGTACGGAAAAGTTCTTCGTTTTGAAAAATCCAATAACCATAGACAGAGCTTCGTATTCATGGTGACACCCATGAAAAAGACACCGTTCTATGTAGTTCACATCGTCCAGCAAAACAAGGTCGTCGCAAAGTTTAAAGAGGACCTGTTCGGCATAATGGTGCTCGTGATAGGCGCCGTACTTTTGCTAATGCTCTTAGCGCTCATTGTTTCGCATATCCTATTCAAATGGTTCATTGAAAAAGATTTGAACGATAGCGTAAGTTCGAGTACACTATTCGATACTCTACTCGACAGTCCGAACTTCACATTGATTCTAACCGACGATACATTCGGAATATTGCATGCAAGCGCCAAGGTCTGCGACGTTTTGAACGACGGCGAAGACATGAAGGAGAACATTCTTTGGAAGTTCTTCCCGTCGGAAGCCTTCAAGAAGTTCGCCCATCGAGTGGCCATGGGCGGAGAACTCCATCCGAGCGAGCGCAAGACTCTCATTAAAGTCAGGAACTCCGACGGAGAAGAATTCTGGTGGAACATTTTCTTCCAGGTGCTTGTCGAAGATGATGGAAGCATTCGTTACATGTTCATGATTAACGATGAAACGAGTGGAATCCAGAAGGATACCATCCTCGATACGATCATGCTTTCTGCCGACACTTCGCTCTTGATTATCTTTGACCGCAATCGCCATATTAAATATATGTCTAAGCAGTTGGCCGATTTCCTGAACAAAGACTGGCGAACCCTCATCGGTTTCTCGCTGGACGATCTTGCCTACTGCGGACTCCCGGAAGATGTCGTCGAATCGCTCAAGAAATCGTTCAACACCCACGAGACTTGGAAAGATTCGTTCATGGTCCATTCTCCCGACAAGCACAGCGAAATCTGGTTCCGTGGCGAAGCAGTATCCTTGAAGGTCGAAGAATCCATCGTGGGCTACATGTTCTCGATGATTGACATCAGCGAAGTTGTAGCCGCACGAGAAATCGCCGAACACGCCACGCAGGCAAAGAGCGAATTCCTCGCCAACATGAGCCATGAAATCCGTACGCCGATGAACGCCATTATCGGCATGGCGCATCTTTGCTCCGAAAGCGACTTGAACGATCGCCAGCGCGGGTTCATTGACAGAATCAGCCATGCGGCTAAATCGCTTCTGGGAATCATCAACGACATCCTCGATTTCTCGAAGATTGAAGCAAAGAAGCAGGAACTCGAAGTTACACAACTCTATTTGCAAGATACCATCAACGAAGTCATCTCCCTTGCCGAAGTACGAATTGCAGGCAAGCCCATAGAACTCGTTGTAGATGTCGACCCGGAAATTCCTGAAATCTTGATGGGCGACCCGTTGCGCCTATCGCAGATTTTCACGAATCTCGTGAACAATGCGACTAAGTTCACCGAAAGAGGAAACATCACTATTCGCGTGCAGCTTGAAGAACGCTCCGAAAACACGGTAAAGCTTGCGTTCAGTGTCATGGATACTGGCATCGGCATGACCGAAGAACAACTGTCGCGCCTGTTCAACGCCTTTACGCAGGCGGATGGATCTACGACTCGCAAGTACGGCGGTACAGGCCTCGGTCTCGTGATTTCGAAGTCCCTTGTCGAACTTATGGGTGGCCAGATGCAGGTCGAAAGCAAGTCGGGCGAAGGTTCTAGATTCTTCTTTACACTCACACTCCCAATTGCAGTGCAGGCGGGCGAGCCCAAGTGGAAATCGGTCAAGGATTTCGCCGGCAAAAATATATTGCTGGTCGACGATTGCACAAGTGTCAGGGCCGTATTGCGCCACAACCTTACAAAGCTCAAGTGCGTTGTCGAAGAAGCCTGCTCCGCAGCCGAAGCTTTCGACTTAATCCAGTCGCACGAAGAAGCGGGTGAGCCGCCGTACGACATGTTCATTGTCGACTACAAGATGGGCTTGGAAACCGGTTTCGACTTTGTCAGGGGAATTCCTGAAAGTATGCTCAGCATACCGAAGGTTCTCATGCATCCGCTGCACTTCGAAGAAGTGGAACAGAACGAAGCAAATGAACTTGGATTTAACAGCTGCGTTGCAAAGCCTTTGCAGATTAGCCAGATTTTGAGTTCCATGCAAGAAGCCCTTGGATTACCGCTAACGTACCAGAAGGCAGTAAAAAAAGAAAAGCGCAAGATTTACTTCAAGCCTGCAAAGGTTTTGCTCGTCGAAGACAACCAGATGAACCAAGAACTTGCTGTTTCACTCCTTGACAGCGTCGGTCTTTCGACCATGATAGCGAACAACGGTCAAGAAGCCCTGGACATGCTCAAGGTGAATTCGTTCGACCTCGTACTCATGGACTTGCAGATGCCCATCATGGACGGTCTTACAGCCACAAAGAAAATCCGCGACAACGAACACCCATACTTCAAGTCCGTGCCGATTCTTGCCATGAGTGCGCGCGCCTTCCAAAAAGACAAAGAAGAATGCTACGAAGCCGGCATGAATTCGTACATCGTGAAGCCCATCGACCCGGTGCTGCTTTACGAAGAATTAGCAAAGTACCTGACCATTGTCGCCGAAGGCCCGCAGATTCAAACTCGCACCGTCATCTCGGTCAACTCCTCGCAGGCGAATGAATCTGACAACGATTTCCTGATGCAGTTCAACAAGGTCCGTCATCTCGATGCGGCTGTCGGACTGTACCACGCCAACAACAACAAGACCTTGTTCCTCAAAATTCTTCAGGGATTTGTACGCGATTATGGCGGCAACAACTTCGAATTGCGCAAGCTTATTGATGCCATGAAATACAGCGACGCCCAAAGAATCGTTCATACCATAAAAGGACTTTGCGGAACCATCGGGTCAAGCCATGTGCAAAACCTCGGTGCAAAAGTTGAAAACGACATGGCGCAAAAGAAATTCGACGAAAACAACTACAACGAATTCGAAATAGCTTTGCGCGAAATGGCCGGCGATATTTCGTTGTCCTTAACAAACATTGCCACCGAGCAGACGACGACCATCCAAAAGAAAAAAGACCCCAAGGCCAATGAAAAGCTCAAGCAAGTGATGGGCGAGCTCAAGTCCGCCGTGGATTCCTGCTCCGCCACCCAGTGCAAACGAATCCTCGACGATCTGGACGAAATCGCCTTTGCAGGCAAACAGGAGTCCTTGCTGCAAAGGCTCAAGAATCAATTGGATGACTACGACTTCGCAGAAGCCATGGATACAATCAACGAACTTGAAAAATCCCTCGACTAAAGAAAACTGCAGATTCTACAGAACCATTGCCGCGACAAAGGCGGCAACCACAATTACCACAGCGACCACCGTCATCGGAGTCGCTTTTTTCTTTTTGTAGTACGGGCTTTTGGGGTCGTCGCCAAACTCGTTTTCCACGATTTCATCGTAGTCGGGGAGTTCTTCATCGGCGAACTCGGCGCCATCGGCCCAGCCGGTGGATTCGTCGCTGCCGCAGTGGGGGCAGTATTTTGCGCCATCTTTAAGTTCGGCGCCGCAATGGGGACAGAGCATAGAATAATTATGAATTATGAATTATGAATTATGAGGGGCGTTACTGAGAGTTTCGTCAAATGAAAGCACTCTTGGTATGGATAAATTAGCAAATATCTGTAAGTAAAAAGCCCTCGGGTGTTAACCAAGGGCTTTTTGCGAAAGTGCGTGCATGTGTGCTGCACTCACCTCATGTCTATTACAGCTTGTCGTTAGAACCGAGAACGTCAACGATCTTGTGTTCGTACA
>JAKSIL010000073.1 GCA_024398815.1 Fibrobacter sp.
AACTCGCCGACGTTAAGGAAAATCACTATCCGAAGTTCGGTGCACACCTTCCGAATGAACTCTCTGAAATCATCGACATGATTCAGAAGCGCCTCGAAAATGCCTAATTAAGTTTTATGCTTAATTAAAAACGCCGCCGCGGTAAAACGCGACGGTGTTTTTTTTATAAAATCGAAAATGGTGGTGCTGATTTTTCTGCGAAGTCGTCGCGACTAGGCGCTCTTTTGCAATTTGACGAAGAGTTCGGCGAGGGTCGGGTCGAAATGCGTTCCGGATTCCTCTTCAATGATGCTCAAGGCTTTTTCCTTGGTGAAGTTCTTCTTGTAGCAGCGGGGGGATATGAGCGCGTCGAATACGTCGGCGAGTGCCATGATTCTTGCAGAAATGGGGATTGCGTCGCCTTTGATTCCTGTCGGGTATCCTTTGCCGTCCCAGCGCTCGTGGTGGTACGTTGCGACGTCGTGTGCGATTTGTACGAACTCCTTGTCTTCATTGTCGCCGATAATCTCGGAGACGATGCGTCCGCCTTCCTTTGTATGTATTTTGATCTCTTCGAATTCTTCGGGGGTAAGGCTGGAAGGCTTTTTCAGGACGTCGTCGGAGACGAGGATTTTTCCGACGTCGTGTAGCGGGGCTGCACGGACGATATGCTGGACGAATGTCTCGTCGATGGTTTCGGGGTACAGGCCGTTCTTGATGGCAGCCCTCGAAATGAGTTCGACATACGAGCTTGTGCGACGGATGTGTTCGCCGGTATCGGTGTCGCGGTTTTCGACGAGGTTCGCAAGGCTGATAATCATCTTGTTCTGGTAGTCCAGCAGTTTTTTGCTTTGGAGGGCCACTTGTATTTCTTTTTGTTGGATGCTTGCTTCAAGGCTGTATTTTTTGTGCCATATCATGTACGTGTAGCAAAGCAGGGTTCCGATGTTGATGAGGACGACTACAAAAATATTCGTGGCGCGGATGGTGTAGAGGGCTCCTGCTGGAATTGCTTGTTGGGCCTGCAGATTCGGGGCCATTGTCTCGAGATAGGCGAAAACAACCATGGTGAACAGGCTGAAAATGCTGGCTAGCCCAATTCTCGATTCGAAAGTGAGCATGGGAACGATACCCGACAATAGAATCAGGTAGTGGAAACAGGCGTTCCCGCCCAGGTAATATCCTGCCCAAAGCTGATGGGTGAGCACTTCAACATAAAATATGGATATGGGCAAGACGAAAGATTTTAGTTTGTTCGTTATCAGGAGCAACGTTGTAAAAAGCAGCACGCTGAATATGTTGAAGATGTACATCGGCTTTACGTCAAGAGCGTAAAAGACGCAAAGATAAACGGCGTGGTAGGCGAGGGCGAAAGCTATTGTGAAGGTGTAGAATAGCTTGGCGTATTGGTGAGTTACTAGCTTTCTGAGAAAATTTTTCAAAAAATCCATTTTTACCGTCTTTTGTATAAATTGTTGAAGTTTTTGCTTTTTACGGATGAATTAATTGTACATATAAAATAAAATATTTTGAAAGAGTGGTGGAGAAATCCCTCTTTTTTTTTGTATTTATTTTTTACTGGTTTGTGGATGAACGAGGAAATAGGTTCCTTTTTTTTAACGCTGTAGTTCAAGCGAAAATGGCGATAAAATCCATAAAAAGGGCTTTATTTGTGGGGAAAATCATAATTTTTGCTTTTTTTTGAAAAAATATGTTCCACAACTCAAAAAAAGTCTATATTCCAAATTGGAATAGGTCCAAAAGTTGTTTTTTGGGCGTTTTTTAGTGGAATAGAAGGTATTAAATGAACCGTTACGACCTTGTTTTGCTCGGCCTTATTCTGGAACATGAGCGCAGTGGTTACGATATCATTACCGAGATTCGTGATCGCGAGCTGGATCGCTGGGCAAAAATCAGCACATCTACAATTTATAACCGTTTGATTACACTCGAAAAGAACGAGTGTATTGTCGGCCATGCAGAGCGCGACGGAAACCGTCCGGAACGCATGGTCTTCAACATCACCGACAAGGGGAAGGAACTCTTGCGCAAGGAAGTGCTGAAGCACTTGACCGGCTTTAACGATGACCCGCGTACTTTAGGCTTTGCGTTCCTTTACGGTGCCGACAACAAGGAACTGATTCGCGCCCTCGAAGCCCATGAACGCCGCCTGGTGCAGGAAATCGAGAACCTGGAAAAGATGATTGCCGAAGAACCGCGCCCGACCCTTTACCCCGAAGGCCCGTTCCTCAACTGCATGAGCCGCGACCACATTCTTGTGGAACTCAAGTACGTGCGTGCCGCCATCGGCATTCTGCGCGACCCCATCCGCAACAAGAAACTGGACGGCTACTTCTACATCAACTTCGGTAACCGCCCGTTCGAAAACTTCAACCAGAAACCGGAAGGCTCGGAGACAACTGAAAAGTAAGGCGATTTTCCAAAGGTAACGTGCGCAAGAATACTTCCACGTTGCTTTTTTATTTTTAAATTTTGAACGAAAAAACGGTGTGGACGAAATTTGAACCGTCAAAAGTCTCATAATTCGTGATTCACGCCTCGTAATTTTTAAATCACAACCCCTCTATAACGGAGATAAAATGGCTACAAAACAAGTGAAGAAAGCTCCCGCCAAGAAGCCTGTGAAGGTTGCAGCAAAGACTGCCGCCCAGTACGGTTACTTTGACGACGCTGCTAAAGAATACGTTCTTACCACCCCGGCAACCCCGATCAAGTGGTGCAACTACGTAGGTACTTTGAACTTCGGCGGTATCGTGGATACTACCGGTGGTACCCTCGTTTGCAAGGGCGACCCGGCCCTGAACCGTATTACCAAGTACATCGCCCAGATGCCCTGCTCTGACTTCAAGGCCAGCACCGTGTACATCCGCATCAAGGATGCCAAGGGTTACAAGGTGTTCTCTCCGTTCGTCGTTCCTACTCTTACCAAGATGGACAAGTGGGAATGCCACGTGGGTCTTTCCTACATGCGCTGGATTGCTGAATGTGAAGGCCTCCGCACGCAGGTGACGATTTTCGTTCCGACCGGAAGCAACACTCTCCTCCAGGACATCCAGGTGACGAACCTCGGTGGTGCCGCCAAGGAAGTGGACGTTATCCCGGTTTATGAATTCAGCCACTTCGAAGCCGAAAAGCAGCTCACGAACGCCGACTGGGTCCCGCAGACCATGACCCTCAAGGGCCACTGGGAAAAGGACGGCCACGTCGTTCTCGAACAGTACGCTTACATGAAGCGCGACTACGCCGTGAACTATGTGACTTGCGACTGCCCGGTCAAGAGCTTCGACGGCGACCGCCGCGTATTCCTCGGCGCGAACGAAATGGGCTCCTGGATCGCTCCGCTTTCTCTTGCCAACAAGGAACTCTCCAATTCTGAATGCGACCGTGGCGACAACATTGCCGCTCTCATGATTCACGGTGGCAAGATCGCTGCCAAGAAGACCTTCCGCACCTGCACTCAGCTCGGTCAGGAACAGTCTCTCAAGGTCGCTGCCAAGGCTATCAAGAAGTACCGCGACTTGAAGAACGTCGACAAGGCTTTCGAAGAACTCGCAAACTTCTGGAAGAACTACCTCTCCACCATCCAGGTGAAGACTCCGGACGCTTCCTTCAACACCATGGTGAACGTGCACAACCCGCGTCAGTGCCACACCACCAAGAACTGGTCCCGCTACCTGTCCCTCTACCAGTTGGGCTACGGCACCAGCCGCGGTATCGGTTACCGTGACTCCACTCAGGACCTCATGGGCGTCATGAGCCACATGCCTGAAGAAGCCTTGGAACTCACCAAGAATCTTATCTCCGTGCAGCGTCCGGAAGGTAACGCTATGCACCAGTACGCTCCGCTCGCCCTTGCCGAAGACAATGGCAACGAAGCCAACGCCGGTGACTCCCGCGAAAAGGCCGGCGTGAAGGATGCCAAGGGCAATCCGATGTATGCCGACTGGTACGGTGACGACCATCTCTGGATTGTTCTCACTGTTGCAAGTTACCTCAAGGAAACCGGCAAGATGGAATTCCTCAAGGAAGAAATTCCGTTCTACGTTGCCGGCAAGAAGCGCGCAGACCGCCCGAAGGGCACTGTGCTCGAACACTTGAAGCGCTCCGTGAAGTTCTCTCGCGAACACCTCGGTCAGCACAACCTTCCGCTCCTCGGCTTTGCCGACTGGAACGACTGCATGAACCTCCCGCTCGGTGCAGAATCCACTTTCAACACTGCTTTGTATGCAAAGGCCTTGCTCGAAATGATGGACATCTGCGAAAACCTCGGCGACAAGGAATCCGTTGAAATGTACAAGGGCTGGTACGAAGACGTGAAGAAGGCCTTCAACGACAGTGCTTGGGACGGCAAGTGGTGGACTCGTTGGTTCGACAAGGACGGCAACGGCTACGGTGTTTCCAAGGCCAAGTACGGCAAGATTTACTGTAACGGCCAGTCCTGGCCGGTAATCGCCGGTATCGCATTCGGCGACCGCGCCAAGCAGGGCATGGACAGCCTGAACAAGCTCCTCAACACTCAGTACGGCGTGAAGAGCTCTACTCCGGGTTACCGTGGCTTTGAACCGGCTGTGGGTGGTATTTCCACCTATCCTCCTGGAGCCAAGGAAAACGGCGGTATCTTCCTCCACACGAACCCGTGGGTGATGATTGCCGAAACGATTCTCGGCCGTGGCGACAATGCTTTCCAGTATTACAACCAGATTAACCCGGCTTCCAAGAACGGCATCCTCGACGTGTTCGAATCCGAACCGTACTGCTATCCGCAGAACATCCTCGGTGACGAACACAAGCAGTTCGGTATGGGCCGTAACGCATGGCTCTCCGGTACTTCCACTTGGACTTACCAGGCTGCAACGCAGTTCATCATCGGTATCCGCGCCAACTACAAGGGCCTCGTTGTGGATCCTTGCATCCCGAGCGCATGGGCTGGCTTCGAAGCTACCCGTAAGTTCCGTGGCGCTACCTATGAAATCACCGTGAAGAACCCGAAGCATGTGTGCAAGGGTGTCGCCAAGATGGTCGTCGATGGCAAGGAAATCGATTCCAACATCGCCCCGATCTTCACGAGCGGTGTTCACAAGGTTGAAGTGACATTGGGATAAGATTTCCATAGCCGGCGCGATAGAGCGTTGTTCGCGCCTTCGCCCGCTTGGCTCTGAAAATTTTTCGGAATCTGAAAGGATTTAAAAAAGAGATGCTGAAAAGCGTCTCTTTTTTGTCTTGCTCGGCGCTGATTAAATCTCAAAAATTGATTTTGACAAGATGCTTTCAAAAGAAGAAGTCCAAGAAAAGGCTTCTTTGAAATTGTTCGAAAATTTGTCAGACATTGTCTCCGATACTCCTAACGCGTAAAAGTTAGCTTTTTTCGCCATTTCGGAAGGACTTAGTTTATCGGTACGATGAACTCGCGTATGCCGGCGGTGTAGAGGTTGTCAAAATTATTCGCATTGACCACGGTGACGTGTGAACCGAGCGTGTATTTGAAAAGATAATAGTAGATGTCGCTGAACAGCATGTCCGGAGTTTCGCCAGCCTGTTTCTTGGCGACCACTTCGCTGAGGAGCCCGGTGAGAATCTCGGTAAAGCGGTTCGTCATGTAAATGCCGTAGTCGTTGTTATAAACATCGGCCTTGGAGGTCTCGTTCTCGTTGGCGGCGGTGATGCACATGACGCCTGGAATTTCGCTGTCTTCGGCGGCAGCACAGACGCTTGCGCTGAAGCAGGCTTCAATAAGCCAGAGCATTTTGCGGTACTTGGCGCTTTCGTGAAGTTCCTTGAGGGCTGTCTCCATTTGGTTGTACGTAAAAGCAGATTTCTCTCCCCATGCAAGGAAATTCGGGGCGCCGTGTCCGCTCCAGTAGACAAGAACATCGGTGCTTGAGTCGGCATCAATCACGTGCTTCAACCTTGAACTTTTTTGCCCCATTAAAATTTTCACGATGTCTCCGCTTTCCAAATCCTTAAGCTTGTAATCCACGTTCACGTCGACGTACAGGTTTTGCCCGTCGTGTCGGCGGACTTCGCCCATGTGGGGATTTTGTGGGTTCTCGGCGAGGTCGTCTTCCATAATCAAAACGATGTGGTCGTCGTCATAGCCGAGGTATTTCAAGATTTGGTACACGTTCAGAATGTCGGCTTGGTGGCGGTAATTCTCCCAGGTTTTGGAAGCGGCGACAAGAAGTGCGTAGTTAGATTTGTGTTCGGGGTAGGTGAATTTCCCTCCTTCGTTGAACTTCTGCATCTTGGTGGCGTTCCAGTTCCAGCTGGCGAGTGTCGCCGAAGTCCTGTTGGAGCCGGTTGCGGAAATATATTCCAGCGGCAGGAATTTGCCTTCGTAAATCATCCAGTGGCAGTAAATGGATTGCGTGACGACGGAACCGTTTTCACTGTCGAAATTCAGTTTCCCGCTTGCACCGCGGATGTTGTAATAGTCGCCCGAAGCGATGCCCGCCATGGCGCGGCTCATGCCCTCGTAGTCCCAGGCGATGTATTCGGATTTTGCGGAATCGGCAACCACATGCGTGATGGCTTCGTCCAAATCGCTTGCGTTTCCATTCAATATGTCTGTTTCGGCAAAGGCTAAAATCAACAGGGCGTCGTAAACCTGGGCTTCGCTGTTGACCGGAACTTCGCCAAACTGCACTTCGTAAGCAATTTGGAATCCGGATTCGGGGTCGGCATACATGGATGTTCCCTCAATGCCTTCTGAGCCTTCATAGGTGAGTATGGCAGGAGCAAAAGCGACATCGGAGAACTGCAAAATGGGCTTGTTCCGGGATTTTTGCCGTGCCTGGAGAATGACTTCGACATCTTCCTTTTTTTCCGGGGCGACGATGACGATGTCGCTCTCGTCATCCATTGCTGCTTTTGCTGTAGTTTCCAGGTTTTCTGCCCCGTTGTAGGTGTGAATTTTCCCGATTTCGACACCGAGTTCTTTTGCCTGGAATGCGAACCAGTCCACGAACGTTTTCCCGATGATTCCGTCCGAAGAGAGCAGGGAAATTTTCTTTGCTCCATACGCCTGCGCCTGTGCAATGAGAAGTTCGCTTTGGGTGATGTCCGTTTCGGAAAGAGCCCAGAACCATTTTTTGTGGGCGTACTTGCGGATGATTTCTGCAGAAGTCGCCGTTGGCGCAAAGAGTGTCTTGCCTGTGCGGGCGCAGTTACTTGCCGCAATATCGACATTGCTTGATTTCCTTGGTCCGACGATGGCGAAAATGTCTTCCCGCTTGGCGAGCGCCCTCGAGACGCTATCGATGTTTACCGTATTTTCGTCGTACCATTCGTATTCAAAGGCGAATGCGGAATCTACAAGCGTTTGCATAACTTGACGTGTCTTGGACAAATTCTCGTCGAACCAGTTTACGAGCCTGTCGTACCGTTTGGCGTTGACTTCGTCGCGGGGGAGGATCATCGCCACTTTGACTTTTTTCAAAGGAATTGTTTCGCTGCCCGACTTGCCCGTTGACGAATCCTCGGAACAAGCCGTGCAGAAGAGGCTCGTCAAAAGTAAAAAGCAGGACAGAAATAGAATTCTTCTCATTTTCATCTCCGTCCTGTTTTCTTCAAGTAGTTTTCTTCTGCTTTTGCGGCGATTTCGCGCTGCTTTGCGTATTTGCTTTCGGCATCCTTGAACGCATCGGCGATGACGATGTCTGCGTAGCCGTCCAATAGCCCGTAAGTTTTCGTCAATTCAAGTGTCGAATCCGCCATCCATTGATTCACGAAATCCTTGACTACAGTATCCATGCGCTTTATCACGGAGAATGCGACTCGTTTTGAATATGTCTGTTGGTCGGAATCCATGCCGCAGGTGTAGAACGTATTGCTGTCGGCAAATTCACGGGTGTAACGCAGAATCCCGGCGCTGGAACCGCCCGCCACGGGGAATACAAAACGATACCCTATGGAATCCAGTTTGTACGAAAGACGGTAAAGGCTGTCGGCCATATTGAAGCCCGCACTTGCGCTTGTCGCCAGGTAATAAACGTCATTTGCGTCAAACGTTCCGCCGGATTCTTTGAATCCGTCCCTGAATCCTTCGAGCGATTGTTCTAGCGGCTCAAGCTCAGGATTGGCGAGGACGCAGGCTGCTTTTTTTACGCCAAACTCGTGAATGACTTGCCCTGCCAAATGGCTTGCGCCATAGAGAGGAATGTAGCGACTGTACACGTTCAGGGAATCGAGGTTGCGGCTATCGAGCCACAGGATTTCGTTGCCGTCGGAATTTCTCCAGCCGCTGTGATTTTCTAGAAGCGTTTCAAACGACGCGTCGGTCAAAACGAGAAGGCGTTTCTTGACAAAATCTGTGACTGCCGGATTGCTTTTTTCGGCGAACCATTGTTCAATGACTTTTTCTGCATCGTCTTCGTCAATTGGAGTGTACGCTTCAACGGCGAGATTTTCGTGAGCTTTCAAGGCTTCGCGGAATCCCTTGTAGATATTGTCGTTGTAACTCAAGTCACCAAGCCCGTTGGGCGAGTAGATGGTGAGAACGGAATAAAAGTTCGCTTGTTCGGTATCTTCGGTTGAAACTGGCGACGAATTGCTGCACGCACACAAAAAGGCGAGAAATATCGCGTTAACGAAGAATTTTTTGTAAAAAGTGTGCGTCATATCAATAATTTAACTAACAAAACGATTTTTGTGAAGAAAAAAGCTACGTTTGTGAAATTTTGTATATTTTTTAACAAGTAGATAATTCAAATGGAGGGTTGTCATGAAAATTTCAAGATATCTTTTGACTTTGGCGCTTGGGGCTGCAGTGTTCGGTGCTGTCGCTTGTTCTGACGATTCCAGCAGTTCGGCTGCTGCGGATGACGGGAAAAATGATTCCTTCTCCTGGAGTGATTTGCAAGTTTTTGACGCAAAGGCTGACTTGCCGAGCTGTAAAAAGTTCGATGGTGTTGCCCAGGTCATTGACGAAAAAGCGTTTTTCGTATGCCTTGAAGGTGAGTGGACGCAAATTGGCGTGTCCGCCCCTAGCTACGATGAACTCCCGAAATGTAACGCCCCGATGAACGATTTCTGCATTGGTGTCGGCGAAGGCGAGAAGACAGATGATTCCTACATCTGTGACGAAGGAACCTGGGTCAAGGGAGTTGACGGAGGTTGTTCGAAAGGTGATGAAAATATGTTTATTTTTGTCATAATTGAATTATTGTATGGGTACGACTGAGATCTCCTTGAAAGGTGGGCAACAACCAACATCCACTTCATTGAACAATGAAATCAAAAATCTCGCATGAACGGTAAAATTATAAACCTGTTTTAAAAGATTAATTTGGAACTAAGAAATGAAAAATCATTTGAAATATCTTTTGGCTTTGACTCTCGGCCTTGCCGTGTTCGGTGCTGTCGCTTGTTCTGACGATTCCAGCAGTTCGACTGCTGCGGATGACGGGAAAAATGATTCCTTCTCCTGGGACGGTTTGCAGATTTTTGACGGAAAGGCTGACTTGCCGAGTTGCGACAAGTTCGATGGTGTTGCCCAGGTCATTGACGAAAAAGCGTTTTTCGTATGCCTTGAAGGTGAGTGGACGCAAATTGGCGTGTCCGCCCCTAGCTACGATGAACTCCCGAAATGTAACGCCCCGATGAACGACTTCTGCATTGACGTCGGGGACGGCGAGAATCCAGAGGCTGCTTACATCTGCGACGAAGGAACGTGGGTCAAGGGTGAGGATGGCAGCTGTTTGAAAGGAGATGACAATATTTTTCCCGGTTTATCCGGATTTCCGTAATAGAAATTTATTGATGACTATTTGAATGGAGTGTCAAAGAACATGAGCGGACTTGTTTGAAGTTCGCTTTTTTTTGTGGGCTACAACATGGAATATGTGAAAAATAAAAACACAGCATGGTTTATATTTTTTTTACATATTTTTTTTGTGATGGTTACTTGTTTTCTTAATTGAACCCAAAGGGAATCCATAAGT
>JAKSIL010000074.1 GCA_024398815.1 Fibrobacter sp.
ATGTAGTTCTGCGTCACGGCACTTGCGTTGGGAACGTTACAGTTGGGGTAAGCCACCGTAATGATACCGTATTTCTGTTTGATATGGCTTGCGATGCCGCTCTTGGAGGAGGCTTCTTCGCCGCTCATGTTTTGCCCGTGAGAATTGCTGTGGCTTGCAATTTCGTGACCGTTGTCCGCCATTTTCTGGAAGCCGTTCCAGTCCGGGTTCCAGTTCACTACGAGGTTGAATGTTGCCTTGTAGCCGTACTTATCGAATGTTGGACCCGCATCGGAAACTTGGCTCGGGGCGCCGTCATCGAAAGTGAAAGAAACAGCGGCCTTGCGGTCGCCGGACCAAGTTGCGATTTCCTGGGCCATGCTCATAGAGCAGCCAAGGACGATAGCGGTGGTTGCCGCAATAATTCTCTTTTCCATAATCCTTTTACCTTTGTGAAAAGTTTCCCTAGTATAGAATTAGTTTTTTTGGGCAAAAAAAGGTGTAAAACCCATATATATGTGTTGTATATTATATCAACGGCTGAAAAGGGCAAAAATTGCGTTTTTTTAGTGAAAAAGGGCATTTTTCTATCTATATTGGGAATATGATTTTTGATGAAATTGTAAATTCCGCTTACCGTCCCGAAGAATACCCGGCTTTGACTGCTTTTTCGGCGGAATGGGCCTGCACGCGGCCTTTCCTGGGATTGCGCGTCTTGGTGGCGACGCCGATTTTCCGCAATACCATTACGGAATACCGTGCGCTGATTGCGGGCGGAGCGGAGCTTTACGTGGGTCGCGCGTCTGGTGGGGCTGGCGGGGCTGTCATGCCTTGCGACGAAGGTGTCGTGAAATTTTTGCAAGAAAACGGAATCGAAGTGCTCACTCCTCAGGACGTTTTGGAAGCCGAGGCGAACGATGAGTTCATCGATATCATTTTGGACTGCGCGGGGCAGTTTTCCGCATGCCATCCGCATTACGGCTTTGTGGAACTTACGCGCAGTGGCGTGCAGTTTTTTGAAAAGTGTCCACTGCCTGTTTATGTTGCCGATTCGGGAATCGTGAAACGCATCGAGACGACTCTTGGAACGGGGGACGGATATTTTAGGGCTTTGGAACAGTTGGGCTATTCCGAAGGCCCTGCCGGTTTCGAAGGCAAAAAATTGGTGGTCTTTGGAAGTGGAAAAGTCGGGGCGGGTATTGCCCTGCAGGGAGTATCCCGTGGTTGTTCCGTAAGTACGGTCACCCAAGTTCGTCAAGTTTCGTCGCCGAACTTTATTCCATCGCTTGAATCGAATTCCGTGGACATTGTCGATTGCGAAAATACGACGGCGGTTGTTGAACTTTTGTTGAATGCCGACTTCGTGGTGACCGCGACGGGTGTAAAGAATGCGCTTGCGCGCCCGGCCTTGACGGAGGCTCTTTTGGAAACTCGCGCGGTGCTAGCGAACATGGGCGTCGAGGACGAATTTGGCGAGGCGGTGCCGGAATCCCGGGTGCTGAACAAAAAGGCTCCGCTGAACTTTATTCTCGAAGAACCGACGCACCTCAAGTACATCGATGCATCGCTTGCGCTCCACGCGGCTCTTGGCGAACGCCTGCTGCAAGAGGCGATGGGCGTGATTCCACAGGAAGCTGCCTGCGGTATGCCGCGAATGCTAGACGTTTGCGAAATTCCCTGTGCGGGTCCTCAAAATCCGCCCGCCGAACTGGAACAGCGCATTCTTGTGACTACAATGCAAAACGGGACCATCGGTCCCGAACTTTGCGGCATGCTGGGCTTTTCGCCCGATGCCGAGATTTAAATTTTTTGTTTCCCTATTCGCCGGAGAATACCGGGCGGACTGCAAAACCGAATCTAACTCTGGAGTAATAATAACTTGTGCTTGGGGTGAAACTAGTTGTTGAAAAAATATACGTCGCTTGTGAAGTCATATAATAGGAATAATCAAGTCCAAAGTTGACGTAGGCAGTGTCGGTGTACACTCCGCTGCTAGGGAGTGCAATTTCTGTTTTGTGGATTGGGTTTGTTATATTCGTGCAAAGGGTGTGATGGTCGATGATGGTTTCCACGGTCATTTTCCCAGAAAGACTCTTCATTTCCTTCACTCGGGGAAGTCTCCATTTGCCGCCCAGTTTGGCACGGGCGATGTCATACGCGTCGTTACCTTCTATGTTGTTCGGAGAACTCATGCTCGTCAGGTAGAAGTAGCCGCTCGTGTCCCCGTACAAGAACAGGTCCAGGGTGTCGGCTTCGATATCGTAGTACTGTTCGTTGTGGTACTTGACGCGTGCCCCCTTGGAAATGATTCCCGGCGACGGAGGAATGACTCCTTCGTAAACGCCTTCATCCTTCTTGACCAATAGGAGGTTGCCCTTGGCAAAATAGATGGGCTTTATGCTGATGATGTTCTTGTCGCTGTCGAAGGTGGTGTCGTTTGCCCCGATGTAGACGCCTTCGATTCCTTTTTCTGTGGCGGTCAGGGGGTAGAGAAGTTCGTTCAGGCAAACGTTCTTGAGAGTGTCGTAGGCGGTGCTGCCGCATTCCACCTTGACGGTTCCTCCGTCACAGGTCGCAACGTCCGGGTCGTACTGGAGTCCGCCACAAAGTTTGTAGATGGCTGCTTTTCCGGTCAATTGGCTATTGAAACAGAAGGCCGTGTCGGTGGTGAATTTCTTGGAATTGCAGGTTAAAGTGTCCACGGCAGGAGCGAACATTGCGGAGGACGGTTGGATTTCGTCTGAACTGGAGGAAGAAACCTTGGTTTGTTTTTCGGAAGAGGAACTCTTGGCGTTTGCAGACGAGGTCGCTTCCGCCTTGTCGGAAGACGATGCGTCTTTTGCTTTTTCCGAGGACGAGGAACTCTTTACATCTTTGGAGGATGACGAGATTTCTTCATCTTTGGAGGTCGAGGAGTCGTCTGCTTTGTCGGAAGACGATGGATCGTCCGATTCCACGGAGGAGGAACTTTTTTCTGTGGATTCCTTTTTGTCGGACGAGGAACTCTTGCCCTTGCCGGACGAAGAACTCTTCTCCTTGCTGGATGCGGAATTTTCGTCATCGTCGCTCTTCGCGGACCATACGATTCGGGTGGAATCCCCGCAGGTGATTTTTACGCCATCGTTTCCGGAAACGTCGACGGTGTCTTTCACGTGGCAAGTCCCTTGCTCTGTCTCTTCGTCGTGGATGGTGTCGATGGAATCTCCGTTGCAAATGATATCGAACCCCCCGTCGGCTTCCTTGACGGTGCAACCGGAATCTGCAGGGGGAGTTTCTTTTGGAATATCGGTTTCTGCGGTACTGGGCGTATCGTCTTTTGAACTTGTGGAGGAATCATCGCCACACGCGACGACGAAGAACAAGGCGCAGGCGCCTGCCAAGAGAGTGAGTTTTTTCATGCTTCAACCATCCTAGAGTATTTGTTTAAAAACATATATATTTAGAGAGGGGGTGTCAAGTGATTTTTGACCAGGAATTTAGTTCATGCGAAAACGCCTGTGCTGTCGTGCACAGGCTTTATCGTCAAAAATGAATTATTTGAGGTGCCCTTAAGTTAGTTCTTCTGTTTTTCAAGTTTTTCGAAGAATTTCTTGGTTTCGCGGGCGACGATGCCGCTCAACAGAATCAAGGCGACCAAGTTCGGGAAGGCCATGAGTCCGTTGAAGATGTCGGCGCAAGTCCATACGGCGCTCACGGTGAGGTACGGACCGATGAACACGGCGGCGACGTACACCCAGCGGAAGGTGAGGATTGCACCCTTCTTGCCGCGGCCCACAAGGTATTCCAGGCAGCGTTCGGAGTAGTAGGCCCATCCGAGAATGGTCGTGAATGCGAAGAATACGAGAGCGACGGTCAAAATGTACGGGGCGATGGTTGCACCGGCTGGCAAGTTGCCAAGACCGCGGCTGAAGGCTTCCATGGTGATGTTCACGCCCTGGAGATTCAGGCTCGGGTCCCAGGCTCCGGTAACGACGATGGCAAGGCCTGTCATGGAGCAGATGATGATGGTGTCGATGAAGGTGCCGGTCATGCAGACGAGGCCTTGGCGAACAGGTTCCTTGGTCTTTGCGGCGGCTGCTGCAATCGGGGCGGAACCGAGGCCCGCTTCGTTACTGAAGATGCCGCGGGCGATACCCTTCTGCATGGCGATAAAGATGGTGCCGACCACGCCTCCGGTGACTGCGCTCGGGTTGAAGGCTGCCTGGATGATGATTTCAACGGCGCCGGAAATCTTGGAGAAGTTGAACCCGAGAATCAAAAGGCAGAAAAGAATGTAGAAGATGGCCATGAACGGTACGATGTACAGGGAGACCTTCGCGATGCGCTTGAGACCGCCGATAATCACCATGGCGGTGAAGCCTGCGCAGAGCAGACCGGCTATGGCGGTGGAAGACGAAACGGAGTGTCCGCCGATGTTCACGAATTCGCCTGTCGGGATGATGGTGGCGACTGCGGTCGTAATGCCGTTCACCTGCGTAATGGTGCCGATGCCCATGATGCCAGCGAGCACGCCGAACACGGCGAACAGGATGGCGAGCCACTTGAAGTTGAGTCCGAAGCGTTCCTTGATACCGGTTTCGATATAGTAGAACGGACCGCCGAGAACTTTACCGTCGGTATCGATTTTGCGGTACTTGACGGCGAGGAGACCTTCGGCGTACTTGGTGGCCATGCCGAGGAATGCGGCGACTTCCATCCAGAAGAGCGCACCCGGGCCGCCGGTGCCGATGGCGGTTGCGACGCCTACGATGTTACCGGTGCCGACCGTTGCGGCGAGGGCTGTGCAGAGGGCTGCGAAACTGCTGACTTCGCCTTCGCCTTCTTTTTCGCTGTTGAGCATGTAGCGAAGGGCATTGCCGAGGTTCGTCACCTGCAGAACACCGAGGCGGCTGGTGAGCAAAATACCCACGAAAAGAATGATGGCTATCAGGGGGATTCCCCATACATAGCCGTCCACTGTATCTAGAAAGGCGTTAAATGCTTCCATTTTTATTCCTTGTTTTAATTTAAAGCGTCGTGGACACTGATTTCGGCGACCTTGCAGCTACGCGTTTTTTGAACGCCTTCGCGACAACGTTTTTACGACGCTATCTTGTTGACTGTCAATAAGATAGTAAAGATTTCGGAGTGCGTGCGCTGATTTTTCGTCAAAGGCGCCGTAAAATCGCCAAAAATGGAGAAATGTCGGGCTTTTTGGGGCGAAAATCTTTGAAAATACTGTTAATTTTACTTTGTATGTAATGAACGAAATGGAGGATTTGTGCTTTTGATGGAATGTCTGGTAGCGAAAAAATTGCTAAATTTTGACACAAAAGTTAAAACCGCGAGGCTTGTGCCCCGTAAAGAGGAATCTATGTCTGATAATCGTCCTGTACGCGTCCGTTTTGCCCCGAGCCCGACCGGCTACCTCCATGTCGGCGGCGCCCGTACCGCTATTTACAACTACTTCTTTGCCAAAGCCATGGGTGGCACCTTCTACCTGCGTATCGAAGACACCGACCGCAAGCGCTACAATGAACAGGCCCTCAAGGATTTGATGCGCGACCTCAAGTGGCTTGGCCTCCAGTGGGATGAAGGCCCGGGTTGCGAAAAGGATTGTGGCCCGTACTTCCAGAGCGAACGCCTGGACATCTACCACCGCGAAATCAAGAAACTCCTGGATTCCGGCGACGCCTACTACTGCTTCTGCACCGAAGAACGCTTGCAGGAAGTCCGCGCCGAACAGGAAAAAGCCGGAGTTTCCGTCACCGGTTACGACCGCCATTGCAGAAACATCAGCCGCGAAGAAGCCGAAGCCCGCATTGCCGCCGGCGAAAAGGCCGTGATTCGCTTCAAGGTCCCGGAAACGGGCGTCACCGAATTCGACGACATGATTCGTGGCCACATCAGCTACCAGAACGAACTCCTGGACGACCTCGTGCTCATCAAGCGCGACGGTTACCCGACTTACCACTTTGCAAGCGTCGTGGACGACCACTACATGGGTACGACCCACGTGCTCCGCGGCGACGAATGGATTAGCTCCACTCCGAAGCACGAACTCTTGTACAAGGCCTTTGGATGGCAGACGCCTGTTTGGTGCCACCTGCCGGTGATTCTCGACAAGAACGGCGGTAAGCTCAGTAAGCGCAAGGGAGCTGCTTCCGTCGGTGACTTCCGCGACTTGGGCTACCTCCCGGAAACGCTCGTGAACTACCTCGCTCTCCTCGGCTGGAATCCGGGCGACGACCGCGAAGTCATGACCGTGAAGGAAATGATCGACTGCTTCACGCTTGAACGCATCAACCCGAAGTCCGCAAGCTTCGACGAAAAGAAACTCCAGTGGATGAACGGTCAGCACATCCACATGTGCGACGACGAATTCCTGAAGGGCATCATGGTGGAAGGCCTCAAGAATCTCGGCATCGACACGAGCAGCGAACCGAACGAACGCCTGATTGAAATTGTGAAGCAACTCAAGCCGCGTGCCCACTTTGTACAGGATTTGCCGGTGATGGCGAAGTACTTCTTTGTCGCCCCGACCGAATACGACGAAAAGGGCAAGGCCAAGCATTTCGGCCCGGGCTCGAAGGAAGTCGCAACGCTCGTGCGCGACATGCTCGCTTCCATCGAAGACTTCAAGACGCCTGTCATCGAACATGAATTCTACGCCCTCGCCGAACGCTGTGGACGCAAGGTGGGCGACCTCGTTGGCGCTCCGCGTCTCGCGGTTTCCGGCGTTACCGCAGGCCCCGGCCTCTGGGAACTTTTCGAACTCCTGGGCAAGGAAGAGACGCTCCGCCGCATCGACGTCGCACTTCCGCTGATGGGATAGGCGAGAGTAGAGCGGAAAGGCTTTATCCTAAATGCGTTCTCTATTCCCTCATAGGTTGTGTGCTCAGGCTCTTTTTTGCCGTCGCTGTCGCAAAGTGACGAGTCACGGCATGTATGCGAAGGAGCCCTATTCCACTTATGGGGGACTCAGTCCTCATATTCCTCTGCTCTGCATTTGCGACGAATGCGAAACGACTTTTGTCGCTTTTTCGCACGAATTTTCCATTGGACGCAATGCCGCTGGTTCCCAGTATGCGAAAATATACGGTTACAATCGCATTGCGCCCGGCAACTGGCTTTACTTTAAAGGCGATGCGAAGCCTGGAATTGTAAAGAGCTATTTCCAGACAAACGACAAGGAAGTCATTGTCGTAAACTACGAAGACGGCTCGTCGAAAAAAATAGAAGTGCCCAAAAGGCCTGTCGATCGTGAGGTTTCTCCGGACGGCTACCGCCTGATTCCTGCGCAGTCTCCGCATGTGCTTATTGGCGACCACGTGTACCATGCCATCCGCAACCAGTTTGGCGTGGCTGTTGGCTTGGTGAGCGATGCTGGTAAAGACAAGCTGGCGATACTGCTTGACGACAATTCGCTTCTTTTCATTACCATTCCGCAGACGGTTCAAAACGTCCCTAACGACAAATTAGCTGAATTTGTCCGAAGTAGGCTGCACCAACTCTTTGTCGAAGATTCCAAAAGAGTTTCAATCACGGTGGGGCAGGGAATCGTCTATCTGGATGGAATTGTCAAGAATTTGGCGACCAAGAGGGCGTTGTGCGCTTGCATAAACAATATGGCGCGTGTGCGCGGGTGTGTTGATTTCATGCGCGTGCAGATGGAAACCTACATTTCTGACGACCGGCTTGAAATGTCCATTTTGAAGTTGATTGAACAACCCCAGGTGAAGGTGTTCGATTATACGGTTACGGTCAAGAACAGCCGCGCGACAGTTGAATTTTCCTGCATAGACGAATTTTTTCCGAAAGACCTCGAAGGCAAAATCTTGAATTTGACAGGGTTACAGGAATTGGCGTACCTGGCTCATCCGGTGCCCAAGTCGTCGATTGAACATTACGCTATTTGCGACAGCATCCAGCAGGAACTGTCGAATAGCTCGCATTTGAATGGCGCCTTTATTCGGGTGTCGTTCGTCAACAACAAGTATTTGCTGGAAGGCCGTGTGGCTACCGCCCTTCAGCGCCAGTGGGCTTTTATATCTACAGTGAAGATTATCAAGATTCCCACAGTTGAAAATAGACTTAGGATAAGCTAGCAAAAGGAACCTCTTATGGCCGGATACGAAAAAATCAATACCGTAAAGGAATTGCTCAAACGCGAAATGACCGTGAACCAGCTCGCCGCCGCAATCGGGCGCGGTCCAAGGACTGTGTTTCGCTACTTGAATCTGCTTCGTAGTGAAAACTGCGGACTTCATACAAAGAAGCACGACGGCGAAACGTTCTTTGTCATTCAGACCGAAGAAAAAGTTTCCTTCAACCAGGCCGTTGTCCGCCAGCTTGAAAAAATCAAGAAGAACATGTCCGAAAATTCATCCAGCGACATCAAGAACCGCAAACTTTTGGACAAATTAGTCGAAGCTCTGCAGGTGACCGACCCCGATGAATTCAAACCCGAGGCCATCACTACAGACCGCGACCTTGTTCTGGATTACGGTCCCTTTAGCGACAACAAGATTCAAGACGTGATGGTGAACAAGATTCTGGACGCCATCCACAAAAAGCTCCGTATCCGCATCACTTACGCCCATGCGCGCGAAGACAAGGGCACCGAGGCTATCGAAGTTTCTCCGGTGAAAGTGATTATGCGAATGGATACCACCTATTTGATCGCTGCCGACGAAACGTTTGAACAAAATGGAATTTTCAAGAACTACCTGGTGGAACACATTTCGAACGTGACGATTTTGGCAAAGCCTGTTGCCGAAGGCCTCCTGTTCGATCCGGCTATTCATTACAAATACACTTACGGAAAGTACACGACTCAGGATGTGCCTCAGGAAGTGACTTTGCTTTTAAAGAAGGACTGGCTTAAGGCTCAGTTTGAAAAGTCGCATTTCAATCCGCCGGTTACGATTCGCAAGGACAAGAACAAGAATTGCCTGGTGGATATGAAAATCCGCTTGACTCCTGATTTCAAGTCGTGGCTAATGGGGATTCTTCCTGATGTGCAGATTGTGAAGCCGGAATCCTTGAAGAAGGAATTGAAGGAACTACTCAAGAAGACCCTCGCCGAGATGTAAAACCTGCGTCATCCTGGAGCAGCGCCGCTGCGAACGGCGGACAGCACTTAGGAACTCGTTCCTTAGTGCGCATGGCCACCTTCAGGTGGGGATCCAAACGGAACGTGACAGAGTACAGAAAAGGCAGAAACAATATCGTCATCCTGGAGCAGCACAGCTGCGAACGGGATCCAAACGGAACGTGACAGAGTACAGAAAAGGCAGAAACAATATCGTCATC
>JAKSIL010000075.1 GCA_024398815.1 Fibrobacter sp.
ACCGACACGATTGAGGTCGTGGTTCCTGTAAGTGCAGATTCCGCAGCTCGTGTCGCTGCCGTGAATGAAGCCTTTGAAAACCACAGTCCCGCAATTCCCGACCCTCAAAAGACGGACGGCTCTGCAGATTCAACGTACACGTTCACGGGCTTTGAGCCTGACGAGAATGGCGTTTACCAGCCAACGTTCGAAGCTGAGGTGAAAACCGAAACGGTTGTTATTGCCTATGGTGATAGTGATGATGAACGTATTGACGTTATATTCCTTGTGACTTACAATAATAAAGAACGTTTGGCAACAATTGATTCCGCGCTTGCTGCGCAAAATCCGCCTGTTGTCGTGAAGAAGACGAATGGCTCTGACGATTCTACTTATACGCATATAGGATGGCAGACGAAAATTGACAAGGACAGCAATGTTGTTGTGGATGAAAATGGCAACCCGATATACGAGCCGATGTTTGAAGCAACCGTCAAGACAACGGAACTTGTCGTAGTGTACGGCGCTGACCCGGAAAAAGATGTAGTGCGCATTCCTGTTCCTGTGACACTTAGGGATTCCGCGGCCCGTGTACAGCTCGTGATAGATTCTCTTGCCGCTTGGAAAATTACTCCGACGAAGACTGACGAGGATTCTACCTATACGTTTGACAAGTGGAATGTTGATGGTGATACGTATACTGCCGAATTCATTTCTTCTCCGAAGTACATCGAAGTCGTTGTGGGTGACGATACCGTGAAGGTTAAAGTGCCGGTCGATGATGAAGGTGGTCAGGGCGGGTCCCAGGGCGACGATGTGGCTGTTGAAATCAAGGTTGTTGTAGACGAAGACACTCTGACTGTTTCCGTGAGCGATGGCGATGTCCTTGACTCCGTCATTAAGGAAGTTGTCAAGGATGATCCGACAAAGACTGGTGAAGATTCTACATACGAATTTAGCGGTTGGGAGCCGATTACCGATGATACAGGCAAACCTGTTGTGGACGAAAACGGCAACCCGATTTATGGACCTGTGTTTGATGCCGAAGTTAAAAAGGAAACGATGGTCATTGCCTATGGTGATGGTGTTGATGAGCGCATCAATGTAGTGGTTCCTGTGACTTATGGAGAAAATGAACGCATTGATGCCATTGATTCTGCTCTTAAAGCTCACACGCCGCCCATTGAAGTTAAGAAGACGAATGGCTCTGACGATTCTACTTATACGCATATAGGATGGCAGACGAAAATTGACAAGGACAGCAATGTTGTTGTGGATGAAAATGACAATGCCGTATATGAACCTATGTTCAAAGCATCTGTCAAGACTGCTGAAGTTGTGGTTGTGTATGGTGCGGACCCGGAAAAGGATGTTGTTCGTATTCAGATTCCCGTGACGCTTAAGGATTCTGAATCCCGCATTGAGGCTGTTTCGGATTCGCTTGCTGCAAGGGACATTTCTCCTGCAAAGGCAGACGAGGATTCTACTTATACGTTTGACAAGTGGAATGTGGACGGGAATACTTTCACTGCCGAATTTAAGTCTACTGTCAAGACTATTGAACTTGTGGTTGTTTATGGTAGTGACCCTGCAAAGGATTCGATACATGTGGTTGTCCATGTGCCAGATAATGATTCCATTCGCCTTGAAAAGGTTAAGGCGGCTATCGAAACGGCTGGTATTATTCCAATGAAGGCGGAGGATGCTGATTCCATTTATTCATTCAATGGCAATTGGGCGAAGACGGAAGATGGATTCCGAGCAGAATTTGATGGTAAGGCTAAGTTCATCAAAGTAGTTGTGGGTGAAGATTCTGTCAAGGTCTCCATTCCGGAGGATCAGATATCTGGTTTAGATGAAGGTGAAGATGTTGTTGTTGAAGTCAAAGTTGTTGTCGATGGCGACACTATCAAGGTTCCTGTTTCCGAAGGCGATAATCTTGATAGTGCTGCAAATAAGGTTCTGGATAGCATTCCTACAAAGGACGATACGGCCGATTCTACGTATGAATTTGCTGGTTGGGAACCGATTACAGATAGCTCTGGTAAATCCGTTGTTGACGAAAATGGCAACGAAATTTATGAACCTGTATTTGATGCTGATGTTAAGAAGGAAACTATTGTTGTTTCGACAGGCGACGATAAAGGCAGTACCATAGAAGTTCTTGTTAAGGTCACCGATTCGGATGCGGAAATTCAGGATGCTATCAAGAAGTCTTTTGAGGAAAACGATATTCCTCTTCCATCTAAGTCTAGAGAAAATGAAAAAGTTTATACATTTGAAAAGTTTGTCTATAATAAAAAATCTGGTATCTTTGAACCAAAGTTTGACGAACGTGTTTTATACGATATTACTTTCGTTTTGCCTGAAAATGGAAAGCTCCTTTCCGAATTTGATGGATATGTTTATGGGGAGCGGACTGTTCTTCCGGAAGCATGTATCAATGGAGATGATGAATGGAATTTCAAGGGCTGGTATACGCAACCTAATGGCCTTGGATCAAGGGTTAAGATGATGCTTGAAACGGATATGGGCAATAAGACGTTCTACCCGCTGTTCCAAAAGACGATTTCTTATAATGTCAACGGGAAAAAAGGTGCTATTGAGGTTATCTATTCGGAAAATGCAGAAAAGAATATCTTGCGTGCACTTGATAGGGTTATTCCAGAAGATTACAGCAAGAAGAATGTGAATTACACTTTTGACAAGTGGATTCTTGAAAATGGTACATACGTTGCCAAGTTTGTCGAAGGGCAAGGGATTCGCTCTAGTGTTCAAAAGAATTTCCATGTGAATGTTGTTGGCCATGCCTTGGAAATTTCGGGTGTGAATTCTGGTTCGGAAATTTGCGTATTTGATGTACGTGGTAGCCTTGTACAAAGGGCTGTTATGACCGAAGGCTCTTTACACATGGGTTTCCAAAATGCCGGTCGTTATATTGTCTGTGTAGGAAACAAATCTATACTTGTGAATATCCGCTAAAGTTTCTTATGGGCACCTCTAAAAATTGCTTTGGTTAAGAAAATTTGAGTGAGACCGAGCGATGGCAGGAATGAAAAGTGGCGAATACTGGTGGTATTTGCCACTTTGAACGACGAACCAGCGCGAAGAGTCGCAACCAAATTTTTGAAAATTGAATTTTTAGAGGTGACCAAATTATGAGTTATGAATTATGAGAAAGTGTAAGGCGGCGCAGCCGCGATTATAAATCTTGTAATTCGTACTTCATAATTAGCGAAAAATCCTGCTTACCAAGAGTGTGCAAAACGAGTGATGCAGAAATGAGCTCGCTCATTTCTATATCCGAGTCTAAGCAGCGGACGCCAAAGGCGTCAACCACTGCTTACTAATCACTTAAAAAGTGGTTGGTGGGTAGGTATCGCAGCTAGAAATGCGCAAGGCTTTAGCAATTTTCTGCCTACTCACAAGCGCGTCATCCCATGCCTCGACACGGGATCTCTTCGTTGCATCACTAAAGCATCTCGCCTCGGAATAATCCCCGCGGCGAAGTCGCCAAACTATTACCTAGCCCCTACTTTCGCATATTTAACGACACAAAAAAGCCTCGGAATCAACCGAGGTTTTTTGTAATTTATCCAAATTACTTTATCAACGTTTTCTAGGAAGTTCGTTCGAATGCTTTTCAAGCCATACGGCGTCTTCCAATGCACGTTCAGCCTCGGTCGCCCAATCTGAATCAGGGTATTCTTTCACAACATCGCGATAACGAGTCACTGCACTATGAAAATCACGCAATTCACGATATATATTTCCCATTTGCAACATTGCGAAATAGCGTTCTTCAGCCGACAGATCCGTATCCAACAGTTCCTTGTACATTTTCAAGGCATTTTCGAAATCACCCTCGGCAAACAGTTGATTCGCATTGGCAATGGAGTTTCCTGTCGTTGCCACTTTTTCAACTTTCACCTTGGTATTCTTCTGACTCTTAGGAGGCTCATTCTTTGAAGCCACATCTTCAGCCTTTACAGCCTTGGCATTCGCTCTTTCTTCTTGAGCTTCTATTTCAGCAATTCGAGCTTCGGCTTTTCTGCGGAAACGACCATCTGGCGCAGCCTTTTTCAAATAAGCCTTCAAGGACTTTTTTTCCAAATCCGGCTTATCCGTTTTCAAGTAAACCATAGCGAGATAATAATTAGCATCATTGCCTAAGTCCTTGTAACCAAGTCCTTTTTTCAAATTGAATTCAGCCTTGTCATACTCGCCCATTTCGTAACGGGTAACACCGGCATAATAGTAGGCACCCGCAAAGCCAGGTTTCTTGGACAGAACAGCACGCCACATAGGGGCAGCTTCTTCATAGCGTCCTTTCGCAAGCAGTTCCTTACCTCTTTCAAAAGGGTCTTCGACAACAGATTTATCGTCTTCCGCCTTTGCCGGTTCACTCTTCGCAGCAGGAACCTCACTCACAGGAGCAGCCTTGACCGGTTCCGTTTTTGCGGGTTCCTTGGATGCAGCAGGAAGAACTCCCTTCGGAGCCTTGGCGCGCTCTGCGTTGGCCTTAGCCTTCTGCCCCATCAACTCAAAAGCCTTGGCAGCCCCTTCGTAAGCCTCACCCAGGTTTTCATCATAACGATACGCCAAACGGTAATTGGCCACAGCACCATTATAGTCTTTCATCTTCATACGAACTCTTGCAGCCAAAAGATAAGCTTCAGAGTTCTTCGGATTTTCGGCCAACATGGAACGATATTCGCCCAAAGCCTTTTCATAGGCTCCCTTAGCTTCGAAACGGGCCCCCTGTTCAATACGGGAATCAGCAGCGCAAACATACGAAGCGCCTAGCAAAAAAGCAAACGCAAAAAAAGAAAACTTTTTCATCATGTTAAAAATTTAGCAAAAAAGATTGACATTCACTTTTTTTGAGGCGATATTTGTATCAAACGCAAGTCATTTTTTCAAGAAGGCGAAAAATCATGAAAATAACTGAAGTCGTAGATAAATTCAGGTCCGATGAACAGGAACTTATTATCGAAGCATACGAACGCGAAGGTGGCGACGCAGAAGACGTCGATCTCGTTTTGCTAGACCGTATCTGCGCCCGACTTGGACTAGGCGTAGATTCAGACAGGGAAGAAGAAGATGATATAGCCGAAGAAATTAACTTTGACAATTACGGAAGGCATTTCGGTGATGTTTCCGAAAGCGACGACGACCTTTAATTTTTCATTTCTAGGCAAATTCTTTTCTTGTGTCTAATAATGACACAAATTTTACATACTTTTTGGAACATAAAATCAAACACGCCCAAACGGACAGGTAAATATGTTCCATATTTTCAAGACACTTCAACCATCCAAGCTATTTTTGCTGTCTCTCACATTCGTTGTTTTCGGTCTAATATTTATACTATCCCAAGATATCATCGAAGCGACAACAATTTCTGCGCTTTACGCTTATTTCGCAATCTCTTGAGCCCTTAAGTCCAAAATCGTTGCTAGCGAGAAACTTTTCTTATGTTGAAAAATGTCCGAATTACTCGAACAAAAAATTATTCGGACATAGCTAAGGAGTTGAATCGCCAGACTTTTTGCAGAACCGATTCATGACTTCTGGAACAATATCCATTACTTTAGACGCAAGCGAGCTATCCTTGGAAATCGGCATGATACGCACATCATCCCCCTTGATTACAAGAAAAGCCACTGGCTCCACCGATGCGCCACCACCAGACGCCGATGTATCGCCCTTACTTTGGTGTCCACCAAATCCAAAACCGACAGACACTCGGCTTACGGGTACGATAGTCGATTCGCCCGCTTGAATTGGTTTACCGATAACAGTTTCCGCCTGCGTAATGAAGCGGAGTTTTTCTAGGAGTGTTTCTGCAAGTTTTTCAATAGCCATGGCGATAATATATATAAAACAGACGATAGACGAAAGGCGAAAGACGATAGATTATTGCCGAAATTAAACGATAAATTTGTTTAAGTAAAAATCATTCTCTTATAAATCGGCGAAGCCGCATTCTTTATCTTCCGTCTAAAGCGAGCTTTGCGAGCGTTCTTTCGTCTAGATTAGACGAAAGACTTCAGCTAAAATCTCGCTTCGTAGATGCGGTCACTGGCAGTGAAGAACTTACGTTCCAAGTCAAACCAGCTAAGGTAGCCCCACACAATAACAATACGACCACCAGGAAGTCGTTTTGCCATTCCGTTAATGCCATCTCCCGCCGAGAAATAGGCAACCTCAACATCCTTCACAATTCCCTTTGGTTCAACAATTTGGAGCTGTTCTGTCCAAGACTCGAAATCCTTACTTTCAACAAGTCCCCAACTGCGAGCCACATTCCACTGCAAATTTCCGTCCCTGTAGCTCTGAGCAAGAATCGGGAAATACGACTTCACTCCCAGGAAAAATTTCGTCTGGATGGATGTATGTCCAGCCTCACGATGTTCGAACGGAAGACTCAGGAACTCCTGCGGAAATCCTCCCCGCCCACCAGGGAAACCTCGCACATAACTTTCAAGGTCACTGCGCTCGTAGCGACGAAAACTATTGTGTTTAAAAATAAAGATGCGTGCACCAGAACGAATACTCTGCTCAATAACCGGGCCACGCAAAATGGGAACAATTCCCTGGAAACGTCCGCTGTTCATGTAATAATCCAGCGCATAAACATCGCTCTTGAACTCCAAAACCAGAACATCCAGCGTATCGCCAACCATCGTAGAATAACGATACTCAATTTTCTTTTCAAGAGCCTCGATATTATCGAATATGGGATAGTCATCAATCCGTATATTTAAAGCGCGATAATTCTTGTAATAAATCTTATTGTAGTCAATCGGAGGTTCTTTTTCTTTTTCGCAGGCTGTCAAAAGTAATGCGCACAAGGCTGCAAAAGCAAAAATAAAACGCAATTTTTTACAAGATTGAGCGGGGACAAACATACGATTAAAATTTAGCATACGCAGCCTTTGTCGTGGTGAGAGGCATAGCCGCAAAATTCATATAAAGGGCATCGTGCACATTTTTCGGTGCATTCTCGACAAATAAAATCCTCCGTTCCCTCTTCCAGAAAGAATTGCAGCGCATGGGCCGCCAAATACGGAGCATCAGGAGAAAGCGCCGAGCAGTACTCATTGGCTAACTTCTGCTTCGTGGCTGGTTCCAGTTCGGAAAACGACGATTCCTTCGCAGGACCGAGAATGGCAAGAAAACGGCGAAGGCCCATGGTCAAGGGAATCGGCGGCATTCGCAAATTATCGCGGCAGGAAAATCCAAGACCCACCGGCGCAGGAGTCAAGAGGCGGTAAATGGCGGCACACGCCTTCGGGCGCACGCTGGATTTTCCCATAAAGTAAATTTCGCCAAGGTCGCGCCACATTTCTTCGGGAGTGCGCTCGCGCACCCAGAGTTCCAAGTCCGGGTGATGCCGCACAAAGAGGCCGACACTCCAGAAAATGCCCGCCACATTTTCAAAGACAGTCCAATTTCTACTTTCGAAAACGCCTTCGACGACATCCTCGATTTCCTTCGCCTTGGGCACCGGAAGTTCCCAAAGTTTTTCATCAGGGAACCTCTTGTACAAAGCATCCATCAGCCGCAAGATGTCCGAATAAAGGCGGTCTTGAAAAAGCGCCGTTCCGAGAAGCGTCCAAGCGATTTGCGCAGTCGCATTTTTCGCCTTGCGCGCCACAAAGACAATCGGATCCGGCACACTGCGCATGATTTGCACAAAACGCTGAGTCGCCGCAAAAAGGGCGGGCTCGTCATGCACAAAGCGTTCAACCGACACCATTGAAAATACTGAGGCTACAGAGCCTCTCCCACCTTCACAGCCTGACCGACACGGCTCTTGAACAGTTCCGGATGGCGAGCGCGGATGTTCTTGTCGACAACAAGAATCACGGTGCTGCCCATTTCGAAGCGGCCAAGTTCCGCACCTTTTTCAAAGTTGAAAATCTTGTTCGGCATCCAGTCCAGGCGCCTGCCGCTGCGCGGAAGAATTCCTGCATTCGTAAGCAAATCGTCGCTGTAGGCAACGCCGATGCGTCCCACATTCGTAGCGCCCACCTTCACCACGAGAATTTCGGAACCATCCTCGAGGCGGATGCGGCTCGTGAGACGTTCATTGATGCAGAAAAGTCCCTCGACACGCTCGACACTGCCGACATTCACCGGCCAAAGTGTGCCCGAGCAATAGCTCGCATCGACGAGTTCACCTTTCACGGGGCTATGGATGCGGTGGTAGTTGAACGGCGCGAGGTAAATCGTCGCGAAGGCGCCACCCTCGAACTTGCGCGCCAGTTCATCGTTGCGAAGAAGCGAGCAAAGGGAATACGTCTTGCCCTTCGCCTGAATCAGTTCCTGCTTGCCATCGTCAAATGTTCCTGTCTGCGAAAGGACGCCATCGACAGGGCTTACGATTTCGGCGTTCGCGACGGGACGCATGCCAGGTTTTAAGCGGCGAATGAAAAGTTCCCCGATATTCCTGTAGTGACTCAGCGGGAACTCGGATTCATCCATGTTCAAATGGTAATACTTGGCAAATGCGGTACGAGCCACCTTGCTCAGTACCGGAATGCGAAGACGGGTAAAAGCACCGAAGAGACGACTAGCAGCGTTCTTCGGCAAAAGTTTCATAAAGACGTAAAATGCATTGTTCATAAGGCAAAAGGTAGCTTTTTAGGAGAAAGACGATAGACGATAGACGAAAGATTTTTAGAAAAAAGCGGGTTAGTGAACAGGGAATAATTAACAATTAACAATTAACACAAATGCGTAAGGCGAGAGCAGCGCGAATGCTT
>JAKSIL010000076.1 GCA_024398815.1 Fibrobacter sp.
CTCGTTCGTTTTTTATAACGAATTCAATTTACAGACTTTTTTTCACAGGCTCATGAATTTAAAGACATATAGAAGTTGACAGAATCAGAGTTCAACAATCTTTTAGCAACATCATACCCGTCGTCTGAACCAACCTTCATACTATCAATTAAAATTTCCCATTCCGCCTTTGTCGGAATATGCCACCCTTTCGGGCAAAGTGTATCCGCAAAGGCTCTATCTATCAGCCCATGCGATTCTCCTTCTTTTATTATAGAATATAATCTTCCAAATCTTTCACACCAACTCTCTGCGCAGCATTCCTTCGTATCACATTCATGTTCAATCAAATTGCAATACCTGTCAAATGTGGGTTCACCCATGTCACATGTACTATACGGAGCCTCGTACTTCAAATTCTCCGCCATCCAGACTTGATTCCCTATAGTCGTGTATTTATATTCACGGCCATCGCGTTCATCGACAAATGTTCCACGATTCGGCATGCCATAGATGTTCGTTCCGATTTCCGGACAGACTTCGGCTGCATTCCACTCAGGTTCTTCGTCTTCTGCACAAGAGCAAAAAACAAGTAAGAAAAAGGTTAGCATAGAATTTAACAACTTTTTCATAAAAGTACCCCCTATTTCAACAGTTGCCAGTTAAGAATTATATTGCCCTTGCGCAATACCAGGTATCCGCCGGCATTGAGTTTATCCGCAGGAATCTGCACCATGTGCTCGCCCGGTTGCCAAGTACCGTCGAAAAGCCTTGCAAGCGGCGTGCCGACGGACAAGTGCGGACTCCAGTATCGATACAGGCGAATTCCGATCAAGATATTTTTTCGCAAAGCCATCCGGCGTTTCCTTCGTCATGTCGTAGGAGAACGTGTAAATTTTCCCCTCATCACCGGAAATGTTACTTTGTATGTAATTTTTAAGTCCAGTATTCCCAAAATAATTTAGCTGGCTAGCGCTTGCCCCCCCCCCCCGAAGGAATTTAGAAGCACAAAAATCGACTCCGAGCTAGGATCTACGGGCGTTGCAGACGACACCCCCGCAAAAATAAGCGACAAAATAGAACTGCTTATTCCTATTATCTTGCGAACACTTTCCATACCAATCCGACCCTTTATAATTGCAACTTTTAGAATTTATAGACAAAATTACAATATTGCTACAAAATCATCAAGTAAAATAATATTAATCGTTAAAAAGTAGGGCTTAACTGAAAGAAGGCCCGTCTCGCGCGAGCCTTCTTTTTTGCAACGCGAGCCTTCTTTACAACGCAATTTTTTACGGCGCAACCGGGACTAGCCCACACGCAAAAGGCCGGCATCGTAGCCCATCCACGGGCGAGGCGCACGTACCGCGGTGCGGCGCTTCGGCTGGAACAGGCAGGCTAGGCTCTTGTCTTCGGGCGGGTGCTTGTCGGCGACGCTGTTCATGGCCACGTAGTAGGCGCAGTTCTCGCGAAGGCCTCCGTCGGTTTTCCAATGCACCCAGCGATCCTGCTTGGGGTACGAAAAATTCCAACCCAGCAACAGCGTCGGCACGCCCATCGACGCAAGCCTGTCAGGGAGCGGCTTGTACTGCCCCTGCGTACTCAGGAGCACCGCCACGTCCATGCGCTTGAACGAGGCGAACATGAGCGCGTCCTCGATCATCGTCAGGTTGGGTTCGCCGCCGTCCTCGCCCACCGTCTGCGCGTAGTGGATGTCGAACCCCACAAAGCGGAGTTCACGCTCGAAGGCGGTCATCCCCTCGGTATTGTAGCCATGAATTCGCGGGTTCTTGTAGGGATGGTAATAGTGCCCCTCCATCAGGGCGAAATGAGTTCCGGGCGCAAACACCCGCAGAGCCTCGCACCGCGCCCAGTTCTTCAAGCTGCGGAAGTCTATCCGCGAATGGTACGGATGGTGGAATCTGTAAAACTCGTTCACTTTCTTGAGGGTGAAGCCATCCACAAAAAAGCAGATTCTAAGGGGTAGTTTCTTCGGCATATTTACTCCGTTTTTTAAGGTCCTACCTTTAAAACGGATTTTTGCCGGAAATTGTGCCGTAAAACTTTGTTTACAGCAATTTTTTCTTCTTCAGGTCATCCATGAGCGAACCGGGCATCCAGTCTTCCATGGCCTTGTACTTGGGATTTTCAAGTTTTTTTCGCCATTCAAGGGATTTCTCTGAATTCTGGGCATCGTGGTAAATGCGCACCAGGTTCAAGACCGAGCACCAGTAGCGAATCGAGGGCCCGGTCCGTTTCATGTAGTCGTCGGCACTGCGCTCGTATATTTTTGCGGCCTCGTCGTAACGCTTCAACCTGTAGAGCATGTCGGCCTTTATCTGCAGCATCACGGGGTGGTTCGGGGCTTTCGAAAGTCCGCGCTCGGCAAGCTTGAGGCCCGCCGCGAAGTCCTCCTTGTCGTAGTGCATCCAAATTAGCGGAGTAAGGAACAAAGGCCAAAAGCGAACGGAACTTTTCGAAGCACTGTCGAGAACGGCCAGGTATTCATCCCGGTGGTCCGACTTGAACGGCACCCAGCTGAAACTCTGGTCCACGTAGTAGGCGTATATCGCATAGAAGGCGCGCGCCTCCTGCTCCTTGGACTCCTCGAAAAGCTTGGCGGCCGAACGCGTCTGCAGGGCGCCCTTCACGGAATGCCCCGACTCGCTCTGCACGTAGCCCAGTTCGAATTTCCGGAGGGCGTTCCAAAGGCCGTCGGATTCGCACTTGTCCAGACTGCGGCCCGCCTGCTTGAGAGCGAGCGTATCGCCGCGGTCGTCGTACATGCTGATGCGCACGATGCTTTCGAGCACGCAGCCGACTCCGTCATTTTGACTGCGAATCTTTTTCGCTACATCGAGAGCCTCGGAATAGCGCAAAGCCATCGTAAGCGAAGTCACCTTCTCCGCCTGCACCATAAGCGATTCCGGTAGCGCAAGCGAAAGGGTTTCGCCAAGGGCGAATCCGCATACTATCAACATTGCCATAATTCCGCGACGGAGCATAATCACAAAAGATAAAAAATTCCGTAGTCCAAAGTGGAATAAATCGCAAAACTTTTCGAGCATGGCGCGAGCCAGAGCCTTCGGCAGGCGCAATCCATTGAACAGCAACGAGATACAACGTAGAGAAATCGTCCGCCCGGGGTGGTTGCAGGCACCCGAAGACTCCCCCGCCAAGGGCCCGCCAAAGGCAGTATGTTCTAAATCACTTGCAAAAACTACAGGTTGTTTGGTATAATAACTACAAGGAAAGTCACAACTTATCAACAGTCACGTCGATACGCTGAGCATTCCAACGGAGGTCCATTATGAAGTTTTTCCATAAAACATCCGCTCTTTCGATTTACAAAATCAGCTCTGGATTCCAGTCCTTCAAGACCCGCATCCGCGAAATCCTGAGCGCCACAAGCCACGCCACCCTCGAAGACTTCCTGGACGACGACAGCCTTTACGCCTACTACCGCAACGGGGAATCCGCCGAATTCGTCGCAGCGAGCATCAGCGGCCCCTGCTCCGAAAGCGAAGACGAAGATTAACTACTTCTTGGAAGCCTTCTCGGCTTCCTTTTCTTTTTCCTTGGCCTCGACACTCGGAATCTTGCAGCCGTCGAGCGTTTCAAACTTGCCCTTCTGGACGGTCACGATCTTCGTGTTCACGTTGACGCCGCGCTTGAACTTGATTTCACCGTAAACGCCCTGGAACGAACCGGCGTTGTTGATGGAGTTGGTCAGGCTCTCGGGCTTCTTCGCAATCGTCGAGAAGACGATGTTCGCGGCATCGTAGCTGAGTCCGCTTACTTTGTCTTCACCCGGCTCGGCGCCCCAGCGGTCCTGGAAAGCCTTGGAGAAGTTCTTGTAGCTGTCGCTGTCGCCGTTCATGTCGAGGGCGGGCACGCTAAAGAAGGAACTGTCGACCAGACGCTTGCCCTGGATAAGGAGCTCGCGGCCGTACCAGCCCGAAGCACCGAGACGCACGCCCGAAATCTTGTTGAAGGCCACCTGGCTCACCATGGCGCCGGCGTCACCCGGATTCGTAGCCGGAATGAAGATGCCCGGGATGTTGAACGTGGAATCGCTCATGTAGAAGCGGCGTTCCTTGGGGCTCACGGCATCGAGGTCGCTTGCGCCACGGGCGATGTTCCTGCGGCGGTTTTCCTGCTTGAAACGCACGTCGCGAAGCAAGTCGAATTCAGTCTTGTAGTCGGGACGGCCTTCCTCGTAGTTGCGGAAAGCCACGATGTTCCCGCCACGGCGTTCGACGGCACGGGTAAAGCTGTTCGACATGGCAGAACCGTAATCGCCCAGCGGGCTAAGAATGGCGAACTCGCGGATGTCCAGGCACTTCACGGCAAAGTCGGCGATGCTCTGCGCCAAGTTGTCCATAGTGATGTTCACCTGGAAAATGTTCGGGCCCATCCTCGCGATGCCGTCGTCGGTAGCCGTAGGAGTGAGCATGGGGATGTTCTGGAAATTGCTTCCGAGCCAGGCGGCGACAGTCGCTGCCGGAGCGCTCATAATGGGGCCGATCACGGCGACGATGCTATCCTGGTTGATGGCCTGCTGCACGCGCATCAGCGCCTGGGAGGCGTCGGCGCGGGTATCGGCGACGCGGACATTCACCTTGCCCTTGAAACCGGATTTTTCTTGCGCGAGGAGCACGCCCTGAAGTGCGGCGGAACCGAACTCGGCGAAATCACCCGACAGAGGAGCCAGCACAAGCACCGTAGGCATGCCGGCACCGTAGCCTTCCAAGGATTCCAGACCCTTCTGGGCGGTATTCATGAGGTTTTCGGCGACCTTGCCGTTCAACACCTTCTTGTACCAGTAGCGGGCGGCCTTGTAACGCTTGATATTCTGGCTTTCGCGGCCAATCTGCAACTGCATCCAGCCCACAACATCCTTGTCGACCGGATACTTCTCGAGCAAAGCCTGGAGCTGGTCGGCATTCAAAAGACTCGCCGCCAATGTCTGCACGACGACTTCCTTGGTACGGCTCCTGGCCGCAGGATTCTTGGTATAGGCCAAAATCCGGAGCATGCCCTCGACACCTTCGTACACTTCGCCCTGTTCCACCATCAAGATGGAATGAGCCAGTTCCATACGTTCGCGGTATTCCGACGACACGTGGTATTCCAGGAACTTCGACGAAAGCTGCATAGCCTCGGCGCGCTTGTGGTCGCGCAGGTAGCATTCAGTGAGCATCACCGAAGCCTGGGCACCGGCATGAGTCTTGAACTTGGACTTGGCAAGCCCCTGTAAAACGGGGACCGCTTCGGCGCACTTGCCATCGCGGATTAACGACTTGGCCTTGGCCACCTCGTCTTGTGCAAAGGCGGCAGTCGAAAGCAACGTGACTAAAAGGAAGGGAATTAGACGTTTCATAATTTTTCGCTAGTCTTCGGCAGGCGCCTGGACTACATCGTGTTCTTTTTTGATTTGTTTCTGGATGGATTCCGGGATTTTGACCCAGTCGATGATGTCGACGCGGAAGGGCAGCCCGCTTTCGGCAAACGCCTTCTCCACGGCAGTCATCGCCTCGAACGAGAGTGGTCTTTCGGCAATCACCGCAAGGTCAAGTTCCGTTTCGGGAGTCAAATCCACACCCGTAACACGGGCACCATAAGCCCAGACTTCCAAACCTTCAAAATGGAGGTTCAAAATGCGCTGGACCGTTTCCAGTTGATCGTTTTCTAAGCAAAGTGCCATAGTTCGTTAAATATAGTTAATGGCAGGTGCCATTTGCCGCCATCGCGCAGCTTTATTGCTACGTGAACCGAAAAACGCACCACCGCCTCAATTTTAGTACACAAATGCATACTAAAATAGCAAGTTTGTCAAACCCGTTGCCAATGGACGAAAAAGCCCCGCATGGCTGCAGGGCTTAAAAAAAAACGATGATAGGCGATTTAGGGTTCGCTTTCGACTATTTCCCATTTGCTGCCGTTGCAAACGACATTGATGTCATTGACTAATGTTTTGTTATCATCTTTTGTATCGTCATTGCAAATGTATTGATCATCATCCTCATAATCGGTCCATTTGGGCTCACCCGCGGAATATTTATCGCATACAATGGGGAAGTTGCCCTCTTTGCTGGCGACGTTTTCCAGGGTGCCATATTTTTCGCTGTTGCATACAAAGGATTCCTGTTCAACCCATTCGTACTTGTCGTTGTCTTGTTTGATATTGATGTAGTACGTGTATGATTCTTCTGGATAATTGCTGTTGCTTTGGCTTACGTAAGCGTATTTGCCTACATTGCTGGCGTTGGCGTACCCTGCTCTTTGTTCCACGGGAGTTGCGTCGCGCCAGTTGCCGCCTTCGCAAACTTGCGGAGTAACGGAGGAACTGGAGGTAGCCCTATTTTGCATAATTTGACCTTCGAGTTCTTCATCGCAAATGTACCCGCCTTCCCACCAACTCGAGGCACCGGAATTGCATGTGATGAATGTGTTTCCACCTTTTGTCGGAATGTTGAAACTCTTATAGTCTTCATCTTCAGTGCATTCGTAGTCTTTGATTTCTACCCAATCGTACGAACCATCGCTTAGCTTTTGGCTCTGGTAAGAAGTGCATGTTGCTCCGTCGCACTGGTAGGTGTATTCCCCTTCGTTTTTGGCGCTGGCCATCTTTAAGAGTTTGTTTTCATTAGTGGTCATTTGGCGCCAGCTGCCTTGGTCGCAATAGTAATTTTCGTATTCATTTGTTGTGAATTTTTTGAATTCGCTTTTGCAGGTGTCAATAACCCATTGGTATTCCCCATCACCATCAAAATCTGCGCATGTAGCTATAAGTTCAATAGAAGGCCTGTCTGAGTCGTAATAATTGCCCTCGTAGTCATAACCTTCTTCATCCACGTTCATGTAAGTTGGGGTAAATGATATTGTTTCCTTGATGTAAAACTCCGAACTATTTTCAGTGCATTCTCCTTTGTGCACTTCCAAAAGTTCATTTCCGTTGCTTGGCATGAACCAAACTGGCTCATTCTTTTTTGGGTACAAATACTTGCCGTAATACAGACTCTTTCTTAATATCTGCTGATAATAGGGGTCTGGACCCAAGCCAAAAGATTTTTCTGCAATGGGCCGGAACAGTTTGTTTTCTGCTTCGCCAATGTCGTAAATATTATCGCCTGTGTTATCAAACTCGCGGTTATTAATGAATGCAAGATCCATCACGCCAAATGCTATGCTCTCGCTTAATTTGACGCCCGCATTGCAGCCACGCGTTGAGACTTCTTCCTTGAAGTTGTCGATGGCGCTCTTGAGGTCGAAATATTCTATTTCGAATCCATACGAGTCTTTGAGTCCGCCCATGGCTGCCTTGGCGAGGTAATTTTCCAGTATGACGAATACGCTGTCAGTCTTGGCCAGGGCTTCGTCCGCACTGAAGGCCTTGAATCCAAGAGTGTCGGCAAGGTACTTGAGAACCTGCTGTTGCGTCATGTCGAAATTTCTTAAGGCCAGGTCGTAAGCGTAGTCTTCGGAGATGCCGAGCGTTACGGATACGTTGTCGTCCAGTTCAACGGGGGTGCAGAACTTGCGCTTGAAAACATGTTTTGAATCTGAGTAGATGATAGGATTCTCCATGCAGATTCTGACGTATTTAGTCTGGATGTTCGTCAAAGTGAAACGACTGTATACGCGGATCGTCGGATCGACAACTTCCGTGCTGTCGAATTCAAATTCAAACATGCGACCGGTGGGTGCAAAATTCGTTTCATCCAGTTCTTCAACTGTGAATAAGAACACGTCTCCGATGAGGGATTTGAAACTTAAAGCTTGCGTTTGTTGGTCGTTTCCGCTAAATTGCAACAAATTCAGCCTAGCCGTGGCATCAATTACATATTTCTTGGACATGTTTTGCACGGCTTTGCCGCCGGGCAAATCCAGGCGGACGGTGTTTCCACCACAAGTGATTTCTACCCAGAAATCGGTGTAGTCACTGACAGCGCAGCTTACGCCGTCTTTGCCATCTTTGCCATCGTCGCCTTTTTCGCCCTTGGCTCCAGTGGCGCCGACATCGCCTTTTTCACCCTTGGCCCCGGTAGCGCCGTTGTTAATGGGGTATGAATCTTCACCACAAGTCAAAATGACTCCACTGCCGTCTTCGGCCGGAGCGATGGTGCAGGGATCGCCCTGGTCGCCTTTATCGCCCTTGTCGCCCTTGGTTCCATTCCATACAAAACCCTTGGATTCGTCTCCGCATACAAGTTCGTAACCAGTTTGATTCGTTTGCGCATTGGTTGTGGCGACTGCGGTACAGCTTTCGCCCGGGTTTCCGGGAGTTCCGTTCCAGACGATGCCCTTGGTTTCGTCTCCGCAAATCAGTTTGTAACCCGTCAAGTTGCCACTTTGGCTGACAGCGTCAACAACAGTGCAGCTCGTTCCATCTTCGCCGGTGTCGCCCTTGTCGCCCTTGTCGCCTTTTTCACCCTGAGGTCCGGTAGCGCCGGTAGCGCCGGT
>JAKSIL010000077.1 GCA_024398815.1 Fibrobacter sp.
GCTGCTCAGGATTTCGCTAGACGAAGATTCCTTTTCCGGTTCAACGAAGCTGCTGCTGTCGTCGTCACCGCAGGCGACAAGCGATAAGGCCAAACATGCGGCAGCTAAAAAATTCAATGACACTTTAGAAAAGGTTCTCATTGTAAACAAACTCCACAATAATCCAAACATACTCTTTTTTAGTCCTGGGAATGGTGAAAAAAAACAATGGACGGTCGCGGCCTTACTCTGTCGTTTTTCGGTATTCTAGGAATCTCAAGCTATAAATGGCGGTACCCTTGGAAACGGAACGCACTCCGGTGGCGTAGCCGAAGATATTGCGCAGAGGGATGTCGGCCTTGAAGGTGTGAATGCGGCCGTCTCCGCCGATTTCCTTGATTTTGCCTTCACGAGCCTGGACGTCATCGGTCACAAGGCCGGCGAAATTCACCGGGCATTCCAGGGAAAGTTCCATCACGGGTTCGTAAAGTTCGACGTCGGCGGGTTTGATGAGTTTCGTAACCGCGTCGGCACAACACTTCTTGATCATCGGAGGGAGTGCACCTTCGGTCCATTCAAAGTGTTCCACCTCAAAACACAGGCCCACCAGCGGACCTTTGCCGAGCACACCCGTTTCGGTGGTTTCCAAAAGGGCGGAGCGCACGCCGGCGAGAATTTCACGAGGCGCAGTTTCCAAAAATTCGGCAGAAAGACGGATGTCGTGAGCATCGCTTTCCAATGGAGTCGCAGACAACTTAATTGATATTTTGTGCGGGCCAATCTGGAACGTGTTTTCGACAGGGCCCACTTTGCGGCAGAGGCGTTCCTGCCAGCGGACTTCCGGTTCGCCCGCTTTCACTTCGCAACCGAATTCCCGGCGCAACCGGGCAAGCAAAACTTCGAGTTGCACTTCGCCCACCGTATGCAAATACCAGAAACCGCCATCGTCATGCTGCACGCGGAAACTCGGGTCCATGCGGGCGAGCGTCAAGAGGCTCTTTTCTACGTGGTGGTAATCTTCGGTGCTCAGGCATTCCACGCGCGTCTGCAACAGCGGTTTATAACGATCCCGGATGGATCCCGTCGTGCCTTCGGCACTCCAGGATAACGAGGTTGCGCCTGTGTCGCTGTGGGTCCCGTTCGCCACTTCGTGGCTCCAGGATGACGCGGGGGGTTCATCGTGATTCCAGGATGACGCGGGGGGTTCTACAGTTCCGTCACGTAAAATGGCCTGTCCGAGTTCGGTTTCAAAGGGGGAACGCATGGCGTAAATATCGCCCGCACGGATTTCTTCCACAGGCAAAAGCAGGTTCGCCTTGAGGCGCGAGAATTCAAAACCTGCGGGCCATTCCTTGCGTTCCATGTTCGAATGCGCGCGGAACAGCGAGATTTCGCCGACGCCCTTGAAATGGCGCAAGCGAATCACCTGGCCAAGTTCCTCGCTGTTGAATTCGGGGACTTCGGGCAAAAAGAAACTGAGCGCCGTGATGAGGCTGCGGACGCCAAAGCCTTCCATCGCAGACCCCGCATAGCAAAGTGCGTAATCGTCGCTCGCAGCAAGTTTGCGCAAGCCCTTGAGAAGCGTCTTGGGCGGCACGGGCTTTTTGTCCATCGCAAGCGAGAGCACGTCATCGTCAAAGTTGCTCGCGAAATCCACCGCCTCCGCGTAGCATCTTTTAATCTCACGCGAATGGTCCCAGCCATCCTCCACATTCCAGCCGTCGTCGACGACTTCTTCGCCTGTTTCGGAATGTTCCAAGCGGCTCTGGCTCAAGACATCGTACACGGCGGTCATCTTGCCGTCGGTATATTCAGGGAGCGTCATCTGCACCGGGCGCACTCCCAGCACTTCCTCGATGTTGATGAGCGTTTCGTCAAGGGAGTAGTCGGGATTGTCGAGCTTGTTGACAAACAGAATCGTGCGGACTCCGGCAGCGCGCAACTTCTTGAAGGCGGCTACCGTCTGGGTCTCGACACCACTCGCCGCACTCACCACAAGCACGGCCCCTTCCACCGCCGAAAGCGCCATATCGACTTCGGCGCCAAAATCCACATGGCCCGGCGTATCCACAAAATTGAACCACGTGTTTTTCCACTCGAAATGCGCGACGCCACTTTCAATCGTAATGCCGCGCTCCTTTTCTTCCACCATGTAGTCCATCGTGGCAAGGCCCTCTTCGACCTTGCCCGGGCGGCGCACTTCACCGGAGGCAAACAAGATGCGCTCCGAGAGCGTCGTCTTGCCGGCATCGACGTGAGCCAAGATGGCGATGTTACGTACAGACTGCATGGTATAAAAATTAATATATTTCAAATTATAGAACTCCATCTTTAATGAAGTTCGCAGAAGTTTTTATGAAAAACGCACCTAAATATTTTTTTCTAGCGCTCTTCCTATTTTCCATTTGCGCATGGAGTATTCCATCCAACATTCTCATCGTCGTTGATGACGAAATGACAAAAGACAAGGAAATCTCGGACGCCATAAACACCTATACAGACGATATCTGGAATACCTATCAGGTAAACGCCTCTGTCATTCCCTTCAAATCCCAAAAGAACGGAGGGAAAGTCACCGACCTGAAGCAAATACTCGTCGGCAAGAAGGATTCCATTACGGGAGCCATTTTTATCGGCGACATTCCGCGAGCGCAATTTGAATTCTATCAGAAAACAGAAGACGGATTCCGATACCAGCGCTGGGTCACAGACTTCTACTTTATGGACCTTGACGGTGTTTGGAAAGACACAGCCGCCGGAGGCCCGGAAGCCTACGGTGGAAAGTTGTTCGACACCACCACGACAACCTTAAACTTCAATGTAGTCGATGGTTCTCCGATACCAGGGAAAGTTCCTGCAGACAGTTTTTCCATTGCATATTCCGGATACCTCAAGTCTCCCGTTACAGCACTTTGTTCCCTGCAGCTTACCACAGATAACGACAGACGACTTTGGATCAACGATTCACTGCTCATTGATGCATGGTTCAACAACTGGGACATTCCATACTACAGCGCCTTTCAATTCAAGAAAGACAGCCTCTACAAATTCAAACTAAACTATGCAGAGGAATATGGCGGCGCTTACCTCACGCTAAAATGGAAATGCGGAGATGATATTTCCTATACGCCACTTCCTGATTCCGTCTGGCGTCAAAATGACAAGAGCACCCCCGGCCTCAACCAAACCTATTACGGGAATATCTTCATGATAGATTCACTCCCCGAAGAAGACATAAAGCACCTGTGGATTTCCGGAAAATCCAATGGAGTTTTTGACGGGCACTATTCCCAAAAGGGGGCGGTTTCCGATTCCTTTGAAATATGGGTTTCCCGAATCGACCCCAACACAGCAGGCTTCTATGGTAATCCCAAAACTCTTTTATTGAACTATTTCAAGAAAATCCACAACTACTATCTCGGCATATTTAAGAAGGCTTCACGTAGCGCCATGTTCCTAACTGAAGAAGGAGGCCTAAACAATCCTAATGACCAGAAATTCATTGACGGTTTGAGTGTTCTTTATTCCCTAGATTCCATTGACATGTCCATCGCTGATGGGCAGGAATATATAGACAACATAAAATTAGATAAGTATGACTGGTCCGTTTACGGTGGGCACGGAGGCCAGACTGGCCTTGGAAACGGGCTAGACATAACGCAGGTGGAAAAAAATATGTGCGTGTCACCGAGATTCTTCCACTTTGCCTGCTGTGGTCCACTTACCTGCTATGATTTCTACGGCAATGCCAATAGCGCCTCTGTTGGAAGCGAACATATCTTTAACACGATTAACGGCGGTTTTGTAAGTATCGGCGCATCCAAAACCAGCGGAAGCAATCAAATGGACGATTTCATGTACTACGCCTTTGAGCATAAGTTCATTGGCGAATCTTTCCGGGAATGGCTGAACGAAAGAGTAAAAAGGAACCAGTATAGCAACAAGGAAGACCTTTACGATTGGTTCTATGGAGAAACGATTATCGGCGACCCGATGCAGAAACTGGACTTGCCCCCAAAATCAACAGTTCACATACGCAAGGCCAAGGCTCAACAACTATCACCCAAAAGTAGCCAGTTGTTCGACCTTTTGGGAAGAACCAAAGGCTATTCCCCCCTCCGGTAAAACGCGACCCCTACCAAAACAGCACTCTTCTCGCCGCACTCACCACAGCACGGCCCCTTCCACCGCCGAAAGCGCCATATCGACTTCGGCGCCAAAATCCACATGGCCCGGCGTATCCACAAAATTGAACCACGTGTTTTTCCACTCGAAATGCGCGACGCCACTTTCAATCGTAATGCCGCGCTCCTTTTCTTCCACCATGTAGTCCATCGTGGCAAGGCCCTCTTCGACCTTGCCCGGGCGGCGCACTTCACCGGAGGCAAACAAGATGCGCTCCGAGAGCGTCGTCTTGCCGGCATCCACATGGGCCAAGATGGCGATGTTCCTGACGGACTGAGGCATGTCGCGGGCAACCTTGCGTTACGCTACTTTGCGAGTTTCGCTTCGAGAGCGGCAATGCGATCGGACAATTTTTCACAAAGCGCTTCCAGCTTCGCAAGGCGGGCGTCATGCTCGTAATCCTTAGCGCGTTGGCGACTCAATTCCGTATCCTGTTCAGAATTTTTCATATCGACCGATGCCAAACGGAAATCATGTTCCTTGTCTTTGGCGGCCTGGGCCTTGAGCGCAAAATCCTGGGAACGTTCCTTGGAGTAAAGGGAATCTATGCGCAAGTCGTGTTCATGATCTTTTTCTACCTGGGCATCCAGGCGATAGTCATGTTCCTGGTCTTTTCTCTGCAATTCACGAAAACGTTCTTCTTCGGGTGTCATAGAGGCCTCGCTTTTTTTGTATAACTTCAATTTAGCAAATAGATTTTTTGCGTATGCTGAACATGCGATATTTAACACACGCAGCGCGCGATTCAACGCAAGCAATGCGCATTTTATCGCACGCAGCGCACAGAAAAACCGAAAATCTTTGGTTTCGACATGTAACTGAACGCCATGGACTTATTGGTCATGTACCAGACGCGGGCGCTGCCCGGCTCAATGCCTTCCAGTGAATCGTCTGCGCTCCAAAAAAACGCAAATTTGTCCATGTTGCCGTAGGTCTCGTCGTCGAAGCGGTTGCCGGCGGGCATGGCGCTGAACTTGAGCGTATCGTTGCCGTTCGTTTCGCCTTTCCAGCCGTAGGTCGTTTTGAGCAAATATCCCGCATTGAAGTCGGCGCCGGCGGCAGTCCACAAGGATTCAAAATCGGCCTGGGATGGCAAGCGAAAACCCGCAGGACAAGCGTTGCGGGCGGCATCCCACGTATAAAGGCGACCGTAGGCCATGCAGTTGTTCTCGTCGTCGCCAAAGCAGTAACTGCCTTCGGACTTGTAATTCAGATTGTCGCCGAACCATTCGAGGTTCGCAATGCGCACCAGGCGGTACTTCTGCTTGTCGCGGGCGTCCGTGAATTCCAAGGATTTTTTCGCGGACTTAGGGAACTCGGCAGATGACTTCGCACGCCTTGATGTCGCGGACTTCGACGACTTCCCCTTCGCAAAAGACTCACCCGCAAATACGAGGAGCAGCGAGAAAAATACCAAAAGCGCTTTTTTCATGAAGGAAAATCTAGAAAAAGTGCCGCATCCATATAGAATGCGACACTTTTTCAACACGGTCAATGGACGCGGTGTTTTTTCATTAAAACCGCGGCAAATTCATCAGTGTCGTCGATGGCTTACGCCTTCGGCGAAGTTTCGCCCGCGGGGGTCTGGTTGAAGCCGAATTCGCCGCAGTTCAAACCATCACTGCATTCGAGCAGGTTTGCACGGCGCTTGAGTTCGACTTGCTTGAGTTCGGGTTTCTTGTATGTCTTTTTCATAAGGCTTCCTTTGTCTTGAAAAATTACTTCACGATTACCTTTTTGCCGTTGTTGTAGTACGCGCCCTTCTGCGTCGGTTTCTTGTTGCCGAGGTAGCGACCGTTCAGGTCGAACCAGCGATCGTTTGCAAATTTGAATTCGCCCGTGCGCATGTTGATGGTACCGATAACCCTCGTGGTCTGTTCGCCCGAGGCATCATCGGAGCCCGCGATTTCCGTGCCGGTTTCGCCCTTTTCGACAATCATGACATCAATTTCGTCAGGGAGCGAGGCGACGGTATTTGCAGCGAACGCGCGGACAGCGCCGTTTGCGGCCGGGCGACCTGCCGGAGCGGGAGCAACGTATTCCAGGTAGGCGCGCATCGGGTAGATGTAGGCACCCGCGCCCGCCTTCTTGAACTGGCCGACTTCCTTGGCTTCGTTGTCGCCCGCACCGACAAATCCGTACGTCTTGCCGAGGCCTTCGTCGCCTTCTTCCCACTTCTTGTACGCGTAGGTGCCGGCAATCGTCCAGCCAGCGCCCATACCACCGAGATTCACGCTGCGCGCACCGCCCGCCGTATTGAACGTACCGCCGTTCTTGAACACAAGTTCGGTAGCGCCCTCGGCCTGCACCAGGTACGGAACGTTAGCCGCAAGTTCACCCTGATAAACTTCCGAAATATGGATGGTCTGATCCACAAAATCATAATAGGAGAACGCGTAGAAATTCACGCCACTGACGAAGTCCATCTCCGATTCAAAATTCGGCGTAAACGGCAGTACGATGGTCGAGTAGCCGTTGCCCGCGAACGTGCGCTTGAACTTGATGGGGCCGGAGACGACGACATCGTTCGGGAAATCCACGGCGAGGTCGGATGTTGCGTCCACATAGGCGGAATCGATTTTCCCGGCTTTTTCAAAGAAGGTCACGCTGCCCAGCCTGTAATCAAGACGTTCGATAAATTCCGGCAAGGAATTTTCCTTCGACAAGTCCTGGCCCCACACGGAGCCGTCCAAGCCGCCTACCTTGCAATTGTCGCCGTCCTTTTCACACCAGTCGTGCAAAGCTTTCGCGACAGAGCCGTTTGCGAATTCTTCCGCAGTCTTGTTCGTGCCGTAATTGCCCTGAGCGGCGGCGCCAAGGTAGTAGGAGTTGGTTATAGTCGTGTTCAAACAGTTGCTGCCGACAATAGGGTTGTTTACGGAAGATACCAAACCCGCATTATACGAATTGCTGATGTCCCCAACAACAACTTGGCCAACAAGACCGCCAACATTATTACTTCCCTTCACGCGCCCCAAGTTGTACGAATTATTGATTTTCACGGCAGATGGATTTTTGAGGCTCGTTACACTAGGAAACTCGCCACCGACAAGACCGCCGATACCCGAGTTTCCGCCCACAAAACCCGCATTGTACGATTTACTGATGGTCAAAACCGCTCCATTGCCCAAACCACCAACAAGACCACCGACATAGTTAAACCCAGAAATATACGAATCCACGATTCCTACGCCATCAATGACAACGTTGCCTTCAACATAGCCGAAAAGGCCTTTATAAGCAGATTTGGTTTGTTCCTGCGGATTGACATACAACCCGCTGATGGTGTGACCATTGCCATAGAAC
>JAKSIL010000078.1 GCA_024398815.1 Fibrobacter sp.
TTTTTTGGTCTCTTTTGCCTTAATTTGGCGTAATCCCCGCCCGTAACCCCCGCAGAGCTAGTTTAGAGCCATGAACGAAATGGCCCTGAACAGCTCCCACGACATCTTTTTGGACGGCGACCACATCGCGCGCATCCATTCCATGGCGAAAAAGGTACGCCAGGCCGTCCACTGTCTGTTGAAAACGGAAGAAGGGGAAGCGTTCACGAACGCGGAACATGGCGTTCCGTGGCTGGAGGAAATCGCGGGGCTTCCCGTCCCCCACCTAGACGTGGCGCAGCGCATCATCCGCGAAAAGATAGAGGCAGTCAAGGGCGTCAAGAACGTCATTTCCATAGACCTCGACACGGACGGTCGAAACCTCACTGGGAAATTCAGCGTCCAGAGCATGGACGGCGAAACCGTCGCCGGGGAGTTCTGATGGCGACGAACGCGGTTATCATCGACAACATCGCAGGCATATCCATCAAGAGTTTCCGGGAAATCCGGCAGGCCATCGCTACGTCCTTTACGGAAGTATTTGGCGCCTCCATAAACCTTGAGCCGAGTTCCCCCGACGGGATGCTCGTTGACCTGCTTGCATACCTCTACACGGAACTCGCACAGGCTTTGCAGACCATCGGCGCGAATATGGACGTTATCGTTGCGACAATCCTTTTTCTTGACGCTTCAATTTTTGGAAGGGAACCGGTTGTGGAGATTCTTCGGCGAGAAATGGATAAAATGCTTCGAACTGTCATTTTCTGTCGCTCTGAAAATGTTTTTTTGACGTGAATTGTAAAATGCCCTGTTGTTTTCGTATGTCTGCAGGGAAGGAGTTGAAGAATGGAAAGTGAAGTGCAAACTGTTGAATCTGGTGAAATTATTTTCTATCAGCCGGACGGAGAATCAAAACTTCAAGTGTTTCTTGAAAAAGATACTGTTTGGTTGACGCAGGCTCAGATGGGAGAACTGTTCAAGAGGGAACGTTCTGTTATTGCAAAGCATATTGCAAATGCGTTTAAAGAAGAAATTGAAGAAAATAGTAATGTGCAAATTTTGCACAATACTATTTCGAAGTTTAAACCGACGACCATCTATTCTCTCGATGTCATTATTTCTGTTGGTTATCGTGTAAAATCTGTTCGAGGAACGCAATTCCGTCGATGGGCGAATCAAGTTTTGAAGGATCGCTTTATCATCGTGGATGATACGATTTACCATGTCGGGGCGAGTATTCGTGATTTGGGGAACAAACTGACCGCGTTTTCTGTATTGAGTGCTGTCACGAAGGAACAATTGCTTTCTAACGTGAGGTAGGGCCGCGTCTTGCTTGTTTCGCTTTTTCTATATTCCCCAACATGAGAATAGTTTTTATGGGTACGCCGGAGTTCGCGGCACATTTCCTGGAGCACTTGGTTGCTTCTGATAACGAAGTTTTGGCAGTGGTGACGCAGCCGGATAGGCCTGCGGGCCGTGGGCGCGTCTTGACGCCGCCGCCTGTGAAGGTGGCCGCCTTGGCGCACAATTTGCCGGTGTTGCAGCCGCTCGATTTGAAGGCTCCGGAATTTGAAGAGGACCTCCGCAAGTACGATGCGGACTTGTTCGTGGTGGTGGCCTACTCGATTTTGCCGAAGAACATTCTGGGTGTCGCGAAGTTCGGTGCCGTGAATGTCCATGGCAGCATGCTCCCGAAGTATCGTGGTGCGGCTCCTGTGCAGCGCGCGATTGCCGATGGCCTCAAGGAAACGGGCGTGACGGTTTTCCGCCTGGACGAAAAGATGGACCACGGTCCGATTTTGGCGCAGCGCGTGGTGCCGATTGACCATCAGGATACGACGGCGAGTTTGCTCGACAAGATGGTGGCTCCGGGGATTGACGCCCTGGACGATGCTATCGACCAGTTGAAGAATGGCTGCGAAAAGGATTTGACGCAGGATCACGCTCAGGCTTCCGGTGCTGCGAAACTCAAGAAAGAGGAAGGCCTCATCGATTTCAATTTGCCGGCGCAGACGATTCATGACCGCATCCGCGCTTTCAATCCGTGGCCGGGCGGTTATTCCAAACTGGCGGGCCGTACGGTTTACTTGCGCAAGACGGACGTGGTGGGTGTTGGCGAATGCCGTGCCGCTCAGGGTGTTTCGAACCTTGCCGCAGGCGCTGTCGCGTTCAAGGAAAATCGTTTCTTTGTTGGTACAGGTAACGGCATTTTGGAAGTCGTGGAAATCCAGGCGGAAGGCAAGAAGCCGATGCCTGTGGCGGACTTTATGCGTGGAATCCAGAAACACGAGGGGCTTGAATTTTGTTAACGGAACGTGAAGAATCCTATCGAGTGCTTCTGCTGTGGCAGAAGGAGGGCGCTTTCATCAAGGAAAGCGGGCTTTCGCCGTTTGCGATGGAACTTGCTTTGGGCGTGTGCCGCAGGCACTTGTACCTGGAGTATTTCATCAAGACGCTTACGAAGAAGATGCCTTCTTTGGAGGTGAAGACGATTCTCGAGATGGGGCTCTTCCAGATGTTCTTCATGGATGTGCCGGACCACGCTGCCATCAACACGAGCGTGGAAATTGCGAAGGCGGCGAACCTTGGCGATGGCGCAGCGCGTTTGGTGAATGCTGTTTTGCGTAGTGCCCGCCGTACGGGCGAACCAGCGCTCCCTCCGCAGCGTGTGCGTCGCGTGAGCATCGAGAATTCCGTGCCGGAATGGCTTGTGCGCCGCTGGTTCGATATCTATGGTGCCGATGCTGCCGAAGCGATGGCGAAGTCGACTCTCGAACGCCCGGTGGAATGGATTCGCGTGAATACGCAGAAGTCGAGCGCCCCTGTGGTGGCCCAGAAAATCGGGCTTCACGGCGCCTCTATTCTTTACGACCGCTACATTGAACTCCCGCGCGACGTGGGCGTGAAACTGCTCCTTGCGCTTCCGGAATTCGTGAAGGGTGAATTCAGTTTCCAGAATCCGTCCGCTTTCGAAGTCGTGAAACTCCTGGATTTGAAGCCCGGCCTCAAAGTCTGGGACGCGTGCGCCGCTCCAGGCGGAAAGTCCGCGCTCATGGCCGAGATGGATTCCTCTTTGGAAATCACGGCGAGCGATTCTTCTGCCGCGCGCCTCGAAAAGATGCAGGACCTCATGACTCGCCTTGGACTCACGAACGTGAAAACCGAATGCATCGACGTCCTCACTGCAGATGCAGCATGTTTTGCTCAGTCCTTGGAACATCGTAACCTCAAAGCGGAGCGACCTCAAAGCGGAGCGACCCCAGAGCGCAGCGACCTCACACCTCTCTTCGACCGCATCCTTCTTGATGTCCCGTGCAGCAACATGGGCGTGATTGCGCGCCGTCCGGAATCGGTGTACCGCATTACGCAGGAATCCGTGAAGGAACTTTCCGAATTGCAGTTCAAGATTCTTGAAAACGCTTCCAAGTTCCTCGCCGAAGGCGGCCGCCTCGTTTACGCCACTTGCAGCCCGGACCCGATGGAAACGACGCAGGTCGTGAACCGCTTTGTCAAGGCGCATCCGGAATTCGTGAAGGCGGGTGAAGCTGTTCTCCCCGGTAAGACGGACCCGCGCTTGGATGGGTTCTTCGCTCAAGCATTGGAATACAAAAAATGAAGTTGAAAAAGTTCATCGTCGCTTGTTCCTTGATGCTTGCCGGCATCGCTTTTGCGGATGTAGCATCAGAGTCTCCAACGCCAGCAACATCTACGCCTGCTGATTCTGCCTTCTCGCATGTTTACATTTCTGTGGAAGGCGGTGAAATTTACCCATGGGGCGATTTGATTGATGCTGTAGACAATACGGCGTATGTTGGTGTTGGGCTTCGCTATTCCTACTGGGAAAATTTTGATGGTATTGTCCTTTTTGATTACACGTATTTTAAAATGCGTATAAAGGATGTTCCGTATCCTGGGGCTCATCAGTTTATGGGTCGCTTAGGTCTTGATTGGCGTAGCAAATGGCTTAAACCCATTATTTTGGGCGGGGGTTTTATTTGCAACTGGACTCGTGCGGATGGCGGTGACAATCTGGATTTTAAAAAGCCGGGTGGAACTCTTACGGACAACGAAACTGAATTCGGTTATTTTGCTCGAATCAACGTGCCTTTCTTGAATTATAAGCGTGTGCGTTTGGGCTTGAATGTACTTTGGGAAGAACTTTGGACTTTGCCAGAACGCTCGAATATGCTTTCTGCGGGCTTCTATGCAGAATGGAGGCTGTGGTAATGAAACTTTCTTGCCTTTTGCGTAGAATTATTGCGGTCTTGTGTGTCGCCCTTTTAGTTTCGCCGGCGTTTGCCTTGGTGGAACCGGAAACGGAAGGCATGGATGCTGTCACTCGTGACGATGGAACTTTCCTGGTGGGTGGCCCGACTTATGCTTTTGATAGAATCAATGGTGCTGGCGGGATCCATTCCGAAAGCGAATTGTGGACTCCGGGGAAGCTTCGCGAACGTTTGCTCTTCAACCGTTTGTCTGTAACTCCGAGTTGGACTCCGCATGAACCTTCTGTTTGGCTCCGTACGGGTAACGAATTGGGCGACATGATTTACCATGACCCGCTTTACGATACAGAAGAACGCCCGGATAATAGAACTCCGCTTTTGGAGGGTGGTTTCCGTACACCTTCGTTTATGGGATTCTGGGCTACTGCTCGGTTATTTCAGGTGGATCACTATTCCGATGAAAATAGCCGTGCTCGTCGTCGCCAGGTAAGTGATGAATTTTCTTTTTTTGGTGCAAACTGGCCTATGTTCAGCACTTTGTATGGTGGTCTTGGCTTTACAAATGATTTTATAGATGCGTCAGTCTTAGCTGGGGAAGAATATTTGTGGATTTTTGGTGAAAGTTCTCGCTGGATTCCGGTATTTTATTCTCCGAGAGTTGAAGCTCGTGCTGATATTGGCAATTTGGAAGTGACGCTTGCTTACGAAAATGCGGAATACCAGAATGTGAAAAAGAAGGAATCTGGAACGCGTACGGAAGTAAATGGTTCTGTGTATTACAAGTGCGGAAGTTTCTGTAAAGAGCAAACGTATTGGTTTGCGGCTGGAGCGCAGTTCCGTAAAGTAGAAGATGAAGGAACTGTTTATTTCGGCTTGGAAGATGATTATGTTGCCTGGCCTTTTGTTCAAATGCAAATAAATTTGCTTGACCGCATTACCTTGGATGCTATGATTGGTGCGAATAATCGCGACTGGCTTTTGCAAGATAGCTTGGAATTGAAAATTCCTATTATGGCTGGTTTGGGGGTTGTCGTTGGCGAAAAGAATATTGCTGGGACTCGTCTAAATCCGCTTGCCGATACCGAAGAATTTTTTGATGGCGATACAATGAACCTTGCTCCAAATGGTTCCATGCAATTGCACGAACTTTACTTGATGGGTGAGGATTCTGTTTCTGTATTTCGCCTAGGGGCTCGTGCTGCAGGCTGGGTTGAATATGGGGCTGAATCGTTCGATACGACTGAATTTGTAAAGGACGATAAGCTTTTGTACCGCCATGGAGATGTCTCTCGCATAAACGAATGGATTGAAGGTGTTACAGGCAAGGCTTGGTTTGCTATTGATTATGGTAAAATGTTCAGCTTTACTGCAATGGGCGGTTTTGAACGCATTTGGGGGCCGACACGTGAATTTGAGGTGACCCCTGCTGAATATTTCGCTTCGTTTGAAGGTGATTGGCTGTTAGGTGGTTCTATTCGTATTGCTCATTCCATAAATTATAGGAGTGATGCTCGCTGGAACCTGCGTTCTTCTAATCCGATGGTCATAAAAGGCGATTGGTACTGGAATGCAACTTTTGAACAGCAGTTCCCGAAATACGGCTTGTACTTGACGGGTTCCTTGTTGCATGTGCTTGCCGATGAAGCTTTGCAGGCTCCGAATGGAAGCTACGACCGCCTGCGTTTCATTTGTACCGTGCGTAAAACTTTTTAGTACTTGAGGGTACTTCAAAAATCAGACAGCGATACTGCGCACAGGATTGTTATTCTTTAGAGAATTCTTTGTATCAATTCGTACGATTGAAATGTGGAGTTTTTCTGCCCCATTGGGGGTGAAAGAACGAGGGCGAATATTCATTTTTTTTGAAAATCGGATAGAAAAAGTCCTTTTTTGAAGTTTTTGGATTTCTTTTGACGAGTCTCATTTTCTATTTTATAGGCATATGCGCAAATTTGCCCTTTTACCTTTGATTTTTGGCTTGGTTGGCTTTCAGGCGGCTCAGGCCCAGGTTCGTGATCTTTTTGCCGAATTTGAAGCAGAAAATGCGGCAACTCCGGCCTCAGTAGATTCTTCTTCTGCTCAAAAGGCTCCAGCAGCCCCTGCACAAGTAGCTCCTGCCACCCCTGCAGCAGCCCCTGCACAAGCGGCCCCTGCCACCCCGGCAGCAGCCCCTGCACAAG
>JAKSIL010000079.1 GCA_024398815.1 Fibrobacter sp.
CGCTCGGTCTCACTCAAATTTTCTTAACCAAAGCAATTTTTAGAGGTGCCCTAAAATAAATTTGAAAAATAGGTGGATGTCATAATTTGACATCTGCCTTTTTTGTTTCGACAACGAAAATCGCACTGAAAATGTCGTTTGTTGCGCAAAAGAATTCAAAATGATTACAAAAAGTGTACGTGCATCGGAAATGTTGGTAAAACCACTGTTTCGGTCTGTGACGTAGCACACAAGAGGCCGTTTGTTTGTCTTGGATTTTTGGTTTAAAAAGCTACATTTATTCCTTGTAAAAAAGGAGTAACCCATGAAAAAATCATTCCAATATACATGTGCTGCGGCCACGGCTGTAGTTGCCTTTTCCCTTTCTGCCTGCGGTGACGAAGTTACCGAAATAACCGAAGTCCACCAGGATGGCGCGGCCGTGCTTGTGGCGGGCGAGTCTTTGGATTCGGAAACATGCGATGTTTCCCAGGCTGGCAAAACTGTTTATGTGATGGATTCTTCTGCCGCGTTCATTTGCGACGGCGAAGATTGGCAGACTTTGAACGGTGAAGATGGCGTCGACGGCAAAAACGGCGAGGACGGCGCAAAGGGAGCGAAGGGCGATAGAGGCGCGAAGGGTGAATCTGGCGAAGATGGTGAAGATGGTGAAGATGGCGCTTCCTGCACGGCAAAGAAACTCGATGCGACGAAGGACCACAAGAATGGCGGTTTCAAGATTACCTGCGGCGATGACAGTTTCGATGTGTGGAATGGCGAAGATGGCGTAAACGGCGAAAATGGCAAAGACGGAAAGAGCGCCTACGAACTTTCCGGTTCTAAGAAGTCGCTCGAAGATTGGATTGAAAGCTTGAACGGTGAAGATGGTACGAACGGCTCTGGCTGCACCAGCACAGACGACGGCAAGGGCTCTGTGACTATCACGTGCGGCTCGGGAGATGACGCGGTGAACACCACGCTTTACAAGGCTATGTGCGGCGTTGCTCCGTACGACCCTGCTAAAAAGTTCTGCTCGGAAGCTAAACTTTTCGATTTGTGCGGCGGGAAGGCTTTTGACACGAAAACGCAATATTGCGAAGAAAATAAAGTGTTTGGAAAATTGACAGATTCCCGCGACAACAAAGTTTACAAGACTGTGCAAATTGGCGAACAAGTTTGGATGGCCGAAAACTTGAATGTATCTGTGAACCCTGGTGAGCAGAGCTGGTGCGGTGGTGGAAAAGAAGGTGAGAAAGTTGAAGGGGATTGTTCTGTGTACGGTCGCCTTTACACGTGGGCCGCAGCTGTCGGTAAAACAGAAGACGAATGCGGCATTGGACATAAATGTAGTGGCTTGGAAGCTCCTGTCCAAGGAGTTTGTCCCACTGGTTGGCACTTGCCAAGCGTAACTGAGTTTGAACTCTTGATTGAAACTGTAGGTGGTTCGATTGCAGCTGGCACTCCTCTCAAGTCGAAGACCGGTTGGAGAGAGAATGATGAGACTCCTGTAGGTACCGATGTTTACGGTTTTTCCGTTATTCCTGCAGGCGACAGGAATGAACTTGAAATTTTCCATAATGTTGGTGAAAATGCTGAATTTTGGTCGGCTAGCGAGATTGATGATGATGTAGCCGATTTTATGGCTTTTTCTTGGAGTTATACAGGTGTGGAAATCGGAAAACTGGATAAGTACTATGCCTTCTCCGTTCGTTGTGTCAAGGACTAGTTTGCAATAAATCTACGTGCAACTTATTGTAAAAAACGAGTGTCAAATTTTGGCATTCGTTTTTTTATTTCATCATTGATGATTGGTCATGCTCCCACTCAAGGCCACCTATGCCCAGGAAGACAAGGAAGCGACTTTGAAAAAGGTGGTTCCGCACGAACATTGGCGATGCTTTAGGACCAACAACATCCTTGAACGCTTCAACCGTGAGATTCGTCGCAGGACAAGGGTCGTGGGTTGTTTTCCTGATGGAAAATCGGCCTTGATGCTTGTCTGCGCTCGGTTCAGATACGTAGCTTCAAAGGACTGGGGCACCAAGCGGTACCTTAGCATGAAATACCCTTATGAACTTGAAAACCAACGGGAAATCGAAAACGAAATGAAAAAGGCCAGGAAAAACCTAGCCTAGAATTTGATGTTGAAACATACTATTTCTGCGAAAAACCCTTGACGCTACCGCTGAAAATCGATTGATACAACGAAAAATGCTAAATTATCCCCTGAAACCTGACCCCTGAAACCTGATACCTGACCATGAACCATTCTATTAGCGAAAAACTTTTTGCAGAAGCCAAGACTTTGATGCCGGGCGGCGTGAATAGCCCGGTCCGTGCCTACAGTAACGTGGGGGCTGTGCCTCCGTTCATCGCCCGCGCGAAGGGCAGCCACATCTTTGATGTGGACGGCAACGAATACGTGGATTACGTGGGCAGTTGGGGCCCGATGATGCTCGGGCACGCGCACGATTCCGTCATCAAGGCGGTTGCGGAAACGGCACAGAATGGCCTCAGTTTTGGAGCCCCGTGCGGCCTCGAATCCGAGCTCGCGAAACTCGTGATGAGCCTTGTGCCGAGCGTCGAGATGATTCGCATGGTGAACAGCGGCACCGAAGCGACGATGAGCGCCATCCGTGCGGCTCGCGGCTTTACGGGTCGCGACAAGATTATCAAGTTCGAAGGTTGCTACCACGGCCACAGCGATAGCCTTTTGATCAAGGCGGGCTCCGGCATGCTCACCACGGGCAAACCCAGCAGCAAGGGCGTTCCTGCCGACCTCGCAAAGTACACGCTGACGCTCCAGTACAACGATGTGGCGGGCGTCCGCGAAACGTTCGACAAGATTGGCGACGAAATCGCTGGCGTGATTGTGGAACCTGTGGCGGGCAACATGGGCGTTGTCCCGGCGAAGCCGGAATTTTTGAAGACGCTTTCCGAAGAAACGAAGAAGCACGGCGCTCTCCTCATTGTGGATGAGGTGATGACGGGTTTCCGCGTTGGGATTCACTGCGCGCAAGGTTTGTACGGCATAAAGCCTGACCTCACCACGTTCGGGAAAATCATTGGCGGCGGCATGCCGGTGGGCGCTTATGGCGGTCGCCTGGACGTGATGCAGCAGATAGCTCCCTTGGGTGGCATTTACCAGGCGGGCACGCTTTCGGGGAATCCGGTCGCTATGGCGGCGGGCCTTGCCACGATGCGCGAACTCAGCGGCAATCCGGAACATTATGTGCGTGCCGAACGCTCCACGACGAATTTGCTGAATGGCCTCAAGGCTGCAGCGGGCGAGGCGGGGATTCCGCTCACCACGAACCAGGTGGGTTCCATGGGTTGCATCTTCTTTACCGAAGGTCCGGTGGAATGCTTTGCCGACGTGCAGAAGTCCGACTTGGAACTCTTCCGCAAGTACTTCCTTGGGATGCTCGACGAAGGAATTTACCTCGCTCCGAGCCAATTTGAGGCGATTTTCGTGAGTTCCGCCCATACGGATGCGGACATCGACCGCACCATCGAAGCCGCCCGCAAGGTGATGAAGTCGCTTTAGAATTCTTTCGAAAAATTATTTTTTAAAACTTACATTTCTAAATGTTGATGTAAAAAAGCAACAATTTTTATTGTTGTATCTTTAAATCCTTTGTTTTTTATTTAAATTTAGGACAGCTTTTTTATTACAAGGAGAAAATAAAATGAAAAAGTTCACTCTCGTTGCCGCCGCATTTGGCCTTATGATGTTTGCCGCTTGCGGAGATGATTCCTCTTCCAACTCTTCAAGTACCGATAAAGATGCGCAGGGCCGCACCATTTATCACGACATGATCGATGCTATGGAAGCTCCGTGCTCCGAAGCCAACCAGTGCGAAGAAATTATCATGGACGATCCGATGGTGCAGGATACTTTGATTTGCCTGGGTACCATGTTCCAGTCTAAGATTGGCAGGGACTTGAGCAAGTGCGGTGTAACGTCGGCAGACGATCCTGCGACGGACATTTCGCCTGTCGTTCCTGCGACGGACACTCCGGCAGACACCCCGGCAGATACTCCGGCTGATGCTCCTGCTGACACTCCGGCTGCAGACACTCCTGCAACCGATACCCTGGCAACGGACACTCCGGCTGCTCAGGGCCCGACCGTTTATACTGAAATGAGTAAAGCTTTGAGCGCTCCGTGCTCCGAAGAGAACAAGTGCGAAATCATTATCTTGAACTCCACGATTGCCCAGGATACTTTGCAGTGCAACGGTTCCTCGTTCCAGTCCTTGATGGGTAAGGCTAATCTTCCTGTTTGTGAAGAAGCCGCTGCTGCAGACACTCCGGCTACGGAACCGGCTGCTTCGGAAGCTGGCCCGACGGGTGACCTCGTTTCCTGCGATTTTGTCGCTGAAGGCGTCTTGGGCGAACATTCCTGTGTCGAAGCTGTCGCTTCCGATGCAGTTGTCCCGGCTTTCTGCCAGACCATGGGTTCTATGGGCGAAGGCATGACTGCTACCTCGGGTACTAGCTGCAATGCTCCCGAAACGGCTCTTAAGTGCGTAAAGAACGGAATGAATTTCTATTCTCTGGACGGCAACAGCGCAACTTGCGACGAATTTTTCGAAGCGTCCGTGTTGCAGGGTTTAGCCGTTTCTATGTAATTTGAAATTGCAAGTTTCCAAGAAAGTCCCTTGACGGGGACTTTTTTTTTGCGTCGTTTGTTTTGCAAAATGAGTATCCCTTGAGTACGCTTTTACTATCTTGTAGGTATTCACGTACATCACCAATTGTAGACTAGGCTTATGATTGTTTCCTGGATGACCACCAACAAGTGCAACTTGACATGCAAGCACTGCTACCAGAATGCGGGCGACACGCGTTCCCGCGAACTCACGACCGCCGAGGGCCACAAGCTCATCGACGAGATTGCGAAGGCTGGCTTTAAAATCATGATTTTCAGCGGCGGCGAACCGATGACGCGCCCGGATATCGTGGAATTGGTGGAACATGCGTCCAAGGTAGGGCTCCGCCCGGTGTTCGGAACGAACGGCACGATGATTACGCCGGAACTGGCTGCTAGCCTCAAGAAGGCGGGCGCCATGGCCATGGGCATAAGCATCGACAGCATCGACCCCAAGCGCCACAACGATTTCCGCGGCCTCGACAACGCTTTTGAACTTACCATGCAGGGCATCGAGAACTGCAAGGCGGCTGGGCTCCCGTTCCAGATTCACACGACGATCATGGACTGGAACATGGGCGAGATTTTCGACATCATGGACTGGGTGAAATCGATTGGTGCCGTGAACCACCAGATTTTCTTCCTCATTCCGGTCGGCCGCGGCAAGGAAATCGAGGACCACGCTTTGCATGTGGCCGAATACGAAAAGTTGCTCCGTGGCATCATGGAAAAGAGCCGCACCCTGGGAATCCCCGTGAAGCCGACTTGCGCTCCGCAGTTCCTCCGCATCGCAGACCAGCTCGGCATCAAGACGCGTTACAGTCGCGGCTGCCTCGCCGGGCTTGACTACTGCATCGTGAATCCGGTGGGAATCGTGCGCCCGTGCGCCTACATGCTCGAAGACGCGGGCGACGTTCACGACACTCCGTTCGACGAAATCTGGGCGAACGCCGAAGTATTCAAGAAACTCCGCACCAAGGCCTACGAAGGCGCTTGCGGCAAGTGCAAGTTCAACGACCGCTGCGGTGGCTGCCGCGCCCGTGCCGCCTACTACCACGACGGCGACTACATGCAAGAAGACAACAACTGCGCCTACGGCCGCGGACTGTAATTTTCGCAACCCCCGCGCTCTTACATCGCAACCCCCGCGCCCTTACGCTGTCATCCTCGCGCAAAGCGCGGGGATCCATAACGAACCAATCGCATTTCATCATCCTCGCGCCCTTACGCTGTCATCCTGGAGCCACAAAGTGGCGAACGGGATCCATAACGAACTTATCGCATTCCGTCATCCCCGCGCTCTTACATCGCAACCACCGCGCCCTTACGCTGTCATCCTGGAGCCACAAAGTGGCGAACGGGATCCATAACGAAC
>JAKSIL010000008.1 GCA_024398815.1 Fibrobacter sp.
TAAACCCGTTTGCTATAGAATAGCCTATTTACAGAAAAAATTTCGCACACTCTTTTTATTTGTTTTTTTCATATTTTTTTCGTCTTGCGGGGATGGTGATTCTAGCGAATCTCTAGTAAGACCAGAAATAGAAGAATCTAGTTCGTCTATAGAAAGATCAAGTTCTTCAAGTAAGTTTATGTCCTCGTCATTGAGCAACTTTTCATCTAGTGAAAAAACATCGTCTTCATCAGTTGAATGTTCCTCAAGCAAGGGTGCATCATCTTCATCGAAAGATAGTTCATCTAGTGAAAAAACATCGTCTTCATCAGTTGAGGGCTCTTCAAGCAAGGGTGCATCATCTTCATCGAAAGATAGTTCATCTAGTGAAAAAACATCGTCTTCATCAGTTGAGAGTTCCTCAAGTAAGAATGTATCATCTTCATCGGAAGATAGTTCATCTAGTGAAAAAACATCGTCTTCATCAGTTGAATGTTCCTCAAGCAAGGGGGCATCATCTTCATCGGAAGTAAGCTCATCTAGCGAGGATTTTTCTTCTTCATCAGAAAAGAGTTCGTCCTCTTTAAACAGTGTATATGACGCCACCAATAATACATTAACAGATTTACGAGATAACCACGTATACAAAACGGTAACCATCGGTACACAAGTATGGATGGCTCAAAATATTGACTATCTGCCAGAGGATACGGTGGGAACGAAATATGGTGGCCGGACTATTTGTGGAGGTGGAGAATCAGGAACAGCAATAGAAGGTGATTGTTTTGTTTACGGGCGACTGTATGAAAGATCTGTTTTGATTGATTCAATAGGAAATGGTCAGGTTGTCTGCCCCGACGGATGGATTATTCCTTCTTCGGGAGACTGGGATGTTTTAATTGATTATCTGGGAGGAGAATCTGTTGCAGGAAAAAAAATGAAATTAAACGACTCTTCTATGTGGGGTGAAAATATGGAACACTCAAATGAGTCAGGTTTTTCCGCGACATTGACAGGGTATTTTTATTTTGTACGTCCACAATTTAATGATGCTTTGGATAAAAACAAACGAACTTCAATGCTTATATATCCAGTAGAATCAAAATCAATTATTGTTAGAACTAAAACGATTTATGATGATAAAGATTTAATAAAAGATGGAAATTACACTGGAAATTATGGCATATCTGTTCGCTGTATAAAAAAAATAGCAAATGATGTGAGGTAATTATGATCTTATAGGGGCTCTTTTTGTGCACGAGGAAAACATGAATAAATCCCTTTTGTTAGTTGTCTTATGCGCGATTTTGTTTAGTGGCTGTTTCTGCAGAGATCGCTATTTTGAGACGGATTTTTACCCAGTTGTTGACAATTGGGGCGTCAAAGCTCATATTAGAGATTCCGAAAGATGTAGTGGTTCTGATTATGTTGTTTGTAGAGCTATTGTGCAAATAGAACAAAAATTCATAGATGAAGACACGTTAAAAAATATGGCAGTTCGCGTTGATTCGGCGGAATTAGTAGTAGGGAATACTTTTTACAAGCAAATTAACAAAAATAAAAGTTTTGATCGGGCTCGAAAAATAGGTGGACGACTCAAATCAACTCCTCCACTTAATTTTGTTAATGTTTTGTATTTTAACGATAGTTATGACGCTAATGATTCCGTATGGCTTCCTTTGATAGAACGAGATGTTAAAGAGGTCTATGTCACGGCGTATGTTTCTTTTATGTTCCCCGAAGATGGACACGTTGAATCAAGAAAAATACAAATGAAATTGCATGAAGTTGTAGAATCAAGTCTGTATTTATGGAGATTCTTTGATTATTAGCAAAGCCTACAGGAACAACGAGATGGGAATGCCCACGAAGATAACGAAGTTCGCGTCCGTGCCGCTCGGGATGACTTTGTCCGAATCTTATAGGGGCTCTTTTTGAGCACGAGGAAAACGGAAGACCGCAGATGTCCTCGTGATATTCGCCGTTGCGTACAGTCAAAGACGCAAAAGACTGGCGAAAAGTTCGCATTTTTCGCTACTGAACCTGGGGAACATGATGTAGTTGTTGTGGAGCCCGTCGTTTGGCCCTTTTACGACCGAAATCACACGGTTATCCACGATATCCAGACTCGTGACTTGGCCTCGGACAGCATAGCGCATGCCTGTTGCAACGGCGTTTGCATCCGCATCCGCCAGAAGGGCTTCAAGCCACTTTTTGCACCACCATGTGCTTCCGAAATTCCCGAAATCCATGGGGTTAAATATAGTAAAATCGTGCACATTTGCGCATAAATCAAGGCGGTGCTTTTCTGGCAAGATTGCGGAAAAATGATGAAAAAAAGCAGTTTTTTCGTGTTTTTACCTACAAAAAAACGTCAAAATGCAATAATTTGTGATTTTTTTAACGAAAATGTTACAAAATACTTGCAATGGCAATTCTTTGTAAATATATTATAATCAACGACTTACGCGTGTCTCGTTTGTAATTGACGGAGGAAGTCATGGACGATGAACAGAAAAATTTGAGCCCGATTGTAGAGAAAATTTGGAGCATTTTCCTGATTGCTCTTTGCGGTGTTCTGCTGGCTATGGCTGTTTAAATCTTTTTAGCCAAGTCTTTGGGGCTTGGCCGATAAAGAAGCCCTGATTCTAAATGGGCGCATTCCTTTGAATTTTGCAATATTTACATTGCATAGACAAGGAATTAGTTATATATTACAAAAAAACGTAATTTTGACGGACTTTGAATCAACGTTTAAAAATTCAATTCGTTCGCTATAACATTTCAAACGAGTAATAAATGAACCTCAGATTTCTTACAATCTTTGCACTTAACTACATTCTTTTCTGCGGCTGTGCCGCCACCCTCCCCGTAAAAGAATCCGGAGAAAATAACGCTTTGGTAGCCATTCGCAGCCAAGCCGATGGTTTACTCTTTATTGGAGTCGGGCTCGGTGTCTTTGGTGACGAACCCCTAGAATTTATTTTGAATAACAAGAATACCAACCAGGAATATGTATGCAAGAAATTCAACGGAATGGTTTGCATCGCCGCCAATATTCCGGCTGGCGAATATGAAGTAACTTCTGCAAACTCTCCACTCAAGAAACCTATCGTAAGGACTCCTGTCAAGGTTGAACTTGGCGAATACAAATTTGACATCACTGTAAAATCAGACGTAAACTACGTGGGCAAATACGTCATCAAAACAGAGCAGGATGGCTTTGCACTTAAGGTTTCTTCTTGGGAAAAACAAAATCTGTCTGACGAAGACAATGCGATGATGTCGGAAATCTTGGCGAAAAATCCCGAATCCGGTTGGAAAATGTCTACCCCTTAGGGCATTCAGGGAAGCCCTATGGACAGCCGACAACGATATCCAGCGGACCTCCGACAATCGCGCAAGCTTCGTTTTGGATATCTACGACCACCAGGGAATCAGCCGAAATCTTGGTCAACACATGTCCGCTCACAAAATGCGTTTCCTGCATGTTGTAGAGGTAATAGTTGCATTGTTCGCCTTCGCTTTCTTGAGCCGTGGATAAAATCGTCGCTGTCCACGGGAAGAATTCCTCAACGGCCGCGATGTCGCTCACCTTCATAAGGCCTTTAGATTGAATCTTATAGAGTCTCTTATTGAGCACGAGGAAAACTAAAAAGGTGTGCGATACGCGAAGTTATGGATTCTGTCGCTGCGCTCCAGGATGACGCGATTGGTTCGTTATGGGTCCCCTCCCGCGCTTCGCTTGGTCGAGGATGACGAGATTGGAATGCTGGGCCCCCGCTTCGCGAGGGTGAATCTTACAGCGGTTCTTATTGAGCACGAGGAAAACTAGAATCTCGTTTTGCGCGTCACCCTGGAGCGAAGCGACGGGGTCAAACACAATGGATCCCGTTCGTGCTTCGCACTCCCAGGATGACTTGCAAGGGTAACGCAGCACTTGGGCCTACGCGCCTTTGTACCCGCACTTGGGGCAGACGCCGTTTTCGTCCAGGGCGATTCCGCAGAGGGGGCAGCGCTTTACGGTGCATTCGATAGGGAATTCCTGGGAAGCGGCGTTCACTCCGCTGGTGAAGGTGATTTTCGCGATGTTCAGCTTCTTTTTCAAGAGATCATAGACAATCTTGATCATGCCCTCCACCGTCATGGTTTCCTTCGTGACCACAAGGCGGCATTCCGGGTAGGCAGTGGCGAGCGCGGTCTTGAACGCAGGCCCTTTCATCGTGTTTTGCGGGTGGCCGTTCTTGATGCCCTGCTTTTCGTAGACGTCGAGAATCGCTGGGAGCAGCGGGTCGTCTTCACGCAGAATGAGGGCGTGGTCGAAGTTCCGCAGAATGTCCCAGGCGGTCTTTTGGATTTCGTTGCAGGGGAACACCATGTTCACGCCCGCGTTGATGGAGTCCTCCACCTCGATGGTAAGGATTCCCGTGTGGCCGTGGAGGTACTGCGCCTCCCCCTTGAAACCGTAGAAACGGTGGGCGTACTGCAGGCTGAACGTTGTATAACTTCTCATATTCACTCCTTGTCCGCATGGCGGACGTTGATGGTTATACACGCAGTATATCAAACGGAGGGAATGAATGACAATGGTGTTTTTTAAGAACAGACTTTTTCACAAGGGGTGGATAATTTTGTAAATTTCAAACGTTTCACCCCATCACACAAACATGATTCTATTCTGGCTCATATTCCTCGCCCTCGTCGGATTCATCCTGCTCCTGGACCTGGGCGTTTTCAATAAGAAGGACCATGTCATCGGCGTAAAAGAGGCTCTTCGCTGGACTCTCGTCTGGATTCTCGTCTCGCTCGCTTTCGATGTCGGCATCTATTTCCTTTACGGGCACGGATTGATGACTGGACCCAAAGGGCCTGTCGAAGGTTACGAGGCGGCATTGGAATACCTCACCGGGTATGTCATCGAGAAGTCGCTTTCGCTGGACAACATCTTCGTGATGGCGGCGATTTTCGGCTACTTCAAAATTCCGCAAATCTACCAGCACCGCGTTTTGTTCTGGGGGATTTTAGGGGCGATAATCCTGCGAGGCATTTTTATTCTGGGCGGGACAGCCCTTATCCTTCACTTTGAGTGGATTATGTATGTCTTCGGGGTCGTCCTCATCTTTTCTGCGGCAAAAATGCTTTTCGGAAAGCAAAACGATGAAACGGACCTGGAAAAGAACGGCGTCGTACGCTTCTGCAAGAAGTTCCTCCCGGTTACGACAAGAATCGAGGGCCACGCATTTACCGTCAAGGAAAACGGGAAGCGATTCATCACCCCGCTTTTCATGGCATTGATCGTCATCGAATCGTCCGACGTACTTTTTGCGGTGGATTCCATTCCAGCGATTTTCGCCGTGACGCTCGACCCGTTCATCGTGTTCACGTCGAACATCATGGCGGTTCTCGGGCTCCGGTCGCTTTACTTTGCCCTCGCGGCGATGCTTTCGAAGTTTTCGAACTTGAAGTATTCCATCATATTCATATTGGCTTTTGTCGGCGTGAAGATGCTTGTCGCCGATTTTTGGAATTTTTCGACAATCGAAAGCCTCGGAATCATTTTAGCGGCTCTCCTAGCAGGAATTTGGGCTTCAGTCAAAAATTTTTCAAAATAAAAAATCTATCTTTTAAAGCAAAAGAAAGGAGATTCTCGTGAAAAAAATAATTTTCGCCATTCTGGAAGCTGCATCGCTTATTGCCGTTTGCGCCTGCGGCGATTCTTCGACATCAAACAAAAATGATCTTCCAGACGAGGTCGCCACCAAAAAAGAACTTGCAAACCTTGATTGCAATGCCGACGCCACCGGAAGCGTTGTCTATGTCAGAAATTTAGAAGTCGATTTCGAATGCGATGGGGAAAGCTGGTCAAAGTTGAGCAACGAATCAAAATCCGAAACCAAAAGCAAACGTTCTTCCAGCAGCGGAAAGTCTAACGACGACGATGAAGACGAGAACTACTCCAACGGAAACGACGACGATGAAGACTTGAACGGTGGCAAAAGCGACGAAAACAACGACAAGCTCTGCTCTGACAGCAAGAGCGATAATGAGGACAACGATGACGAAAGCAACGGTGGCGAAAGTTCCAGCGATTCTCAATCGTCAAGTTCAAAGGCCGTACCGACAAGCTATGCCGACGCAAAGGTGATGCCAGCAGGAACATACAACTGCTACAAATACAGTTGCGCCGGCACGAGCTCCTTGAATCAAGAAATGCTTGCCGCCGGAGAATACGGCGAAGTCCTAGACGAACGAACCGAAAAAGTTTATAGAACGGTCAATATAGGCGACCGGGATTGGACAACCCAATCTGCCGCTTATGTCGCCACAGCAAACAACAACGATTCGCTATGTCCACCCGGCTGGAGAGCCCCCCGTGGCGAGGAATGGCAAGCATTGCAATACCACCACGCAGCAGAATCCATGACATTCGCCGATTGGCTTAACGCATTAAGAAGCACAGAAGACAAAGACAAATTTAGCCAGAAACCTGTCATCGGCACAACCAACACCACAGGGTTTTCAGCATGTACATCACCATTGGAGATGAGTCCGAACAACTACACCAGCGGAGGCATCTTTTACAAATGTCAAGGAAGTTGCTGCACCGCAAAGCTGGACAATTTAGGAGACATAACTTACAGTCGAAGTATAGGTTGCAAAGGCGAATACTCGAGCATGCGCTGCATCAGCAACGACATCATCGACAAACGATGCCATACAGACCAAATAGACACATGCAAATACGGAAAACTTATTGACGAACGCGACGGCCAGGAATACGAGACGGTCGAAATTAATGGACTTGTGTGGATGAACGAATATTTAAGGTTCCGTGACACCGTCGCCGTAAAAAGTTTGGTCCACCAACATTCATGCGCAGATTCAAACTGTACCATAATCAAGTATTCCATGGCGGCTGCATTCGATTCGTTAAGAACCGGCTGCGGATACGAAACGAACTGCGAACATGGCCAAGGGATTTGCCCCGATGGATGGCATATCGCTACCGAAAGCGACGTGCACCATTCTTACGACTACATTGTCATGCACACACCAGTTGAATATTATTCAAGTTCGGCGGACACTCTCTATGGCTTCAAGGAATATAACGGCATTCCTGCTCTTCTAAAGAATGAATATGTCGCGTTCAACTCCAATAATTATCCCCTTGCTCTCTACAACATTTCATCGCAATACCACAGGACATCGTACGCAGCTGTACGCTGCGTCAAGAACAGAGACAACTAAATCATTGTCCGCAACCAAGTCAAAGACTTTGGATTGAAATGCATTTCGGCTATAACGGTTTCGTCATGGAATTAAAGTTCTTCGACGATTTCGGACATTTCCTTGCGTTCGCTATGGCGAGGGCTCGGGCCACCAAGTTCGGCATCGGCGTAACCCACGTCCAAGAGACAAACCAACTTGAGATTTTCCGGAAGGTTGAATGCGCTTTCGATGTACGAGGCGTTGAATCCGCGGGCCCAGAGTGTATTGAGCCCTAAGTCAGTTGCTTCCATCATCATGGTCGTCGTGACGATGCTTGCGTCCATGTCGCCGCAGTCGTGCTCGTCGTTGTAGTTCGAGGCACGGTAACTTTGCGTTTCGTCGTAGCAGACCATGAGCACCACCGGGGCGTTGTAAGCCATGCGCGTAATGCCACGGAGTTTTTCGAGAGCCTCGGTGGACTTCAGAACGAAAATCTTGATGGGTTGCCCGTTCTTTGCAGTCGGAGCAAGGCGACCGGCCTCGAGAATCTGCTGAAGTTTTTCACTTTCCACAGGGCGGGCATCAAAAGCGCGGCAACTGTAGCGGGACTTGACCAAATCGATAAAAGACATAGGCACCTCGTTCATTTCTACAAAAAAATTATAAATTCTTTAAGTAATTTGTTGCCGAAAGAAAAAAAAAATTACATTATCCGTGTTTTATTGGAGTGAAAAGAAATGAAAAAGATTTTTTCCAGTCTAATCATTGTCGCAGCGCTATTTTCAAGTACCCTTGCCGCCGAAATGAGCGAGCAAGAAAAAAAAGACCATGTTTACGACTGTATCAAGCAACTGTCCGTTTTCTCGGTTCCGGAAAACGCACCCGAGAACCACATGATTCTGGACTACCAGAACGACAGTCTGATTTTCCACTTCGACTCCGCCCACGTGACCAAGATGGACCAAGTTTTGAACGAATGGAAAGATAAATGCCAGGATCTCTTCGACAGCAAAGTCTATTCTCCGCATTTCTTTAAAGACAGTCCCCTTCTCACAATTGTCGAAAAAATCGCCAAGGAACAGCGCAAAGAAAAGATGGAGGCCATCGGCAACGACAGCCTGACAAAGGAACAAGCAAGGCTGGACAGCATCAAGGGGCAATACACATTCACATTCCAGTACGGCGTACTTCAATCCATCTTGATCAAGCCCCGTCTTGGAAAGCGTTACCAGTACAAGTACAACGGCACGAATCTGCTCTGGGGCGAAAACGGAGTCATCCACGAAATCTCCATGAAAAAGACGCCATTGGGATTTGCGGAAGATTCTCTCAAGGTTTATTCCGGCTACTACGAAAAGGACTACGACAAGAAAACCGACGAATACGGCCGAGTCAAGCTAGACGAAAAGTACGTTCCCTGGAAAAAGGTATTGACCAAAAGCGAATACCCTTCTCTTGACAAGAATGCGCTGAACGGTGAATTTTCGTACGACCCGAAAGCGTACTCGCCTATTCCCAGCGGCACGGCCACGAAAAACTGGGCCTTGAAATTTGCAGGCACAGTGGGCATCCATGTAGCCTACTTCACAGACGACATTCTTGATGACCATGATGCCGATAGAGATTCCTCGGCGCACTTTGGCGAAAGTTTGGGCGGAGGATTCAACGCGGACGTCACCATAGGCGCCATACATTGCAGCCCTACTAGCGAAAGATGTTTCGGCTTTGGCGCCGGTTACGGAGGCGCCGTCTGGGTTCTAAACAAGGTTGAAAGGGACCTTTGGGGAGATAGCGTCGCTACAGAAAGCAATGCTTACATCAACGGCGTTAAAGTTTACGGCGAATACTACTTCAAGCACGACGTACCGGTCGGCATCCGTGAAGCCTTAACGGTTCCCCTCAATACCGACATGAAATACCTGGAATCGCGAACAGCCGTTTTTGCGGAACCGTTCGGATATAAGATTGAATTTGGTCTCGTCGTTTCGCCGATTCAATATATTCCCGGCGTATACTTAGGTTTGGGAGCCTGTTTCCGCACGCCTTCATTCTAGAAATCCCGTTTTTTTTCTATCTTTCGGGGCATGAAAAACTTTTACGTTACTACTCCGATTTACTATGTGAATGACGCCCCACATATCGGGCATTCCTACACCACCGTCCTCGCGGACATTTTGACTCGCTTCCACAAGATTCTCGGCTACCAGACGTTCTTCCTGACCGGTACCGACGAACACGGCCAGAAGGTGCAGCGCGCCGCCGCCAAGCGCGAAGTCACGCCGCAGGAACACGTGGACGAATACTACCATCGTTTTGAAGACCTCTGGAAGAAGATGGGCATCGGTAACGATTTCTTCATCCGCACCACCTTCCCCGAACACAAGGCCTATGTACAGGAATGCCTGCAGAAACTCTGGGACAAGGGCGAAATCTACTCGAAGGAATACGAAGGCTGGTACAGCGTGGGCGAAGAACGCTTCTTCAGCGACGACGAACTCGACGAAAACAAGTGCGACCCGATTAGCCACCGCCCGGTGGAATGGCTCAAGGAAAAGAACTACTTCTTCAAGATGAGCGCCTACCAGCAGAAACTCATCGACCACTTGAACGAACATCCGGACTGGATTGTGCCGGACTATCGCCGCAACGAAATTCTCGGATTTTTGCGCCAGCCGCTGAACGACCTCTGCATCAGCCGCCCGAAGGCACGCCTCAGCTGGGGCATTCCGCTCCCGTTCGATACCGATTACGTGACCTACGTGTGGTTCGACGCCCTCCTCAACTACGTGAGCGCCTCCACCGCATTCAAGAAGACTTTTGCCGATGGCACGCCGATTTGGCCTGCCACTTACCACTTGATTGGCAAGGACATTTTGACGACGCACAGCGTTTACTGGCCGACCATGCTCATGGCCTTGGACATTCCGCTTCCGCAGCATATTCTCGCACACGGCTGGTGGCTCGTGAACGGCGGCGAAAAAATGAGCAAGTCCGCAGGTAACGTGGTGAACCCCATGGACTACATGGAAAAGTACGGCAACGATGCGTTCCGCTACTTCCTCGCCCGCGAAATGGTGGTGGGCCAGGACGCCAACTTTACGCACGACGCTTTTGTGCGCCGCATCAACAGCGACCTCGCGAACGATTTGGGCAACGTTTTGAACCGCGTGCACAAACTCGTGCTCACGAACTTCGAAGGAACGCTCCCGGTCGCAGGCGCATTGGACGATGCCGCAAACGAAGTGATTACGCTCGCGAAGAAGGTCGTCGAAGACATCAAGCGCGACTTGCCGCAGGCACGCCTCTCCCAGTCCATCGAAACCATCATGACGCTCGTGCGTAGCATCAACCGCTACTTCGAAGTCAAGGCTCCGTGGAAACTCGCGAAGGACCCGGCCGCAAAGGGCGAACTCGCTACTGTTTTGAACGTGGCCGCCGAAGCCGTGCGCCTCAGCCTCTGCATGCTGTGGCCGGTCATTCCGACCAAGGCCGAAGAAGGCCTCGCCATGCTCGGTACAAAGTTCACCGATGAAAACGACCTCGTCTGGGGCATTTTGAAGGGTGGCGAAAAGTTCGGCGAAGGAAAGCCGCTTTTCCCGCGTATCGAAGAAGAAGTCAAACCGCAGCAGCAACAGCAGCAGAAGCCGAAGCAGAACAAGCCCTTGGCCGCTGCCGACGTTCCTGCCGCCATGGACCTCCGCGTAGGCCAAATCAAGGAAGTCGCAAACCATCCGGATGCCGATTCCCTCTACGTGCTCAAGGTTGACGCTGGCGAAGGCGAACTCCGCACCATTTGCAGCGGCCTCAAGGCGAGCTACCAAGCCGCAGAACTCCAGGACAAGAAGATTCTGTTGTTTGCGAACCTCAAGCCGAGCGCCCTCCGCGGCATCATGAGCGCAGGCATGCTCTTTGCAGGCGACCTCGAAGCCGAAAGCCACAAGTGCCGCCTCGTCGCCGTCCCCGAAGACGCAAAGCCGGGCGACCGCGCTTTGTTCAAGGGCATTGCCCCGAGCGAACCGCGCGAGCTCAAGGTGAAGGACTTTGAAAAGATCAAGCTTTCTGCAAAGGGTGGTGCCGTGTTCTGTACCGCCGGCGAAGGTGCTGCACCGATTGCTCTTGAAGTGAACGGAAAGCCGGTCACCTGCGACATCGCAGACGGCAACGGCGTGCATTAAAAACAGCAATCCGCAAGGGCCAAGCCCCTCCCCAAAAAGAAAAGGCTCCAAAAAGCGCTTTTGGAGCCATTTCTGTTAAATTATCAATACATTTTTAGGGACAAAAACTCCCTTTTTTATCATATTTACTTATATTATCTATGGAAAAACGACTCTATGGGAGTTTGAATTAATGTTTTTAAAAAAGGCCATCCTCGCCCTTTCGTTCGCCGCCACTTTCAGCCTTGTGGCGTGTAACGAATCATCGACCAGCGCAAAGGATTCCCAAGGCGACGACATCTTTTACGACTCTAGAACAACCGACCCGACAGAGGACGAAAGCAATAATGTTCCGGGCGAAAAAGGTGACAACAATACTCCAGGCGACAAAAGTAGTTCCAAGGGCAACAACGACATTGTCCATTGCACATTCACCGTAGTGCGCGATGGATTCAAAGTTGTCACTACCGACGGTGACACGACAACAACTATCGAAGCCACTCTTGAAAATGACATTGTAAAACTCGTTTCGACCCTACCCGCCGATGAAGACGCCTGCAAGTGGACCGAAGAAGGCACCACATGCACTGTAAAAGACGGAAACGAAGTTACAACACATATCTTTGACGAAGGCAGTGAGACGGCCGCAAGTGTATACAAGAATTTAAAGAACGAATTAGAGCAGGAATGCATAGACATTGACGGCATGACAAAGCAGGAACTCTATGCCATCGACGATACGGACCCCTCTGAAGACTTCGACGAACCAAGTATCATCGACGACGACACGACCAAACATAATTCCAATCCTAGTGACGATGAGGTTCTCTATAGTTGCAAAATAACGTCTACCCTGAATAGTTTTGAAATGACGATGACTGACGGTGACACTGTTTTGACGATGAGCGCCTCTCTTATCAATGGCGTTTACAACATGACCCTCACCCTTGATCCAGCAGAGCCCGATTACTGCAACGATATTGACGATTCTGAAATCTGCACCGTTAAAGATGGTGTCGCAACAGAAAAAATAACCATGGAAGATGTTGGAGACTTAATATTCAAGGAAACTTTGGATGAATCCGAAGAATTATGCAACGCCGTTGACGGCATGACACAAGAAGAAATCGAGCAATATGAAAATGAACTCGAAAACGATTACGACGACGATTTCTATTACTACAAAAAGAAATTTTTCAAAATCAAACACTAAAACCACAACTAAGGAGACACAATGTCTTTAAAGAAAATCCTTCTCACACTCACTCTTGCCGCTTCCTTCGGTCTCGTAGCCTGCGGTGACGACTCTTCCTCCAGCCCGTCCGATTCCGGCAAGAGCTCCCCCAGCACCGATAAGAGCGGCAAGTCCAGCAAGGGCGACGACTCTGTCGTTCACTGTTCTTTCAGCTCTGACGAAACCAGCTTCAAGATGGAAACTACCGATGGCGACACCACCGCTACCATAACCGGTACCTTGGAAAACGATGTATTAACCATGGTTACCATTGTCGCCCCCGCCGATGACGACGCTTGTACCGATCTTGATGAAGGCGAAAAATGCGAAATCAAGGACGGCAACGAAGTCATCACGACGACCGTTGATGGCCTCGGAGCCGAAATGACCTTCAGCATGTCTGTGCCTGTAATGGAAGAACAATGCAAGGAGATGGACGGCAAGACCAAGAAAGAAATCGAAGGCAACGGAGATTTTGACGACGATGACGACGACTTCGATGACGGCGAATGCGATCAACAGTGCATGGAAGAACTTGAAAAGGCTCTTGAAGAAATGTTCGGCGAAGGCATGGACTTCGAAGAATAATCGATTCCTCTTTCAAAGAATTAAAAACACGATGCGAAAGCACCGTGTTTTTTTTGCGTTTGTTTTTTTTGGGGGGAAGCCTACAGTTTTATCTTGTAAATCTGCGGCCAGTATTTTCCAGTAATCCACAGGAATTTGCCATCGTAGGCTATCCCGTTCAGCACGTCGGTTTTCGGGAAATGGCGGGCGATATCTTTCGCCTTGTCGGTAAAATCGAGGTACTTGACAACTTTACCACTCGGAAGTTCAATGACAGCAATAAAAGGCGTCTGCCAGATATTTGCATACAAAGTATTTCCGACAATTTCAAGTTCATTGAGCATCTTGACAGGTTTGCCATCATCGGTTACGCGAATCACGCCCACCACATTAAATCCGCCCAGCCCGATTTGCAAAAGTTCATCGCTTCCATTGCTCATCAAAAGGGCATCGCGCCAATAGGTAAGTCCCCAGCCCTCCGTCGGAATGCGAAATTCGCCTTTCGCCTTAAAAGGATTACGATTGTAGATAAAAGCCTTTTTTGATTTCCAAGTCAAGTAAAACAAATCCTCGCCCAAGGCGATGGAACCTTCGCCAAAATAACGCTCGTCAAGGCGTGCAGAATCGAGGACTTTTCCACCGGGAACATCGTAACGGTACAACCCCGACTGTCCATACTGTCCCGTCGTTTCCACAAGATTTTTTCCGTCAAAGAAAAGCCCCTGCGTAAAATGGCTCGGATTATGCGCAACGGAATCGACGATAACAGGGATTTCCCGAGGAGCGTTCAAACTCACCCCTTTTTGGGCAAAGCAGAACGAGGAAAACGCCGTCAAAAAAAGAACGATGCCAAAAACAGAAAGAAGAAACTTTGATTTTTTCGTCATGATAAAAAAATAACTTTTTTAATTTCTAATTTTACACGCATGGGCGCAATTAAGGAACCTGCAAAGGTCAAAATCATTGTCGGCATCTTGGCAAAGAGCCCGGACGCCGTAGAATCCGTCCGTGCCACGCTACGGGAAAAATTCGGCGAAGAAGACTTAAACCTCGCCCCTTTCCCATTTACATTTACAAACTACTATAAAGAAGAAATTGGCGAAGCCCCCGTGCGCGCCTTTTTCAGCTACGAGCAGTTAGTCGACCGCACCAAAATTGTCGATATCAAACTTTGGACAAACGACATTGAATTGCAAATCGCCGAAGCCGCGGGCACTCCTGGACTGAGACCCGTGAACCTCGACCCCGGTTACATGACGCTTGGACAGTTCTTCCTTGCGACAACGAAGGACCAACGCCAGCGCGTCTATATGCAGCGCGGTATTTTCGTCGAGCCGACGCTCTATTTTCAAGACGGACATTTCCACGCATTCGACTGGACCTACCGCGATTACCAAAGCGAACCCTATATCAAGTACCTGGAAGAAGTCCGCAAGCGCCTCGCCTACCAACACGCCACAGGAAAACCGTACAATAAAAGATGAATTATAAATTATGAATTACGAGATAAACCATTCCTCTTGCAGTTAACAACTCATAACCAATAACTAATAACAAACCTGAAAATGAAAGCCGGAATAATCACAGTAATTCTTCTCATCATCAGTAACTTCTTCATGACCGCCGCCTGGTACGGCAACCTGAAGCTGAAAGAAATGCACATTTCAACGGACTGGCCGCTGATTCTCGTAATCCTTGCGAGCTGGGGCGTCGCCCTCATCGAATACTTCTTCATGATTCCCGCGAACAACATCGGAAGTAGAATCAACGGCGGGCCCTTCAGCTTGATGCAGCTGAAAATCATCCAAGAAGCTATTTCACTCACCGTATTCACGGTCATCTCGGTGACGGTCTTCAATTCCGAAGCCCTGCAATGGAACCATATCGTGGCGTTTGGCCTCATCATCGGGGCTGTATTTTTCGCCTTCTTAAAATAACCTTCTCATGATTTTCACGAAGCACAAGTGGCCAAGTCTTGCTGTCATGCTCGTCATGGCCCTTTTGCTTTTATGCATTCCTGCAAGCGCCAATACATCAAGTTCGCACGCCAAAAAATCAAAGGCAGAATCGACGAAAGTTGAAAAGAAAAAAGTCGAAAAGAAAAAGGCCAAAAAGAAAAACAATAAGAAACAAGCCAAAAAGAACGACTCCAAGAAAAACAAGGCCAAGAAAAAAAAATCAAAGAAAGACGCGAAGAAGATCGAAAGCCAAGCCGCACAAAAAGCAACACAACAACGCAACACCGCCGAATCGGATTCATCCGTCGTAAAAATTGACGCCAACGATCCAAAGGCGTTCACCAAAGCGTTGCTTTACGAAAAAGATGGCGTGGAATTCAAAGTCGTCGGCAAGAAAAAATCAGAAGACGCACCCACCATGCCGCCACCCGCTGCCGAAAAACCGGGCGACTACTTTGACTTTTCAACGATGCTTGTCCCTGTCACCCACGAAGCGTCCATCGGTTCCAAATACGGGATTCGCGACCATCGCCTGCATCGCGGCGTTGACGTATCCGTCATCAAGGACGAACCTGTCGTTGCGGCCCTTCCGGGTGAAGTCATCATATCCAAGTACAACAAGGGCGGTTACGGCCACTACGTACTGGTGGAACACGAAAACGGAATCCAGACACTCTACGGACACCTCTCGGAGCGTTCGGTCCAAGTTGGAGACCGTGTTTTCCCTGGCGATGTCGTCGGTCTTGCAGGCAACACCGGAAAATCTTCGGCAGCGCATTTGCATTTCGAAATCCGCTACGGTGAAATCAACATCGACCCAGAAATCGTCATAAATTTCCCGAAATGGGAGTTGCAAAAAGGAGCCGACCATCTTTCCAAAAAGCAACTCACGACAGCCCACTACAACATACAGAAAAAACTTTCGAAGGAAAATGTTTACGTTGTTCACAAAGGCGACACTGTAGAAGATGTCGCACGCTGGTTCAACATTTCTGTAGATGCGCTCTATCGCATAAACAACTTAAAGCCGAAGAAACCGCTCAAGGTCGGCATGAAACTGCGGGGTTGTCAATAACGAAGCTCTACGGATTCGCGATGCGCATCATACCGAATTTCGTGCGGACAATGTAATTGCCCGAGCAGAAACCGTCCATCCGAATTTCACGGCCAAAACCTTTCTTTACAGCAACTCCGTTCATATCGAAGACGACCCAGTCGGAGTTCTGCGAAATAAATACGCGGTTCAAGCCCTTGTCGAAGCGCATCGTCTGCGACAAGTCAAGGTCTGCGGCAATTAAAGCCGGAGGCGGTTCTTTAGACGTCGAATCGGCTTCGTCATCGGACGAATCGGCGGCAGGCGCGAACTTGATGTTACCGACAAGCAGTTCATCGGCGATGCCAGAAGCCGTCACGTAGAAGTCCTGGATGCCTTCGAGTTTCGGGAGGTTCGAGCACTTGACGCTCACCCATTTATCCGCGCCGCAACTCGTCGGGACTTCACACTTGGAAATCACATCGCCCTTCTTGCTTTCCTTGCGGATTTCAAGCGTACCGCCGGCGCACTGCTTCATTTCGACGTTCACGCCGGCGCCCACAATGGAATCGGTAATCACGTTCTCGTAAATTGCGTAGCCGCCGTCGCGGATGGCCATTTCGTCCTTGTCCGTAAGGCGAAGGCGAATACCGTTATCGAAGCCGTTGCCAGGAATCGTATCGCGGATGATGCGCAAAAAATCGAGGCGGTCCAGTTCCGCGTAGTGTTCTCCCTTCGTAATTTCGATGAAGTTGCTACCGCGCTTGAGTTTTGTCGGGATGTAGACGATGGATTTTTCCGGGAATTCGCTCCAGGCACCCGTCAGCGGCAGCTTGACTTCCTGCGTCTTGCCGTTGATATCTACGAAATGGGAACTGCCGTTCGCTCCGTTGTCCGTCCAGTTGTTGTCATAGCGGTAACGAATCAGGTAATCGCCCGCCTGCGGAATGTTCATCGGCAAACGGATTTTGCTGTCGTCGTAGTTGATGTAGGCTACGAATTCACCGCCCGAAGCCTTGGAACTGCTAGAAATATCGACGTGCGTCAAAATGCCGTGTTCCGCTTCGGCGCTCAAATAGCGGCCCATGAACGGCTGCCCCATTTCGGGCCAGTTGTCCTCGGTAAACACAAGGTCGCGAACCTGGATGTAGGATTTTCCACCTTCAGGCTTGTTGTAGTAATGGTTCACAAAGCGCAAACGGTTGATATCCTCGAACGCTTCGCCGCCACCGGTGCCGTAATAGCGCCCGTAGCGCTGCATCATGAGCGTGCCGCCGCCATCCAAAAGCGCCTTCCCGGACTTGTCGACATAGCCGCCGTCAATCTTGTTGGAGCGGCCGACCATCGTCTTGTACGTGTTGTTTTCGAGGTCATCGTTGTACTTGCAGCAGTTGTCCCAAGAGGTAAACAGGAAATACTTGCCGTTGTGTTCCAGAAGGCTTGCGGCTTCGATGCCTGCGCCACCGCGGTTTGCGATGTTCACCATCTTCGCGCCACTCTTCACCTTGCCCGTCGTTTCGTCAAGTTCGATGATGTGGATGCCCGTGCCCCACGAACCGAAAGCCATCCAGACTTTCCCATCGAGGTCCTTCAACACGGCGGCGTCAATCGCATTATAGGAATCGCTCTTGACCGTGTGAATCACTTCGCCCCGGTCCGTCCAGCCGTAGCCAGGCTTTTTCGGGTCGATTTCCTTGCTCGACATGAATCCCATTCCCGAAGAGCGGATGCCCATTTCGGAACCGCAATAGTACATGCGGTATTCGCCGCCGATGTAATGGATATCCGGAGCCCAGATATCCTTCATGTTCGGGGCGTAGTTGTAGAGCCACTTTGAAAATTCGGGCATGGCGGGTTCGCCGTTTTCCCAGTTCAGCGCGTCTTCGCTTGTCTGGATGAGCATGTGGTTATCGGTATCCACGAGCACGTAACCGTCATCGTAGCGGATAATGTCCGGATCGTGCCCCGCCCACTTGGTTTCCTTGGCGTACCATTCGGCCGCTACAGCCAACGACACCGTGGAAATAACCGTTACAACACCTACCAATCCCTTGGACAACATAATTGCGAGCTCCCTGTTTGCTTAAGCCATCCCAACAATCTTAATCTAGTTTCTTTTTATCGATTCATCACCCGAATCATCGTACTTTCACACTTTACAAGGTATGTTCCACGACGAATTTCGCCCATTCGCACTTCAGAACCGAATCCAGAAGCGACTACAGAACCCTTCAAATCCATGACATTCCACTTTGCGGCACGGGACATGCGAACCGTACGGGCAGAAGCATCATAGTGCATCAAGAGCGCAGGAGCAACAGCAGGACGATTTTCAGCAACAATCGTTGTCGTCGAATCGGTCTTGTCAGGGTCCTGCACACTGCCAGTCGTATCGGAAGCAGGATCCTTCGTTTCTGTTTTAGAGGTGTCTTCGGCAGGTTCCGCAGCGGAAGTCACGAACTTGATGTTACCCACCAAAAGTTCATCCGTAATACCCGTCGCCGTCACGTAAAAATCCTGCACGCCTTCGAGTTTCGGCAAATCCGAACACTTGACATCGACCCAGGCTTCGTTGCCGCACGTCGTGGGAATGCTGCACTTGGAGATTTCCGTGCCTTTCTTGCTTTCGGCACGCAAGCTCAAGGTTCCGCCGGCGCAGTTTTTCATTTGCACATGCACTTCTGTCGACTTGATGGAATCCGTCACCACGTTTTCAAATATGGCATAGCCACCGTCCTTGATAGCGAACTGGTCCTTCTCATCGAGACGTACGCGAATGCCATTGTCAAAACCATTGGCAGGAATAGTGTCGCGAATAATGCGCAAAAAGTCCAAACGGTCGAGTTCAGCAAAGTTTTCGCCGGGAGCGACTTCGATAAAGTTTCCTCCGCGCTTGAGAGAAACAGGAATATTCACGGTGGATTTTTCAGGGAACGTTCCCCAAGCACCCGTCGGAGGAAGTTTCACCACCTGGGCTTTGCCATTCACTGTCAAGTTGTGGGTTGCATCCGCAGCATCGCCATTGGCATAACGATAACGAATAAAGTAATCACCCGCTTGTTGGATATTCATGGGCAAGCGAATTTTACTTCCGTTAGTATTGATGTAGGCCATGTATTCGCCGTTAGAAGCCGTAGTGCTGTTCGTTATTTTCAAGTCACCGGAAACAGCTCTCGTTGCAGTGCCATGTTCCGCCTCGGCGCTCAGATAGCGCCCCAGGAACGGCTGACCCATTTCGGCCCAGTTGTCGTCTGTAAACACGACATCACGCACATGAATGTGGGCGTACTTGTCGCCGCCATTATCGTAATAATGATGCACAAAGCGCACGCGATTCAAATCCTGGAAAACATCGCCACCACCCGGACCATAGTATCGTCCGTAGCGTTCCAAGAGAATCGTCCCGCCATTTTCCGCCAGGTCCTTCCCGGCGCGGTCATAATACGGCCCCTGCGGCTTATCGGCGCGACCCATCGCGGTTTTATAAGTGCTGTTTTCGATATCCGGTCCCTGCTGGCAGCAAACATCCCACGCCGTGAACAAGAAATACTTGCCGCCATGTTCGATAAAACTCGGACCTTCCACGGCACCGTTCGAAGCCTTCGTCGTGCGTCGAGCCACATTGTACATGTCGTTACCGACACGCTTGCCCGAGGTCCCATCAATCTTAATCACCTGGATTCCAAGTCCAAAGGAACCGAAAGCCATCCAGTAATTGCCATCCACATCGCGCATCACGTCGGCATCAATCGCATTGTACTTGTCCGTCGCAACCGTATGGATAACTTCGCCCTTGTCCGTCCAGCCGTAATCCGGCGAATTCGGATTCACGGACTTCGACGACATGTAGCCGATACCGGAACTGCGCTTGCCGAAGACGGACCCGCAATAGTAAATGCGATAATCGCCACCGAAGTTGAAAAGGTCCGGAGCCCAAATATCTTCCATACCATTCGCCACATTTTTCAGCCACGAAGGGAACGTGGGCATAGCTTGTTTGTAATTCGTCCAATTCAAGGCATCTTCGGAGCCCTGCATCAGCAAATGATTGTTGGTGGTCATCAGCGCATAGCCGTCTTCATAGCGGACAATCGCCGGATCATGGCTTCCCCATTTCGGGTCCTTCGCATACCAGTCGGCGGCGTAGGCCATGCACAAGCCAGAAACGGCTACGGAAGCCGCCAGTATCTTTTTACTCCAAAAGCATCCCATACTTTACCTCATTTTACAACTTTCAAGTTGTTTTTTCCAAAACGTACAAAATATGTCCCGGCACGGAAGGCGTTCAACCGAATTTCTCGCCCGAAACCCGCCGCAACAGCAACACCATTCGCATCGAAAACAAACCAGTTCAAATCCTTTTCCGCATAAACCGTGCGGGATGCGGCATCGTAACGAACACCGCCTTCCACGCGAGCCATATTCAACGACTGCGGCGTTTCCGAAGAACTCGAAACTTCGTCGTCGCCCGAAACCACGGCGCCGTCCGAGGATTCCGTCGCACTCGACTTCGGTGAAACCGCTTCATTGGAACTCGACTCAGGCTCTTCGACCTTCGGCAAATCTGCAGCGACAAGTTTGAACTTCTGGTTGTCCGTACCCGTGCGCACCCATGTAATCACAGGCATGCCAACATCCTTCGAAATGTTCAGCACGTCGCCAAGATAGTCGCTGTCGTAATCGGCAAACAGATAGTAGCCCTTGGCCTCAGAAGCGTTCTCGATGCGAATGACGCAGGCTTCCGCGGAAGTTTTCACCGTATCCAGGAGCTTGTTCGGCGGGCAGTAGAAGCGCTTTGTCGCGAAGTTCTGGAGCGTGTAATGACGTGCCTTGTCTTCGCTTTGCGTCAAAACCCACAACTGATTTTCTGCCATTCCATCGGCTTTCTGCTGCACAACGATTCCATTTTCATCGGCCAAGGCAAGATCGCTATGGCTAACGGTCATGCGATATCCGCCGTTCTTCACAAGAGCGTTGTTTACTTTATCCACACCCGACGTGCGTTTGATTTTCTGGATGTTGCCATCTTCGTCGTAATACAGATAGTCTATATTCACGGAACGGCGATACGTCCAGCCACCCGGAGAATTTGCGCCATGGTGCATAAAGTACCAGTGCCCCAGATACTTGAAAATTGCCTGGTGGTTCGTCTCGGAATTGTCTTCCTTGTCGTTGACAACGCCTTTCAAAGTCCACGGGCCGTCAAGGCTCGGAGCCATCGCATAGTTCGTCGTGGATGGGTAACCCGAAGCGTAACTGAAGTAGTAATTGCCACGGAACTTGTGCATCCAAGGGGCCTCGAAGAAATCCTTGATCTTGATGTCCTCGGGAGTGGAGGCGAGTTCAATCATGTTTTCCTTGAGTTTCACGCGACGGCCAGCGTTCCAGGAGCCCCAATACATCCAGATATCGTCGCCATCGTAGAAAATGGCCGGATCGATATTCAAGGCCACATCGTTTTTCGTATTGTCGTCAACGAGCGCATGCCCAATAGCATCGGTCCACGGACCCGACGGGTGGTCGGCCACGGCAACACCAATGGAGAAACCTTCGTCCTGCTTGACCGTCGCATGGTGGACGGCCACATACCAGTAGAATTTGCCGTTACGGTATTCGCAGTGCCCGGCAAAGGCGCTCGCATTCGCCCACTTGAAAGTCTTGACGCTTAAAACGGCACCGTAGTCGTGATACTTGTCCATGTCGTCCGTGACAAGTACGTGCCAGTCGTTCATGACGAACGCCTTGTTGTTGTTCCCCTGCGGGCCCTGTTCATCGTGGCCGGCAAAGACAAACAGACTGTCGTGGTAGACAAGCGCAGCAGCATCGGCAGAATAAAAGTCAGTCGTAAGCGGATTCGCGGCCAGTGCCGCGGACACACACACACCAAACGCTACGGCGGAACGACTAGCGCCCTTGAAAAACTGCATTGTAGCTCCTTAATAACCCTTATTCCAAAAATCGTTCATTTTTGGAGGTTCATTACATGGAAAATGCAATTTTTTCTAGACAAATTGACAAAATCACATTCCATACAACCAACCAATTAAAATATAGCGACTTTTTAATTAAAAGTCAACATTTTTGCGTAAATTTTACAGATTTGCAAATTTTACACACAACCAACAACATTAAAAAGTCCACATTTGCATAAAAAAAACGGCATTTTTCGGTTTATACAAAAAGCCCTGGCTTTTGCCAGGGCTTTTCAAAGGCAGATTAAAATACGATTAGGTATTTGCGTCAACCCAGTCGGCGTTCTTCTTGCAAGCTTCAACGGAGTTTGCAAAAGCAGCCTTTTCAGCATCGTTCATGCTGGAGCTGAGGTCGAAGATCTTTTCCACGCCGTTTGCGCCAATGACGCAAGGAACGCCGCAGTAGAGACCCTTGACGCCGTATTCGCCATCGAGCTTCACAGCGCAGGTAAGAACGCTCTTCTTGTCGAGGAGGTAGGCTTCGGCCATCTTGATGGCGGAAGTAGCCGGGCTGTAGAAAGCGGAGCCGCGAACGAGGAGGTTCACGATTTCGCCACCTGCACCAGCGGTACGCTTTGCAAGTTCGTCGAACTTTTCCTTGCTCATGAGGCGAGACAGCGGAATGCCGCCGACAGAGACGCAGTCATAGAGGCTCACCATCGTGTCGCCGTGGCCGCCCATCACGACAGCCTTGACATCTTCAGCGGAAACGCCGAGTTCCATAGCGACGAAGCAAGCGAGACGAGAAGAGTCGAGCACGCCAGCCATACCGATCACCTTGTTAGAGGGGAAGCCGGTCACCTTCTGCATGTTGTAGACCATGGCGTCGAGCGGGTTCGTAATCACGATGACGAAAGCGTTCGGAGCGGTGTTCTTGATGGCTTCACCGACGGTCTTGATAACGCCGCAGTTGATGCCGAGGAGGTCGTCGCGGCTCATGCCCGGCTTGCGCGGGACACCAGCGGTAACGATGACGACGTCTGCGCCAGCGATGTCGGCGTAGTCGGTAGAACCAGAGAGGTTGCAAGAAGTGCCCATAACGGAGCGGCCTTCCATGATGTCGAGGGCCTTACCCTTCGGCATGCCTTCAGTCTGCGGAATATCAATAAGGACGACGTCACCGAGCTGCTTCTGAGCGAGCACGAGAGCCATTGTACCACCAATCTGACCAGCACCAACGAGTGCAATCTTCTTTCTTGCCATGATTAACCTTCCTTTTAAGGTTTACGGCCACTTCTAAAAAGGGCCTGTTTTTGAAATTTTACATCGTAAAATATAACAAAAAAGGAATCCAAAAGGGAGGGAACCACCCCATGAAGTCCTACCATTTTCAAAAAAAGCCCCAAAATTTCTATTATTCCATAAAAAGGCGCATTTTTAAGAAGGACTTATGAAAATATCCGTTATTTCCCTCTTTACAGTTCTCGCATTCGGCGTTTTGGCGCACGCAGTCTCGATTACACCGGAAACTCCACGCATCATCGACGGGTGCTACCAAATCGGTTCGGCCAACGAGCTGTACGGATTCGCCCAAATAGTCACGGACTCCACGGAGAAAAAAAGCGGGGCCTACATTTGCGGCAAGCTCATTGCGGACATAACCGTCAATGAAAACGTGCTCAAGCCAAACGGCAACTTGATCGACAACACTGAAAGGCTTGTCCAGTGGAAACCCATCAACGGATTTTCGGGAATTTTCGACGGCAACAACAAGACCATCTCCGGCCTGTACACACAAGACAGTTTTGAAGAGTATATCGGACTGTTCGGATATGTCGATGCCTACCGACAAAACGATACGACAAAAATCATGAATCTCGGTATTGTAGATTCCTATTTTCAAGGCAATTCATCTCAATACACAGGGGCCATCGTCGGTTGGACCGGAATCATTTCCAAGTTGAAAATTTCCAATTGTTTCAACAAGGGGACCATTGAAGGCAGCATGTACACTGGCGGCATCATCGGCGCTTCGTTCAGTTCCATTACCATAGAAAATTGTTACAACGAAGGACGAATTATCAGCTACGCTTATAACGGCAGCGGTGTTGGCGGCATTATCGGAATGACCGCAAACGACACCCTCTATATATCCAACTGCGCCAATTTCTCGGACATTGGAACAGGAGGTTTCATTGGCGGAATTGCCGGCTACGTCTTGAACGTGCAAATGAAAAAGTGTTACAACCTCGGCAACCTGACTAGTACCCAATACAGCGTCGGCGGTTTGGTCAACACGATCAAAGCGACAGGCAACACCCCCAAAGTCGATAATTTCTCGCGAATCGAGCAATCGTACAACTCCGGGAATATCGACGCCCACACGGTCGCCGGAGCAATCGTAGCATCGATAGGCCCCACGGAACTCCAAGTTGTAAATTCGTTCAGCGACGGTGACTTATCCGCTTGGCGAGTTACAGATGACTCGTTTATCGGAGAAGCGTCTAGCAGCAAAGTTCTCATCGACAACAGCTTCTTCACCTGCAGGACACTGGACTCGACGACTTGGCTTAAATTCCTTCCTTCCGATTGCGAAGAAAATTCCACCTGCATCGTGAACAACTCCTTTTTCCTTTCGAACGTTTCGCACAGCGAAAATTCAGCGACGAGCGATGAACTTGAAAATGGCTCCGTGGCGTTAAAGTTGCACGATTACAATGAAAACGGCGTTGACGGCTCCGTCTGGGGGCAAAGCATAGGTAGTGACCTCCACCCTTCATTTGCGGGAACGATAGAATTCAACATGACCGAAGCGCACATTTCGCCAAAGATTCCGGAACTTGTCGACGGCTGCTACATGATTGGCAACGCCGACGAACTATACGGATTTGCTAGCGTCGTGAACGGCACCGACAGCACCGAGAAGAACCCGACCGCCTGCGGAAAACTCACCGACGACATCGTCATCAACGAAAGGCTTCTCATAAACGGGGATTCCATCAACGCAAGAGGCAGAAAACTTGCAATCTGGAACCCCATCGACAGTTTCGTCGGTACCTTCGACGGTCAGAACCATTATATTTCAGGCCTCTACATTGATTTGCCCAAAAGGGATTCCATCGGTTTTTTCAAGGTCGTCGGTTCAAAAGACGGACTTTCGCCCGTCGAAATCAAGAATCTCGGATTCAGGGATTCGTATTTTCACGCAGTAAGCGTAGCAGCATTTGTAGGCTGGGTACATTCCCCATTGACCATTTCGAATTCCTACGTCGACGCATTTATCGAAGCGGAAGACTGCGCCTCGGGATTCGTGAACATCGCTTCCGAACTTATCGACAGTTACGAAATCATCGCGAGAGAATTTTTCACTCTCAAGGACTGCCATGCCAGAGGAATTCTCAAGGGAGAAAGAACATTCGGTTTGGTACGTCTCGTCGATCATTTTAAAAATGCCGTCATAGAAAATTGTTCCAACGAAAGCTTTATCCAAGGCTCGACTTTCTTTGGAACAAGCGGTTTAGTCGGGGAAGCCCGACAAGGTAGCCTGAGCATCATCAATTCGTACGCAGCCACCGGGTTGGCCGATTCCGTCCATACCAACGGACTTATCGGTTCTTTCGAATACAACCAATACATCGATAACAAACTGCGCATCATCAATTCCTACGTCATTGGCGACCCTCAGAAAAAGCACAATTACAACGGCTTATTGATGCAGACGAGCACAAACGCCAACATATTCATCGAAAATTCGTACTACTGCTCCGACAGCACAAACTACCGTGGCGGAATCCAAGCCAAGGCAGCCGATTTCGCCAACGGGACCATCGCCGCGGAATTGCACAATTACAAAAAAGACGGCGTAGACGGTTCCATCTGGGGGCAGGATGTCGGCGTTGATTTCCACCCCACGTTTATTGGAGAAATTTCAGGTTTCACACCGACGATTTCAAAGCTTGCGTTAACAACATTCGATGGAGACACTGCAGAATACATGGACCACTATGTCGAAGGGCATACGACATACCTACCGCATCCTGTTCGCGAAGGGTATGTTTTCGCCGGATGGTTCGAAAGCGAGGATTTCAACAGCGACGCAGTCCTTCTCATCAAGGAATCCGACATTGGCGACAAGAATTTATACGCAAGATGGTTTGAAATCAAGACGCCGCCCTTCAAAGACGATTGCTATGAAATCGGCAACTTGGAAGAACTGTTCCAGTTTTCGATATTCATCAGCGACACGAATCGCGCCAATCGCGAAATTCCCGTATGCGCAAAGCTTACCGCCGACATCACTTTGAATAAAAATGTCGTCGTTGAAAATAAATTAAACGAAGACGCCATCGGCTTTGTCAGCTGGAAGCCCATCATGAGTTTCTATGGAGACTTTGATGGACAAGGGCACACCATTTCCGGCTTGTATGTGAACAACTTTGCCATTGATTCCGTTGGGTTTATCGGTTCTGCCGACCCCATAGATGAATATTGGATGGACGTTCCGTCCATGCAAATCAAGAATTTGACCATTAAGGATTCCTACTTCTTCGGGAAGGAATACATCGGTGCGGTTTTGGGCGCATCGCACAATGTCCATACCATACTTGACAACATTCATACGGACGCCCTTGTCGTAGGTAAAGAAACTGTTGGCGGCATTTGCGGAGGCCCCGCCTACATGGGTGAAATATCTATTTTAAATTCCCATAACGAAGGCCCTGTTCAAGGCGAATATGGAGTGGGAGGTCTTGCCGGACTCGTCACCAAGCAGCTCGAAAACTCCTACAATACAGGGAATGTAAAAGGAATTAGCGCCATTGGAGGTGTAGCCGGCGGCGGCAATGGCGTCGTGGCAAAGAATTTGTACAACACGGGTATCGTCGAAGGCGAACGGACTATTGGAGGAATCATGTCCGGATGCAGCAGCTGCCGTGTTGAACAAGTGGCGAACTTCGGGCCCGTTATTGCAGTGTCGCAAGGGGCGGGCATTTTCGGAGAAATGAGTGGAGAGCTTTTGAATTCGTACAATTCGGGTGTCATCATTTCAACTTACGATGGAGCCGGCCTCGTTTCCGACGCCCTCAAACTTGTCATTGCAAATTCATTCAATACATACAACTATATAGTTCCGGAATACGGTTTCGGCGGACTTGTCTATTCCACCGGTGATTGGCGCAATGTAAGAATGGCAAACGCATTTTCCATAAACGAAAATAGTGAGTATGGCTATGACGAAATCGTAATGACCGAGGAACAGTTCGCCGACGGCACTGTTCTCAAGGCTCTGCAGGAATACCGCGATTCTTTAATCGACGGAAAAATTTGGACGCAAGAAATCGGAAAGGACAAACATCCTGTATTCAAGGGAATGAATGTAGAAGAACCCATTTATTCTTCCGAAAGTATAACTTCCAGTTCATCTTCCGAAAAGACCGTATCCAGCTCGTCTGAAAACGCAAAATCCAGTTCATCGACTAAAACAGTTTCCAGTTCATCAGAAAATGCGAAATCCAGTTCGTCGACCAAAACAGTTTCCAGTTCGTCGGAAAAAGTCAAATCAAGCGCCTCGACCAAAACTTCTTCAAGTTCTTCGTCCAGCAAAAAGGATTCAGGCAAGTCCTCGAGTTCTTCAAAGAAAAATACAAGCCGTCTGGAAAACGCGAATTTTGCAGCCGCATACGGTCTGACCATCGACAACAGGAGCATTCGAATCTACGGAATTAGACTGGCAACAACAATAGAACTGTTCGACATGAACGGAACCCTGATTTCAAGAAGCGAAGTCAATCCAGGAAGCGCAGCGTTAGCGGTCAAGCGCCCAGGACGCTATATTCTCCGCATAGGCGACATTACGCAAGCCGTAAATATCAAGTAACGACGACTCATCAACAGCGGATATTCGCGATTTACGCCCCCGGCAAAACCGGGGGTTTTCTTTATTTTTCTACATTTATGCGCACTATGAGCATTCAAATTCCTCAGTTGCCCAAGGGCACACGTGATTTTTACCCGGAAGCGGAACGCATCCAGAACTACATTTTCGACACCTGGCGCAAAACCGCCGAAGAATTCGCCTACGAAGAATACGAAGGTCCGATGTTTGAGCATCTGGAACTCTACACCGGTAAATCCGGCGAAGAAATCGTAAGCCAGCTTTACAACTTCAAGGACAAGGGCGACCGCGAAATTGCGCTGCGCCCCGAAATGACTCCGACCCTCGCCCGCCTTGTGATTCAAAAGGCCCGCGAACTCAAGAAGCCGTTCAAGTGGTTCAGCATGCCGCGCCTGTTCCGTTACGAAAAGGCACAGAAGGGCCGCCTCCGCGAGTTCTTCCAGTTGAACATGGACATTATCGGCACCGAAAGCATCTACGCCGAAGCAGACCTCATGGCATCCATCGCAACGATGCTCCGCAAGTTCGGCCTCGAAGATACGGACTTCGCCATCGGCGTTTCGAGCCGCAAACTGCTCGCCACCTACCTCGAAGAAATCGGCGCCCCGAACCCGGCGCTCGTCTACCCGGTTCTCGACCGCCGCTTGAAAATCGGCCCCGAAGCTTTTGCTAAGGCTCTCACCGACGCAGGCCTCACCGAAGAACAGATTGCAAAGCTCGACGCCTTCATGAGCTGCAAGAGCATTGAAGAAGTGCAGGCAGCGGTCCATAGCGAAGCCGCCACGGCAGCGCTTGCCGAAATCCAGGACTTGTTCGCCACTTTGGAAGCCGCAGGCTTTGGCGCTTGCGTCAACCTCGACCTGAGTATCGTCCGCGGACTCGCCTACTACACGGGCATCGTGTTCGAAGTATTCGACAAGGGTAAATCCATGCGCGCGATTGCCGGTGGTGGTCGTTACGACAGCCTTACCGAAAAACTCGGCGGCGACCGCATCCCGGGAGTGGGCTTTGGCATGGGCGACGTGGTCCTCGCCGACCTCCTCCGCGAACACGGCAAGCTCCCCGACCCAAAGCAGAGCGTAGACTTCTACATCGCAAGTTTCACGAACGACATGAAGAAGGTCTTTGGAACAGCCCAGTTGTTCCGCGCAGGCGGAAACTCCGTGAGCCATCCGCTCGCCGCCATGAAGATGGGTAAGCAACTGGACCAGGCCAATTACCAAGGCGCAAAGATTGTTGTCTATGTGGATGGCGACAAGGCATCTGCCGGGGAATTCGAATTCAAGGATCTCCGCGACGGCACCATGCATGTTGGAAACGTAGAAGCAATCAAAGCAGCGCTTTAATTGAAATTATGAATTATGAGTTATGGATTATGAGAAATCAATTCATACATCATAATTCTCCTCTCATACTTCGTAATTCACACCTCACTCCTTATATATGACTCCTTTAAAAACCCTCTTATCCATCATCAGCTTATTTGTAGTTCTTGCCGTGGTGGCCATCGCCTATCCTGACGGTGGCATCAACGTTGGCGACAAGACTCTCCGTTATCCGAAACTCACCGACATTTTCGAAAAAGCGGACCCAGCCGACTCAAACGGAGCTGCCACTGCCGACCCGGAAGAGGCTATTCGCGAAATGATGGAAGCCACGAAAAGAAAGGAGTTCTCGGCATTCTCGGATTCACTCAAGTTCTACGAGGATTTTTTCACCAAAGGAAGAACCCGTTTCGACCTCCCCAACAACGACCCCACCTGGTTCGACAGGTTCTTTTTGCATTTGCAGTTGGCTGAACTGGACAGCACCGTAGTGCACATCGTGCATTATGGAGACTCCCAACTCGAGGAAGACAGAATTTCCGCAACCATCCGCGAAGACTTGCAAGAGGAATTTGGCGGAGCAGGCCCAGGCATGATGCCGCCCATCATGGCTGTGCCTTCGCAGACCACGAGCCACTGGAACAGTGGAAACCTGCAGCGCTACATTCTCTTTGGCCCCAAGGAAGAAGAAGCCGACCACAATCGCTACGGACCTCTCGCCCAGCTGGCCGATTTGAACGGTTCCGCCGTCATCGGCATCAAGAAACGCGAAGACCGTAAAAACGCATTTTCCCATGTAGGCGGTTATTCCGTCATCAAAGTGCTCGCAGGCAAGCGCGGCAACCTCAAGCTCAAGTTGACCTACGAAAAGACTGTTGAAGAAGTCGTCGGGATGAACGCCGACAGCACGCAAAAAATCAAGCGTTCCATAAAAACGACCGAAGCCGCCGGTCCTGAAATTGAAAAATTGAAGAAGCTCAACGTGTACACATGGAAACTCCCCGACACAACGAGCAGCGCCAAAATCTACCTCAGCGGAAACGCAGAAATCTACGCCATTTCCGCCGACGGAAAATACGGTGTGGCCGTTGACAATGTCGCCATGCGCGGAAGTTCGGGCACAGTATTCCATCGTATAGACTCCGAACTCCTGGCCGAATCGTACAAGGCCATGAACGCCCGCCTGATCATCATGGAATACGGCGGAAACCTCGTACCAGGCACGAACAGCGGCAACGTGGACTGGACCAAGAAGTTGATTACACGACAAATTCAAGCCATTCAAAAGGCGAATCCCGACGCCGACATTCTGTTCATCGGCCCAGCAGACATGGCAAAGCAACAAGACGGAGTGTGGAAGACTTATCCCGGCCTAGCACTTACCATCAAGGCTTTGCGCGAAGTGGCTCTCGAAAACGGAGCCGCTTATTGGGACATGCATCGAGTCATGGGCGGAAACGGAGCCATGATCAAGTGGACCAAGAAAGAACCCGCACTCGGCTTTACAGACCACATTCACTTTACCAGACGCGGTGCAGCCTACATGGGCGATTTGTTCTGTTCAGCACTCCGCATGCATTATGACTACTTCAGCTTCCGCGACCGCCACAAAATTAGCGACGAAAAGCTGAACGCCATTCATGACTTCGCCGACAGTCTCAAAACGGTCAAGGCCGACTCCGCAAACTCCGTCAGCGCCGATTCCACAAAGCCCGCAAACGCCAACTCTAGCAAGAACCAACCGGCTGTCAAGGAGAGCTCTAAATGAGGCGGGCTCGGCTAACATACGCACTTGTTTTTTACTTTGTCTTTGCGGCAAGTCTTTTCGCCAAGGACTTGAACGTAGCTCCAGGCAGCTATAGCATCGATCTTACGAAGTACCCGTTCATTGACACGACGCTCAACACCATTCAATTTCCGAACGGCAACAAGAACTTCGAACACTTCTTCAGCAAAATGGATACTCTGGTTTTTGAAAACCGCGGACAAGTCAAGATACTGCACATTGGCGGCTCCCACCTGCAGGCCGACGTGATTTCGGGCCGTATTCGTGAACACCTCGTGAAGGAATATCCAGGTGCAAGCGCCGGACGCGGATTTGTTTTCCCGTACTCCGCGGCCCGCACCAACACGCCGTCCAGCTATGCCAGTTACTACCAAGGTATTTGGGACATGAGCAAGAACGTGCGAAAGGAAATCACAAAACCGCTTGGACTTTTGGGAATCGCAGTCAGCACAAGCGACCCTCGCGCCGAAATTTCGATTCTTCTGGACAAGTACAATTCGGAACCTATGTGGGGAGAAACAAAATTCCGCCTGTTCGGATACAGTGACGCCAACGACGTCGTTCCTGTACTCAAAGTGGATTCAACGGAAATTCCCGGAATTCTTGACACGGCAAGCCAAAGCTATGTATTCAAAAGTCCTCGCCCCATCGATACGATTCAAATCGCTTTCCGCTGGTTGGACACGTTGAAACAGGCTACCGTAGCCCAGTTCATCACAGATTCACTTGTTCAAGATTCCATCGCAAGGGCTAATGCAGACACCACGCAAAAGGACTCCGCCAAGACGACCGACACGACCGCCAAGGCGACAATTCCTTCAAATGTCGCACTGCCGCAGGTGGCGCTTGATTCCATGTTCCAAGGCGACTGCAATGTTCTGGATACCGCATGCCTCGCCCGCGAAGAAGCCTCCACCAAAGCAAACAACGGAATGGTACGCTGCGCCGACATGAAGGCAAAGCCCGTCGTAAACTACGCCGAAGGCGAGCTTGACGAAACCAACGACAACAACGAGCACTGCATTCCAGATACCGTCGCCGTGGCTGATTCCGTCAAGGCGAACGCCCGTCCGCGCTTTACTCTCACGGGCATTCTCACCGAAAACGACTTTCCTGGCATCACCTACACTAACGTCGGCATCAACGGTGCGAAAGTCCACGACTACTTCGAAGAAATCTGTCCGTTATTCGAAAAAGAAATGGCCTATTACAAGCCCGACCTCGTGATTTTCGCTATCGGCATCAACGACGCCAACGTAAAACATTTCAACGACAAGCAATTCCGCGAAGATTATGACAAGCTCATCGCTCGCATCAAGAAAGTAAGCCCGAACACAGCCTTCATTTTCGAAACCAACAACGACAGTTTCCGCAAGGTGAAAAGGAAACGCTTTGTGCAGCACCCGAACGGAGAAGTAGCGCGCAAGAGTTTCTTCATGCTGGGTGAAAAATACGGTGCGGGCGTTTGGGATAAATTCAGCATCATGGGAGGTCTCGGTTCCATGGCCAAATGGGAAAAAGCCGATCTCGCCAAGAGCGACAAGGTGCATTTTAAACTCGCCGGCTATCACCTACTGGGAGACATGTTCTACAAAGCCTTGATTCAAGCTTACCAAGAGCACATCGCCAACCTGCCGGCACTGGAGCCCAAGGCACCCGAAGCCGCACCTAGTGCCAACGCAGCTTCAAAATCCGAACAGACCAAGACAAATTCAGGCCCCGCCCCCGAAAAAAAATGAGTTGACACATGCTCGATTACGTTATTCCATACTTAGTACGCACCTTTTCATTTGACCCGAATAGTCCCCTGCTCTTTACGCAGTTCTACTTCTGGGGATTCTTCGCGGTCGTATTCGCCGTATTCTCCCTGATTCACAGCAAACTTTTGCTGCGTAACGCTTTCCTTTTTGCAACAAGCCTTTTCTTCTACTACAAGACGAGCGGAAGTTACGTCTGCATCCTTATTTTCTGCGTCATCGCGAACTTCTTCATCGGCAAGTGGATTGAAGCCTCTCAAGCGAAATGGAAAAAGAAGATTTTGATGATTGTGGTCGTATTCATCGACCTGCTCGTTCTCTGCTACTACAAGTATTCCTACTTCTTCCTCGACGCCCTTTACGACTTCACAGGCATTGAACTCCACGTCTACAACTTCTTCGCTGCGGCAAGCAACAAGATGTTCAATACGCATTCACTCGTCGATACGATTATCCTGCCCGTGGGCATTTCGTTCTTCACGTTTCAAGCGATGAGTTACTGCATCGACATCTATCGCGGAAAAATCAAGGCCGTCAAAAACATTCTCGACTTCGGTTTTTACCTTTCCTTCTTCCCGCAACTCGTCGCAGGCCCGATTGTGCGCGCCGACAAGTTCGTTCCGCAACTCTACAAGAAGTATTTCCTCCCCCGCAGGGCATTCGGCATGGCCGTTTTCTGGATTTTGAACGGCCTTGGCAAAAAGATTATCTTGAGTGACTATCTCGCGACGAATTTCGTGGACCGCGTTTTCGATACACCGCTCCTCTTTACAGGCCTCGAAAACCTGATTGCCCTTTTCGCATACTCGCTGCAGGTTTACGCGGACTTCTCCGGATACACGGACATAGCCATCGGTGTAGCCCTTCTCATGGGATTCCGCCTGCCACAGAACTTCAACAGCCCGTACAAGGCCAAGAGCCCCACAGAATTCTGGCGTCGTTGGCACATCAGCCTTTCCAGTTGGTGGCGCGACTACCTGTACATTCCTCTCGGCGGAAACCGCAATGCGACCATCGGCACTTATTTCTGGATGATTTTCCTGAGCACGGTCGCCATACTCCTTTCCGGAAGCGTCTGGGTCGGAATCGCCCTCGGCCTCTTCTTCCTCTATATCGCCATTTACGCCTACTTCAAGCCCGATTCCCGCAAGTTCATCACCACGAACATGAACGCCATGGCCACGCAGATTGTGGGCGGTTGGTGGCACGGAGCAAGTTGGAACTTCATCATCTGGGGCGGTTTGAACGGCTTCGGTCAAGTGTTCAACAAGATTTGGGTCAAGCGAAGCGCCAACGTACGCGCAAGCGTCGCCCTCTTCCTCTTTGCCGTCAGCGCCATTGTCTACAAGCACTTCACCGTTCCTATATGCGCAATTACCGCCGTATGGTTCGGAGTCATTTTCGTAGGCATCTACATCACCATCATTTTCAAACTTTTCAGCGACAAGGCATTCCCATGGCTTTCGACCGCCTGGAACGTAACCCTCACCTTCATTTTCATCACCTTCACGCGACTTTTCTTCCGCGCAGGCAGTAACCTCGACCCCGCCGAAGCTAACGAAGTCGCCTGGAATACGGCGAAGAACATGGTGAACCAGATGGGAACCGCCTGGAAATGGGACACGCTCGGCACCATCGCCTGGGAACACATCAACATCATCCTCGTGTTTGTCGCAGGCATGCTCATCCACTGGATTCCCGCCCGAGTCAAGAGCCGCTACCGCATCACGTTTGCAAGCCTCCCCATCCCACTCATGGTACTTGCGACGGCGTTCATCATCTTCGTGATTTACCAGTTCATGAGCGCAGACAGCTGCCCGTTCATCTACTTCCAGTTCTAAAAAATTGGGGCGTTCCGCTACTGGTTCAACACCCAGTTGCAATCGTTGTGATAAATCATTTGCCTCGTCATGCCACCATCGACGCAAATGTTTTCACCGGTGATGAAACTCGCCTTTTCACTTGCAAGGTACAGCACCATATTTGCAATATCCAGCGGATTTCCGACACGGCCTGCGGGGTGCTGTTCAGCATCGGGGCCGCGATATTCCTTGAAATCCGTATCAATCCAGCCAGGCGAAATGGAATTCACACGAACGCCACGCGGGCCAAGGCTCACTGAGAGCGCATGTGTCAACGCAGCAATACCACCCTTCGCCGCCGTATAGCTTTCCGTCTGCGGTTGACTCATTCGGTCACGACTAGAGGAAATATTGATGATCGACGCCCCCGGAGCAAAATAAGGGGCAAACAGTTTTGCCAGATAGAACGGAGCCGTCACGCCGACCGCGAGCGCATACGAAAAATCTTCGTAGCTGCATTCATCGATTCCCTTCATCAATGGAATCGCGTTGTTCACGAGCACGTCCACATGCCCGTGCTTTTCGACGACAACCTTTGCGAACTTTTCAAGGACGTCCTTCTTGGAAATGTCCCCGACGAAACAAGCGTTCGGGCGGACATCGACGCAAATGACCGTAGCGCCTTCCTTTTCAAACTCTTCCACGATGGTCGCACCGATTCCATGTGCACCACCCGTCACAACGACTATTTTTTTAGCAAAATGAACCATACTCTACAATATAGAGAAATATTTATTTCAAAAACAAGACCAAGATTACATTTCTACACAACGCTTCGGTCATACAACAAATCAACCTCGAGCCATTTTTTATATTTGAAGACATGGCCGTTTCGCAAACCGCATCCGCTCTGGAAAAGCGAATCAAAAAACACGTTATCGGAAAGCCGCACCGTTTTATGGCAGTGGCTCCTCTCGGGTTTGAAGAAACTCTCGCCAACGAGCTAAAGTATATCGGTGTGGAATGCGCCGAAGAAGCCGAAATAAAAGTCACTGGCGACGGCAAGATAGAATTTACTGCAAAAATTACAGAAGCCTGGAAGGCGGTCGCCTACAGCCGCATCGCAAACCGCGTGCTCATGGAAATCGGCTGTTTCAAGGCAGAAAACTTCGGACAACTGGAAAAACATGCCGCCGAAATCCCCTGGGAACTGTATATAGGTCCCAGATATCAGGCCCCAGGGAAAAAGTACCAGGAGTTAAGGGACAGTGATCTGGCGTCAAACGTTAAGTGTCATCCCGAGCGTAGCGCAAAGGAGTCGATGGATCTAAACATCCATGTGACCTGCAAGCATTCCCGCCTTTACCACAGCGACGCCGTCGAAGAGCGAGTGCGGAAAATCATCGAAGAAAAACTAACTGAACAAAGCAAGTCTAATTCCGACAACCACCAGCAACAGTATTCAAAAAGTCATCCCCAACTGTCCGCAGCTTGTCATCCCCTGCAATCCGCAGCTTGTCATCCCCGACTTGATCGGGGATCTAGCATGGGAGCCACACAGCACCTCTACATCAACCTTATTGACGACCGTTGCACCATCTGGCAGGACCTCGCCGGCGAAGAACTCTACAAGCGTGGCCACAACCGCTTTGTCGCGGAAGCCCCACTCAAGGAGACCATCGCCGCCGCCATGATTTTCGAAGCATGCAGATTGCTGACAACAGGTTTCAGGTCTCAGGTTTCAGGAAATTTCCAAATCACCATAGTCGACCCAATGGCCGGTAGCGGAACCTTCAGCCTCGAAGCCGCCTACATCGCAAATGAACTCATCCCAGGCAAGTGCCGCGACTTCGCCCTGAAATACCAACCAGCGTTCAAGGAAGCCGCCTGGAATTTTTTAGTAAACCGACAAAACTCCTCGAACTTCGAACCTTTCACCATCATCACGTCGGACATTTCCGAGCGCCCCATCAGCATTATTAAGCACAACGTAGATAACAGTCCGCTGAAAGACATCTACGCAAACGCAGGCGAAAACACCATCGCAAAAATTGACCCGCAACTGAAGGATTTTTTCAGCTACACCATAGAAGATTTTACCAACGTTTCTGCAAGCCACACAGAAAGCAGCCATCCTGATAAAAACCAGGATCAGCAAACAAACGGCGACATCGTTATCCTTCTCAACCCGCCATACGGCAAGCGCCTTGATTTCGACGCCCCGAAGCTTTACACGAAAATAGGCCAAAAGCTCGCCGAATGGTGCAGCGACGCAAAAAAATTAAAAACAAGCATTACCGTAGCAATCCTCGCCCCGAAGAACGACCCTCGGAACGGACCAAAATACACCTGCTCTGCAAATTTGCTTAAGGAATGCCCTTTCCTCGATTCACGCCACAATCCGAACGCAAAAATCATCGAAACAAGCCATGGCGGCATAAGCCTCAACATTTTCATCGCCAAAAGCACCTAAACAGCCCCTTTTCCACGCAAAAAAACGGGTATTTAAGTACTATGTAACTTTAAAATTTACAAGTATTTACAAAGAAACATGACTTTCATCACCTTTTAGTTTTTTTTACATTTCCTTTTCCATAAATTATATATCTTTTGCTCGGGATAATCGTTGGGTGAAACTGAGGTAATTATGAAGTTTCCGTTTTTTAAAGTGCTCGCAGTTTCCGGAGCTATACTTCTTGCTTGGAACTGTTCAAACGACACCACTGATTCCGAAGGCTACGTTCCCCAAGAAGCCTATTGGGCACTAGAGTCCGCAGGCGAAACCCTTCAAATTTCCCCCACTGATTTTGCCGTACGCGACGCCGAAGGCAACATTGTTGGCGCATACGATGTAAACACAGGGAGCATCATTGACTTCAATGGCCAGGCAGTCATCTCGGGCCTTGACCTGAACACCTTGAAAGTCGTGAACCCTGACGGTTCCGTACTTGAACCGACCACGCCAGCTACTCCGGGCGACGACCAGAATGTCGTAATCGACCCCAATCAGGGAACTACTACGCAACCCGGCGACAACACGACGACAAATCCTGCAACAACGGACCCGGCAACAAATCCGGCTACAACTCCCACGGACAACAACCAGCAGGCAAATACCCCCGCTTCTTCTGCAACCACAGCAGACACTCCCAAGAGTTCTGCCGCTCAGGCTCCCAAGAGTTCCGCAGCAGACACCCCCAAGAGTTCCTCCTCCGAAAAGAAGAGCGACGGCGGAAAAATCGGCAACTTGACCTACACCGGCTCTCTCGAACAGGACGTCGCCAATGACGGCTCCATTCAAAAAATCGTTTTCAGCAATGTGCAGAGCGACCCGAACGGTTCCAGAGACTGGAAACTGTATTTCCTCGACATGAAGTACGACGGAAACGCAAAGACACTTACCATCACCGGTACCGTAAGAGACCAAAAAGACAAGACCCTCTCCGAAAGCTTCAAGATTGACGGAAACGATGTCACCATCACTTTGAATATCGGGAGCGCCGCCAAAGGCAATACGAGCAATAACAACAACCAGGCAAAGTCTTCTAGCAGCCAGCAGCAGGCAAAGTCCTCCAGCAGCCAGCAGCAGGCAAAATCCTCCAGCAGCCAGCAACAGAACAACAATTCGAATGTCCAGGCAGAAGCTATCAAGGAAATCTCCGGTGGACATAAAGGTTCCGGCTGGGCAACGCGTTATTGGGACTGCTGCAAGCCCAGCTGTGCCTGGAAAGAAAACGCAGGCAGTGCAGGCCCAGCCAAGTCTTGCGACGCCAAGGGCAAGAACCAAAGCGACGGACAGAGCATTTGCAGCGGCGGTAACACAACGACCTGCACCAGCCAAGTTCCTATAATCGTCAACGACAATTTGGCATACGCATTCGCAGCCGTTCCGGCATCTGCAGGCGGTCAATGCGGCAAGTGCTTCGCCCTTGAATTCACCGGCGAAGGCAAGTACGAATCCGTAGCAAACCACAAAGCTCTTAAGGGAAAGACCCTTATCGTGATGGCCTCCAACATCGGTGGCGACGTAAACCCGGGACAGTTCGACGTGATGATTCCGGGCGGTGGTCTGGGAGCATTCGACGGTTGCGGCCAGATGGGCTGGGGCAACCAGGGTGAAAAGTACGGTGGACTTCTTTCCAACTGCGAAAACGAAGTCGGCTATTCCGGCGACCTTCTTAAGAAGCGTAAGGAATGCCTCACAAGCAAGTGCAACGACGTTTTCAAGAACGACGAAGAAGCTAAGGCTGGTTGTTTGTTCCTCGCTACCTGGATGGAAGCTGCAGGCAATCCGAACCACAACTACAAGGAAGTGGAATGCCCCTCCGCCCTCAAGGCCAAGTGGTAATCTAGCTTAGATTGAATTTAAAAGACAGGCGCTTTGAAAGGCGTCTGTTTTTTTTATGCAGAACAAAATTCATTGACTTTACTACATTTCAAACCGTATTAATTTTTGGCGCATTGCAACAAAAATCGCGCCACATCAAAGAGGTAAAAAATGCCGAAACTTCGTTCGTTGAAGACTATGGAAGGCCGCGAAATGGCCGGTGCACGTGCCCTTTGGCACGCAACAGGTACCAAGGTGGAAGACTTTGGCAAGCCGGTGATTTGCGTTGTTAACAGCTATACCCAGTTTGTTCCGGGTCACGTTCATCTGAAGGACGTGGGTCAGATCGTTGCCCGCGCTATCGAAGCCGCTGGTGGTGTCGCCAAGGAAATGAGCACCATCGCCGTGGACGACGGTATCGCCATGGGTCACGACGGCATGCTTTACAGCCTCCCCAGCCGCGACCTCATTGCAGACTCCACCGAATACATGGCCAACGCACACCGCGCAGACGCCTTGGTCTGCATCAGTAACTGCGACAAGGTCACTCCGGGTATGCTCATGGCCGCCATGCGCCTCAACATCCCCGCCATCTTCGTTTCCGGCGGCCCGATGGAAGCCGGCCACGTGACCACGAAGGACGGCAAGGACCGCGCCCTCGACTTGATCGACGCCATGATCGATTCCGCCGACAACACCGTTTCTGACGAAGAAGTTGCCGCTATCGAAGCTAACGCCTGCCCCACTTGCGGTTCCTGCTCCGGCATGTTCACCGCAAACTCCATGAACTCCCTCACCGAAGCTCTTGGCCTTTCTCTCCCGGGCAACGGCACCATCGTCGCCACCCACTCCGAACGCAAGAAGCTGTTCGAAGCTGCCGGTAAGCGCATCGTGGAACTCTGCCACAAGTATTACGACGAAGGCGACGAAAGCGTTCTCCCCCGTAGCATCGCTACCATGGACGCTTTCGAAAACGCCATGCGCCTCGACATCGCCATGGGTGGTTCCTCCAACACCGTGCTTCACCTCCTGGCAGTTGCACAGGAAGCAGGTGTTGACTTCACCATGAAGGACATCAACCGTCTTTCCCTGAACACTCCCTGCATCTGTAAGGTCGCTCCCACCGTTCATAACATCCACATCGAACAGGTGAACCGCGCAGGCGGTATCATGGGTATCCTTGGTGAACTGGACCGCATGGGCCTCATCCACAAGAATGCAAAGACAGTTCACGCAGCTACCATGGGCGAAGCCCTGGAAGCAAACGACATCATGCGTTGCAAGGTCACCGACGAAATCAAGAACCGCTACCTCGCAGGCCCCGGCCGCAAGTACAACATCGTCGCATTCAGCCAGAGCACCTACTACGAATCTTTGGACACCGACCGCGCTACCGGAGCTATCCGCGATGGCGCACACGCCTACACCAAGGACGGCGGCCTCGCCGTTCTGTACGGCAACCTGGCTCAGGACGGCTGCATCGTGAAGACTGCAGGCGTTGACGAATCCATCTGGAAGTTCACCGGTCCCGCTGTGGTGTTCGAATCTCAGGAAGACGCCGTCAACGGCATCCTTGGCGACAAGGTGAAGGCAGGCGACGTCGTTGTAATCCGTTACGAAGGTCCTAAGGGTGGTCCGGGCATGCAGGAAATGCTGTACCCCACTTCTTACCTGAAGAGCCGTCACCTGGGCAAGAGCTGCGCTCTCCTCACCGACGGTCGTTTCTCTGGTGGTACCAGCGGCCTTTCCATTGGCCACGCTTCTCCGGAAGCTGCCAACAAGGGTAACATCGGCCTGGTTGAAACTGGTGACGTTATCGAAATCGATATCCCGAACCGCACCATCAACGTGCAGCTCACCGACGACGAACTTGCAGAACGCCGCAAGGCTATGGAAGCCCGTGGCGAAAAAGCATGGCTTCCGCAGAACAGAGACAGAGTCGTATCCAAGGCACTTCGCGCCTATGCAGCTATGGCCACTTCCGCAGACAAAGGCGCAGTTCGCGACTTGAGCCTCATCGGCATAAAGTAAGAGTCAAAATACAAGCGCAATTTAAAACCCCGGCGATTCCGTCGGGGTTTTGCATTTAAATTTGACGATTTTCTTTCGGGAACCTGAACGCATGCCGATTAAAGCTCACCGTGAGCACATAAAGTTTGTCGCGGTGATTCGCCATGAACGACGAAACCACGTACGAGCGAAGATCCGATAACTTCTGTTCCAAGTCCGTCATGTCAACGATGATTCCATCGTCCTTGTAAAATACGTTCACATAGTCGTCTTCGACGCAAAAGGAAAATTCTCCGAACACCTTGCGCGGAGCATTCAACGAAGTGCAAAGCATTCCGAGTTCCTCGACCAGCAGCATAATCTTGTACCTGGAACGGTCGCAAACCTTCATCTTACGACAAACTTCATCGGCCCGGTTTCGCAGGACAATGATATTTTCATCCGTCAACACCATGCTTTTCACAAAGAATTTCCTGATTTCCGCATGGTTCAGCAATAGCGGGAAGCGATCCAGTCCAAAGAAAATTCCAAAGGCAATTCCGCCCACGACAAGCGTAAAGTACGACGAGAAAACGATGGATAGCCAGACACCGACCATTCCGCCCAAGGAACTCGCCGGCACAAGCGAAGATACAGGCACAATCAAGAACACAAGGGATATCAGAAAAACGGAGAATACCGGTTTCTCGTGCAGATAATAGCTGGCGTACACCTTCACAAAAGCAATTCCGAACAATCCGAAACTGACGCACCGAACCGCATTGACCGCCTGCGCATAAATTTCCTGCGTCTGTATGTGGAACATCCCCACGAACCAAGGGGCAAAAGCAAAGAACAAAAGAAACACGACAATGCTTTCTACAATCAAGGTAAGGTTCACGATGTTCATCATGTTACGGACAGCCTTCCCGTTTCTCTCGGCGCGGTACACGTTCAGAACAGGCTCCGTGGCCTGCCACACACCACCAAACACAATCGAAAGTTCAATCATGTCGAGCACCACGGAAAGCACCACCAGCGAACCGCTGCCAAAATGGACGGCAAAGTAGTGGTTCATAATCAAAAAGAGAATCGTCAAGAAAAGGAATTCGCTCGACTCGACCGCACTATAGCGCAGAACCTTGAATGTGTTGGCCCACCTGAAATGAAAGTTAAATCGCAGGGAGCAGTTCTTCCTGAAAAAATGCGGGACAAGCGCAGCAATTGCAAGAAGCAGCGACAACACCGTCCCCAGGACAATCCCCGAGAAGCCGAAGTTTCCGCAAAGAATTACAGACAAAACCACATTTCCTAGAAACAGGACGACATAAGAGAGATGCGTAAAGACATGCTCGCCGTCAACATAGACCATTTCCTGCAAAACAGCATAGACTGGCGCAATCAAAATGAAAAGCGGGAAGAATCGCGTAAAATCCTGCACAAACGGTATCATCTGGGCGTCATACGCAAACTTTTCCACAATCCAGTCGTTCGCCAAAAAGAACGCGCCGCCCAGCACGCACCCGACCACGAGCGAAAGCGCAAGCCCCAGCCCCATAAACGACGAGGCCTTCTTCCGCCTCATCTCCCCTATGTAAATGGAAAAGCAGACGGCGCATCCGACCGAAATGCAAGTGCTCGCAAAAAACACAAGCGAGAAGAAAGGCGAGAACAACGAAATAACCGCCAAGGCTTGTTCGCCCAGCAGTCGCCCCGTTAAAACTTTGTCAATCAGTAAAGTCGCAAATTGGGTGAACACGGAAACGGTCGCCGTAAAAAGCATAGACCGGAACTTGCGCCCACCAAAGCTATTGCAAGAAAACATTAAGCAAGCGTAAGGATGTCAGAAAAACCGGTGACCTCGAAAATTTCCTTGATTTCGGCGCAGACATTCTTGATGACCATCTTGCCCTGCTTGTTCATAATTTTCTGCGCCGTCAGCAAGACGCGCAATCCGGCAGACGATATATAAGAAAGCTTAGCAAAGTCGAAATACAACTCGGTCACGCCATCCAGTTTGCCCTGAATTTCGGATTCAAGCTGAGGAGCAGTCATTGTATCAAGACGACCTTCGAGAAAAAAAGTCACAACGGAATTTTCAATTTTCTTTTCGATTTGCATATAGACCTCAACAAAAATTTAAAAATTTTTTAGGTATTTTTCATTGTCAAACAAGTTTTTTCACGATTTTCAGTACGTTTTTATTTCCGTCACGCTTGTATTCCACGTCATCCATCGTCTTTTTCACAAGGAAGATGCCGAGTCCGCCGACTTCGCGCTGCTCTGCCGAAAGTGTCGTATCGGGGTCGTCCTTTTTCAGCGGATCGTACGCCACGCCTTCGTCGATGAAGGTTAGCGAAGCCGTCAGTACGTCCTGGTTCACTTCGAGCACGAGAGTCATCTTCGACGATCCGGAGTAATGAATGACATTGCTGAAGAGTTCATCGATAGCAACGTTTATCTGCATCTGAGCCTTCATGGTCGGCTCAAATTGTGAAAGCGAAGACTCCACAAAGGATGTCAATGTTTCGATGTTTTCGATCTTGGAATCTACCGTCATCTCTTTTCTAAAGTTTTGCATATTAGATTTCTTTTCCTCTTTTTGACCAACATATTTTAAAGCCAGCATGGTAATGTCATCGAACTGCGGAGCCTCCCCCACAAATCCGTCTATGCGAGATTTCACGAACGTACAAAGATTCTTTGTAGGCTCGCCGGCCGATTTTCTCAAAGACTCCAGCAAACGTGCGTCGCCAAAGAACTTTTCATCCACATTACAGGATTCGGTAACGCCGTCCGTGTACAGGAATATGGTATCGCCCGGTTGCAAATCTACGGACTGCATTTTGTACTTTATGCCAGGCATGCCGCCCATCACAAGCCCCGACTTACTTTGTATAAATTCCGTTTCACCATTTTCATGACGGATCACAGGCGGATTGTGCCCGGCACAGCAGAATTCAACATGTCCAGTCTGCAAGTCCAGAACACCCATCCATACGGTGACAAACATATTGGAATCGTTCTTGTGGGTCAAGCGTTCGTTGGCCTTGTCAAACACGTAGTCCACCGGATGCGACGCAAGAGCGAGGCTCTTCAGCTGGGTTCTCACCGACATCATGAACAAGGCGGCAGGCACCCCCTTTCCCGAAACGTCGGCAATGAGCAATACGATGTGATCTTTGTCCAACGGGAAGAAATCGTAAAAGTCGCCACCGACGCCACGAGCCGGTTCCAGCAAGGCGGACAATTCGTGACGACCATCGCGCATGGATTCCTCATCCTCGTTCTTCGGAAGCACGCCCAGCTGGATATCGCGAGCAACGTTCAGTTCGCTTTCCATTCGAAGGTTCTTGTCGGTAACATTCTTCAGGTTTTCGATGTACTCCACCAAGGATTCGCGCATCCTGTTGAATGCCTGCGCAAACTGCGCCACTTCGTCCTTTCCACGGATTCTCGGAATCTTCACATCGAAATTGCCTTTTCCCAAGTCATGGGCCACGCGCGACATCTTGTTGAGAGGGCGCGCCACACGGAACGATATGAACAACACGATGAAGAGCATGATAAGGTAGCCCGCGACGGTAAGTTTTATAAAGAACAGCTTCATCGCGTGCTGCTCCTCAAAGAACTTTTGCGCAGGCCAGACCACGCCAAAAGTCCATCCCTTGACATGCATGGGAGTGTGATAGATGCAAGCTGCAGTTCCGTCGGCCTTTTTGCCCATCAAGAGTCCGGTCATCTTTTGCTTGATATCGTGACCGAGTTTTTTCATGGACTCGTTGTCATCGGTAGTCAAATCGCTTAAAGTCTTGTTGAAAACCCATTCTTCATTGGGGTGCGCCACTACTGTATTTTTTTCAGAAAGAACAAACGAATATCCTGAATTGATGACCTTGATTTGGTCGACCGTCTCCCGCAGGAATTCAAGGGAAATATCAATGCATATCACGCCCCCGATTTTTTTTACACCATCCTTTTCGGGCAGGTAAAACGGAATGGTGAATACGGCTATGGGCTCATCGACAAAATCGCCGACAAATGGTTCCTGCCATAGAGGCTGTTCAGCCTTTTTTGTACTGACGAACCATTCCTTATCACTATAGTTGGAACCCGTAATGACGTTAATTCGTCCATCTTCATAGCGGGCAAGTTTCATGTACTCGCCCACATTCTCAGGGTCGGTAGCAAGCACCACCGCAATCACCTGCGGAACTTTTTCACGGGCGTATTCCAAAAGCGACTTGAGCGCCTCAGGAAAATGCTCACCATCGGAAATCCCTTTGCCTGCCAAGACATTAGTGGCATTTTCGGCCACCAGCTCGCAGTCCGTGAAAATTTTGTCGATGTAGGTCAAGTTTTTTTCGCTGATTTCAGTGCCGCGCTTCATCAATATCGCTTTCATCTGGTTGTCGATAGAAATGCGGTAAGAACCGAACATCATACCGAAGACGAAGGTGATTCCGATAAGAATCAGCATTGACTGTTTAAAAGCTAGGCTATGTATTCCATATTTCATAAAAACTCTTTAAGCTGGTTCTTCGGTCTGTTTATCGCGAGCCAATTTCTGTTCGTACAATTTCTTGTCGGCACGGGCAAAGAATTCCGGAATGGAATCTACTCCGGCCAGGTTATCGGCGAAACCGATACTCAGCGTGAGGGAATACGGCAATCCCACTGATTTCTTGTGCAAATTGGAACGGATGGCTTCGCAGAGTTCGTTGGCCTCGGCGTCGTCGTTCAAATAGGCGACCACATTGAACTCGTCACCGCCGAAACGTGCAAAGAAATGCCCTCGCGGTCCACATACGGACTTTAGCACCTGAGCCACAAGTATAAGAGCATTGTCGCCTTCTATGTGGCCGTACGTATCGTTGATGGACTTGAACTTGTTCATGTCAAGTACAAAAAGGTAAAGCCTCTTGTCGCCCTTATTCTCGTTCATCTTGGATGTGAGGAACTGGTTCAGCTGGTTTCTGTTGTTCAGGTGCGTCAGCGGATCCACCGAAATCATGCGTGACTGGTGCGTCGAGAAGGCGAAAAGCAAAGCCAAGGTGACACCGGGAGTCGTCGTCGGGATATTTTCAAAGAACACCTGCAGCACCGTCGCCAAGAACGGGAAAATGCCGAAGCACGAAAGCGACCAGTTCAAATCCCGGTCGGCGAAATAGCACTTGTTTACGGCCAAGCGAGCAGCGAAGAACGCCGCAAGGAACATGTAAAACACATTGCACACCACAAACAAGCCATACAAGTCCCCACGCACATACAAATTCAGGTCTTCGTTTATCGCATAAATCATGGTAATCGGAGCGTCCGGCCCGACAAATATCGACGCCACGCTGAAGACGACTCCAATGTACATGGGAATTCCTAGAACGACCTGTTTTTTCAGACTGTTCCTGAACGGAAGCGCCATCAAATAGCCGATGTAGCGCATCCACGCAAAGGTCATCACCATGGTCACCACAAAGTACGCGGAATTCGCGACATTGCTGAACACCGCCGCCCCATAGAAAGACTGTTTGTCAAGGACTTCCGCAAGGACTTCAAACGCAGCCGACAGCAAGACAAGTCTCAACACGAGCGAGAGTTCGTTTTGATGGCGCAGTCTCAAAATGCCTATGTTCATTTTGACAAGCATAAGCACAAGGATGGCCATGCAGAAGAACATTATCTCGCAATAGGTAAAGCTGTACATATCCTACCTCTTCACCTTTTTCTTCTTGACCTTGTAGAGTTCCTTGTCGGCACGGGCTATCAGGTCGGGAACGGAATCCCTGGTTTCGTTCTGTTCGGCAAAGCCAATGCTCAAGGTCAACGGATACGGAAGGCCCGAAGCCTTTTCCGCGACAGATTCTTCTATCTCGGAGCGAATCTCATACGCTTCGACCTGGTCCTTGAGTTCTGCAACGGCGACAAATTCGTCTCCGCCGAACCGCGCAAGGAAATGCCCCTTGGGGCCAAGGCAACGTTTCAGCACATCGGACACCAGCAACAACGCACGGTCACCTTCCATGTGGCCGTAGGTATCGTTTATATGCTTGAACATGTCCAAATCCATGATGAACAAGACCAGTCGCTTCGAGAAATCGTTCGCCTTCATCTTCGAATCCAGGAAACGGTTCATTTGGACCCTGTTGTTCATTTTGGTCAGCGGATCCAGGGATATCATCTGGTTCTGGTTTTCAAAGAATACAATCAAGAGGCCGAACGTGGTCCCCACGCAGAAGACAGCCTCCCCGGGAAAACACAGCTGCACAGCTTCGCAGGCAACGGGGAGATAGCCGAGCGAGGCAATCGCGAGGAACTTATCCTTGTAAATGAAATTGCCTTTTTTAAAAGCCTTGTACAAAGCCCTGCAAAAGACAAAAATCATGTACGATATGCTAAACACCACATGCAGCCAAAGCATAGGGCCGCGATGGTAGCAATTCTGTTCGTCCACGGTAAAGACCCATCCCGTCCAAATCGAAGCGACGCACACGACAATCGCTAAAAACATCGGGACCAGGGACAGATAGAATCGGACGCCTTTTTCATAATAGACTGCAGTGTCGTCCAGGAAATAGGAATAGCGTAGCCAGCAATACCCAAGTACAGCCGTCTGCGAGAAAAAGCCCGCATTCAAAATATTGTTCAGGGGATTCGCCCATGCAAAGTCAAGACCGTTACACAGGTTCCACAGAATGTCCATGAGAAAAAGCAGCATCGCGTTGAAACACAGATTCGAAAAGACAATCTGCTCCATTTCGCGAACCACACCGTGCTTGACCTTGTCCATCATGATGAGAAGGACGGCTATGCACAAAACATTGACTTCTATGTACAGACTCGATATCATCGCGGTTTGCTATAAAATTCTTATTTGTCAAAATATACATTCTGCCGGCGTTGTGGCACGCCCCCTTTCGAAAAAAGCCCATTTTTCCAGCTTTTTTAAGCACATCTATAAAAGAATCTTTTGGAACATTTTGTTTCAAGGGGGAATATTCGTTTCAATAATTTAGGCAAAACGCAAAAAAAAAGCCATTTTCCTCATTTACCTACGAAATTTTATTTGTTAGTTTAAACTTAAGTGTCATCTTCAAGGTGTATGGTGTCTAGGGCATCCTCAAATAAGGAGCTTTAATGAAGTGCGCTAAGTTATATTTGGTTTGTAGTGCAGCACTCGCCTTGAGTGCCTGCGGAGACAGTTCAACAGCCACCAGTGCAGAGCAGGGCGAAACGGCAACAAGCATCACTTGCTCCGACGGCAAGGTGGTTTCCAACCTGAATGAATGCGCAACTATCACCGAAGTTCCGGTCTCCAGCGCCCAGACTACCGCTTCGGACAACGACCAAGGTGGAAATCCGCCCCAAGACAACGGAAACTTAACCTCCTCCAGCTTTTCGGACGAGCTTACTCCGTCTTGCGCCTCCAACAGCGACAACAACCTGGCTCCCGTTACTCCCATCGGCGGCGGCAGCGCCGATACCGAGGATGACGACAATGTGGAATTGAAGGGCGACGAAACGACTCTCACTTTCAGCGGCACCGACGTGGTAATCGCAAACGACAACGGCTGTCTTAAAAAGGAAGCATCGTCCGTGACAGTCTCCTGCAGCGGCAACTACTATTTGACGGGTTCCGCGAGCGATTTCCAGGTGATTGTGAATACGGCCGACAACGATACTGGCAAGGTGGATTTGTTCCTGAATACGGTCAGCCTCAAGAGTAGCGATGCCCCGATTTACGTGCAGCATGCCGAAAAGACGGAACTGCATTTGGTCAAGGGCACCACGAACACCATCGAAGATGGCGCCTCCCGCACCAAGACGCATACTTACACAACCGCTAACGGCCAGAAGGTCGATACGACGAATGCCGCTATTTACGCTAAGGACGACTTGAGCTTCAAAGGCAGCGGAACGCTTACCGTGAAGGGCAACTTCAACAACGGCATTCATTGCAGCAACGATGTGAAGTTCAAGAAGAGCGTCGGTACATTGATCGTAGAAGCCAAGAACCATGGTGTCAAGGGCAAGGGTTCCGTGACCATCAACGGCGGCAACATTAACATTACGACTACCGAAGGCGACGGTATCAAGAGCGATGAAGATGACGCCACAAAATTTGCAAACGACAAGGGCGTCATCAAGATTGCCGGTGGCACAATCACCATTAACGCGGCAACCGATGGCATCACGGCAAGCAACGCTGTGCAAATCGAAAAAGGCGAAAATGTAGAAGCGGCGCCTGTCATCAAGGTGACTGCTGGTGGCGGGCAAACTTGCCTCGCTACCTCATCAAGCAATAATGGCGGTGGCCGTGGCGGCTTCGGTGGCGGATTTGGCATGGGCGGCAACAGCTGCCAGGATTCCGTAAGCAAGAAAGGCATCAAGGGCGATTCGAGCATTGCCGTTACTGCAGGCAATATTGACGTCAACAGCCGCGACGACGGCCTCCACAGCAACGGCGACATCACCATCAGCGGCGGCGCACTGACCATCAAGAGCGACGACGACGGCATTCACGCCGACAACGCCCTTTACATCAAGGGTGACGCCAATGTGGATGTGACCATGGCTTACGAAGGTATGGAAGCCTACGAAATGCACTTCGAGGGCGGCGTCACCAGCGTAAATACCACAGACGACGGCTGGAATGCGGCCGGCGGCACCGACAACTCCGGCGTTGAAAATAACGGCGGCGGTTGGGGCGGCCCAGGTGGCGGCGGATTCGGCGGAGGTGGCCCAGGTGGCTTCGGCGGGTATGGCGGCGGAAGTTCCGGTAAACTCTACGTAACAGGCGGTGTCCATTATGTAAAGGTCGGCTCCGGCGATACCGACGGCGTCGACAGCAACGGAAGCATCGACATTTCTGGTGGTGTGCTGATCATCGAATGCCTCATGAACGGCGGCATGGGCGGCATGATGGATTCCGACGGACAGACGAACATCACGGGCGGCATTGTACTTGGCTTTGGCGTCGGCCGGTCGGAAGCTGGGCAAAACTACAGCGTTTCCTTTAACACGAACGGCTACTATGGAGTAGCAGGCACGGTGGCTTTCAAACCGACTATCAGTGGCAGCAACACCATTTCGAACCAGGGCCAGCCTGCCGCAGTAAGCGGCACCGAAGGCCTCACCAAGACGTGCTTCGGTGCAAGCACCACGAATTGCGTGTACTACAAAAACTAGACTTTCAAGCTTAAAAATCAAGCCGTTTACAGCAAAAAACGTTATTTCTGTTCCATGTTTTCTGTTGTAAACGGCTTTTTTTTCGTTTTTTTTACCGCTTTTGAAAAAAACATATAGTTTATAGGGGCATGAGATTATGGAGGTCTTACATGAAATTCACTGGGTTGGCAACATTCATCATCGCAGCAACTTTTACAGCGGGAGCATTCGCCGCTGACGTCACACCCACCCGCGTGGGGCCTGTCAGTCAGTACGGCAAGCTTTTGGCAGGCAAGAACGCACAAGGCAAAGGCCGCATCTACGGTAGTTGCGAAGGTGTGAAGGACGGAGCCGAAGTCCAAGTCAGGGGCATGAGCCTCTACTGGTCCCTCATGGACGAAGCCTTGGAATTCTGGAGCGACGAAGGTGTCGCCAGCATGGTGAACGACATGAAAATCCAGATTGTACGCGCCGCAATGGCTACAGGCGACGAAGACTGGACCGAAGGCAAGTATATCGGCTACCAAAAGCAGCCCGAAAAGCAGACCGGATTCATGAAAGCGGCCATCGAAGCCGCCATCAAGCAGGACATCTACGTGATTATCGACTGGCACTCCCACGTGGCGAATACGCAGACCGACAACGCCGTCAAGTTCTTTACCGAAATGGCAAAAGAATACGGCCAATACGACCACGTGATTTTCGAAGTTTTCAACGAACCGCAAAAAATCAGTTGGAACGAGGTGAAAAATTACGCCAACCAGGTAATTTCCGCCATCCGCCAGTATTCCGACAACCTGATTCTCGTCGGGAACCCCGAATGGGACCAGAACCCGCAACAGGCCATCGGAAACGAAGTCAGCGACCCAAAGAAGAACACAGCCTACACACTCCACTACTACGCTGCATCCCACAAGGCGACCGGCGATTATGACTGGGGCCCGGGCGAAGGCACTCGCGGACAGCAGGCCATCGACGCCGGCCTCTCTGTTTTCGTAAGCGAATGGGGAACCGGCAAAGCCGACGGCAAGGGAGACGTCTCCCCGAACAACGGCGCTTGGCAAGACTTCATGAATCAGAACAAACTCTCTTGGGCAAACTGGTCCGCTTCAAAGATTAACGAAGGAACGGCTGCATTCTCCGCAAACGCCACAAAGACGAGCCTGCAGTATTCCAACTCCGGCAACACCGTCAAGGGCTACCTGAGCAATAACCCCACCACCTACACCGCCTGCAGGGCTAACCAGCCCGCAAGTTCCTCGTCTGGCGAAAGCATCGCTATTCCGATGTTCAAGTCGCAGGAATTCAGCCTGAATGTCCATGGGCGCACTCTGCAACTCAATTCCGCCGGTAGCGGAAACGCCAAGGTAGAAGTCTTCGACATGCTCGGACACACGCAGTTGCAAAAAGAAACACTTCTCGGAAGCGGCCCGAATACGATTAGCCTCGAAGATATTCCCAAGGGCAACTACATCGTCCGCGTCAGCCAAGGCAAAAAATTAGCCCAGACGAACTTCCAGGTGAAATAAGTTTTTTTCTGAGAGAGAGACCCCCGGGGGCTTCGGCCCTCGGGGGTTAATTTTTTAAGAGAATTTGCGCTACAGTCCTAGAACAGGAATCCGCCGAAGGTCACAATTACGCCTGCGAACACGACGCTCACCATGGTCATGAGCTTGATGAGAATGTTGAGCGAAGGGCCTGCGGTATCCTTGAACGGGTCGCCAACGGTATCGCCCACGACGCCTGCCTTGTGCGCATCGGAGTGCTTGCCGCCGTAGTTCCCTTTTTCGATGAACTTCTTGGCATTGTCCCAGGCGCCGCCGGCGTTGTTGAGCATGGTCGCAAGCGCAAATCCGCAGGCAAGGCCGCCGGCGAGGAGTCCGAACACGCCCGCCACGCCCATCAGGAGCCCGACGACCACAGGCACGATTACCGCCAACAGCGAAGGAATCACCATCTCCTTCTGCGCGCCGGTCGTAGAGATTTCAACGCAACGGCCGTAGTCGGGAGTGCCGGTACCGTCCATAATCCCAGGAATTTCGCGGAACTGGCGGCGCACTTCTTCGACCATGGCGGCAGCGGCACGGCCAACGGCCTTGATGGTGAGAGCGCAGAACACGAACGCCATCATGGCGCCGATGAACAAGCCGCCTAAAAGCATGGGGTTCATCAGATTCAAATTGTAGACCTGCATAAAGTCCATGTAATCGGCCTTAGCAGCGACAAGACCTACCAAGTCGCCGTTCTCGCCGATGGCGCGGACGCCGTCAGATAGAATCTTTGCGCCGGGGATGTTCGCAATGACCTGGGAAAGGTCGCCCGCCTGGTTCACGAACGCCACCTTGCCCGCATGATAGACGCCGCCGGCGCCATCGGCCAAGCGACCCAGCCATATCTTGATTTCTTCCACATACGAAGCGAGGAGTGCCATGGCGGTAAGCGCGGCTGAACCGATGGCGAAACCCTTGCCCGTGGCAGCCGTCGTGTTGCCGAGCATATCGAGTTCGTCGGTTCTTTCGCGTACTTTCGCATCAAGGCCAGCCATTTCGGCGTTGCCACCGGCATTATCCGCGATGGGGCCAAACGCATCGGTTGCAAGCGTGATGCCTAGAGTCGAAAGCATGCCCACGGCCGCAAAACCGACGCCATAGAGCCCCATCGACATGTCGCTGAAACCGCCTGCGCAGCCAAAGGCCGCCACAATGCCTATGACGATGGTAATCACCGGAAGCCCCGTCGAGAACATGCCCACCGAAATACCATCGATAATCGTGGTGGCCGCCCCGAGGCGAGCCTGGCCCGCAATGCCCTTGGTCGGCTTGTAGGCGTCAGAAGTATAGTATTCGGTGAATTGCCCTATAAGGACGCCCGCCACGAGGCCCGAAAGCACCGAGCCGAAAACGCCGAGCGAGATAAGCCCCACCTTGACAAGCACCAGGAGCGCTATCAAAATCAACACGGAAGAGCCCAAAGTGCCTGTCAACAGCGAACGGAGAAGCGACTTGGTGTCGGCATCTTCTTTTGTACGCACCATGTAAATGCCCACAAGCGAAAGCACGATGCCAATCGCCGCCACAATCATGGGCGAAATCACATAGCTGATGCCACCCGGAAGAGCTGCGCCCAGGGCCGCCGTCGCGAGGATGGAGCCGCAGTACGATTCGTAAAGATCGGCCCCCATGCCGGCCACGTCGCCCACGTTGTCGCCCACGTTGTCGGCGATGGTCGCCGGGTTGCGCGGATCGTCTTCAGGGATGCCCGCTTCCACCTTCCCTACCAAGTCGGCGCCCACATCGGCAGCCTTCGTGTAGATGCCACCACCGACACGCGCAAACAGGGCCTGCAGCGAAGCGCCCATGCCAAACGTAAGCATGGTCGTCGTAATTTCCACCATCTTGGCGTGCGCCCAGGCTTCGTTTTGAACAAGCGAATCACTCCATGCGCCAAGCCCCAACTTGTTCGCAATGTCGGCACCGAATCCCCAGATGTTGCTATCATAGATATAGTTGAGCAAGAAGAACCAGGCCGAGATATCGACAAGTCCGAACCCGACAACCACAAGGCCCATCACGGCACCGCTGCGGAACGCCACCACAAGACCCTTGTTCAAGCTCGATATGGCGCCATTCGCGGTTCTGGAGCTCGCATAAGTGGCCGTTTTCATGCCGAGGAACCCGCAAAGGCCGCTAAAGAAGCCTCCCGTCAAGAACGCGACAGGCACAAACGGGTTTTGAATTTTCGCTACCGCAAGAACGACGAACACAACAAACAGCACCGCGAAAACTATCGATACAGTCTTGTATTGCCGTTTTAGATAAGCGAACGCACCCACCCTTACAAAGTGGGCTATCGCCTTCATTTTTGTATCGCCATCGGGCTCGCGCTTCATGGCCCGATAAAAGTGGAATGCCATGGCCAAAGCCACAAGAGCAGCTACTGGAACTAGAATCCAGTATATAGGAACGGAAAACATACCAGCCTCAACAACAAAAAAAACAGATAAATTATTGAAAGGACCGCAAATCGCGTACAATACAGACAAACGGCAGGCTAGGCACGCTGAACGTGCTATAAATGAATTTACCTTGCTTTTTTAAGAAAATCCGAAAAAATGTTTTTTTCATAGTAAGGGAAAGCAATATTCCAACTTGGAATATTTACTCCAAATTGGAACCTTATTTTCGGCTTATTTTCGTAAAAAAAACGCAAATAGCCCCCATCATATAATATATTGTAGCTATGGACATGGCTCAGTTTACAACAAACCAAGAGCACATAGTCAGCGTGCTCCTAAGAAAGAATCCCGCTTTGAACGAAGGGATCCTTAGGAATGCTATTGCCTTTATCGCCGATGCCCACGACGGACAGTACCGCAAAAGCGGCATGCCCTACACCGAGCACCCGTACGAAGTCGCCAAGATCCTCGCCGACTTGAAGCAGGACCAGGCCACGGTGCTTGCCGGGCTTTTGCACGACGTGGTCGAAGACACTCCTCACACATTGAAGGAAATCACCGAAAAGTTCGGCGAAGACACAGCCTTCATGGTGGACGCCGTCACGAAGATTACCGCCGTTCAAGAAGCAAGCAAGACCGCCCAGAAGGCGGGCACCTACAAGAAGCTCATCACGGCCATGGCGAAAGACCCTCGCGTGATCATGATTAAAATTGCAGACCGCATCCACAACATGCGCACCATGCAATACATGAAGCCCGAAAAGCGAAAGCTCATCGCCCAGGAAACGCTCGACATCTATGTGCCACTCACCCACCGCTTCGGCTTGTACAAGCTGAAAACGGAACTCGAAGACTTGAGCTTCAAGTACGTGAACCCGGTGGAATACCAGAAACTGGTGGACGCCCTTATCGAAGGCAAGGACAAGCGCGAAAAGTACGTGCAGTCCGTGATAGGGCCTTTGCAGATAAAGATGGCCCTCGAAGACTTCGACTGCACCATCCAGGGCCGCACCAAGAACATTTACAGCATCTACAACAAGATGCTCAGCCGAGACTGCCAGTTCGAAGACATCTTCGACATTTTCGCCATCCGCATCATCGTGGAGACCATCCCCGAATGCTACCTGGCGCTCGGATACGTCCACAACCTGTGGACCCCGATGCAGAGTCGTTTCAAGGACTACATCGCGACTCCGAAACCGAACCTTTACCAGAGCATCCACACCACAGTCATCGGCCCCGAAAACAAGATGGTCGAAGTGCAGATTCGCACCAAGGACATGGACCTGACCGCAGAAAAGGGATTCGCCGCACACTGGGCCTACAAGATGGAAACCCAGCACGAAGGCGAAGAACTGGCATGGCTAGACCACATGGTCAAGTTGCAATCCGAAATCGAGGACAGCAAGGAATACCTGGACTTCTTGAAGGTGGACCTGAAGCCCGAGGGCATGACCGTGTTTACGCCGAAAGGCGCTTCCGTCGAACTCCCCGAAGGCGCCATCGTCTTGGACTTCGCGTTCGCCGTGCATACGGAACTCGGCCTCCACTGCATTGGAGCCCGCATCAACGAAGAAGTGGTAAGCCTTGACAAGCCCGTACCCCACGGCGCCACCGTTCAAATCCTGAAAAGCCCGGCCCAGGAACCCAGCCCTGAATGGCTCGACATGGTCAAAACCGTGAAAGCCAAACAGGAACTGCGCAAATGGATGAAGACAAGCATCGTGCAGCAGGCACATGACCTGGGCAAGGAAATTTGGACGCGCGAACTGCGCATGGCAAAAATCGAAAAAGAGAAACGTCCGAAGGAAGAGGACATCAACAAATACTTCGGCACAGCCAATCTCCAGGACTTTTACGAACGCGTCGGACAGGGTGAACTTCCACTGCAGGACATCCACCGTTTCTTGACCGGCGAAGACATTCCCAAGGAAGGAACCGTGCTCCGCTTCTTCCCGACATTCGGGAAGGACAAGAAGAGCACGACCCGCGACGACATGCCCTTGATGATTGGGCACGAAACCAGTTTGCTCATCCACTTTGCCACCTGTTGTGCGCCCGTGCCCGGCGACCAGATCATCGGTGTGATGAGACCCCAGATAGGCATCGAAGTCCATACCGTGGACTGTCCTTGTCTCAAGGACTTCCCCATAGAGCAGCAGCTGCCCGTAGATTGGAGTGCCGACGTGTCGAATCCGTTCACCACGCACCTCACCATCGATACGGACAACCGCAAGAACATCACCCTCGACATTTTGCAGGAACTCAAAAACTCAAACTTGATTCTCGAAAGAATGAGTGTCGCGAGCGTTCAGTATTCTGGAAGAATCCGCATGGAATTCAAGGCTTTCCGCAAGGAACAGGTAGATGCCGCCATGGCAAAGATTGAACAAATTAAAGGCGTAAGGAAGGTGACCAAGGCATGATGACTCCTTTGCACCATAGCGATTACACTCTCAAGAATCGCGCTTTCAACTGTCGCATGCGCAACAGGTACTACGAAGAAGTGTACTATGCATTCAGATCCCTTCTGCCGGCCGATTCCACGGCGGACTCTACGGGAAACGACATGGACCCGGCCTGGTTCCAGAATTTAAGCGAGCAAGTGCGCCAATACGAAAGGCTCATCACCAAATGTCTGGAATACGCACAGGCCGCCATCTTCTATGGAAAGGCCGATTACGCCACGCTTTACTCCAAGGACAAGCGCTGGGGTATTTTGCAAGAAGAAATATTCCTCGTCCACTTTTTGCAGGAACTGCTTTCGACCATTCACTACATCATCACGAGAATCGATACAGACCAGATGTTGCAGAAATGGAGCACATCCATCCAGGACATGAAGGCAAAGCCCGTGGGCAACGGATTCGTGAGTTCCATCCAGGAAAAACTCTCGGCCATGTCGGCGGCGACCATCGAGGAATTCAAGGATTTGCTGAAGCACGTTCTCGACAGGTTCCAGATTGGCAATACGTTGTTCGGAACCGTCCAGGAACTGCAGAACTTCTATTAGCAGGTGTCGGTGTTTGGTTGTTGAAGTTTAGGTGTTAGGTGCGGGATGCAAGGAGAATTTTTTAGGTTGTAGGTAAGGAAATGTCCGAATATATAATTCTATCGATATTTTTATTCCTCGGTGCGTTCATTGCTGCGGCGGCTACCATTACAGGACTGCTGCTCGGCTACCGCACCAAAAAGACCAAGAACAAGATGGCCCCGTACGAATGCGGCATGGAGACCATCGGAAATGCGCGCATCCAGTTCAAGGTGGGCTACTACCTGTTCGCGCTTTTGTTCCTCGTGTTCGATATCGAAGCGCTGTTTTTGTTCCCCGTGATGATGAACTTCAAGGAAATCATGGCGGGCCATACGGCGCTCTCCCCTACGATTGTGATTGTTGACCTTGTGATATTCATTGCCATTCTCGTGTCGGGCCTTGCCTACGCCTGGAAAAAAGGAATTCTCAAATGGGAATAGTGAATTTTGCACCGAAGATTTTAGACCCGATTCCCGGCGGAAAGTATGTGGTGAACGCCATAGACTACGTGGTGAACTGGGCTCGCGCCAACTCCATTTGGCCACTTACCTACGGAACCAGCTGCTGCGCCATCGAAATGATGTCAAGTTCCATGGCCCGTTACGACATCGCCCGCTTTGGAAGCGAAGTGTTCCGCAGTTCCCCGAGACAGGCGGACCTTTTCATTTTGGCTGGTACGATTACCCGCCGCATGGCCCCTGCCATCCAGATGCTGTGGGAACAGATTCCAGGTCCCAAGTACGTGATTGCCATGGGCGCCTGCACCATTAGCGGCGGCCCCTTCATTTACGACAACTATTCCGTGGTGCGCGGCGCGCAGAACCTGATTCCCGTGGACGTATTCGTCCCTGGCTGCCCGCCCCGCCCCGAAGCGCTTTTCCACGGGCTCCTGACGCTCCGCGAAAAGATTCTCAAAGAAACCTGCCGCAGTCCGTGGCACGAAGGCGAACCGAAGGACGTTTCCACAATGGACCGCTACCGCGAGGCAGCGAACACATGGGCGGCCCTCGAACGCATGAAAGACGAGGAGATGGCCGAGGCCCGCGCCAAGTTCAAGGAAGAAAATCCTGACTACAAATCCACTTTCAAGCCCGTGCGTCTTAAAAAGGAAGACTTCCCCGAAGTGGAACGCGTTCCGTTCAAGCGTCTGGGCCTTACGCAGGTGGAACTCTTCGAAAAACTCCGCGCCAAGTTCCCGAAGGTGACGGTGCACACGCACAGCGAAGACCCGATAGAGACCGTCGTCGCGAGCATGCCCGCCGACCGTCCGCTCGAAGTGATGGTGGAACCGGAAGAGTACCTTTCCATCGTGGAATTCGTGAAGAACGATCCCGAGTTCAAGATGAACTACCTGATCGACGTCACGGCCATTGACTACGACGACCACTTCGACATGGTCACGCAACTCCGCAGTTTAAACATTGGCCACAAGATTTTCCTTTGCGTGCAACTCAAGAAGGACTTCAGCATCGACGAAGAAAAGCGCGCCACATCGCTTTTGGCAAGCGTGCCTTCCATCAGTCACCTGTACCCGGCAGCGGAATTCAAGGAACGCGAAGTCTACGACATGTTCGGAATCAACTTCGAAGGCCATCCGGACCTTCGCCGCATATTCCTGGACAAGGACTTTGTCGGATTCCCGCTCCGCAAGGACTTCACCCACCCGGAAATGATTAGGAGGCCCGTATGAGTCAACTTCCTCCGGGATTCCGCATTACCCGCGAAACGAATACCGACGAATTTTTCATCAACATGGGTCCGCAGCACCCGAGTACGCACGGCGCTTTGCGACTCACGCTCCGGATGGACGGCGAAACCATTATCGAACTTGTTCCGCATTTTGGCTACATCCACCGCGGCATGGAAAAGCAGGCCGAGTCGATGACCTACCTGCAGTACATCGCGCTTTCGGACCGTCAGGACTACCTGACCGCCATCCAGAACAACCTGGGCGTGGTCATCGCCCTCGAAAAGGGCATGAACGTGGGCGTTCCCGAAAAGGCGGAATACATCCGCGTGATGCTCCAGGAACTGGGTCGCATTGCAAGCCACCTGGTGTTCTTCGGCTGCTTCGGCGGCGACTTGGGCGGACAGACTTGCCTCTTGTTCGGCTTCAAGGAACGCGAAATGATTCACGACATCCTCGAAGAAGTCACGGGTTCGCGCCTCACGACGAACTTCTTCAGGCCGGGTGGATCCCGCTACGACGTTCCCGACACGTTCATCCCGCGCGTCAAGGATTTCCTCGACCACCTGGAAGATTCCATGCGCGACTACGAAAGGTTCCTTTCCAAGAACATCATTGTGCAGGAACGCAGCATCGGCATCGGCGTGCTCAGCAAAGAAGACGCCATCGCCTACGGATGCTCGGGGCCCGTGCTCCGCGCTAGCGGTGTGGAGTTCGACGTGCGTCGCGCCAACCCCTACAGCATTTACGACCAGTTCGATTTCGATATTCCGACAGCCAAGAACGGCGACTGCTACGACCGCTACAACGTGCGCATCGCAGAAATCCACGAGTCCATGAAAATCCTGCGCCAGTGCATAGACAAGTTCCCCAAGGAAGGCGCCTGGCGTAGCAAGGAAAAGCCGGTGCGACTCCCCGTGGGCCGCTACTACAGCGAAATCGAAACCGCGAAGGGGCTCTACGCCACCTACGTGGTTGCCGCCACCACAGGCGACAAGCCTTACCGCATACACACTCGCGGTCCGAGTTTCCCGCATATCGGCGCCCTCAACAAGATGTGCCAGGGCCACAAGATTTCGGACCTCGTGACCATCATGGCAACCCTTGACCCCGTAATTCCGGAAATTGACAGGTAGCCTATGTTTGTACCCTCCATTACAAATCCCATTGGCGACTTCGTTCGCGATATCGTGCCCCGCCTGGCCGAATACCTGCCGGCAAGCATCCAGAGCGATACGCTCAACAGCATCGTCGCATTCCTCGTGAACGCGCTCATCTGCGTTATCGCCGTCTGCGCGGTGAACATCGGCTCGGCACCCATCCTCATCTACATGGAACGCAAAGTCTGCGCCCACGTGCAATGCCGACTCGGCCCCATGCGCCTCGGCTGGCACGGAACAATCCAGACCATCGCCGACGTCTTGAAGATGCTCTTCAAGGAAGTGTACGCCCCGAGCGGCGCCGACAAGTTGATGTTCTACCTGGCACCGCTTATCGTGTTGATTGCCCCCTTCATCGTCTGCGCATTGATCCCGTTCGGTCGCAACTTGGTGGTGGCAGACGTCTCGATGGGCATTCCCTTGATTATCGCGGTGAACGGCTTTGGCGTGCTCGGCATCTTGCTTGGCGGCTGGAGCAGCAACAACAAGTATTCGCTCTTGGGAGCCCTCCGCAGCGGCGCCCAGATGATCAGTTACGAAATCTCGTTCGCGATGATTCTCCTGTTCGTGGTGATGATCTCGGGTTCGACGAACCTCATGAGCATTACCATGGGCCAAGAAGGCACGATTCTCGACTGGTGGATTTTCAAGATTCCCGTTCTTGGATTCATCGCCTTCATCCTGTTCTTTATTTCGAGTACCGCCGAAATGAACCGCGCTCCCTTCGACATCGCCGAAGCGGAACAGGAACTGACCGGCGGCTACCACACCGAATACAACGGCACGCCGTTTGCCATGTTCTACCTCGCAGAATACATTGCGCTCGTGACGAACTCGGCCTTGGCGGTCACTTGCTTCCTGGGCGGATTCCTGCCGCCTTGCATCGGCATTGCCGCAGTGGACAACTATCTGAATATGGTTCCTGGAGTCATTTGGTTCTTTGCGAAGGTCTATTTCATGATCTGGTGCTACATGATGGTACGCTGGACATTCGTACGCCCGCGCGTGGACCAGTTGATGGATTTCGAATGGAAGTTCCTTTTGCCCGTCAACCTTGTCTTGCTCGTTGCAGGAGCAGCGTACATCGTTGTCTTTAATTAGTAGAGAGTTGTATGACTTTACTTCAATATTTTAAACGCTATTTCAAACGGTGCATCACGGGCCCCTGGAGCCTGATGTGCGGGCTTTCCGTTTCGCTCAAGTATTTCTTTAGCCCCAAGCGAATCGTCACGGAACAGTATCCCGAAAATAGAAAGACCTTGAAAATGCACGAACGCTTCCGCGGTCGCCTGCAGATGATCGAGGACGAAGAGGGCAACAACCACTGCACCGCCTGTGGCATGTGCGAACGCGCCTGCCCGAACGCAAGCATCAACGTTCTCCCCACGAAGAACATCGCCGACAAGAAGGTGCTCGGCCGATATGTTTACCATTTTGCGAGCTGCACCCAGTGCGGCCTTTGCGTAGAGGCGTGCCCCTTCGGTGCCATCCGCATGGCTCCTGAATTCGAAGTTGCCACTACGGACCCGAATACGCTCGAAATGATTTTGAACAAGAAGGAGGGACAAGGCTAATGTTCCCGAATTTGAATATACCCAGTATTCCGCTGCCGGACATGCCTTTTGCATTCCCGCTCGGCGGAATGGACATCGCATTTTACGCGGTGGCCATCGTGATGCTCGTGACCGCGGTATTCACCGTGGCCGTAAAGAATATCCTGCAGAGCGCCGTGTTCCTGATTTTCAGTTTCGTGGCGACCGCAATTCTCTACATGCTTTTGCACGCCGAATTCATCGCCCTCGCGCAAGTGATGGTTTATGTGGGCGGCGTGGTGATTTTCGTGGTCTTTACCATCTTGCTTACGAGCCACCTGGGCGAAGACGCCTTCAGCACAAAGATTCCGCGCGTGTTCGCGGCATTCGCGCTTTCGGCTTCTTTCGTTCTAGTGATGGTCAAGTGCGTTTTACCGACTCCGGAACTCTCGAGCGGCGTCGTGAATTCCGCAGCGGACTACTCCAGCCTTGAACAGTTCGCCTTGCGACTCCTGGGTTACGACCATAGCGGATTCATCATCCCGTTCGAAGTGGTGAGCATTCTTTTGCTGATGACGCTCATCTGCGCCATCACCATCGCCCGCAAGTCAAAAGAAGATGTAGCCAAAGAAAAGGAGGTGAAGTAATGAACTTGCTGAATTGCCTTATTCTTGCCTTCTTGCTGTTCGGTATCGGCGTGTGGGGACTTATGCGTAGGCGCCACTTGATTGGCATGCTCATTTCCATCGAACTCATGCTGAACGCAGCGAACATCAATTTTATCAGTTTCGCCTACTTTACCGCGCACGACGCTACTGCAGGCGCATTGTTCAGTATTTTTGTCATCGCCGTTACGGCTTGCGAAATGGCTATCGCCCTTGCCATTATCGTGACCATGTACCGCCGCCACAAGAGCCTTGACGCAGACCAGTTGAGGGATTTACATGATTAACGACGTCACCCTCGGTTACCTGATTTTGCTTTTGCCCCTGTTCACCTTCGTCGTGAACGGGCTCTTCCTCGGAAACAAGTGCGCAAAGGCTGCAGCCGCTCTCGCTGTAGTCTGCAACGGACTTGCTGCGGCAAGCGCCATTTTACTTGCCACGGACTACTTCTGTTCCGATTACGCACCGCAAAAGGCAATCCTCTTTGAATACGTGTTCATCCCGTTCGCGGGCGAACTCATAGCAAAGATTGGCATGCTCATCGATCCGCTTTCGACGATGATGCTCGTGGTGGTCACATTCATCAGTTTCATGGTGAACATCTACAGCATCGGCTACATGCGCGAAGACCGCGCCGCAGGCAGGTTCTTCTCGCTCTTGTCGCTGTTCAGTTTCAGCATGCTCGGCCTCGTCGTTGCGACCAACCTTTTCCAGATGTTCATCTTCTGGGAACTGGTGGGCGTCTCGAGTTACCTGCTCATCGGCTTCTGGTACCACAAGCCAAGTGCCGTAAGCGCCAGTAAGCAGGCATTCATCCTCACCCGCTTCGCGGACAGTTTCTTCTTGCTCGGCATCGTGCTCGTGAGCTACGTCGTCGGGAGTTTCGACTTCTCGACCATCAACGATTTAAGCCTTTCCGCATTCAAGGCGACAAGCGTCAACCTCGGCATCTGCAGCATGTCTGCCGCCGACGCACTGATTTTAGGTTCCGTCCTTATTTTCACCGGTGGCTGGGGCAAATCGGCCATGTTCCCGATGCACATCTGGCTTCCGAACGCCATGGAAGGTCCGACACCCGTTTCTTCCATCATCCATAGCGCAACGATGGTGGTCGCGGGCGTTTACCTCGTCGCAAGGCTCTTCCCGTTCATGGCAGCCTGCGGAAATACGCTCACGCTCATCATGTGGGTCGGCGCATTCACCATGGTGTTTGCCGCCGTCATCGCCTGTACCCAAAAAGACATCAAGCGCATTTTGGCCTACTCCACCCTTTCTCAGCTCGGCTACATGATGTTCGCACTCGGCGCCTGCAAAATGGGCCAGGTCGTCGCCGTCACCGGATGGACCGCCAGTACCTTCCACATTTTCACGCACGCATTCTTCAAATGCAGCTTGTTCCTCATTGCAGGAAGCCTCATCCACCAAGTGCATACGAACGACCTGGATGCCATGGGCGGCCTCCGCAAAAAGATGCCACTCACCTACATTTGCACTTTGATTTCCATCCTCGCCATTTCTGGAATTCCGCCGTTCTCCGGATTCTTCTCCAAGGATGAAATCATCCTGGCGGCATTCCAAGGCCACCATTACGCCGTTTTCGGCTTAGCCCTTCTCACCAGCGGACTCACCACATTCTACATGTTCCGCCTGTTCTTCCTCGCCTTCCATGGCGAACCGCGCCACGAAGGAGTCCGAGCCGGCCACGTCCATGAAGATTTCGCCATGACGCTTCCCATCGTCATCCTTGCCGTTCCCGCCCTTTTGAGCGGCCTTCTCGGCAAAGGAATTTTCGAAAAATTCTTCACTCCCGGAAAGCTTCATGTTCCGCAACTGTTGAAGCTCGCCCATGCCGAATGGATTCCGTACACCGCCGTAGGCGTCGCTATCCTCGCGCTCCTTATCGCATGGTTCCTTTACGCAAGCCCCAAGGCGAAAATTGCAAGGGCCCTCGACGAAACCAACCGCAGCGGCCTATACAAGGTCATCTATCACAAATTCTACTTCGACGAAATGTACTACACGGTGGTCCGCCAGTTTATTTTTGGCGGAGTCGCACGTGTTTCCAGGTTCATCCAGGATTACATCGTCGAAGGCATTTTGGCATTTGTCATTTGGTTCGTTCACAAGTTGGGCGACTTGGTACGTACGGCCCAGGCCGGGTACCTGCCCTTCTATCTCGGAACCTTGATTGTCGGCGTTCTCATTTGGCGATTCTTCGGCCAGCTTCCCCTGTAGGCGCAATATGGAAACGATTTTATTCAATGCAATTTGGGTCATTCCCCTGCTTACTGTTCTGGTCTGTGCCCCCATTTCAGCGACACATTCCAAGATTCTCAAGAGTCTGCACGCCGCATCGGCAACAGTCGTACTGATTGCGGTATGCTTCCTCACCTACCGTGTTTATGCGTTAAGCGGCACTCCGGTCGACAAGGCCGCCGATCCGCTCATGCTGCGATTCTTCACCGACATTCCCTGGCTTGACGTCTTCAAGGCGCACTATACTGTAGGTGCCGACGGCTTGAACATGCTGCTCCTCGCGCTCACAGCATTCATCGTGTGGGCCGGTGTTTTGGTCAGCTGGAACATCAAAGGGAACCAGAAAGTATTTTTCGCCTTGATTCAACTGCTTGCGACTAGCGTCTACGGCGTTTACATGAGCTTTGACCTGGTTCTCTTCTTCGTATTCTACGAAATGGAAGCCCTGTGCATGTACCTGATGATCGCCTGCTACGGTTCTGGTCGCAGGGACTACGGCGGTAAGAAGCTCACGCTAACGCTCGCCTTCGGTTCTTCGATGATTTTAGCGACATTATTCGGAATCTATTTCGAAGGCGGAATTTCGAGTTGGAGCATCGTGGAACTTTCGAAGGTTACACTCCCGATGGATTTCCAGATGTGGGCCTTCCCGCTGATGTTCATGGGATTTGCCGTTTCGAGTTCGCTCTTTCCGTTCCACTTCTGGAGTCCGGATGGTCACTCCGCAGCCCCCACCGCCGTTTCCATGCTCGCCGCCGGCGTCATGATGAAGATGGGTGCCTACGGATGCCTTCGTGTCGCCATGTTCCTCATGCCCGAAGCAGCGAAGATTTGGCTCCCGTACGTCGTTGCGCTCCTTATTTTCAATGTGGTGCTCGGCCCGTTTATCGCCATCCGCCACAAGGACCTCAAGTACATCACCGCCTACAGTTCCATAAGCCACTTGGGCCTTATTTTCTTGGGCCTTGCGGCACTCACGCCGATTGGACTTCGTGGCGCTAGCCTCCAGATGATTTCGCACGGATTCCTTACGGGACTCTTCTTCGCGACCATCGGCATGATTTACGAACGTACGCATACCCGTGACATTACCGAAATGGGCGGCATCATGCGCAAGATGCCGTTCCTCGGCGTCGGTTTCGTCATTGCCGGTTTTGCAGGCCTCGGACTTCCGGGCTTTAGCGGTTTCATCGCCGAAAGCACCATCTTCATTGGAGCTTTCCAGCAGGATTCGACCCTCACCCGCATCGTTACGATTCTCGCCATACTTTCCATCACCACGACAGCCGTCTACATTTTGCAGACGGCCAACCGAATGCTCCACGGTCCGCTTCCGCAAAAGTACGAAAGCCTCACCGACGGATGCTTCCGTGAAAAACTAGTGATTGTCGTTCTTGTGGCGTGCCTTTTGTTCATCGGTGTTTGCCCCGGCTGGATTTCCGAAATTCTTGACCAGAGCATAGCGCCCATCTTTGCAAAGATTGCAGCTTCCTCGATCCCTGTGGTAGGAGGTTAAAAAATGAGCCAGTATATTCCGAACTTTATCATTCCCGACGCCCTTTTGCTGTTGTTCCCGTTCATCGTCATCGGGAGCAGACTCTTTTGCGACTACAAATCAAAAATTCCATGGCGCATCGCGAACTTCGGTTTTATAGCCATCTTCATTCTCTTGAACTTGATTCCACTTGCTAGCGGCGAAGGACGATTCTTCATCAGCAACTGGCGTGTTGACGACTTTGGCGTACTCATGCGCGAAGTGCTCATGGTTTCGGCCATCCTTGGCATGTGGCTTTCGAAGGACTACTTCGAGCACGGCGCCGACGGCAAGCCTCAAATGCACCAGATTGCAGAATTCATCGGAGCCATCGCATTCGCCACCTTTGGCGGTTTTACCGTCGTGAGTGCCTGCGACTTGCTCACGTTCTTCCTCGGACTTGAAATTGCGACCATACCCATGTATGCGCTCACCGCATGGAATAAACAGGACCAGATGGGTAGCGAAGCCGCCACGAAGTACATTTTGATGGGTTCCGTGGCAACCGCCTTCGAGCTATTCGGATTCAGCTACCTTTACGGTTTTGCCGGAAGCCTCCACTTCAACGAAATCCAGCACGCCATCACGAACGGAACAAGCCCCCTGCTTTGGCTTTCTGTGCTGTTCCTGTTCTGCGGAATCGGTTTCAAGCTCACGCTATTCCCGTTCTACACCTGGGCACCCGATGTTTACGAAGGCGCCCCGACGCCAGTGACCGCCGTGCTTTCCGTAACTTCCAAGGCAACGGCGATTGCATTCCTCGTTGTCCTCGTTTACGGCCCCCTCGCCCCCATACAGCAGCAGATTGCGCCGCTCATCGCGCTCCTTGCCGGTGTAACGCTTTTCGTCGGCAACCTGGGTGCGCTTAAACAAAGCAGGCTCCGCCGATTCATGGCCTACAGTTCCATTGCCCAGGCGGGCTACATCATGGTTGCTCTTCTCGGACCCGCCACCATGGGCAAGACAGCAATCGTCTACTACTTGTTCGTGTACGCCGTATCGAACTACCTCGCCTTCTTCATTTTCGGCATCATCGGGCACCATCGCGAAGAAACGTTCGCAAGTCTTCGCGGGCTTTCCAAGCAGAATCCGTCATTGGCCATAGCTCTTGCCATTTCGATGTTCAGTTTGGCAGGTATTCCACCCCTTGCCGGATTCTTCGGTAAGTTCCATCTGTTCTTTAGCGGGGCTTCGACCGGCCACTACGTTTTGGTCGCATTCGCCGTTTTGAACAACGTTCTCGCCCTGTTCTACTACTTACAACTTATCAAAAGCGCCTGGGTCGACGAACCTGATGGTCATCTTACCCCTCTACGACTCACCAAGCGCCAACGCGGCGTCGTAATTTTGCTATCTATTGCCGTTGTCGTCATAGGATTCATGCCTTTCCTCAGCGACAACATATTTGCAGGATTTAATTTATAATTACAAATAAAGTCGTCTTATGAAGTTTTTCAAGGGTTTTGCCAATATCGCCAGTTTACTTGCGATCAGTTCAACACCAGCATTCATCGCCTGCGGCGACGACAACTCCCCGACAAGCGATTTAAAAAATTTGGAATACGCAGACATTGTAGAAAGTTCCTATAACGATTTGCCCAAGTGCATAAGCAAGCGTGAAGGGTTGGAAGCCTATGTCAAGGACGAAAAAGTCATGTACGTCTGCGAAGACGGCGAATGGGTTTCAGATTCCGAAATAAGCAGCGTCAACGGTTCCAGCAGTTCAAAGAAAAAAGACAAGAACGGCAACGACGATGATTCCGACGACAGCGGAAGCAGCAAAGGAAAGTCCAGCAGTTCCAAAAAGTCCGGAGACGGTTCTAGCGAAGACGGCGACGCCGACAGCAACGATGATGGTGACGACGGCGAAGACGATGTCTATTACGAAGACGACACCGACGACCAAAACGACCTTGACGAAGCTCTATACTTTATAACCATCAGCGGATTCGCCCAAGCGGGAATCTTTGTACAAGGATCTCCCGTCAAATTCTATGAAGTAACAGACACAAGGACTCTTGAGACCGGCAGGGAATACCAGGGACAAATAACTTTTTTACCCCAAAAAGGCGATCGCCAGGACTCGACCGATTTTTATCTAATCTCCCAAGTCAACACCTCCAAGAGATTTGCCATCGTAGAAGTCAAGGGAATCGTCCAGAATAATATTACAAACATTCTCTCCCCAGACACCATCACACTTAAAGCTATTGTGGATATAAACCAAGAACCCAAAAATGTAAATTTGTTCACCCATCTTGAATACGAACGAGTCGTCAACTTGCTCGGCAAAGGCATGAGCCTTACCAAGGCAAAGAAAAAAGCCTTTACCGAACTCATCAAGCACTTTGACTTGTCTTCCGACGAGAAAATCGATTCAAACAGAGCCGGATCAGAATTTTTGGATTTTAACGGAAAAACCGATTATGACGGAGTCCTCTGCGCATCCAGTCTACTTTCTTTAAACGTCGGCTCGATGGACGATTTTTCAAAAACGATCAAAGAACTTGCCGACGATTTCAAAACTGACGGAAAAATCGGGAACAAAAAATCAACGATAAAAGCCGCAGACTTTTTCCTTCCCTACTTAATATATTACCAAGCAAAAAGCAACAACTTTCAAAATCACACCCTCCGCAATATGGATTTAAAAACCACATGCCGCAATTCGCTCAAAAAATTCATCGAAAAAACATACGGCATCGATAATTGCGAAAATAGTGAAAACTGGGGGAAGATCTATCCCATCAAAAACGAATTCAGTTCTTACGTTGAAGACAAAACATATCTGTATTGCACGGATTCAGGCACTGTGACATTCGCAAGCGACCTTCAAAAAGACACCTACGGTTGGGAACCCGGAGAACCCGGTGAATTCAAAGCCGGAGACGTCACCGGCAAAACATACGCTTTCACCACAGGCGCGTACGGTTGGAAATGGAGGGAAACCAACGAGGAAGACCTCAGTATGGGTGTATGCACAAGAGCAGTCGAGCTCGATAAAAACAAAAACGTTGTTCAATACAACGGAAAATGGTACTTCTGCACTAATTATACCTGGCGTTCCGCAGACGATTACATTACCAGCGGAGTCGACTCCTGGCCCGCAGGCGAAGACGGAGAAGTCAAGGAAGCTGACATTAACAGCTACATCTACGACGAAACCATGGAACAGTGGGTCTTGAAAACCCGGAGTAGTCAAGTCAACGAAGACTACGGTGGTTGCACCCAGAAAAAAATCGGACAAATCTTTGGAGATGTCTACTGCGACTCGTCGCGCACTTGGAATAGTTTCACCACCACCTGGAATCCGTTTATCGACAAAGACTACTACTTGAACCCGGATGTAGAATACAGCACCTTGACAGACCCTCGCGACAAGCAAACATACAAGACAGTCGTCGTCGGAGACAAGGAGTGGATGGCGCAAAGTTTGAACTACAAACCCGCAAGCGGTATCAAGACATACTGTTACTACTTCAACGAAGACCTCTGCAAGAACGGCGGAAGATTCTACACTTGGGAAGACGCCCTCAAAATCTGCCCGGAAGGTTGGCACCTTCCCTCGGAGAAAGAGTGGACGGACGCGGTCAACTCAGCCCCCGGTTCATCGAACGATGAAAAAATTAACAGTTTCAAAAGCACTTACGGTTGGAGACTTTCATACAAAGAAGAAGAAAACAATGGAACAAACACCACTGGAATGACATTCCTTCCCATAGGATATGGCACTATACATAAAGACACTATTAGTTGGAGAGACATCAACATCAAGGCTATTTTCTGGACAACGACAGAATCTAGTAGGGAAAATTACGTCAAAACAATTGAAGAATATCTTATGAATAACGAAGGTGACCCGAGGTCAGACCTACTCCAAGTCCGCTGCGTCCGCGACTAGCAAGTAAAGATTGATTCTTGAAGGATTCAAAAAAGGCAGGGTCTAAAAAGATCCTGCCAATTTTTTCTATCAAAGAACGGCGCTATTTCAGCAGCGCTATTTCGTAACGCGGACGGGCTTGACCAAGCCATCCTTTTTGACCATGTAAACCTGGGCTTTTCCGAACTTTGCATAAATGGCATCGTTCAGCGAAGTGCCATCGGCGAGAAGAACCTTGCCCATGTACTTGCCGAGCATGTTGAACACCTGGAATTCGCCGGCCGTCACAGAGAACTTTGCAGCCGTGTGAATGGCGATGGTGGAATCACCTGGAGTAATGGGAGCCGCATCGGCACTTGAAGTCGGGAGAGCCTCTGCGCTAGATGTCGGGAGAACTTCGGCACTGGATTCCGGAGTCGCATCGGCGCTGGATTCCGGTTCGGCAGCACTGGACTTGGCAGCTTCTTCTGCGGCAATCGTGTTCGCATCCTGCATGCGCAAGACGTTGAAATCGATCTTGCCCGTAGCGCCGCCACCGGCTTCGACAAGGAGTTTCGCTTCGTAGAGTTTTCCCTTGAAGCCATACTTTTCCCAAGCCTTCATGTGAGCCGTAATATCGATATGGCCGCACTGGCGGGCATTACGACGGACGCTGAAATACTGCGTGAACGTTTCGTTGTGATCCAAAATGGAAGGGGCGTTATAGCGGGTGTTGGTGTAAATATCGTACGTTTCGCCGTCCACCTGGACTTCCCCCACCCTGTTCCCAGGATTCGGCTTGCCACCGAACCAGTCGTCGGTGATGTAGTATTCGGAGAGCGGTTCCTGCGTCCAGCCGTAGATACCGATATAGGAATAGCTTGCGTTACCGGACTGCTTCGTGAACTTGTAATCTGCGGTGATTGGGCTCAGTTCCTGGTACGTCTTGTCGCTATTGTACTTGAGACCTACGCGAGCGAGGAAGTCGTTGGAGCCATTCCATTCGGCGGAGAACGTTCCATCCTGATAGTAGGTCATGGAATTGTTGCCGCCCTGGTACCAAATTTCGTAATGGTAGATGGAATTGGGGATGGCATCCTTGACGCTCACGTCACTTTTGCCAGGGTTTCTCGTACCCTCACCCGTATGGCCGCCCTGTTCCTTACAGGCGTCAAAATCGTCAGCCAAAGCACTTGTTGCACACAACCCGAAAGCAAGAATAACACCTGCCTTCAGAACTCCAGAAATTTTGTTACCCATTTGTCCTCCTGAAACAAAATTTGAGTCCATACACCCTTGATACCATTTAACGATTGCCGAAATTGGCAACAACCAAACACTTGAAATAAAGATATTACTTCAAAAAAGATTTTTCAAGTCAGGCAAATGAAAAAAAGCCTAATTCAATTCGATATTGTCAATGAGGCGGGTCTTTCCGAAGAACGCAGCGACGAGAATGACCACCTTGGCATCGGCAGGGAGCGCCCCTGCAAACTTTTGGAGGTCCTTCTGGTTCACCACTTCCACGTACTGCACCTGGCCACGGTTCGCAAGAATCGACTTGATGACGCAATCGCGCAAAAGAGCCACGCGGCGTTCGCCCTTTTCAAAAAGGTCCTTGGCCGTTTTAAGTCCTTCGCTAATGCTAAGCGCCTGCTTGCGTTCCAACTCGTTCAAGTACTCGTTGCGGCTCGAAAGGGCGAGGCCCGAAGCTTCGCGAACAATCTTCACGCGGTGAATCTTGATGTCGAAATTCAAGTCACGCACCATGCGTTCAATCAGGAACACCTGCTGGTAGTCCTTTTCGCCAAAGTAGGCATGGTCCGCACCGGAGATGAGGAACAGCTTGGAGACGACGGTGAGCACACCACGGAAATGGCCCGGACGGTAGGCTCCGCAATACATGCACTCCAGCGCTTCGTCGCGGACCAAGGTCAGCGGGTCGCCTTCGGGGTACATTTCGGCAACCGACGGAGCGAACACGAAATCGGCTCCGATGGATTCCGCCAGCTTGGCGTCGGCTTCGAGGCGCTTGGGATACTTGTCCAGGTCCTCGTTCTTGCCAAACTGGATTGGGTTCAAGAATACGCTAACAACAGTCACATCGCAATCTTTCACCGATTCCTTGATCAAGGCGCCATGACCGTCATGGAGCGCTCCCATCGTAGGAACGAGGCCGATTGTCTTGCCCTGTCTCGCAAGGGGCTTGAGAGCCGCGCGAAGAGCATCGATTGACTTGATTACTTGCATTATAATACCTTCTTACTTGATTTCGGGAACAAAGTATGTGGTTTGTCGCGGACATTCCGCAATGGCGTCGAGGACCATCTGCAAATGGCTCTCGTTATGAACAAAGTCTATGTTGTCTGTATTTATGATGAGCACCGGAGCGTCGGTGTAGTGCCAAAAATGGTGGTCGTAGCGTTCCTGCAAATCCTTGAGGTACGTCCCTTCGATGGACTTTTCCATGGATCTTCCGCGGCTTTTGATGCGGTTCAAAAGCGTGGGGATGCTTGCCTGCAGGTAAACCACCAGGTCGGGTTTGGGCATGTCGCGGCTGAGCGCTTTCGACACGGCCTCGTACATGGCGTACTCGCTATCGTTCACCAGGTTCTGGGCGGCAAAGATCTGGTCCTTGTCGTAGGTGTAGTCGCTCACCAAAAGCTCGTGGAAAAGATCGCTCTGCAAAGCGGAATTCTGCAACTGCTTGTGGCGGTCGAGCAAAAAGAACAGCTGGGTCTGGAATGCGTAAGCGTCCCTGTTTTCGTAAAACTTTTCAAGGAAGGGGTTTTCCTCGTAGTTTTCCTCGATGCACAGGGCGTTCCAGCGCTCGGCAATCAAGCGAGCGAGAGTCGTCTTGCCGACCCCGATGACGCCTTCGATTGCCAAAAAATGTACACCTTTATCTGTAAGCATTACGATTCCTCCCCGGTGACGGTGCGGAACGGAATTTTCCCTTCCCGTGAAAGCAAGTCGGCAAGCATGTCCTTTACGGTCTTTCCGCTCAGTGGGTCTCGCCAATCTGGACCAATATCGTTCAACGGCACAAGCACGAACTGCCTGCACGGGACCTGCTCGTGAGGAATGGTGGGCCTTCCGGTAGTCACCCTGTTCCCGTAATAAAGCAAGTCCAAGTCAATTTCCCTGGAATTCCAGTGTCCACGAGGCTTACGCCCCAAAAGCAGCTCGGCGCCTTTGAGATAGTAAAGGAGACGCGTGGGCGTACCTGAATACCAAAAACTCACGACCTGGTTAAAATAAGGACCCTGCCCTTCCGGTCCAACCGGGGGCGTTTCGTAAATAGGGCTTTCGAGCCAACCACCCTTCGCTATACGGCGAAGCATGTCGCGCCCTTCGGCCAAACGGCTAGAACGGGGAGCGAGGTTGCTGCCCAAGGCAATGAATACGCGGTCCAAAGATTCCACACCCTTAATATAGATATTCAACATGTCCAAAAACTGTCATCCTCCACCAAAAAGGCGAACTTAAGACCTGCTTGTGCAATTTTTTCGTAAAAAAAACAAAAAAGGGCTTTTTTTTATGACAAACTCCAAATTTTTATGTATCTTATGGGGCGTTCAAGAGGAACAATTTTTCCCTCCCCCATATTTTCTTTTATGTTCAGAATCCAAAAAAAATGGGTTCTGGATTGAAAGTTTTTGATATATCCCCAAAATTTTATAACTATCAATAAGGAACTATACTGTGCCTAGAACAAAAAAGAACATTGATGAAGAAGTAGAAGTTTCCATGCCGGTTGCCGAAGGCGAAGCTCCCGCTCCCAAAAAGCGCGGACGCACACCGAAAAAGGCGAAGGAAGATGCAGCTCCGGAAGCGGCACAGGGCTCCAGCATTCAAGAATCCGCCGCCCCTGCAGCAGAATCCGTAGCGCCCGCTCCCGTCGCAGAAGCAGTCGTTTCCGCAGCCTCGGAGAATCAACAAGCAGCTTCCGAAGTTCCCGCTGCAAAATCCGGGAAATTCGCTTTCAACCGCGAAGAAAAGCGCCGTAGATTCGAAGAAAGGCGCCGCAGGTTCGAAGAAGACCAAAACAGGAACGAAAATAACGTACAACAGAACGAAGTTCCTGCATTCGATTCCCCGGTAAGCGATGTATTCGCCCAGGAAAACATTACCTTTACACCGGCCCCTACGCCGAGCGAAGACACCCAGCAGTTCGAAGCCGGTGCCGCCGCTCCGCAGGCAAACGAGAATGCTCCCGCCGCAGAAGGCCAGAACAACAACAACAACAATAACGGCCAGCAAGGCGACCAGAATTTCCGTCGTTTCAACAACAATAACAACCAGAACGGAAACAACCGCTTCAACAACAACAATAACAACAACCAGAACGGAAACAACCGTTTTAACAACAACAAGTTCAACAAGTACAAGAACCGCCACAACCGCGGCAACCTCCCCCAGGACGACTTCCTGGATGAGAGCATTCAGTTGCCGCCTCCCGACCCCGAAAAGGTGGCAGCCGCACGCGCCAAATGGAAGGAACTCCGCGGACTTCCGATGTTTGAATTGCAGAGCAAGGCCGAAGAACTCGGAATCGTCGACTTCAAGAAAATGCGCAAGCAGGCCCTGGTGTACAGCATTCTTAGCGCCATCAGCGGCGAAGACTGCCCCATTTACACCGAAGGCGTTCTCGAAATCATCCCCGATGGCGGCCACGGATTCTTGCGCAACCCCGAACACAACTACCTCGCCGGCCCCGACGATATTTACATAAGCAAGAACATCATTCGCCGCTACGACCTCAAGATGGGCGACACCATCACGGGCCAGGTCCGCCAACCCCGCGAAGGCGAAAAATACTTCGCCCTTCTCCGCATCGATACCGTAAACTTCGAAGTCCCCGAAAAGACAAAGCGCCGCGTGTCCTTCGAATACCTCACTCCGATCCACCCGATTGAACGCTTGAACCTGGAATTCGACACGCAGGAATACAGCACCCGCTTGATGAACCTGTTCACGCCCATCGGAAAGGGCCAGCGCAGTATCGTGCTCGCTCCGCCCCGCACCGGTAAGACCGTTCTTTTGCAGAACGTCACGAAGGCCATCACAGCGAACCATCCGGAAGTCAAGCTGATGGTTTTGCTGATTGACGAACGCCCCGAAGAAGTGACCGAAATGCGCAAGCTCATCGACCGTCTCAAGGAAGAAGGCGCCAACCGCGGCAAGAACATCATGGCCGAAGTCCTCGCCTCTACATTCGACGAAGAACCGGGCCGACACATCAAGGTGGCAAGCCTCGTTCTTGAAAAGGCCAAGCGCTTGGTGGAACACGGCAACGACGTCGTGATTCTCCTGGACTCCATCACCCGCTTCGCTCGTGCGAACAACATCGCCATCCCGCACTCCGGCAAGATTCTTTCGGGCGGTGTGGACGCCAACGCCATGCAGCTCCCCAAGAAGTTCTTCGGTGCCGCCCGTAAGATTGAAAACGGCGGAAGCCTCACCATCATCGGCACGGCCCTTATCGAAACCGGCAGCCGCATGGACGAAGTGATTTTCGAAGAATTCAAGGGCACCGGCAACATGGAACTCGTGCTCGACCGCCGTATCGCCGAAAAGCGCATCTGGCCCGCCATCGACATTTTCAAATCCGGTACCCGCAAGGAAGAATTGCTGCTTACCGAAGAGGAAATGCGCCGCGTCTGGATGCTGCGCAGATACATGCAGGACATGACTACTACGGAAATCATGGAATTCATGCGCGACAAGCTCAAACTCTTCAAAACCAACATCGAACTACTTACTTCGATGAACGGCTAACAGCAAATCAAGCGCGGGAGCCTTGCTCACGCATTTGATTTGCGCAAGTCCGTGGATTGCGCAAGCAATCCCACGGCTAGAAGCCGAGAGTCGCGAAAAAGGGTACTAAATAGGCATCAAGCCTCAATTTAGTACCCTTTTTCTTACTTTGTACGCAACACAAAGTAAGTTTTTCAAAGGAAAAAGGATACTAAACAAGCGCCAAGCCTATGTTTAGTACCCCTCTCTAGCAAAAAACGTCACTCAATTCAGCACCGCCACACGCATCCAAAGTCACTAATTTTATACATTTGTCAAAAAACAGGACAAACAACATGAATCAGAAAATCTTCTTCGCTGGCACCGGCAACATGGGTGGTGCAATTCTCCGCGGCCTCCTCAGCGCAGGCACGGATTCAAAGTCCATCTTCTTCTTCGACCCGAACGACAAGGCCGCCGAAGCAGTATCTGCACTCGGCTGCGTCCGCGTGAAGAACTTTGCCGAAGGCGTCAAGAAGGCCGACGTCACCTTCCTTTGCGTAAAGCCGCAGATTTTCAAGGTCGTCGCCGCCGAATGGAAGAAAGCCGTCAGCGCCATCAAGGGCACGAAGACTTTCATCAGCATCATGGCTGGCGTTGCCCGCAAGAGCCTGACTGACGCCCTCGGCGCCAAGAACCAGGTTCTCCGCGTGATGCCGAACCTGCCGCTCACTGTCGGCAAGGGCACTGTGGCACTCGCCACGGACGGCGTCAATGAAGCCACGCTGAAAATCGCCGAAGAAATTTTCGGGAACATCGGCGTCACCTGCCGCGTCACCGAATCCCTCATGGACGCCGTCACCGGACTTTCCGGTAGTGCCCCCGCCTATGTGTTTGAATTCATCGAAGGCCTTACCCGCGGCGGCGTCAAGGCCGGCCTCACCCGCGATGTCGCTTTGAAGCTCGCCCTCGGCACCATCGAAGGCAGCGTCGAACTCGTGAAGCAAACCGGCAAGAGCCCGAGCGACTTGTGCGCCATGGTCTGCTCTCCGGCAGGCACCACGATTGCTGGCGTAGATGCCCTCGAAGAAGGCGCCTTCCGCAGTTCCCTCATCAAGGCAGTCGTCGCCGGCACCAACCGCAGCAAGGAACTCGGGAAGTAAGCTTCCTATGAATTCCATCGACTTTTTCACAAAAGAAACCGACACGTCCCTGTTCATCTTGGACGTGCTTTCTTCTGTGAATTATTCGGTGAAAGTTTACGGTGAACCGTACGCAGGCTCCGAAGCCCCCGATGGATTCCGTTTCTTGTCGCCCATCATCATCTGGGACCTCGACTCCTTCGAAAAAGACAACGAGTCATCGCTCTCCGCAATCCGCAAAGACAATCCCGACAGTCAAATTCTCGCCTACACGTCGAATCCGGACAAGTTCGTAAACCTTCCGGGAAAACTTTACGACATCATTCTGTCAGCCGAATCCGTCAGGCTCCACCTGATGAGCAAAATTTCGAAGCTCAAGGAAATTCATTCGGCAAAGCAGATTTTCCGCGAAAGAATGTCGCACCTGGTCGGCAAAAGCAAAGCCGTGCAGGACTTGCGCAAAATAGTGGAGCGCGCCATTCTGCACAGGGGGCCCGTTCTGATTCAAGGAGAATCCGGCGTCGGCAAAGACCTCATCGCCCGCGCCATCGCCTGCGTTTACGACAAATTCGTAACGGTGAACTGCAGCGCCATTCCCGATACTCTTTTTGAAAGCGAACTTTTCGGACACACTCGCGGGGCCTTTACCGGAGCGCAAAACGAGCGCATCGGACTTTTCGAGGACGCCAACGGCGGCGCCATATTTCTGGACGAAATCGGAGACATGCCACTGCATGCCCAGGTGAAGCTCCTTCGCGTCATCCAGAATCACGAAATTCGCCCCATCGGTGCCAACAAGACGCGCCATATCGACGTAAGAATCATCGCCGCCACAAATCGCGACCTGAGAGAGGAAATTCGCGAAAAGAAATTCCGTGAAGACCTTTACTACCGTCTGAACGTCATTCCCGTGCAGCTTTCGCCCCTGCGCGAGCGCAAGGAAGACATCGAAGACCTGGCAAATTACTTTATCCGTCAATACGCCCCAGCCGGCGAACCCTACACATTATCACCGGCAGCGCTGCAAAAGCTGCAAAGCCACAGCTGGCCAGGCAACATCCGCGAACTTGAAAACGTCATTCAGCGAAGCCTCTGCTTTACCGACCCTGGAATTCTCGAAGCAGGCGACCTTCAAATAGACGAAGCATCAGCATTTCAAGCAGCAAAGCCAATCGCAAACTACGAAGACTTCCGCGAAAAGCAACTCGACGAAGAACGCGAATTCCTTGTCGCAAAAATAAAGGAACACAACGGTTCCGTCAGCGATACAGCCGAAAGCCTCGGCATGCTGCGTACAGCCCTCTACAATCGATTGGCCCGCCTAGGAATAAACGTCAAGAACGTTCGTCCCTAATCAAAAGCGTTCAACTTTAAAGCCTTTGCGCTTTAATATGTCGATGACGTTGTCTTTTTCAAGTGCCAAGTGAGCAGCCCCCACTACCACAAAGACATTCCTGTCCTCTTTCAAGAACTCAGCAACGGATTCCGCCATTTTGGCATTGCGCCCGGTATAGATTTTTTCCGTCAAGTTTTCCTTGATGTTCTTTTCAGACAAAGTTTCATCTTCGTCGTCATCGTCTTCTTCGCCCAGTGCCACGCGTAAAAGAGAATCGTTCCCCGTCTTCCAGGCGCGCACGATTTGAGCCACCATGGAATCCAGTTCCGAAATTTCACGCAATGTGGTTTTCAGGTAATAAATCCCCGACGAATCCGTTTCACTCGTATCGGCCAAAGCGCCAATCTGCTCTTCTGCAGTCTCAAGCCCTACGATAGCCTTGCCATCGCTGGCGGCCCTATCCAGCAGAACCATATCGACACCTAAATTCGGATCAATTCCAGCTCGTTGCACGGCAACTACACTAAGCGTCGTCGCCACCATCCAGGGCCGCATCTGCATCAATCCGGCGATGGGAAAATTCCACGAAGCACAGAGACTGTCAAGCGTATTCCACATATCCCTTGAAATAACTTCGCTTAAAGTTTTTCCTTCAGGAAGCATCCCGTGATTCAAACTCTGCTCGGCGACAGCGTTACTCACGGAGTCGTCGCTCATGTCGATTTCTACTGCGAGTTCCTCGGCATTGGCAAAAGCGCTTTCAACGACAGAATCGAGAGGATAAAAAGAAGAATCTCCAAAATGGACACTTCCAAGAATCCAGACGCTGGAATTTTCATCCGAAATCTTCCACAGAAAATGTTGCCCCGCAGCATCCGCAACAGCGTCCGCGGCATCCGTTTCCGTGCGGTTTCCAGCGCATCCAAGCAAGCACAAAGTCAACAACAAGATACAATTCAAAAATTTCATTTTCTTTCCGTCCAGTCGAACAAGCCCATCTCCCTTGCTTCATGGGCTCTGCCGACGCGCACATTTCCGTCGTCGACAACCATAATCCTATGGCAATATTTTTCGGCATACTCCATGGAATGCGTAGAGACGATGATTCCCATGCCCTTGGATTCCGCCAAATTTCTTAACATATTGAATAGTGCATGACTCCTGGGAATATCCAAAAACGCATTGGGTTCATCAAGCAACAGCACACGGACTTGCTGGGCTACAGCTTCTGCCAAATAGACTCGGCTTCTTTCACCATCGCTCAGTTCAGCAACGGGTCGCTCTGCAAAATGCAAAACATCCAAGAGCGACATGGCAGATTCTACAATCCGTTCGTCGTCTGCGCTACGACCATCCAAAAAACCAGAATAGGGCATGCGTCCAAGACCTACGAATTCGCGCACCGTAAAGCGAGCCGGAGCCACATTCGACATTCGGACAAGCGCCAGATTCCGCGCCACTTGGCGCAAACCCAGTTCACGCACGTTCTTAAACGAGACTCCATCCACATTCAAAAGCGCCTGCCCAGACAACGGTTCAATAAACCCGGCAAGCGTTTTTAAAAGAGTACTTTTGCCGCACCCGTTTTCGCCCATCAAGGCAACGACTTCGCCAGCTGCCAAATCAAAATTTGCACATTCAATCAGAGCAGGCTTTTCGCAACCATACCCGACTTTCAAAGACTTGCATTCCAGCAAATTCATTACAGGTTCCCCCTTCCCGCGCTTCTTGAAATTACAAACAAAATAACAGGAACGCCAACAACGCTCAAAAGCGCATTCAAGGGAATCGAAACCGGGAAAAGTCCAGCCACAAGGCAAAGATTGGCTCCGCACAAGGCGGCGCCGGGCACAAGTACACGACAGTTCGTCGTCTTGAACAACATAAAAGCCAAATGAGGCGTCGCAATTCCGACAAAAGCAACAGGCCCGCAAAAAGCAGTACAGGCAGCAGCCAAGAGACTTGACCCAAGCAAAACGAATCTTTTCGAACAACGTACCGGCACCCCTAGTCCGCGGGCAAAATCATCGCCCATCAAAGCCGTGTTCAAATACCGCATCGAGCAAACCACAAACGCAAGTCCCACGACAACGGCACCAAAGAAAAGCCAAATATCGTCCAAAACCAATCGGCAAAAACTGCCCATGCCCCAGGCCACGTAAACGCGCAAGGATTCCGCATCGCTTTGCGCCACAAGCACGCTCACCAAAGCGTCGATAAAATACCCGATCAAGAGCCCAGCCACAAGCAAAACGGAGTTGCGTTCGAATCGCGAAGCAAGCCACATCACGGCCAAGGTGACCACCAATGCCCCGACCGTCGCGGAGCCCAGCACCCCAAGGCAACCAAAGCCAAAACCGGCGAGCATGGCCACAGCCACGCCTAGGCTCGCCCCGCTGCTAATGCCAAGCACGAACGGGCCACACAACGGGTTACGAAATACAGTCTGCAAGGCAAGCCCCGAAACCGAAAGCGCCATCCCGGCAAGGAGTGCCGCCGCCATACGCGGAATGCGAAGCCCCCAAACAATTCGTGATACGGCCTCGTCGCTACCGGTCTTTACAATAGAATCAAACACCTGCGAAACAGACACGTTCGCAGGACCTAGAACCAAAGTCAGGGTACAAAGTACAAGGAGTAAAAGAGCGAGAACCACCATGATTAAGGGGCGTCCGCCCCCCGTGGTCCGCATGGTCTACCTACTTCTTTTTGGATTTTGTTTTGTCGAACTCCTTCTTGAGTTCGTCAGATGCAGCCTTGTCGCGCATGTAGAGTTCCGGCGGCACGTTTTCAAAGCCCTGCAGAGCGTTGAGCCAGTTATCGTTCAAGTCGCGGAACTCAAGCTTCTTGAGATTGTGCTTGAGAGTATCGCCACTGATACGGAACGTCACATAGTCCCAACGAATCACTTCGCGGTCCTTGAAGACTTCGCGGGTAACGAGCGAGGAATCGTTGTCGAAACGGTAACGGGCCTTGTAAGCATATTCGCCGGTCATCTGGTAGCGGCCGGAATCGGAATAAGTACGGGTCACTCCATAGAGCGTGTCATTGTAGCCAAAGCGAAGTTCTGCATCGCGGAAAGCGTGGCCGTGCGAAACAATCGGTGTACGCCATACGCCGCACACGTTTTCCTTCATGGACTTCTGGAACAGCGTATCGACTTTCCAGTGGTCGAAGTTCGACTTGTCGTACTTGGCACGTTGAACGTACTTACCTTCCTGAATCATCTTGCGGATGCTGTCGGCCTTAACCTTGGCAAGGCTGTCAGAGTTGATTTTTACAGTGGTCGCATTTCTCTTGTCAAGGGAATCCAGTTTAGCCTGGATCATCTCGTCAAGAGTATACGAGGCACCGCGAGAAGACACAACATCGGACGTTGCCGTCGCGTTGGTTTGTGCGAAAGAGACCCCTACAAAAGCGAGGGACAAAATAGAAGCAATAATGCACTTAGAATATGACCAAATCATCGTCAATAAATTTAGTTAAAGGATTTTTTAAAAGGTAATAAACTCACAAAAAAGCCCCTTTTGAGGGGGTAAAATGCCCAATAAACTATATTTGGGGCATGTTAGATTACAATCAAGTCAAATCTCCGTGCTATGTACTCGATGAAAATCGTCTCCGCGGCAACATGAAAATCCTCGAAGACATACAAAAGAGAACCGGAGTAAAGATAATTTGCGCCCTCAAGGGCTACAGTTTTTGGAGAAGTTTCCCCATCATCGCCGAATACCTGCCGGGAGCCACCGCTTCGAGCCTGAACGAAGCTAGACTTGCCAAGGAAGAAATGGGCAAGGAAGTCCATGTATTCGCTCCGGCATACGAAGACGACGAAATCGACCAGATTCTCGCTTTAGCCGATCACATCACCTTTAACAGTTTTAGCCAGTGGGTCCGTTTCAAGGACAAGGCTCTCAAGGCAAAAGTAAGTTGCGGGATTCGCGTCAATCCGCAGTATTCAACGGTCGAAACAGACCTTTACAACCCATGCGGCAAATTCAGCAGACTCGGCGTCACTGAAAAAGAGTTCAAACCGGAACTCTTGGACGGAATTGAGGGGTTGCATTTCCATGCCCTCTGCGAACAGGATGTCGACGCCCTGGAAGGCGTCCTCGCCGCATTCGAGAGCCATTTCGGCCGCTATTTAGAACAAATTAAATGGGTGAATTTCGGTGGCGGCCACCACATCACCCGCAAGGACTACCACCGCGAGCGCCTGGTAACCGTATTGAACGAATTCAAAGCGAGGCACCCGAACCTGCAAATTATCATGGAACCGGGAGAAGCCATCGGATGGCAAACTGGCGAACTGGTGGCAACCGTCGCAGACCTCGTCCACAACGAAATGGACATTGCCATTTTAAATGTGAGCGTCAGCGCCCACATGCCCGACTGCCTCGAAATGCCCTACAGGCCTAATATCATCGGAGCAGATTTACCGGGCGTCAAGAAGTACACCTACAAGCTCGCCGGAAACACCTGCCTTGCCGGAGACCAGCTTGGCGATTTCTCCTTCGACGAACCACTCAAGGTCGGCGACAAGATTATCTTCGAAGACATGATTCACTACACCATGGTAAAAACCACGTTCTTCAACGGAGTAAGGCACCCGAATATCGGCATGTTCGACAAGCAAGGCCATTTCAAGCTTTTGCACGAGTTCACATACGAACAGTACAAGGAAAAACTGTAACAGGCGCAATTCCGATTATGAAATTCTCTAGCGAAAACGAAACTCTGGAATGGGCAAAGGAATTTGCCAAAAGCCTAAAACCGGGCGACATGGTCGCCATGTACGGAAACCTGGGCGCCGGTAAAACAGTAATAAGCCGTGGAATCTGCGCAGGGCTCGGTTTCGAGGGAACCGTCTGCTCCCCCACCTACACCATTCTGCACGAGTACCCCAACGATCCGCCCATTTTCCATTTCGATCTTTACAGGCTCGAAGATGGTGCTGACATCAATGAAGTCGGCATGGACTCCGACTACCTCGCCAACGGGATATCCCTTATCGAATGGCCCGAGCGCCTAGTCGACGACACGGGCATCACCCATGTCATAAAGATTGAAATCCTTTCGGAAACCGAGCGCGAAATAACGCTGGAAACAAAATAGAGATGGCTGTCTAGGCTACGGGAAATCGGCGCGAATGAACATTTCCATGCGATGACCGGTTTCAAAGCCAAAGAGATATCCGCGAGTCATCTCGGCGGAAAGCCCCAAAGCGAAGGGGAACGGGAACCAGCCGAAGACATGCGATACCGCAGCCTTCATACGGATTCCATTGTAATCGTCATCCATATCTTGATAGGCTTTCGCCATATTCAAATTTTTGCTTTCGGAAATGCGTTTGCGATACAGGAATGCGTAATCCACTTTCCATCCGGTCCGCTCGACACGGTCCCACAGAAATTTCCAAACAAACGAGGCCTTCACTCCAATTTCTTCGCCAGGCTGGAAATTTTTCCTTTCCACGAAAGTATAGTATTGACCGCTCAAGCCCAACAGCAAATTTCTGCTAAAGGGATAAACGCCCATGGGTTCAAAGCCCAAGCGTTCAAATCGCTCCGTCTGGCCGCCCTCGCCCGGCAAAAAGCGCCAACTCAGGTCAATGCCGAAATACTGTATCGGGAAAAATTTCATTCCGACAAAGCTTTCATTGAGTCCGTTCACATGCAAATTCAACGCTTCGTGATTCTGATCGGTCCATGTGGCATCCCACTCGTAGCTCACAAAGCGATAGGACATGTCGGTATAGACGCTAAAGCAGTTGCAGGGAGCCACTTCGACAGTCCAACCCAAATCGGCACTGTACACGTCGTCCCTCAAGTCGGCAATGCCGCCCACAGAAATATAGGATTCCGGAGGTGCAACGGGTTTCAAGGCCTCGGTCGCAAAAACCGAAAGCGATAAAACCAAAACGACAAGTCCAAATCGACGAAACATAGATAAGAACTAGACCTCGCCTATCTCCTTGAGGTAGCGGGAAAGCGCATCTTGCCAAGTGGGAAGCGGCTTGAAGCCAAACTCCACAAGTTTACTTTTATCAAGACGACTGTTAAAGGGGCGAGCCGCCTTGCTGATGCCGTATTCGGCCGTCGTCACGGGAAGCACGTTGGTCTTCATTCCTGCCTGGCGATAGATCTCCTTCGTGAAGTCGAACCAGCTGATGAAACCGCCTTCGTTCGTGGCATGGTAGTAGCCGTACTTTTCAGTTTCAATCATGTCGACCAGCAAGCGAGAAAGATCGAGCGTGTATGTCGGAGTGCCAATCTGGTCGTTCACGACGCGCACGGTGTCGTGAGTACGCCCGACATTGAGCATCGTCTTGATGAAGTTCTTGCCGTTAAGGCCGAAGACCCACGCGATGCGCACGATAAAGAATTTTTCCAAGGTTCCGCTCACGGCAAGTTCGCCATCGAGCTTCGTTTGACCGTAAACGTTCAAAGGCTTGTAATCCTTGCAATCGGGTTTCCAAGGTTCTGTTCCCTGACCGTCGAACACGTAGTCGGTGCTGATGTACACCATCTTGGCATCGATATTCTTGCAAACCTTGGCGATGTTTTCGGTACCGCTAGCGTTGATTGCCCTCACCTTCGCCTGTTTGTCTTCGTCTTCGGCAAGGTCAACAGCGGTCCATGCGGCACAATGCACGACCACGTCGGGCTTCTGCGATTCGATGACCTTTGCAACGGCTACGGGGTCCGTAATGTCCATTTGCACGTAGGCCATTTGCGTGACTGCGCTTCCATCGGCAATCCCTGCATAAGCAGGAGCGATATCGCTGCCGACGCCTTCGTAGCCGCGTTTGGCAAGTTCATTCATTACATCGTGGCCCAACTGACCACCTACGCCTGTTACCAAAACCTTCATAAAATTCCTCGTTTACAGCAAGTTAATTTGCCATATCCAGTTTTTGAAGCACCTTGTACATGGAGTCGCTTTGCACCTTCATGGAATCCAATTTCTTTTGCAAAACCTGGATTTCGGCGGAAAGCTCTGCGTTTTTCGCTCCGAGTTCGGCAATTTTTGCTTCTGCCTCCGGATTGGAACAAGCGGAAAACAGAATTGCCGACAAAAGCAACGTGCAAATCATAGATGACAAAAGAACATTTCTAATTGACATAAAAACGACACCGTATGTTTTTTTGAAAAAAATACTTTATATTTGTTTAAAAATATATAAAAACATCAGGCTATTATGATTAATGACTTCTGGATTCGTTTCAAGAACGCCGGCTTTTCGGGTTCCATCGCCATAAAAGGTTCGCCAATAAAAAGCGATTCCGATGAAAACGATTCGGATATTTACGAAGCCGTATTTGAATTGGACCCGGACTACACTCAAGCCTGCATCATCAAGGGCGGGATTAAAGAACCTTTGGACGACGAACTCACGATTTCGCTCGATGGTCTTGCCGAAAACTTGGACAACGCCATTCTCGACGGGCTTGGACACAAAAAAGCTTTTGTAGTCAAGGAAACTGGAGCGTTTGTCCGTTTCGGCTACAAAAACGACGATATTTTGCAATTTTAGCAGCAAGCAGCAACAGTACGATTCTCAAAAAAAATATTTTTGGGGTATGAACAAACCGGAACTGCTATTACCCGTAGGGACACGCGAAATGCTGGAAGCCGCCATCCACAATGGCGCCGACGCGGTGTACTTTGGGGTGCCGCACTGGAATGCCCGCGGCCGCACGGAGGATTTCAGTTTCGAGGATGTCGGTGAAATGATTCGCTACGCACGAATTCGCGGCGTAAGGACTTTCCTTGCCATGAACGTGCTGGTCTTCGAACGGGAATTGCAAAGTCTTCCGGAATTTGTCGAAAAGATTATCGCGCTCGAACCGGATGCATTCATCATCCAGGACATAGGCCTTGCTCGCCTGATTCGCGCCATTGCACCGAACCAGGAAATCCATGCGAGCACGCAGATGACCTTGGCCAGCGCCGAGGCCGTGAATTTGGCTTCGCAGTTAGGGTTCAACCGTGCCGTCTTGGCTCGAGAGCTTTCGTTAAAGCAGATTGCCGCCATCAAGGAAGCTACTCCGCTGGAACTGGAAGTCTTTATTCACGGGGCTCTGTGCGTAAGTTACTCCGGGCAGTGCCTCACCAGCGAAAACTTCGGCGGACGAAGCGCCAACCGCGGACAATGCGCCCAAAGTTGCCGACTTCCCTACCGCATTTTTGTAGACGGCAAGGAATTCACAAAGACCGATGCGCAATACCTTTTCAGCACACGCGATTTGTGCGCCATCCCGCGCATCGACGACCTGAGCGAAATCGGGGTCAACTCACTGAAAGTGGAAGGGCGTTTGAAAAGCCCCGAATATGTGGCCGCAGTCTCCCGCGCCTACAGAAAGGCTTTGGATTTTCATAACGGCACTCATTCAGACGTCATCCTCGACCATGCGCAGCGCGGAAGGGGATCCATACAGAGCAACGGGAATCTTATGGATCCCGTTCGGGGGCAAAGCCCCCTCCAGGATGACAGCAATTACAAGCGCGGCCAGGATGACAGCAATTACAAGCGCGGCCAGGATGACAGCAACAAACGCTCCCAGAAAGATGGCAATTACATGCGCGGCCAGGGTGACGGGCTTTGCGCAAGCGACATGGAGCCGTTGCAAGTGCTGTTCAGCCGCGGGCTTGGCACGGGTTGGCTCGATGGCGTAAACCACCAGGAACTTGTGGACGGCACATTCAGCAACCATCACGGAGAATTCTTAGGAACCGTTCGCAGAATAGACCGCAGCGGAATCTCCGTGACCCGCGAATTTGCAGAAGGCGAAGAACCTGGCGATTTCGCACCGCCTCGCCCGGGTGACGGAATTTTGTTCGAGAATCCCGAATTCGGCGTAAGCATTGGCGGCCGTCTGTACGGAGTGCAACAGATTGGAAGTGGCTCCGACCTCCGTTTGGAATTCGGTCGAGAACTGAACCAGTCGCAGATTGCGCTCGGCATGAAGGTTTACCGCAACGATTCCCCCACCCTCGAAAAGGAACTGCGTCATTCATTTACCGACAGGGAACTGGCCAAACGCATTCCCGTAAACATGGTGCTGTTCGGAAAAATCGGCGAACCGCTAAGACTCACCGTTTACGACAACGACGGCCACAAGGTGCAAATCGAAAGCGAAACCGCCATTGAGGCTGCAAGGAATGCCGCCACGAGCCGCGTGGCCGAAACCGCTCGCAAGGAACTTGCAGCATTGAGTTCTTCCGCATACGTTTTGCAATCCCTCGACATTCAAGTAGACGCAAGTGCCTTTATTCCTGGCAAGGTTTTACGAACGCTACGCCAGAACGCGGTTGCCGAACTGGACAAGGAACGTTGCCGTTGGAAGGAACTGAATCCAAACGCCACGCAAGGCCGCGCCTTCCTAGACAAAATCCGCTCCGACTCCGGCAAAGCAGCAAAACGCCCAGAAATTTCCATCTTGGTTCGCAATCCGCAGCAAATCGAAGCGCTCGCCGGCCTTGACATAGACAACGTTGTCATGGATTTTGACTGGGGCGTAAAATACGACGAGTCCCTGGCGCAGATTCGCGAATACGGATTCAAGGCCGGAATGGCGACGCTCCGCATTCACAAGCCTGGCGAAAACCACTACCTTAAAAACATTTTGCGACTCTCCCCCGATTTCGCTTTGGTCCGCAGTCTGGGGGCTCTCGCCATATTGCGCGAAAACGGAATTCCGCTAAAGGGCGACTACAGTCTGAACGCCGCCAACAGCGCCAGTTACGACTGGCTGTTGAATCTTGGGCTAGACACGCTCCATCCGTCTTGGGACTTGAACAGCACCCAACTTTTCGATTTGCTGCAAAACATCGACGGACGCCGTATGGAAATTGCGCTGCACCAGTACATGCCCGCATTCCATTCGGAATACTGCGCCTTCGCACGCGCGCTCACCACTGGCAGACGATTCCCGGAATGCGGAAAAATCTGCACACAGCACAAGGTCGAAATTCTGGACCACAAGGGCGAACGCCACTTCTTGCAAAGCGACGCAGAATGCCGCAACACGCTATTCGTCGGAAAGCCGCAATCCGCGCTAAAACTGCTCCCCCGCCTGCAGCAGGCCGGAGTCAACAGTTTCCGCATAGAACTTCTGGACGAAACGCCCGACGCCGTACGCCGCAAAGTGCAGACCTACACGCAGGCCATCCGCGGAAAAATTGAAATCGAAACAGCCATCCGTCTGGCGGGTGTCCAGGAAAAATACGGGCTCAGCGAAGGTCAACTGTTTAACGAAAGTACTTGGCAAGACCGCAAAAAATAATCGCACTTTTTCAAGCGCTGTTTTTTTGCTATATTGCCGCTTAAATTCATCGTGCCGCCAACAAGCGCACCCACATAAAGGATCATTATGAAAATCGCCGACAAGACCGTTGTACAGATGCACTACACCCTCACCTCCGACGAAGGAGCCGTCATCGACTCTTCTGCTGGCCGCGAGCCGCTCCAGTACATTCAGGGCGCCCACATGATTGTGGTGGGTCTTGAAAAGGCCATGGTCGGCCACGATGTCGGCGACAAGTTCGATGTAAAAGTCATTCCGAGCGAAGGCTACGGCGAATACGACGAACGCATGACGCAGGAAGTCCCCACAAGCGTTTTCCAGGGCGTAGACAAAGTCGAAGCAGGCATGCAGTTTTACGCACAGACTCCGATGGGCCCCATGCCCATCCGCATCAAGAGCGTGAATGGCGACAAGGCCGTAATTGACGCGAACCACGAACTCGCCGGCAAGAATCTGAACTTCGCCATCGAAGTCGTAAGCGTGCGCGAAGCGACCGAAGACGAATTGAAGCCTTTCGAACACCACTGTTGCTGCAAGGACAAGGGCGAAGGCGAACACGAATGCCATTGCAAGGAAGAAGGCCACGAATGCGAATGCGGCGGCCAGGGCCACAAGGAAAACTGCGACGGTAACGGCGGCTGCGGCTGCCCGCACCACGACGAACACCACAACAAATAACGATTAGCGGAACAGGCGGCGAGCAATCTGCCGCAACACCCTGATTCCGTAAGTCACCACGTTCAAGTTGGACTTTTCATCCCCGTACCGCGTAGGTATGGGGATTTCTTTCATGTTCCAGCCTTCCGCATCGGCAATTGAAATCAGCTCCAAATCGATGTCGAAACTGCCACTGAGTTTTTCAAGATTCACGGTCTTCAGGAATTCCGCATTGTACACGATGAATCCGCTATGACGGTCCGTCAACTTGTTTTTGAACGCCAAGTTTTCAAGTGCCGTCAAGAAAGAGCCGCCCATCCGCTTATACAAAGGCATTCCACCCTTGCGGGCATCCCCTTCTACAGCCCGGCGCGAGCCTTGAATCAACGCCAATCCGCGCGATTTTAGTCCGCGCGATTCCTCGCCACGAGCACTGCGTTCAAGTTCCGAAACAAACCGGTCCAACATCGGCGCCGGATACTGTCCATCGCCATGCAAGCAGGCAATGAACTTCGCTCCGCTTGCAAGTCCGCAAGCAATGCCACGTTTCACCACGGCTCCATAGCCACGATTCTTTTCAAAATATTCGTACTCTAAACCGGAGCTATTTTCAAATGAATTTCCGTTGCAATTTCTGCAGCCGTTATAAATGGACACGCATTTCTCGGCTACTTCGCGAGTTCCGTCTTTCGACCCATCATCAATAATCAATATATGCGAACGCTCTCGCATCACTGCAGAAATTTCATCAATGACAGAGGCTAGCGTACTTTGTACGTTATAGGCCGGTATAAAAATAAAGACATCTCTAGGCATAATGCCCGACAAACCATTTCAGGGAATCGCGCAGGCAGTCGTCCAAGCCCATCGAGGCCCGGAATCCAAGAAGTTTCCAGGCTTTCTCGACATTCGGCATGCGTCGCATGGAATCGTCGTAACCCACTCCGTAATAATCCTCGCCCGATACAACTTCGGGCTGCGGTAACGATTCGACAGGGACCTCGCGAATGGATGCGTAAATATTCCGCATCCTTTGCGCAAGTTCAGCAATGGTCACCTCGTTATCGGGATTTCCTACATTGAAAATCTGGGAATAGGCGGGCGAATCAGAGAATTCAGAAACACCTCCCGCATCGGCCATGTTCAACTGACGGTTCGTACCTGCGGCGAACACCGCAAAAATAAAGTCAATCGCATCGTAAATACCGGTAAAGCATCGACGGGCTTTTCCGCCATTCACAAGCTTCAAGGGTTCGCCGCGCAAAAGGGCGCTTGAAAAATTCGCCAACACGCGCGGGATTCCTTCACCATCGACGCCGGGCATAAAATCCATGTAAGGGCCAACAAAGTTGAACGGACGCACCATAGTCCACTTGAGACCATCAAGCCCAGCAATGTAACGCTCCGTCAAGAGCTTTGCCGTAGCGTAGCTCCACCGACTTGCGCCAACAGGCCCGAACGAAAGCGGAGTTTCGTCTTCACTCAATTCACCGCTGTCGCTCCCTGTACGTCCGTAAACCTCCGAAGTCGAAAAATGGATAAGCCAGGCTCCCGATTTCGCACAAGCCTCGGCAAGCGCCACCGGTCTGTCGTAATTGCTGCGGATAACCTCGCAAGCCTCCGACATGTAACGGCTAGGAGTGCAAATGGCGGCTAGGTTCACCACCACGGGGAACTGAGCAATCCGATTCAAAACCTCAGGATTCGACAAGTCCGCACAGAGAAACTCGCAACGTTCGTCATTCAAGCGATGTTGAATTCTATAAAAATCAAGATCGACGCCAAACACGCGCCACTTGGTCCGACAGAGAACGGCATCCAATAAATGGCTGCCTATAAAACCACCGCAGCCAACGATTGCTACAGTGACACTTCTGTCGTTAAATTGAAGGTTCATTAATCCTTGACCTTGAAGGTAGCGGAATTAGCGCCCTTGGCCTGTTTTTCATAAGGAATCACGCGGATAATAGCTTCATCCGTAGCTTCGGCAAAATCATCCGACAACTTCACTTTTTGCTTGTAGCAAGTCTTACCATCGGGATTTTCCGGACCTTCGGAGCCTTCGAACATGTCGATACCCATATCATCTTCGGATGTCTTGAAGACGAAACGATAGCCGCTGCCCTGGACGTCGGAACCATAGATGATGGTAATTTCGTCACCCATCTTGAACGTTTCCCCACCTGCCGGATAGACGACCTTTACGCCATCTTTGACATTGCAGTCGTAGGTAACTTTGGAGCCATCTAATTTTGTCGAAGATTCGGAAGACTTTGCCGTAGAAGTGGAAGACTCCTGATTTTCATCGGAGGATGCGCTGGACGAATCATCGTCGCAGGCGAAGAAAGCAAAGGAACATGCAAGCAGGAGAGCATGAGAAAATTTCATAATAAACCTCTTTTTTTTAATAATATACAAAAAATGGCAACACGGACTAACGCGCCACCACCTGATGGCGGATTTTTTCGGCAAGGTCGCGACCACCAAGCTGCGCAATGCAGCCAAATGCGAATTCCTCGGCACTTCCTGCGCCACGACTCGTAACGATGTTTCCGTCGACGACCACGCGTTCTTCGCTAAATTCATTACAAACAAGCTCGCTCTCGCAGCCAGGAAAACACGTCACCTTACGGTCTACTAGAATTCCCGCCTTGCTTAAGACAAGCGGAGCTGCACAGATGGCAAAAATCCACTTGTCCTGGTCGTTAAAATCGCAAACAATTTTTTCGACGTCAGCACTAGCCTTGAGGTTTTTTACGCCTGGGCCGCCACCCGGCAACAGAACGGCATCGAACTTCGCAGCATCAATACCCGAAAGAGCGAAATCAGCCTGGATTTTAAGGCCATGGGCTCCGGAAACGGTCAAGTTACCCGAGACAGACGCCAAAGCGACTTGAAAACCCGCACGCTGGAAGTAGTCGAAGGGCGTCACAAATTCCGTTTCTTCGAATCCGTCAGCCATCAAAAAAAGTATCTGCATAATAAAACCTGGGTTAAGGTTAATCTGTTTTGACGTTATAAATGTACATAAATAATTTTCATAGAGCCTCGTCCCCAAGCGGTTTTACTAAATTTGGGACATGAATTTCAAGGATCGCATTATTCGCGCTACGGGCAAGAAAACGCCCTTCCGCATGATCGTGGCCGACATGACCGCCACAATGAACGAAATCGGCAAGCAGCACAATGCCAAGGGTTTCGCTCTCAAGCTTTTAGCTGAAAATACAATAGCAAGTCTTTTTTTGAGTTCCGGGCTCAAGTACGCAGGCACAGTGACCTTCACCACCAGTTTTGCCGGTGAAATCACCAAAATCACATCCGACTCGACTCCCATGGGACTCGTGCGCGCCATGATTCCCCAAGATGAACTCATGACAGTCGGAGCAAACGAACCCGCCATAGTGCCGCAAAACATTTCGGTCATCAAGCTCAACGAACGCGGGAAGCGCGTTCACGAAAGCATTATCGAAGCGCCCTCCATTTCTATGGGCCAAAACTTGGCCACTTACTTGTTGCAATCGGAACAGGTGCGCTCAGCCGTAGGCATCGAAGCCCAGTTCAACAAGGAAGACCCGAGCAAGCTCGACTATGCCGCAGGTTTTTACATCGAAGCCTTCCCCGACCTCGAAGAAAAAGACATCAACCTGCTTGAAGTCATCGTGCAGAACCTGCCGAAATTCCACGAACTTTTAAAGCCCGAAGGTTTCGACCTGGACGAACTTCTGGACCAGTTGCGCGGTCCGTACGACCTCGACATCGTGCGCGAGCTGGACCCGAAGGCCTACTGCCCCTGCAGCAAGGAACGCACGCTCGCCACGCTCGCTTCGCTCAAGACAGAAGACCTGAAGGATTTGCGAAAAGATGGCAAGGATTTGGAAGTCACCTGCGATTTCTGCCGCAAGAAATACACCATCACCATGCAGGACCTGGACGATTTAATTAAAGAGAGAAAATAAATGTTCACTAAGCAATGTGTTGTCACTCTTGATTTGGAAGGCGTTCTCGCCCCGGAAATTTGGATTGCCGTCGCCGAAAAGACGGGCATTCCGGAACTCCGCCTCACCACGCGCGACATCCCCGACTACGACGTGCTCATGAAGGGCCGCATCAAAATTCTTGAACGCGAACACATCACTTTAAGCACCATCCAAAACGTCATCGGGAACCTAGGCCTCCTCGATGGAGCCCGCCAGTTCATGGACACGCTCCGCGACGAAGCCCAGGTAATCATCCTTTCGGACACGTTCCAGGAATTCGCCTACCCCATCATGAAGAACCTCGGCATGCCGACCATCTTCTGCCACAATTTGGTTGTAGAAAACGACATGATCAAGGGTTACCACCTGCGTATGTCGGACCAGAAGACGAAAGTCGTGACGCACTTGCAGGAATTGAACTTCAAGGTGTTCGCGAGCGGCGATTCCTTCAACGATACGGGCATGCTCAAACAGGCCGACAAGGGCGTATTCTTCTGCGCACCGGATTCCATCGTAGCGCAATTCCCGCAGCTCGAAGCGACGAAGACTTACGAAGAACTTTTAGATAAATTCCACAAGTTCCAGGATACACTGTAGGCGTCAGGATTCAAGCGTCAGGATTCAGAAGTCAGATTTCTCTAGTTGAAAAGGGCCCGCACCGAGCGGACCCTTTGATTTAACCAGGAGTTATTAAGACTTTTTTGACAACGTTAGTTCAGAGTCGGAGTGGTCCAATCAATCCATTCGGTCTTGTTCCACTTGATCTGTTCACTATTTTTGCTGTAGTCAATCTTACCCGTCTTGGCGTCCTTGCCCAGCAGGAACTTGTTGATGAAGTCCTTCACTTCGTCGAACTGACCGTTCGGGAGAGAGCAGTGAGCATGGCCGCCTTCCTGCGAGTAGGTGTAGTTTTCGGTTGCACCGAGGGCATCGAAGACTTCCTTTGCAGCCTGACCGCAGTAGTTCGACGGGACTTCGCCAAGCCATTCCTGACCAGCGTTGTCGAGAATCAGGAGGGCACGCGGAGCCACCATGTCGACGAGCATGTGCTGGTCGAAGGGGAGCGTATTTTCCTTGCCATCGTAGTTCTTGAAGCTCGTACGCATCCAGTTACCTTCGGAACCGGCGCTGTTCAGACCCTGTACGAACTGTTTGCCCTTCTGCTTGTTGACCTGGGCACCGACGCGCCAGAGGGAGGCTCCACCGGAACCGGATTCCTGCGGGATGGTGAGGGCGATACGTTCATCAAAGGCGCCAACAGCCAAGGAACCCTTGCCCCAGCGAGAGCAACCAGTCATGCCGAGATGGTGCACATCGATACCGGCTTCTGGAGTCTTTTCGAGAGCGTCAATCAAGCGGCTCACGCCCCAGGCCCAAGCCATGATGGTACCCGCTTCGTTACCGGAACCGTAAATATCGTAGAACTTGCCGCTACCGCGAGTGCCTTCCGGAGCGACGTTATCCGGGTTGAAAATAATCTGAGCAATGTCAAGGCCAGAGAGGGAACCGCCGAGGCTACCGCAGGAGTTCCCCATCATGCCACCGCCAAAACCAATCATGGCTGGCTTAGGTTTGTCCTTCGTACCGGCACCGCTAATTTCGACGGTGAAGGAAGCGGACTTGCCCTTGTCAGTCACCTTCACGGTGAATGTCTTTCCGGAGATGGAGCCTTCGACCTTTTCGGGCTTGCGCGGCTTGGCACCGAACATAAGCTTTTCGTACATGGCACCGATTTCTTCACGGCGACATTTCCAATCCGCCTTGGAGGAAATTCTCTTGCCATCGAGACCCATGAACGGGTCCGGAAGCTTCGCGTTGTTTACGCTAGACGGAATATCGCCAATCTGGCATTCGTCGCGGTGGTCTTCCTTGAAAGTCGTTGTAGTTACAGGCGTTTCAGGAACAACGCTACTGCTAGAGACGACAACCGGTACTACCACACTAGAACTAGACTTAGCAAACGGATTCTCGACATGGTGCGTCGTGTCCACCGTGACGGGCTTCGTCGTATCGCTAGCAACAGTCTTCCCGGAATCGCTAACAACAGGCTGATTCGGATTGACAGAGCCAGAATCCGTTGGAGTCAAAGGATTCTCCCCTATAGAAGACGTATCGCCAGTCGTTGTGCCGGTCTGTTCGCCTCCCTGTGGATTGTCAACGACATTCCCGGACGCCGAAGTGGAATCCCCACCAGCCATATTTTGGAGAGCTGCATTGATAGAGTCCAGCAAGGCCTGATTCGCAGAATCGGCATTGAATTCCCCAAACTCATCGAGAAGGGCCTTTTCAAGGCATTCTTGTGTTGTACATTCTGCGGAAGATGCATTACTTTCATCACCGCAGGCCCATAATCCAAAGGCAACACTAGCCAATGGAATTAAATACTTCCATGTTTTCATAACCAACCCCTTAAATGACCATTAATTCGGTCTTTTTAGGTATTCTAAAGATACATTTTTTTAAAACAAAAAAGGATAAGGGCAATAAAAAAAGTTGTCAAATTTTACAACAGGTACCCAAAAGCGTGTAAAAATTCATTTTTTGGGCAAATAATCCATAAAATGAATTTCTTTTTTATATATATTATTTACAATATGAGCCCACCGTTGATAGGGCTGTTTTTGTGGTTTCGCAAAAGGAGAATCCCATGGCATTGTACAAGCACTGGAAAAAAATGGCCCTTGTCCTTACAAGTGCATTTTGGGCAAGCTGCGATGATTCCACATCGGCGTCTTCAGAAGATACAGGTGATAATTCCAACATCGAAAAACAGAAAGAAATCGCACAAAGCGTAATCGCCCTTTACGGCGTGAACCCCGTCTACAACCAGAGTTCCAATTCCGTGACCAGTAGCGACGCCTGCGAAGGCGAGAATTGCGCAGCCCCAGAAAGTTCCAGCAGCGAAGAACCTGAAAGTTCCGTTAGCGAAGAACCGGCATCCAGTGAAAGCGCCGCTCCGAAATCCAGCGAAAGCGAAGACCCCTCCGCAAACGACGAAAAAATCGCCTGCGAAGAAGCAACACTTCTCCGCACAGGTCCTTCGGAACCCTGTATCGAAGATATTTGCCCAGAATATGGTGTACCCTTATACGAAATTTCAGGATTAAAATGCGAAGACGGCGAAGAATACGAACTGGAATCCATCTGCCCCGATTACGGCATCGATTCAAAGTGCAGCGACATATACATCGGAAATAACGGCAAAGTCTACAGCGAAGAGGAATTCAAGAAAATCTACAAGATGGCTAAAGCCGACGGAAGTTCCTCCAGCAGCGAATCCCTCGTTCCCTTGTCCTCCAATAGCAACTTCGACGATGTCATTGCGCTCTACGGAGTCCAAGTCACTCCGCTCTACGGCGTCGAAATGCCGGTCGAAAAAGAAATCGACGAACCCATCGCCGTTTATGGCCCTCCGTGCTACTTTGACGGCACCTGCAATGAAGAGGAAAACATTAAGTAAGGACAAAGATAACGAATAAAGGATTTAGAGGTTATGGCTAGCTTTATTAAAAAAAATTGGATAAAATTCGTCTTCGCCATGGCGACGTTTTTCTGGGTTGGCTGTAGTGACGACGCAAGCAGTGCTACCGGAGCAGAAGATTCAGGCACATCCAGTTCGGGAGGCTCGCTCACAAGCAGTTCCGAGGAATCCAGCAGTTCTGCCGATACCAGCGGCGCCATCAATTCCAGCTCTAGCAACAGCGACCCGGACGAGCAGATTCCTCTAATGTCCGCGACGGTATATGGTCCTCTGCCAAATTACAACAGTTCCAGCAGCTACGTTGAGCCTCCCCTTCCCGCCATGTCGGTCATGCTTTACGGCGTCCTGCCTCTCAGTAGCAGTTCAAGCCACTCTCCAGAAGATTCCTCCGTCGAATTTGAAAAAATCCAGTGCGTTGCAAACGAAACGAAATTGACTTGCGATGACGGAAGCGTTTATGCGAAGAACACAAAATGTTCCGACGACAAAAACGCGGAATGCAAAACGGTCTACATAGGATTGAACGGCATGAAATTCGACGAAGACGTGTTCAAGAGCTTGTACACGATAGTCGATTCCAATTCTTCAAGCGGTTCCGACGGAACCAGCAGCGCCTTCGATTCCAGTTCCAGTAACTACGATCCCGATGACAAAATTCCTCTGATGTCCGCGACGGCATACGGCATCCAGCCATTAAACAACAGTTCCTGCAGTTCCGAGGAATCTAGCAGTTCAGCAGAATCCAATAGTTCAGCCGAAAACTAGGAATCATGCCATGACAACATTTATTCAAAAGCATTGGAAAAAAATCGTTCTCTCCCTTTGTGCGCTGTTCTGGAGCGGGTGCAGTGACGATTCCACCAGCGAACCGAGCAACGAACCTGTTGCCTGCGAGTTGCAGCAACTCTGCCCTGCATACGGAATCATCTACAATTGCGACGGAGTCAAGACCACAAGCCGCCCAGAAAACGCCGAAAACTGCACCCAAGAATTACCTTCCTGCACAAAAGAATATATCTGCGAAGATGGGATGGTCTGTAAGGAATCTTCCGTGGACGATATAAAAAAATATGACTGTAAGGAAGGAACATTCATCATGCCAACAGATAAAATAACCGCCACCTACAGCGAAAGCGAATTCAATTCCCGATATTATGTCAAGGACAAACCCTAATGGAACTCGGCCTCAAAAAGAAACTTGCTCTTGAATTTTACCGTCTTTATCGCCACAACGAAATCAAGACGCACCCGCTTACGTACTTTTTCTGGGAATGCACACTGCGCTGCAACCTGCACTGTTTGCACTGCGGCAGCGACTGCGTCAAGGACGCCATTCCCGACATGCCCCGCGAAGACTTTATGCGCGTGCTCGACAGTTTAAAGCCGCACATCGATCCGCAGCATTTTATCGTGGTGATTACCGGCGGCGAACCCTTGATGCGCCCCGACTTGGAAGAATGCGGCAAGGAAATCCAGAAGCGCGGCTACCCGTGGGGCATGGTCAGTAACGGACTCGCGATGACGCCGGAACGCTACACCCGCCTTTTGAACGCGGGCCTCAAGAGCCTCACCATCAGTTTGGACGGTCTCGAAAGCAGCCACAACCACTTCCGCGGCGACCCGCATAGCTTTGACCGCGCCTTCCGCGCCATCAACATGGCTGCTCACACCAGGGGCCTCACCTTCGACGTCATGACCTGCGTCAACAGGGAAAACCTCGCCGAGCTCCCGGAAATCCGCGACATGCTCATCCGCATTGGAGTGCCGCGCTGGCGCATCGCAACGGTATTCCCGAAGGGAAGAGCCAAGGACAATCCGCTGTTCCAGCTCACGAACCACGAATTCCGCCAGGTGTTCGACTTCATCCGCGAAACGAAGGCGATGAAGAAAATCAGCGTGAACTACGGCTGCGAAGGGTTCCTCGGCAGTTACGAAAAGGCCGCCCGCAACTATCCGTTCTTCTGCCGTGCGGGCGTGAACGTGAGTTCCGTTCTTTGCGACGGAAGCATTTCCGCTTGTCCTAGCCTCCGCGGCGATTACATCCAAGGTAACATCTACAAGGACGACCTGTGGGACGTTTGGCAGAACCGCTACCAGGTGATGCGCGACCGCAGCTGGGCAAAAATCGGCGACTGCAAGACTTGCAAGTACTGGCGCTACTGCGAAGGTTCGAGCCTGCACCTGCGTGACGAGAAAACCAAAGAACTCGCCTACTGCCACGTGAAACGCCTGGAAGACGCGGGAGCGTAAGAGGTGTGAGGTCGGTCGCCTGCGGCTCCCTTTGAGGAATGAGGTCGCGGCGTTGCCGCTCTGAGGTCGGCCTTCGGTCGCTGTGAGCGAGTTTATAGTGAACAGTTAAAGAAGCCACTATTCACTATTCACTAATTTAGGGAGTCAAATATGAACATTCGCAAACACTGGAAAAAAGTCATTTTGAGTTGTGCGGCGGCTCTCTGGGCCGGCTGTGGCGACGATTCTGCAACATCTACGCAGGTCCAGGTTGTTGGTGATGTTGACACCTCCAGCGAGGCCGTTCCCGGCAGCAGCGAAGTTGCCCCGGCAAGTAGCGAAGCCATTCTCGCCAGCAGCAGTTCGGAAGCCACATCCAGTTCCGAAGCAATCCAAAGTTCGAGCAGCAATGACTTGATCCGCCGTGCAAGCGATACAACGGTCACTTGCACAAGTTACACCAATCACGACAAAATCTACTTATCATGGGACTCCGGAAAACCCTCCTGTGACGAGCTAAAGCAATCCCTTGAAAACGATATTCTCTCGGTAGAGGAAATCATCGAGAAGGAAAATGACCTGGCAGATTGCGCCGGCTACATAGAAGCGACTCTTTACGGAATTCCTCCAACAATGGATGTTACAAAGGTAACATACACATGTTCCAATGGTGAAATATTGAAGGGAATGTACGGGGGCAATTCCGTTGTCAAGGATGGCTTACTTTACACTGACGACGAATATCTCGAAGCATTCCCTCCTAGTTCCAGCTCTCTCGAAAATTCAAGTTCTAGTGAAAGTTCCAGAGTCGTAGAAAACCAAGGCTGCAATAAAACCGACTTCATATCAAAAGAAGATGCCATTGCTGAAATTTCAAAAGAAATCGAAATAAAGCAAGACTCCATTGCAAAAGAAAATGGAGCCTCCGAGGAATTTCTCAACTGCATCAGTTATAGTATTTACAAAGAAGAATTAATGGATGGCAGTCGTGGTTTCATTGCCAAAACAGAAAAATGCCCAGACGGGACAACCGGTGAAAACGAGAAGTTCTCAGATTTCAAGAAAAGAGTTGAAAAAAAATACGACAATAATTTTGAAAGTTGTGAACAGTATTACCCATTCCCCAATTCCTCCGTCAATTTAATAAAGGAAACTAAAAATTCAGAAGTTGGCGACAAGTTTATCGCCGATGGCGATACCTGCGAAGTTGTTTCCACATACGACAGCTGGTTTGGAGGAGCAACAGGCCACATTAAGGGCTTAAGCGAAGGTGCCACGGAAATCAACAGTAAAATTGATTCCCTTACAAAAAACGAAACAATAACCGACGATAAGCGAGCCTGCCTTGAAAACATCAAGACTATGCTCGACAGGGGCGTCGCCATCTACGGCCCGATGCCAGAAGATTACCCACAAGAAGTCAAATGCAGCGACGGCATCGTCAAGGAAACAGAGCACTACAAGGAAAGACTCAAGTCCTACAACAAGGGAATCGAAGAGGGATACAACGAGACCTTTGAAGACGGCAACAAAATGATTGAAGAATGCCAAAAATAAGGCTTTTTCGTTCTCTTCTCCTGCATTCCGTTTTTCGTAAACAAATATTTTCGCTTCGTGCGTGGGCAACAACGGCAAAATAAATTTTCAGACTTTCCCTCCCCCCTTGGGAAAGTCTTTTTTTATTTTTTGTACAACTTTTCATACTGGGAGACTCTATAATTATTCCCGATAGTTCGGATGCGATCGCCAGTAGCGATGCCGTGCTACCCGAAAGCTCGTCTTCTAGCAATCCCAAAGATACCTTGAAACTCGCAAGCGACACCACCATCACCTGTCGCGATTCTGTAACCTGGACAACGTTCAAATTTTATACAGACACCGGCGACTGCAAGACTTGCAAGTACTGGCGCTACTGCGAAGGTTCGAGCCTGCACCTGCGCGACGAAAAGACGAAGGAACTCGCCTACTGCCACGTGAAACGCCTGGAAGACGCCGGAGCATAATCCCTCGCCAAAACGGCCGGCATTGTAAAAAAAGCCCGACATTGTACAATTTGTCAACAGAAATTAAAAAAAAAAACTTTTTCGCCTCGAAAAAGGGGTAAATTTGTATGTAGCAAAAGAGAACGATATTATGAACATTCGCAAACATTGGAGAAAAGCGGTTATCAGCATTGCAGCCGCCTTCTGGGCCAGCTGCGGTGATGATTCCGCAACATCGACACAAGTCTAGGTTGTTGATGATGGAAACACTTCCAGCGAAGTCGTTCCCGGCAGCAGCGAAGTTGCCCCGGCAAGTAGCGAAGCCATTCTCGCCAGCAGCAGTTCGGAAGCCACATCCAGTTCCGAAGCAATCCAAAGTTCGAGCAGCAATGACTTGATCCGCCGTGCAAGCGATACAACCATCACTTGCGAAACCAGAACAACTACAGAAACATTTTACCTATCGTCTAACAACAACACAGTGGATCCTTGTGAGAACTTGAAAAATTCCCTAGAAAACGACGTCCTCTCAGTCGAAGAAATCATCGAAAAAGAAGACGACTTGGCAAATTGCGGGGGCTACAAATTTCAACCCGTTTACGGAGTATCAACACCAAACATAGGGACCAGAACAATAGTTACATATAACTGTTCCGACGGCCATAACTGGAGCCAAGGTGATGTCAAAATCAAAGACAACCTGCTGTATTCAGTCAAAGAATACCTCGAGGCTTTCCCTCCTAGTTCCAGTTCTGTTGAGAGTTCAAGTTCTGTCGAAAGTTCCAGTTCTGTTGAGAGTTCAAGTTCTGTCGAAAGTTCCAGTTCCAAAATCATTGAAAACCAGGGCTGCAACAAAACCGACTTTATCAGTAAAGACGCAGCTATTGATTCGCTGGTTCAAGAAAACCACAATATGCTGGATTCTGCAATAAACGCCATCGGTGCAACCGGCGAACTAAAATCTTGCATCGAGAACGCTATCCAATGGACAGAAAATCTTTCAGGCGATCGCTCGGGATACATAGCCAAAACGCAAAAATGCCCCGACGGGACAACCTCCGAAAACGAGCGTTTCACCCAACTTGACGAAAACGTCAAGCAAATCTTCAAAGAACGAATCAACAACTGTACAGACGAGTATTCCAACTTGGAATAATGGTATTCCAAGCTAGAACCTTATTTTTGCCTTATTTTGCGCAAAAAAACATATTCTGCTAATATTTATCTTAAATTGTAGATAAATGGATAAGGCAAATTTTGCACCTAATCAAGAGCACATTATTAACGTGCTTTTAAGGAAGAATTCCAAGCTCGACGAGAGGATTCTTAGGAAAGCATGGGGCATGGTCAGTAACGGACTCGCGATGACGCCGGAACGCTACACCCGCCTTTTGAACGCGGGCCTCAAGAGCCTTACCATCAGCCTCGACGGTCTCGAAAGCAAACACAACCACTTCCGCGGAAAGCCGCCCACCACGTTCCAGGAAAAGTACAACGTGAAGAAGTCGCGGACAAGGTGTCGCATAGAGCACGTGTTCGGCTGGGTCAAGGGGAACCACGAACTGTTCGTGAGGACAATCGGCAAGGCAAGGGCGGAGGCGAAGATACTCGCGTCGTTCCTTACTTACAACATGTTCCGGATGGTTGCGCTTACACGCCCGAAATGGGCCTAGCCCGCGCGGCGGGCGCCCTCCGGGGCGAAAAACCGGGCCGAAAAGCCCGGGATGAGGAAGGGGAAACGCCTAAAACGCGACTATTTTACGCCTGAAAACGACAAGCGCTCCCATTTTCAGGAAAAGAATGTATTTTTAGAGGTGACCATATATTATTCAATACGAACAGCCTGGAGGCTCTCCATGCACAAGTTCACTTTGTTTGCAATTTTGTCTGTTTTAGCGGCGCTGTTTGTCGCATGCGACGACTCGTCTTCGGGGGCTTCGAACGCCGACGAACAGGCAGAAGCAAACTCCAGCGAATCTACGACTGACGAAGGGATTTCATCCGCGAATGACGTTGAGGCTTTTTCAAGCATTACTGAAAACACAATTATGTCAAGTAGCACGGAAGACTTCCTTGGGGAAAGTTCTTCGAGTGAAATAATTCAGGAAAACTTGTCAAACGGAGTAAACAAAAGCTCAAGTTCTGAGACAACATCTAGTTCATCTGAAATGGAAAGCAGTTCGTCAGAGGATGCATACACATTCTACGATAGCAGGTTGAATACAGAATGGAAACTATATCGATATGATGGCGATTCATCGGAAGTGCAAAAAGCAGGGAGATTTGGAATAATATACGAAGGAACTGCCTTTTCTTGTCGCGGCGACATTGTCGGAAAAAAATTAGAGGAATTAGGTGCTGAATATTGGCACGAAAATTGTCCCCATTATGGGGAAACAAATGGAGAATTTTATATTAAATCAACAAAGGACATCAAAAAATACGTTTTAGATTCGTTGATTGAAGGTTTCTTCAACAGCTATTCTGTTGACGACACCAACAAAATCGAAATAGAGTTCGACCCCAGAGACTGGCAAGAAACAGTCCGTATCTGCGACGAAGAAAAAAACTGCCACTACGAAACCATCGAAAAAGATAGCGTCCACTTGACAATTTATTTTTGGGAAGACGTCTCTGCAGAAGGATGCGAAGAAGTCGTCAGTTCGTGCGGAGTTAACGCACTAGAACCATGTCCATTTTATTTTATTGATGTCATGGCTCCCAAAAGTTCAATCGAATGCCTTGAAACAAGTCGTGACATTCAGGACATAACTCCTCCTCAACACGGAGATGTACTTTAAAAATCAGCAAGAGTTGCACAAATACAAGCTGTACAGACAAAACGAGTGTGCGAAATTTTTTCTGTAAATAGGCTATTCTATAGCAAACGGGTTTAA
>JAKSIL010000080.1 GCA_024398815.1 Fibrobacter sp.
GTTTTTGGATCCCGTTCGCCGCTTTGCGGCTCCAGGATGACGAAATTGGATTTGCTTTCGCGGTTGGGGCTGTTTTTGGATCCCGTTCGCCGCTTTGCGGCTCCAGGATGACGAGGTATAAAACTACTTCTTTTTGCTGTAGCCGTATTTACCGTAGTAGCCGTAGCCGTAACCGTAGTAGTGGCCGGGTTCCCTTTCGCAGTGGTTCATCACGAAGGCGCAGGGTTTGTCGGTGTAGTGCTTGATTTTTTCGACGGCTTCCTTGATTTCGTCCATTCCGTGTTTGCCGTAGTGAAGCACGAAGAGCGAGAAGTCGGCCAGCGGGCAGATGAGTTCGGCGTCGGTCACGAGGCTGAGCGGCGGTGTGTCTACAACGATGAAGTCGAATTTTTGCTTGGCTTCTTCGAGGAGGTTCTTCATGGCGTCGGTGCGCAGGAGCTCGCAGGCGGTGGACTTGGACTTGCCGGCGCATATTGCGTACAAATTATCAACGGTGTACTGGAACATCACGGTGTCGAGCGTCGCCTTGCCGGCGAGGACTTCGGCGAGGCCGAATCTTGCCTTGCCCCTGATGACGCCGCGGCGCATGTCGCCATCTATAATGAGAACTTTTTTGCCGTTCTGGGCCATGAGGCTTGCAAGGTTAAGCGACACGAAGCTCTTGCCTACGCCCGGCATGAGGCCGGTGACCATCATCACTTTGTTGTCATTCTCGGGCAGCGAAAATTCGATGGCCGTCAAAAGGGAATTGAACGATTCGCTGGCGGGGTCGTCGGGCTCTGCCACCACGAAAGGCGTGCCGTGGTTCAAATGGTTGTGGTTGCGCAGCATGCGGTTGCGGGACTTGGGAATCTTCGCATAGACGCTGAGTCCGGTTTCGCGTTCGACGTCGAGGCTGCTTCGCACGCCATTGTGGAGCATGCGGAAGAAGAATATCAGCAGTACCCCGAGCATGAATCCGGCGGCGGTAGCGCAGACGAGGATGTTCGTCTTCTTGGGCTTGCTTTGAATCTGTTCGATTTGGCCGAAGTCCACGATGCGCACGTTGCCGACTTCGCCGGCGCGCACCACGCGCAGCTGTTGGATGTTGTTGAGCATGGTGGTGTAAACTTCGTTGTTCACGGCCACTTCCTCTTGCAGGCGCATCACTTCTTGCTGGGTGATTGGCAGTTTTTCGGCATTCTTCTTGAGCTGGTTCAGTTCGCCACGTACGCGGTTCTGTTGCTTTATGATTGTCTGCACCGAGGGATGTTCTTCCTTGAACAAACGTGTGGTTTTTTGGCGTTCCTGTTCGAGTTGCAGCAACTGGCGTTGCAAGTCCATTTCTTTTTCGAGATGGGCTCGGGTTTCGCCGTTCATATCGACGGAGCCGATGCTGTAGCGGTAGTCGGCGAGAATCTTTTCGGCGCTGTCGAGCTTGGCCTTCACGCCCGGGAGCTGGCCTTCGAGGAATTCGAGGGTCTTGGCGGCTTCGGCGCTGCGCATTTCGACGTTCTGGCGCAGGTAGATGTTCGCGATGGAATTCAAGATGGATGCGGCGCGATCCGGATAGCGATGGCTGTAGCTCACGCCGATGATTCCCGTCTGCTTGCCCTTTTCGGCGACGCGCAGGCCTGCGGCCAGGCCACGCACGGCCCTAAGGGGCGTCGTCTGGTGAAGCGTGAACTTTTGGCCGCTGCGGGCGAGCAAAAGGGACACGCGGATGCTCAGAGTGTCGTTGGCGTAGGGCGCGTTGTAAAGCTCCCCCACCTTTCCGAGAAGCAGTCGGTGGCCTTCGGGCGTGTAAACTTCGTAAGCGTCGACTCCGATGGCGACGGCCGTCCACTTTTCGCCCTTGGCGATTTTTGGAAGATTCAGGGAATCGATGTCCATACGGCCTTCGCGGTGCAGAAGGCGGTCCAGGTTGCCGACAGGTATTGCGTTGAAGCAAAGGCGTTCCTGATCTACCACATAGCTGAGCACCATTCGGCTCTTGATGAGTTCGATTTCGGCGTCGGCAGGGCTTGCCATGTCGAGGATTGCGCCCATCTCGCCCATCGCCTTGGTGGCCTTGCTGCTGGTACCCTTGATGTTCACCTGCAAAAGAGCGTCACTTGTAAACGAAGGACGAACCCACATTCCATATAGTAAACCGATTGCGGCACCAATCAATGTGAAAAAAAGCAGAATCCAGCGCTTTTTCCACAAAATGGCAATTGCTTCGATAAGGGTGATGGTATTGCCCGCCTTGGGAATCTGAATCTGGGCTACATTGACAGCTTGGCTGTTGTTCTCGTTCATCGCACAATACCTACAAAAAAGTTTTTCGTAAGCCAAATATAGATATTAGGTGCCGGTTTTGGGTAGCGCCTTTTTGCGCCGGCGTGATAAAAATCGCTTCAAAATGCCGATTCGCATGGGGATGAGGAACGCAAACTGACCCCAGTAGCGCAACAGGAGCCACAAAGTTTCGCCGAAGTCGAAATTCAAAAGGCGGAGAATACGCAGACGGTTCTTGAGCCACCACATGATAACCGAGCCCTTGGCGCGGCTCGCGTGCGCACCGAAGTTCCCGTCGGCGAGGACTTCGCGGAGCAGTACTTCGCCGCGATTCGAATCGGGCTTGCAGAGCATGAGCCGCTCGTCAAGTTCGAACACGCGCTGGAGCACGTACATCACGGCACCCGCGATATTCCGAAGCCCGCATGGCGCAAGCATCTGTGCTACAGCCTTGCGGTCCTGTTCCGAGGAATTCTGAATCAGGACAAAGTAATCCACCAGTTGCCGAAACCCGATGCCGAGCCCGAAAAAATGCCTACGGATGTGCGAAAGCTGCATGACCATGGCGAACCGGAGCGATGGCGCGTAGAAACCTTCCGGGACGAGTTCCGCACGCTCGATTTCGTACCGCAGAAACTTTTGCATGTGCCTGTCGGCGATTGGGTTGTAGTTGCAGCCGCAGGGCACGAAATGGACTTCCACGTCGATGCCGAAACGTTCCTTGGGCAAGTGCGCATGGATTTCGGAGACATCCGTCTTTTCCATGAGTCCCTGTTCTTCGAGCAGTTTCAAGACCGCAGCCTTGCCGCCCGAAACCCAGATGTCGATGTCGCCCGGCTGGCGGGCCGCAGGATTCGGGTAAAGACGCGCGTTCGCCTGGCCCTTGAGAATCGCCGTCTTGCGGCCGAGACCTTCGAAAAGTTTCGTGAGGTGGGCGGCGACAGAGTTCATCTGGTCGTTGTAGCCGCGAATCGCCTCGGCTCGCAGCGACCAGTTGAGCGCCAGTTCGCGAGGCAGGGAAATTCCCATTTTCTTGACGCCGTCGTAGGCGATTCCGTAGAGCGACTGCTTTTTCGCCATCATGAAGAGGCGCTTGCAATCGTCCGGCGAGAGATTTTTCGCGCAGTCCTGGGAATTGAGCGTCGCGCAGTCCTGGGGATTGAGCGTCGCGCAGTCCTGGGGATGTTCCCCCTCGTGAGCAACGCCAAAAGGCTGCCCGAGGGCAGCCCTGAGAATCTCAAAGAATACGGCGTCTTGCATATTCGACAATGTACAAAATTACGACGCGCGAAGTCGAACAAACGCCGTGCGAAAGTCAGTCTTTACAGTTCGAAACTGTACTGCTTGGAGAAGTCCTTGTCCACGCCGAACGTTTCCCAGCCTTCGGACATGTACATGTTGGTGGCGTAGTCCTGGCCGTCGAGGACGTTCATTTCCCATTCGCCTTCGTCGTTGGGGCGGATGTATTCGATCAGGGCCGTATGGCCCGTGGCGTCACCGACGATGAAGTGGTAGCTCTTGGCGCTGCTGTCGCCGTCGGCGAAGAAGTTGTGCGATTCGAAGATGTCGATGGCGTCTTCGACGGTTTCGGCCTGGTCGAGCACTAGCCTGATGCCGACCGACGGGGTGATGGGCGACTTGCCGTCGGCGATGTCCTTGAGCGTGGCGACGGTCGTTTGCTGGTCTTCCGTGGCGAGCATCTTGGCCGGGTTGCCGGTACCCGTGGCTACGGAATCCTGGATTTTGCAAACTGTAGTTGTCATCAGACGGCGATTTGGTCGAGGACGGCGCCGACATACGCATGAGCTCTCCTTACCGTTATCAGGGTAAACAAATTCGTGCCGACGGAATTAATATACAAAGTGTATTACACTTTGTCAATACGCACTCCAGGGTGACGAAATCCAGGGTAACGATATCCATGGTGACATTGATTTTGGCTAAGGGGCACAGACCAAAACAATGAAATCCGCGATTTGGTCCGTGTGTTTGTTACGTTGTCTTAAAAAAAACGACATGATTTTGGCTAAGGGCACAAACCAAAACAACGAAATCCGCGATTTGGCCCGTGTGTTTGTTACGTTGTCTTTAAAAAAACGACATGATTTTGGCTAAGGGCACAGACCAAAACAATGAAATCCGCGATTTGGCCCGTGTTCAAAAGGAAAAACGGCACAAACCATGGACCCTGTTCGTGCTGCGCCCTCCTCTTTACCTCGATAGTTCTTTTTTCGCAAAAACACCCTTTCAAAAGTGAATAAAAAAAAGCATTTTTGTATTCATGAAACAAAAATTCTCTATCGAATCACTCCTTGGCAGCATCAAGGAAACAAAAGAACAAATTGCAACCCTCAAGCGCCTCCCGAAGAAGGCTTCCCTCGACAGAGAAATCGAACTCCGCAGACGCATCAAGGGGGACATCGTCGAACAAATGGACAGCCACAGCAAGGAAATCGAAGCCGCCGGCATCAACTACCTGCGCCTGGAGGGCGACGTCACCAACCTCCTTATCGACGCGTGCGGCCTCGGCAACGACCAGGAATGCCTGGACCACCTCTGCAGGAAGCTCGACCGCAACCCCAAGAAAAAGGACCTGCTGACGAAGAAGTTCAAGCTCGACCTCACCTACTCTCAAATCATCGCACTCGCCGACGCGGTCAACCACGCCCTGGAGAGAGGCTTCGATGGCGAGAGCCAGGACGCCGCAACAACGGAACTCAGCCTGCGCGCCTTTTTCGCCGAACTGCAAGGCAAGGTGAAGGAACTGTCTCCCGCGAACCGGAAGCTGGTCAAAGAAGCCCTGAAGCAGAGTTCCGAAATCTGCTCTGACCTGTAGTGCCGGATTACACGGGCGGCCCGGCAGCACGCTGCCGTCGCGCTCAAAACTTTATAGACAACGTTGCGACATTGTTCTCTAAAATGAATTTGTGAACCATTGTCATTGGATTTGCTTCACAAGGTTCTGCACACATCATTTGTTCAAGTCTTTCCGCATTCCGTAGAGCAATCAACAACAAAGGACGAACGTAAACGGCCTTGCCAATCCTTTTGGGCGAACCTTTTTGCAATACATTACGTTCAGTCCAAGCCCCACCATGTTTCACCCTTTGCGTCATGCATTTTCTATAGCGGTTTAAAAATTTGAGACAGAAAAATTTGATTCCTTAGGTGAAAAAACA
>JAKSIL010000081.1 GCA_024398815.1 Fibrobacter sp.
CTTCCGCATACGGCGGGTTTATCAGCACGAGCAACTTTTTCTTTCCTTCATTGGCGTCGTTTATCACCTTGCGCAATGATTCCGGAATTTTATTCGTTATGTTGTAGTCAATTTCGCCGTCGTCGGTGATGTCGTCGTTTAGGTAATCGTACTGGAACCGTTCCGCGGCAACGCAAATTTTCGCGGCACGCATGATGTCCACATCCTCCTGGTCCAACGTGCTCATAAAGAGGTGCCTGTGGTTGGAGTGCTTTGATTCCAAGTTCCCTACGCCGCAGCACATGTCCCAAACGTAATAGTCCTTCTGCCAGTTCGCACCGAGAGTCTTCTCCAGCAAATCGTAGGCCTTGTCCACCACATGCAACGGAGTGTAGAACGCACCCTTGAACTTTTGCTCGTCCACGGGAATCAGGCTGTCGCGGCGTTCCAGCAAATACGTGCGATGTTCCTCCTTGGGCGGCCTGTGGTAAATCGCCCAGAATTGGCGGTATCCGTCTTCGCTTCCGAGCGGATACGTTTTGCCATTCATCAAGAATATCGGCTTTTTTCCTTTGTGCAAAAGTTCCGCAGGCAAGTCGTCGTGAGTACTCGTGGTTCCGTCACTCATGATGTCCGCAAAAAAGAGAACCGCGTAGTCTTCAGGACTTGCACCCACGATTTCGCAGCCCACCATCTTCACCCATTTGTCGAAAACCTGCTTCAAGTTGTCGGGCGTTATCTGGGTGCGGATGATTTCGCCATTCTTGATGGCGTTCTGCAAAGTGCTGATGAATTCTTCTTCGTGCGTCTCGATATTGAAACTCACGAAATGCGTGCCGATGTACTGCGATACCGCATCCAAGGCGTCGGGCGTCACGTCGCTGGCGGACTTTCCCCACTTGATTTTGATGTCCTTGTTTTGCAAAAGTGGAAGCGCCACTTCAGTCTTCATGATGGCGGCCTTCACGCTATCGACTACGCAGAGGAACGGCGGAATTTCTTCGCCATCTTTTTGAGCCTTGTTGATGTAGAACAAAAGCTGCGTGAACATTTCGTAGAGCGACTTCTTGGAGCCGAACTTCGCCTCAAACCACACTTCCTTTGTTTGGATGTCAATCAGATTACGCTGCACCTCCTTGAGGTGCAAAGCCTTGATGTAAGCGTCCTTCACGTCTTCTTCAGAAGAAGCCTTTTGCAAGCGTTCAAACAGGGACATTTCGCTCTCCCGAAAATGCCCTTGTTCACCCATGTTCCAAAAACAAAAAATGCGTGGAACCGAATGGCGTATCGCTACTGAGGCTCTGGAACAAGCCAACCGCAAAATAAGCACAAACGGCCCACGCACAAGTGTGCGTGAGCGCTTGCCTTACTCCTAGCGGTTTATTGAAATGTTCCAGATTTCAGTAGCTAGAATAAGAGCAAATTCACTCTAAAAACAGGTGCCCGACAAGGCGTTCACCAAGCTAGGCTATGTACAGGGGAATATAGATAAAATTGAACTTTAAAACCGAGGACGAAACTTGTTTATCTTAGAAACACATGCTTTTATGTAAAATATACTTGATTTTCTCCAACAACTATATTATATTTATAGTTACTGGAGTGAAAACGATGTATTTTAGGTCATGGGAAATACTGGAGCGACTTTCGCGCGACTACAAACAGCCCGACATCAAGCTGAAGCAGATGGTGAAAAAGGGGGAGCTTGTCAAGGTCGTCCGCGGTTTGTACGAAGATGACAGGAACGCTTCGCCACACCTTCTCGCGGGCGCCATTTACGGGCCTTCGTATATTTCCTTCGAATACGCTCTTTCCCGCTACGGCCTCATTCCCGAGCGAGTGGAAACCGTCACTTCTGCCACCTTCCGCAAGGGGAAAAACAAGCTGTACGATACGCCCTTCGGAATGTTCTCTTACAGCGATATCCCCGCTTTGGCGTACCCTCACGAGGTGACCCTAGAAGAAGAAAACGGGCGCGTGTTCCAGGTGGCTTTGCCCGAAAAGGCCCTGTGCGACACTTTGTACAAGGAACGCCCCGTTGGGAGTGTGAAGGCCTTGCGTGCCTTGATGTTCGAGGACCTGCGCATTGACGCGGATTTGTTCAGCCAACTTGACAAGGACAAACTGTTCAGTCTTGCCGCCCTTTACTCCAAGAAGAACCTCCAACTTTTAGTACGCATGAGGGAACCATGACGGCTGTAGAAAGCATGCTCGCCAAGTACAACTGCAAGAATACGACGGATTACCGTAACGCGCTCAAGGAAATCATCCAGGAGGTCGCTCTTTGCGGGCTTGCACGTGGCGCCTTCTTCGAGAAGGCCGCCTTTTACGGTGGAACGGCCCTGCGCATTTTTTACGGGCTTGACCGTTTTTCCGAGGACATGGATTTTTCATTGAAATCCCCGGACGAAGATTTTGACTTGAGCAGGTACTTTTCCGCGCTGAAGGACGAACTGGAATCTGCCGGTTTCGACCTCACCATCGAGGCGAAGCAAAAAAATAGCAGGACCGGAGTCCAGTCCGCGTTCATGAAGGGCAATACGTTGCGGCATCTGCTGAAGGTGACGCCACTTTTCCCGCCGATTTCGGGTGTCCCGAATAACGAGATGCTGAAAATCAAGTTCGAGGTGGATGTAAACCCGCCTGCTGGCGCTACGTTCCAGAACAAGTACGCCTTGCTACCGTCGCCGTACGCGGTACGGCTTTACGACGAACCATCGCTTTTTGCCGGAAAACTCCACGCAGTCCTTTGCAGGGCCTGGCAGAACCGCGTCAAGGGCCGCGACTTTTACGATTACGTCTGGTACCTCTCCAGGGGAGTCAAGGTCAATTTGTTCCATTTGCAAAAAAGGCTGGAACAGTCCGGCAACTGGAACTCAGTTGATGCTCTTACTATGGATAAATTAAAGCAAATGCTTTGCGAACGGTTCCGTGCGATTGACTTTGAAGATGCCAAAAAGGATGTGGCGCCGTTTATCGCCGATCAGCGCAAATTGGATCTGTGGAGCGCAGATTTCTTTTCTGGCATCACGCAGGAACGGTTGATGTAAATCCCTATCCCTTCTTAATGACTTCTACGGTGAGCTTGTTGAATGCGAGCTTGCCGTTTTCTTTTATCTCGAGGGCCGAGCGGAAGGTGGTTTCGTTCTTCTTGAAGGGCTCGAGCACAGGCGTGAATCTGTTCTTGAGGAGGCCTTCGATTTCGGCGTCGCTGAATTCGCGCTGGTAGAAAATTTTCGGGATGCCGTAGCCGCACTGCGGATTCATGCAGATGTAGGCGGCGAGGGTTTTGGGAGCGTCGTTCGGGGCGGCGCCTGGAGCGGAACCGCTGCGGAAACGCAGTTGGTCGCCGCAGACGGGGCAGGGCATGTCACGCCTCGGAAAATCGAATACGGCGCGGCCTTCGGGGCTGAACTTCAATGTGGCGGCGAAGTCAGTGCCTTTTTTGCTCTTGAAATCTTGGATGAGCGGGGTTGCACCGTTCGTGAAGAGTTCTCGGATTTCGTCGGCCGTGAGCGTGTGCCCGGCAACCGTCTTGAACAAGGTGAACTTGCATTCTTCATTGACGACGGCAGTGTCGACTGCTCCGTCTTTGCTTGTCATCCCGGCCACGTCTTTGCTTGTCATCCCGGCCTCCGAGCCGGGATCTCTCTGCGTTTTTGCGCCGGTGCAGAATAGCGTATTCTTGTTCTCTTCAAGCGGGCTTCCGCAAAGCGGGCACTTGTACTCGGTGGCGGCTCCGTGGAACTTGCCGTCGCTCACGAACTCGAATCCGATGTTCCATTCGTCGTCCATCTTGAGTTTCGCGGCGAACGTCGTTCCCTTCTTGCTCTTGAATCCGTCGAGCGTGGGCGTTTCGCGGTTGGCGAGGAGGCCGCGCATTTCTTCGTGGCTGAGCATGCGGCCCGCAATCGTGTGCCCGAACTTGAGGCCGCATTCGGCGTTCTTGCAAACATAGCCCCATGGGGCGATTTCGAGCGGTTCCTTGCACTTGGGGCAGGGAATCATCTCGGTCACGGTTTCGCGTTCGAATTGGCTCCCGTACTTGGCGTGGAGTTCTACGAAAAGCTGCTTCACGTATTCGACGATGCCGTCGCGGAATTCGGCGGGGGCGAGGTTGCCTTTTTCGACTTGCGAAAGTTTGAATTCCCATTCGCCGGTCATTTCGGGCGACTTGACTTTTTCGTCCATCAGCGCGATGACTTCGCGACCGCGCGGGGTGCTCACGAGGTTGTTCTTCTTCGCCTCGATGAACCCGCGTTTCTTGAGCGTCTCGATGATGCCTGCCTGCGTGGCCGGCGTTCCGAGGCCGCGTTCCTTCATGGCTTCGGCGAGTTCTTCGTTGTCGATTTGCTTGCCCGCGGTTTTCATGGCGGCGAGGAGCGTTGCCTCGGTGTAGTACTTGGGCTTGCTCTTCTTTTTCTTTTGCAGTTCGAGCGCGTCGAAGGGGGCAAGGTCTCCGATTTTCCATTCCGGGAACACGTCCACCACGTT
>JAKSIL010000082.1 GCA_024398815.1 Fibrobacter sp.
AAGGCCTTCGATGCCCGACTTGTTCTTCACGGACTTCGCAGTACAACTCGTGCCAGCATCACCAGGGTCACCCGGCTTGCCGTTTTCACCGTTCCAAATTGTATCGACGACTGTCTCGCCGCAAGACACCTCAACACCTTTGCGACCAGCCTTGTTTTTCACGGGCTTCGCCGAGCAACCAGCGCCAGCTGCACCCGAATCAACATCCTTGCCGTCAGCGCCCTTGAGCGTCTGCCAGGATTTACCGTCGCAGACAAACGCTGCAGAAGAATCCATCACAAACAGCATCTCGCCCACGTTCGTCGTGTCGCAGGCCTGCTTCGAAAGCTTTTCTCCCGCTTCAAGCACGGCCATGCCATCCTGGTGGATTTCATTGACTTCGGTAACGTCGTCACCACAGGCGGCAAACATAAGCGTACTGGCAGCAATTGCCAAAAGGTATTTCTTGTTCATGGGAACAGCTCCTAAAATTTTAGGGAAAATATAGGAATTAGTGGCTAGGGTTTAGGGGATAGGGGCTAGAGACTAGGGTCAAGGGGAAAACGCACACCCCCAAAACAAAAACTTGGCCGAAAGCGCCTCTTTGGGATAACTTTCCCCTATTGACAGCTTTTTCCTAATATTGTAGATTACGTGTCATCAGCGAACGCAGATCTTTTTTACATAGCTTCATCCTGTAACCTGCGATTTCCCGCAGTTTGGATTGGCACCCCACGGATCGACCCCAATCTAGGCGATTTCCGCATTATTACATCCATCTGAACCAAGGCCGTTTCAACGAGGGACGGCCCAAAGGGAAATATGAATTCTCACGACTCTTTTTGCAGGGGCGTCCTTTCGGATGTCCCGACATTTCTTGAACTGGCCCGCTTCCTCACCACGAGGGATGCGGAACTTGACGCAATCTTCAACCTGCTGGACAAAGAATCGTTCCGGCGGATTCCCGGCGACTTCAGCGACACAGAAAAAACAGGATACGCGGACCTGGTGTTTACCGCGGAAGTCCTGCCGGAGTTCCTGACGGACAAGGCGAAACCCGTAGAGGTGTGCGTCGGCTTCTTGGTGGAGCACAAGTCCGCCCGCGACGACGACGTTCTGGAGCAGTTGCGCAAGTACCACTACTACCTGATGGAAAGCAAGCTGAAGGCCAATGCGGAAAAGGGAATCCCGTCCGTGGCGATAATCCTGTACAACGGAAAGGACAACTGGAACCCGCTAAAAAAACTGAAGGCCTACCCCAGGGAGTTGCAGAGGTACCTCCTGCCCTTCAAATGCATCTTGCTGAACGTGAAGGACATCTCCGACCAGGAACTGGACGGCTTCAACGCGCGGCTTGCCGCGTTCATTTGCGCCATGAAGTACATCTGGAATCCGGAAGGCTCCCGCGACACCTTCAGGAAGGTTTTGGAGCGAGTCCGCAACGACCTTCCGGAATCCAACGCCCTTGACTTGCTGCTCCAAATGGATGTATATTTAAAGGGATGGTTGAAAGTTAACTTCATGGAGGCCTTCAAGATGGATTTCGTCCGCCCGAATTACAAGACTGTCGGCGATGCGCTCAGGGAACAAGAAGAAGCCGCCAAGAAAGCCGCCCGTGAAAAGGGTGAACGCATCGGACGCGAGGAAGGCGAACGCATCGGACGCGTGGAAGGTGAAAAAATTGGACGCGTGGAAGGTGAAAAAATTGGACGCGTGGAAGGTTCCAAGCAACAAGCCGAAGACACTGCTCGCAGGATGCTTGCCAAGAACAGGCCGCTAGCGGAAATTGCGGAGTTCACCGGACTTTCCGAAGAACAGGTCAAGGAACTTTCAGCAAGCAAGTCCTAAAAACATCTCAAAAATCACTCGCAGCCTCGACTTCGAGTGATTTTCTTTTTTTAAAGAACATTAAAAAATTGCCGTTCCGTTGTGCTTCAAGCCTCTAGTTGACGCCCTTGACTTGCTGCTCCAAATGGATGTATATTTAAAGGGATGGTTGAAAGTTAACTTCATGGAGGCCTTCAAGATGGATTTCGTCCGCCCGAATTACAAGACTGTCGGCGATGCGCTCAGGGAACAAGAAGAAGCCGCCAAGAAAGCCGCCCGCGAGGAAGGTTCCAAGCAACAAGCAGAAAATACAGCTCGCAGGATGCTTGCCAAGAACAAACCACTAACGGAAATCGTGGAGTTCACCGGGCTTTCCGAGGAACAAGTCAAAAAACTTGCAGCTAGCAAGTCCTGACAAAAGTAAAATTCAAAAAAAATCACTCGTCACAGCGGCGAGTGATTTTTCATTTCTTTTTTTTGAGGCGTCCGTGGCAACGGCCGTGTCGTCATTCCCTAACCACCAACCACTTAATTATGGCGCAAGTGCACAACGCTCAGGCTCGACCATACCAGAAAGCAAGCTTTCTGTCGCGGCACTCGCCTTGCTTCAGTGGCACAAAGTGCACAACAGTTCGGCTCACCTATACAGAAATGCAAGCATTTCTGTGCAGGATTGCGCTTTGCGCAAGATTCTTGCGTTCGGTCATAAGAGCCTGTACACAGTCTCTTGCGACTCTCACTTGGGAATCTTTCGCCTCCTAGTTGTTCTGGAGACAACGAACGGAGAAGCTGAAGTTCTTATTGCCGTAGCTCAGGTCGGCACTCTCGCCGTAGTAGTACAAAAGCACGCGGTAGGCGTAGTCGCTACTGTCCCCGCTAGCAGACCAGAAGATGGCGAAGTCGCCGGCACTGACGAAATCGCCATTGTAGTCCCTGGCGCCTGCAGGGAGCGCGGAGAAGCCGTAGGAATCGTCATTTGAAATTCCTTCATGGTAATTCCACAGGTCAGATTCAGCCTTCAATTTTTGACCGGCTTTGCCGCCAACTGCCGTGATTAGTGCATCCCATTCATCATAGCTTGGCAAGTGCCAGCCTTCGGGGCATACGCCACGGACTTCGCCCTTTTCGTTCTTCGCATCACTCAAATCACATTCGTGACCATACCCGCATTCATCTTCCGACTTGCCGACAGCCGCGGCCCAAGTGTACAGACGACCATACACGGCGCAATCCCCCTCATTTGTCGTTTTCTTTTCGCCACCGCCACACCAACTCTGCTCGCCCGGGTTCACGGAGTAGTTCAAGTTTTCCGCCATCCAGGTCTGGCAAGACGTTTCGTCGTCGTTGCAAATTTTCACAGTCTTGTAGACCTGTATGTTCTGTTCGTCGCGGGCGTCCGTCAAAAGCTCTTCCACACTGTATATATCGGAACCGTCCCTCGTTACCTCGAGGCAGTACTGCTTTTTCGGGTCGTACGGTTTGTCATCGCAGCTGAAGAGTTCGCCTTCCGAGCAGAACGACTTCAATGGGTCGTACGGTTTGCCATTGCAGCTGAAGAGTTCGCCTTCCGAGCAGAACGACTTCGCCGGATCGTACGGTTTGTCATCGCAGCTGTAGAGTTCGCCTTCCGAGCAGAACGACTTCGCAGGGTCGTACGGTTTGTCATCGCAGCTGTAGAGTTCGCCTTCCGAGCAGAACGACTTCGCAGGGTCGTACGGTTTGTCATCGCAGCTGTAGAGTTCGCCTTCCGAGCAGAATGCCTTCGTCGGGTCGTACGCCGTCGCGCCGCACATGGCCTTGTACAAGGTGGTTTTACCTTCGCCGCAGGTGAGCGTCACCGAGCCGTCGCCCCCGTCCTTAACAGAACAACCGACACCATCATTGCCGTTCCAAATCGTATCCACAACAGCACCGCCACAAGTCACTTCGACGCCTTCGAGGCCAGCCGCGTTCTTCACCGACTTCGCAGTGCAGCTCGTACCGTCGTTGCCATTGCGGCCATCCTTGCCGTTCGTAATCGTACCGACCTTCTGGCCGCCGCAGACAAGGTCAAAGTTTCCGTCCTGGTTCACGGTCGCCGTGCAACTCGTGCCATTGTCGCCATTGAGCCCGTCCTTACCGT
>JAKSIL010000083.1 GCA_024398815.1 Fibrobacter sp.
TGCGCGTTCAAGATACTTTCTTCAGGCGAAAATATCACCATTGGCGGCCCGATTTCAAACACCAAGTTCTACGTGATGGATGATTGCGGGCATTTGCTTCCTCGCTATGCCGTGGGCGAACTCATGATTTGCGGCGAATGCGTTGGCCGCGGATACGTGAAACTGCCCGAAAAGACCGCCGCCGCGTTTGTGGAAGTGAATGGCTTCAGGGCTTACCACAGCGGAGACCTGGTGCGCATCAACCGCGATGGCGAAGTGGAATTTGGCGGACGTGCCGATAACCAGGTGAAACTGCGCGGCTTCCGCGTGGAACTGGATGAAATCGAATCCGTGATGCAACAGTTCGAGGGCGTTACGCAGGCAAAGGTCATTGTCAGGAACAACGGCACCGAAGATTTCCTGGCTGGGTTCTTCATTGCGAACAAGCAGATTTCTCTTGAAGAGTTGACCGCTTTCTTGAAAAAGAAACTGACCTACTACATGGTGCCTTCTGCCATGATGCAACTTGAAAAAATGCCCATGACCGCAAACGGCAAGCTCGACAAGAAGGCTCTTCCGGAAATCCGCCCGGTGGCAAGGGAACGCAAAAAGCGCGTGCCGAAAAAGTCGCTGGAAGAACGCATTTTGGAAATTTTCCAGTCGGCGTTGCACGTTGACGAATGTTATTCCGACGACAACTTCTTCGAAATCGGCGGTACGTCGCTTGCCGCTTCAAAAGTCGTTATGCAGTTGAAATCCGCCGGTTACAAAATCGAGTACCAGGACATTTTCGACCACCAGACGGCAGAGGAATTGGCCGAGTATTTGGAATCGCTTGGCGGTGGCAAATCTTCTGTGTCGGTCGCAACTTCTATAGAAGGCGGCGAACCGGGTTTTGTTAAAACGGACCCGGAAATAGCCGAAGTCCTCAAGTGCAATTCCATGGAGTACGCGGCAGAAGTCAAGCGCGAGCCGCTTGGAACGGTTGTCCTTACGGGGGCTACAGGGTTCCTGGGGGCACATGTCCTCAAGGAACTTTTGGAACTCGAAACGGGCCGCATTTATTGCCTGATGCGTAAAGGCCAGTTTGACGACCCTGTGAAGCGCCTCAAAACAACGCTTGTCTATTACTTCGAGAATGAATTCGCGGAGGCTTTCAAGGGCCGCATTAACGTTGTCGAAGGCGATATTACCGATGATAAGCTTCCGGATATCTTCAAGGATATTCCGTTCGATACGCTCATCAACTGTGCCGCCAGTGTCAAGCATTACGCGAACGATTCGTCGATTGAGTTCGTCAACGTGCATGGCGTGGAAAATTTGATTTCGCTCTGCAAGGCTCGCGATGCGAAGATGATTCAGGTTTCCACGACGTCCGTTCCGGGTGTCCATACGGATGAAACGTACAAAGTAAACTTGAGCATGACCGAAAGCCAGCTGTTCGTCGTTGACGACATGAACAATCAGTATGGCCAGTCAAAGTACAAGGCAGAACTCTTGATGTTCAAGGCTATCCGCGAAGGCTTGCGTGGAAAGGTTCTCCGTGCAGGTAACCTGATGGGCCGAGCAAGCGATGGCGAATTCCAGGCGAACGCCCACACGAACGCATTCCTCAATGCGCTCCGAGGCTTTGTCGCGATTGGGAAGTGCCCTATAAGCCATTCTACCGACCCGATGAGTTTCTCGCCAATCGACAGTACCGCAAGGGCCATGGTGCTCCTCTCCGGTACCAACGACAAGTTTACGGCCTTCAATGCCGATAGCCGCTGGACGTTCGACGAAATGAAACTTATCGATGTGGTGAACCGCTACGGCATCAAGGTGACGCCTGTTGACGACAAGGAATACTACGACGACTTCTATCGCATGATGGCTGACCCCGCCATGAACGAAAAGGTCTCGGCCCTGCTCACTAACGACCGCCCCGACTTGCACATGGTGAATACGGATAACCGCTTCACGGCGAATGTGCTGTACCGCCTCGGGTTTGCCTGGCCGTTCGTGGACAACTCCTACCTAAAAAAAGTTATCGAAAGTTTGGATACTCTGGACTTCTTCTCGTAGGTTTTAGAACAAAAAAAGCCGACAAAGTCGGCTTTCTTGTAAGGCTATTCTAGGCTTGCTTATTCGTCTAGGCAGTCGTCCATGACGGCGATGATTTTCTTCTTTTCCATGTGCTGGCCGATAAAGACCAAACGCACGGTGCGGTCGCCGTACTTGTCGTCCCAGATTTTACGCAAATCCGGATTTTCGGCAAGGAGCTTTTCCTGCTTAGCTTTGCTTTCGGAAGCGAACCAGCGGCCGAAATTCTGGGCGCTAGCCTGCTTGCCAGCCTGTTCGAACAAGTAGCTGTCATTGCGTTCGTCGCTGAACCAAATTAAGCCCTTCGTGCGGATGATGCTGGATGGATAATCATCGAGGAAGGCTTCGAATTTTTGACGGTTCAATGGACGGTGATTTTCGTACACGAACGTGCTGATGCCGTATTCGTCGCCATGTGGATGGTCCTTGTCATGGTGGTGGCCGCAATGGCAGATGCCATGTTCGTGGTCGCAGTGACTATGATCTTCGTGTTCGTGGTCATGATCGTCATCATCGTCGTGATGGTGGTGATGATGTTCATGTTCGTCGTGGTCGTCATCGTCGTCGTGATGATGGTGATGTTCGTGTTCATCTTCGTCATCATCGTCATCGTCGTGATTGTCGTGGTCGGTGCCGTTCAGCTTGGTAGCCCAGGTGCTTGATTCAGCAACGGCTTCGAAGTCGAACTGCTTTGTATCGAGAACGTCCTTCATATCGATTTTGCCGAAGTTCGTTTCGATCATCTTGGCCTTCGGTTGCAAAGCGCGAACCACGGCCTTCACATGTTCGAGTTCTTTTTTGTCGAGGCAATCGACCTTGTTCAACACAATCGTGTTGCAGAATTCAATCTGCTGTATAAGAAGGTTTGCAATGTCCTCTTCTTCGAGGTTCTTGTCGAGGAGCTTTTCGCCACCGGCGAATTCATCGGCAAGGCGCATCACGTCGACAACTGCCAAGATGTTGTCCAAGTGGCACGGAATTGGGTGACCGTCGCGGCCCTGAAGCTGCGGCCCTGCCATGCAGATGGTCTGGGCTATAGGAATAGGTTCGCAAATGCCGCTTGCTTCGATTAAGATATAGTCGAACTTGCCCATGTCGAGGAGCTGCCCGATTTGTTCAAGCATGTCGGCCTTGAGGGTGCAGCAGATGCAGCCGTTGGAAAGCGGAACCACCTTGCCTGAATCTTCTTTCGTGATGTTTCCGCCCTTTTCGATAAGGGTCTGGTCGATGTTGACTTCGCCAATGTCGTTGACGATAACAGCTACGTGGTAGCCTTCCTGGTTGTTAAGAACGTAGTTGAGGAGAGTTGTTTTACCGGCTCCCAAGTAACCGGTGAGGAGCGTAATAGGTACTGATTTCATGGTGCCAAATTTAGTAAAAAA
>JAKSIL010000084.1 GCA_024398815.1 Fibrobacter sp.
TCTTCGAACAGACACGCAGAAAATAGCGTCGAAAACGTTATCAACGCAAGCAAAATCAGTTTCTTCATTTTTTTACCCTACTTCAAAAGTTGCCAGTTTAGGATTTCGTAGCCTTTTCTGAGTACAAGGTAGCCGCCGGCCTTGAGTTTATCCGCAGGGATTTGCACCATGTGTTCGCCGGGGTTCCATGTACCTTCGAAAAGTTTAGCAAGCGGCGTTCCGACTGCGTTCACGGTTTCGAGCGTGTAGTAGCCGGTAACGTCGATATCCACGTAAACCACGTCGCCCACGCGCGTAATGCGGCTCTCTCCGGGCTTCACGACGTAGTTGTTTGCAAATTTCGGCTGGGGGACGTTTCCCCACAAAAGGTTTCCGTTCCTGTCCAGCACCACGATGGAATCCGCAGCGGAAAGCTCGCGATTAAGCCCGTGGTGCGACGGGTCGTCGCCAACGTTCGAGAAGCTACAGCCGACACACGCCAATTGATTTAGTCCTTTACGCAGCGGATAGACATTTTGGGGAGATTGTTGAAGACTGTAAATTCCTTTGCAATTTTAACTGATTGTATTCGATTAGATTCATCAACTGACGATGTCCCAAAAATTGCATCAGTTTCAAAATACGATAAGCCAAGCGATCCACCCATAAAAGCCCCTGCGGGATATGCTGAAAAACCACAATCGTCCGTCCCTTGTTTAAGAAATTTCCAAAACTCCGATTCTCTCAATATTATTGACGCTTGCCTGTAATTTTCCGAATCAACCACATTTATCAAAATTCTCCATTCTTCAACCGTTGGCAAATGCCAACCATTAGGGCATAATTTTTCTATCAATTTTTCATTTCTATCTTCAAAATAATCTCCATCCTTTTGCAAAGAATAATAACGACCAAAAGCACCACAGAAATCATTTATCCAGACCACATGCCTGCTATCTCGATTATCCTTTGCACTATCCAAACACACGCTATATTCAGCATCATATTTCAGGTTTTCTGCCATCCATACCTGTTCGCCGATGGTCGTGTACTTGTACACTTGCCCATCACGATCATCAATAAAGGTGCCACGGCCACTTACGGGGCAAACCTTGGCCGCATCGAAATCATCATTTTCATCCTCGGCGCTGGTTGTGCAAGAAACAAGGAATGCAGCCCCCATTGCCAAAAATATTTTAAGCAAAGTTTTCATTTTCAAATCCTCTTAAAATTCAAACAGTTTGTCCGGGAAATTCTTGGAGCTGCGCAGGGCGAGGATTTCCGTCGTTATCTTCGTCTCGACGCCCGCAGCAATTACCGACACGTTCATCGACTTGAGGTTATTCTCGGCATCGTACGTAAACGTCGTCAACGTGGAGGATGTCTCGCCATCGTTTTCAAGCTTTTCAATCCGCTTTTTCCTGGAATCGTAATACAGAGTACCCTTAGAGCCGTTTATCTTGTACAAATTTTCGGATACAAACTCGGGTTCCTGCCAGTCACCGGATTCCAGCGGGTTGAACTTGGCATACGATTTTGCGCCGAGGGCGTCGCCATTGTACGGGTGAATCTGGAACTTGTTCGTATTCAGGTCGATAACCTTCATACGGGAAGCGTTCACGATGCTTCGCTGGTTCATGAGCGGGGACTTCATTTCGATGTAAATCTTGGATTCGCCCTTTTTCACCATATAAATGGAGATTGTCTGCCGGCCGGCAGCGGAATTCACGGTGGTACGGATGCTCATTTCCGTGGAGTCCTGGGCCATGGCCGATTTCTTCAAGTCGGCTCGCACCTGGTCCAAGGTGAGAGCGAAAGAGGAAATGGAGAGAAGGAGGATGGATAGTAAAATCTTGGACATTTGTCAATTATCCCTTAGGCAACGGATTGATCCCCTGTCCGAATTTTTGTTATAAGCGACATTTGACAATACTACATAATTTCCATAAAGATTTTCAGAATAACTGGAATTCACAAGAAAAAAAGAGGAATAAAATAAAGCATCATACGAGCCATTATCACCAAATCTCCCGGCAGGCAAAGCGTTAAACGAACAGGTGTCAGAACCATTTTCACCAGATATTCCCCAAAAATCGGAGCTCTTTATTCTAAAAGCAGTTTCATTATCCCCCCCCCCCATATTTTCAACAAGAATTTCCCATTCTTCTTTTGTAGGAACATGCCAACCACTCGGGCACATCTTTGAAACTATTTCTGGATCAAGAGCTCCTGTACTTTTGCCTCCAGCAGCCAAAGAATAATACCTACCAAAAATTTCACAGAAGCCATCAAACACTTCCTTGCACTCGCTATTCTCAGCCTCGTACTTCAGGTTCTCGGCCATCCATACCTGGTCGCCGATGGTCGTGTACTTGTACACGCGGCCATCGCGGGCATCGGTGAATTCGCCGCGGTTCGGCATGCCGTAGGCGTTCGTGCCCGTTTCAGGACAAACTTTGGCGGCATCCCAATCATCACCTTCATCGTTGGCATCGGTCGTGCACGAAGCCATAACAAAAAACACGGCAAGCAAGCCCATTTTAAACAGTTTCTTCATTTTTCACCCTACTTCAAAAGTTGCCAGTTTAGGATTTCGTAACCCTTTCTAAGTACAAGGTAGCCGCCGGCCTTTAGTTTATCCGCAGGGATTTGCACCATGTGTTCGCCGGGGTTCCATGTACCTTCGAAAAGTTTAGCAAGTGGCGTTCCGACCGCGTTCACGGTTTCGAGCGTGTAGTAGCCGGTAACGTCGATATCCACGTAAACCACGTCGCCCACGCGCGTAATGCGGCTCTCTCCGGGCTTCACGACGTAGTTGTTTGCAAATTTCGGCTGCGGGACATTGCCCCACAACAGGTTTCCGTTCCTGTCCAGCACCACGATGGAATCCGCAGCGGAAAGCTCGCGATTAAGCCCGTGGTGCGACGGGTCGTCGCCAGAATTGAAGCCGAAATCCCAGTTCCAGTCGTGCAAGGCGAACTGAGCGCCGTTCCCGAAGGCATTGCGTTCGCCGGGGTTCAGGATTACGTTTTCGTACATGAACGAAACATAGTATAAATCGCCGCCAACGTTCGAGAAGCTCGCCTTAGCGAAGGCGTAATCGTAGTATTCGGGGTTTGCCATCTTGCCGTTCGCGTTGCGGTAGTAATAGCGCACCTCGAAGCCATCCACAGCGACGGAGCCCGTATTTTCGACGACCACACGGACAGTGCTATTTTTCCACGGTTCGCCGGACTCGTCCTTTGCGAGCG
>JAKSIL010000085.1 GCA_024398815.1 Fibrobacter sp.
CGCTCGGTTCTCCGTGATTTTCTTCATTCAAAGCAATTATTAGAGGTGCCCCTATGTCATTCTGGAGCACAATGCACATACACTTTTGCCAAATTCGCATTTTTTAGTGTATATCAAATGTCCTAAAAAATTATATCCGAAAACTCGTCCTATTACTTTTTTCTACGATGTTTCAACATTTTCCTTAAAACTGCCAAACGTGTAGGAATTTGGAAGATAAAGCCGCCCCAGTAACGCAAAAGGAGCCAAAGAGCCTCGCTGAAATCGAAATTTAGCAAACGCAAAAGTCGAAGACGATTCTTGACCCACCATATATACACAGAACCTTTTTTGCGGCTAGCATGCGCACCAAAATTACCATCAGCAAGAATTTCCCGCAAAAGAATTTCGCCACGCTTCGAATCCGGCTTGCAAAGCATTTTACTTTCGTCAAGCCCAAACACTTGGCCAAGCACATGCATCACGGCCCCCGCAATATGGTGAAGTCCCATAGGCAAAAGCATTTGCCTTACAGTTTCGCGGTCTTCATCTGTTGAATTTTGAATCAAGATAAAATAATCGACCAGCTGACGAAGCCCTATTCCCAAGCCAAAGAAATGCCTTCGAATATGCGAAAGCTGCATAACCAAGGCAAACCGAACCGAGGGGGCATAAAAACCTTCGGGAACAAGCTCCGCCTTTTCGATTTCTTCGCGCAGGAACTTTTGCATGCACCTATCTGCAAATGGATTGTAATTACACCCGCAAGGCACGAAATGCACTTCCACATCGAGCCCAAAACGCTCCTTGGCCAAGTGCGCATGGATATCGGACACCGAAGCCCCGTCCATGAGGCCATGCTCCCTAAGAAGCCCTATTACAGCCCTTTTACCGCCTGAAACCCAAATATCAATATCGCCCGGCTGGCGTGCACCAGGATTCGGGTAAAGCCGAGCATTCGCCTGCCCCTTTAAAATAGCCGACTTGCAACCTAGATTCCCGAAAAGATTCGTAAGACGAGCCGCCAGGGAATTCATTTGCTCGTTGTAGCCGCGAATAGCCTCGACACGCATCGACCAACTAAGCGCCAACTCGCGCGGAAGCGTAATCCCCATCTTTTTCACGCCGTCATACACAAGCCCAAGAAGCGACTGCTTTTGCGCCATCTGGAAAATACATTTGAAATCGCTTGGTGAGAGATTGAAAATTCCCGTCTCGCCTGCAACGCCCAAAGGCTGCCCTAGAGCAGCACGGAGAATGCTAAAGAACACGGCTTCCTGCATGCCCTATAATGTAGAAAAAGGTTGTTGACAGTGGCGTTGATTTTACGACAAAATTGAAAAAAGCATGCAGGCCTTGCGGCCAACTCAAGTTTCTACTCCTTGCGCCACACCATCTTGTTGACGATGCCGGTATAGCTCTGAATGATTTTCACCACTTTGGTGCTCACGTTTTCTTCAACGTAATCGGCGACGGGGATTCCATAATCACCGGAAGCGTTCATCGCGACGGCTGTATCTACAGACTGGAGCAGAGACTTTTCATCGATACCAGCGATAAAGAAGCAGGCCTTGTCGAGAGCTTCGGGGCGCTCGGTGCTGGTGCGGATGCAGATTGCCGGGAACGGGTGGCCGACGCTCGTGAAGAAGGAACTTTCTTCGGGAAGCGTACCGCTGTCGCTCACGACGGCGAATGCGTTCATCTGCAAACAGTTGTAGTCATGGAAGCCGAGCGGTTCGTGCTGAATCACGCGCTTGTCGAGTTTGAATCCGCTTGCGGCAAGGCGGTTACGGCTGCGCGGATGGCAACTGTAAAGAATCGGCATGTCGTACTTCTCGGCCATTTTGTTGATGGCGGTAAAGAGGCTCGTGAAGTTTTTCTCGGTGTCGATGTTTTCTTCGCGGTGAGCGCTCAAAAGAATGTACTTGCCTTTGGTGAGGCCAAGGCGGGCGTGGATGTCGCTTGCCTCAATTTCTGCAAGGTTCTTGTGCAGGACTTCGGCCATGGGGCTGCCGGTCACGTAGGTGCGTTCCTTAGGCAGGCCACAATCGGCCAAGTAGCGGCGAGCATGTTCAGAATACGCCATGTTCACGTCACTGATGATATCCACAATGCGGCGGTTGGTTTCTTCGGGCAGGCATTCGTCCTTGCAGCGGTTGCCGGCCTCCATGTGGAATATGGGAATGTGCAGGCGCTTTGCGCCGATTGCAGAAAGGCAACTGTTCGTGTCGCCCAAGATGAGCAAGGCGTCGGGCTTGCAGGCGGCCATCAGCTTGTAGCTTGCATTGATGATGTTCCCGACAGTTGCGCCGAGATCGTCACCCACGGCATCCATGTAAACTTCGGGTTCCTTGAGTTTAAGGTCCTTGAAGAACACGCCGTTCAGGTTGTAATCGTAGTTCTGGCCGGTATGGGCCAAAAGGCAATCGAAATACTTGCGGCACTTGTCGATTACGGCGGCAAGACGGATGATTTCGGGGCGAGTGCCTACGATAATCAAAAGTTTCAGTTTGCCGTTATCGGCAAATTTAACGTTGCTATAGTCGGTTCTTAATTCCATTATTTTACCACCTTTTCGCCGAAAGTATCGGGATGGTTGGGGTCAAACAGTTCATTTGCCCACATGACGGTCACAAGGTTCTCTGTCTCAGAAAGATTGATGATGTTGTGCGTGTACCCCGGGAGCATGTGCACTGCTTCGATTTTTTCGCCGCTTACTTCGAATTCCAAAACCTCGTCAGTTCCAATTTTACGTTCCTGAATCAAGGCGCGGCCACTCACCACGATAAAGAATTCCCACTTGCTGTGGTGCCAGTGCTCGCCCTTGGTAATGCCTGGCTTCGAGACGTTCACGCTGAACTGGCCGCATTTGGCGGTTTTCAAAAGTTCCGTGAAACTGCCGCGGGCGTCCACGTTCATCTTGAGCGGGAAGCAGACCTTTTCCTTGGGCAAGTAACTCAAGTAAGTAGAGTAAAGTTTCTTGGCGAAGCTATTGTCCGGGATTTCGGGCATCACCAAATTCTGCGGCTGGTTGTGGAACATGTTCAAGAGGTCAACGATTTCGCCGAGCTTGATTTTGTGGGTCGTCGGGACATAACAGTAAACAGCCAAATTCTCGCCTTCACGAGGATGACAAGCAGAAGAATCGCGAGGAATTATTTCCATTTCATCAAAGGTGCAGTAGTGTTCCTTCCCTTCCATGGCGGCAATCATTTCGGCGACGAGGTCATCGATGTACAAAAGTTCCA
>JAKSIL010000086.1 GCA_024398815.1 Fibrobacter sp.
TCGCTTTTTTCTAAAATTTTAGTTATATTTTGTTCACTAGCACATTTGTGCATTTGATTTTGTGTTTTTCCCGCTTGTAACGCAAAGGAGTAAAAGATGGAAAATAGAACTATCGCCAATGGCGACGACAAAAACGATCCCGGATCAAGTCCGGGATGACAGAAAGAAAGGCCGGAGGGAGGCGAATTCCACATCGAGGTTCGTCTGGAGAATGAGACTGTGTGGCTTACGCAGGCTCAGATGGCGGAACTTTTCAGTACAGACAGAACCTCCATTCTGCGACATATTAGAAACATTTATCAAACCGAAGAACTAGACGAGCCGTCAACTTGTGCAAAAATTGCACAAGTTCGATTTGAGGGAAGTAGAAAAATTTCAAGAACTATCCCTTTTTACAATTTGGACATGATTATTTCCGTTGGTTATAGAGTCAATTCCATTTGCGGCACTAGATTCCGTCGCTGGGCAAACCAAGTTCTCAAAGCCCACCTTCTGCGCGGAGTAAGCATCAACCAGCGTTTTATGCTAGCCGAGGAACGCATTGACCAACAACTCGTCAATCACGAAAAACAATTGCAAGACAACAATCTGCAGCACATTTCAATGCAAAATCGCCTCGCATCCCTCGAAAAGCAGGTGGACTTTTTCGTGAAGGCAAATCTTCCGCCGAGCGAAGGCTTGCTGAACGCGAAATCCTGGTGGAGCGGTTATGAATTTGCCTGCCAGCTGGTGCGCTCCGCAAAAGAGGAAATTGTCATCATTGACCCGTATGCCGACGACATTGCGCTCGCGCTTATTGCAAAGCATTCGTCAAACGTCAAAGGCGTCGTCTATTCCGCGCATGTAACAAGCCGCTTGAAAGAGGAAGCAGCAAGGCTCGATCGTCAATTCCCGACTGTTGAACTCAAAAGTATGCAGAATGTCCACGATCGCTTTATCATCGTCGACGAAACCGTTTACCACATCGGCTCCTCGCTCAACGAACTCGGCAAAAAGCTGACCGCATTCTCCGTGCTAAATTTCGTAACGAAGCAGCAACTGCTGGAAATGGTGAAGTAAGAGATGAAAAATCCTTTGGAACCCAAAGACGTGGTAAAAAAATTGGATGCGAACTAGAAACACTCTAGAGTATTTAGGACTTTGGGAAAAATTAAAAAACCTGCGGATTGCTCCGCAGGCTTTTTTCACCATCCAAGGCGCGTAACAGCAATAAACAGCGAGCAACAGCGCCGCTAGTGCGTCAGTTGCCCCGGCAGCACCTTCTTTTCTTTCGGCGGGAACTGTTTGTCGAATTCCTCGGCCTCCGTTTCACTTACAAAGTAACCTTTCGGATCCTTGTAAGTTCCGCGGACACCTTCCAGGAATCCAGGCGTAAGTTCACGAATCAAAAAGTAAGGCGCATCGCCATCGGGGTCGTCCGCATAGCACACGCCCTTTGTGGTAGCGACTTCGAAACCGCACTTGCCGTAGAACCGGATGTTCCCGCACATGGCGAGGCAACCGCCACCCATTTCGCGGGCGCGCTCCATCGCATAGTCCAGGAGCATCTTGCCGATTCCCTTGCGTTGCAAATCCGGACGCACGCTGATGGGCCCGAACGTCATCATCTTAAGGTGACGATTTGCAGAACCATCCCCCGCGGCAGATAAAGCGCGCGGGTTGTCTTCGTCCAGCAAAATTTCGCTCCACGAAAACATCACGTGCGCAACGATTTCGCCCTCCCGCTCCACCACAAGCGAAAGCTCCGGAATAAAATCCGGACGCGAACGATAGCAGTGCAGCACATAATGCTCAAGGCAACCCGGACGGTAGACGTTCCAGAAAGCTTCGCGCGTCAAATTTTCAACGATGGAAAAGTCGGCAGGAACTTCCTGTCGAATGGTGTATTCAGAATTTTTATTCATTGTATATCCTTTTTGATGCAGGCCTCGCGGAATTCCTTGCAATCCTTTGCAAAAGCCCGCAGGTGAAACATAAAGGAGCAGATAACGCCACCCGGCGCCACCTGCATTACACAATGAACCAGTTGAGGATATTAATCATCCATCTCCGTAATAAAGGTGTACAGAGAATATATATACTGCAGGGAGGATGGTCAAGTATTTATTTTACCGCCGCATCACCTGCACAATACGTTTTGCACCGTTTGCAGATTGCAGCAGGTAAATTCCATTGTTGTAGCCCGCGGCTTTCAAGCCCGCCTTGACTTCGCCGTGCCTAGTTTCGACGGCACCCAGGAATTTTCCATTCATGTCGAAAACGCGGAACTTCTGCGAAATGCCCGGATTCAACTGCACGGCAAGTTTTTCAACCGCGTCGCCAATTTCGCCACTGATACCGGGATTAACGCTCTCGTTCGAATCAGTCGTTTTTTCCGCATCGAACGAAATCCAGTCGATGTTCACGTAATTCCCGGTAATGGCAAGTTTCAGCACCTGCTTCCCGGCGGCCAGTTCGACAGTCCCGACTTCGATTGCCTTGAAGACGCTCCAGTCGTCGCCCGTTTTCGGGACGCTCACCGTTGTACCGATTTGCTTGTCGTCCATGAAAAGCTCGAAGCCCGATGTTTCGGAGCCGCTCGCGACGTTGGCGGTCACCACGTACTTGCCAGCAGCCGCCACGTTCACAGTGTATTCCATCCATTCGCCGTTCATGGTATAGCCCACTGCGAAGTTGTCACCGCCCTTTTCGATATCTACGCCGTCCTTGCGGTATTCGCCACCCTTGTTTTCGGAATCTTCGTCGCTGTACGAGGAATTGCCTGTGCCGACACCCGTGATGTCATAGTTTTCGGCTTCGATTTTGCCGGGGATTGCAGCCGGTTCGCCCGCCACGGCCTCGCCGTTAGCGACACTGCCGAATGGTTCCTGCGGAACGGGTTCCACAGGCGCCCTATTAATTGCCTTGAGCATCTGTTCGGCGTAGCGTTTGCCGATGGTCACGTAAGCATCGTGGTTGAAATGGTAGCGGTCCACGCCGTTGCCGCCCAAACCCTCGGACGATGCATAATAAGTATTGTCCATGGTGTTCGAAAGTTTCGACACTCGGTCGGAATAGCAGCAGCCGTCACGCAAAAGCTCGCCCGCCACGAACGGCACGGAATCGGAACTCATGTTGAGAGCCTTCAAAATATCGTCGC
>JAKSIL010000087.1 GCA_024398815.1 Fibrobacter sp.
TGAACTACCGCGTCATCGAAGACAAGACTCCGCAGGGAGTTTCCGTTTCGCAGGCGACAGTCAAGCTCCAGATTGGCGATAAAATTAGCCACCAGGTGAGCGAAGGCGACGGCCCGGTGAACGCTCTGGATGCAGCACTCCGCAAGGCTCTGTTGCCGTTCTTCCCGTGCATGTCGAAGGTCCGCCTGGACGACTTCAAGGTGCGCGTGCTGGGTAGCAATGTGGCTTCCGATGCGACAGTCCGCGTATGGACGACGTTCGGCGACGAACACGGCTACTGGAACATGGTAGGTGTCAGTAGCAACATTATCGAGGCTTGCTGGATGGCCTTTGTCGATGGTCTTACCTACAAGATTCTTGTGGAAAACAAGGTCATCCCGAATGCTTACAAGCACTTGGAAGTGAATGCTACAACTGAAAAGATTGATGAAGTCCCTGAAGCCTCCAAGCCGAAGAAACTTTCGAAGCGTGAAGTCAAGCGCGCCGCCGACATCACGAAACGTGCGGTGAAAAAAAGGAAATAGTTTTTAGACGAGAGAACGGCGCTTCGCGCCTACAGACGAGAGGTGCCAAAGGCTCATTATGAAAGGGCAGCGAAGCTGCGTAACCAACCACTAACCACTAAATTCATTATGCAAATCGTAAAAGTTACTCCGAAGTCCAAGGAAATTGAACGCATCTGCGGCCGTGAAGTTGCCCCGAGCAAGGAAATTCACGACAAGGTCATGCAGATTCTCGCCGATATCAAGAACGGCGGTTATGCGAAGGCTGTGGAATACGCTCAGAAGTTCGACGGCCTCAAGGGCAAGAACCTCCGCGTGAGCGAGAAGGAAATTGAAAAGTCCGCCGCCAAGTGCCCTGCCGAAATGCAGAAGGCCCTTAAGCAGGCCATCAAGAACGTGCGCGATTTCCACGTGAACCAGATGGAAGATTCCTGGCTCATGGAAGGCAAAGACGGCGTCGTTCTCGGTCAGCGCATTCGCCCGATGAAGCGCGTGGGCCTTTACGTTCCGGGTGGTGCAGGCATTTACCCGAGCACCGTGATTATGAATGCGGTTCCGGCCCTCGTCGCTGGCGTCAAGGACATCGTCGTCGTGACTCCGATCAAGGGCGAAATCAACCGCGCCGTTGCATTTGTCTTGAAGGAACTCGGCATTACCGAAGTCTACCACATCGGTGGCGCACAGGCCATCGCCATGCTCGCTTATGGCGCCAAGGATGCCAAGGGTAAGATCGTCGTGGAACGCGTCGACAAGATTGTCGGCCCGGGTAACGTCTTCGCCGCTGTTGCGAAGAAGGAAGTTTTCGGTATCGTGGACATCGACATGGTGGCAGGCCCGAGCGAAGTACTCGTGCTTGCCGACAATACCTGCGATCCGGATTTTGTCGCTGCAGACCTCTTGAGCCAGGCCGAACACGGTTCCGGTTTCGAAGCAGCCATCTGCATTACAGACAACATGGAAACCGCCCAGATGATTAGCGAATGCGTCGACATCCAGGTGGAAAACTCCCCGAAGAAGGAACTCCTCCAGAAGGTGCTCGACAACTTTGGCCGCATCCTCGTTGTGAAGGACTGGTTCGACGGCATCGCAATTGCAAACGCCATTGCCCCGGAACACATGGAAATCGTGACCTGCGAAGCCGAATCCATGGCCGCCCAGATTGAAAACGCTGGCGCCGTGTTCATTGGCCCGTGGTCCAGCGAACCGGTCGGCGACTACTTTGCCGGCCCGAACCACGTGCTGCCTACGAACGGCACAGGCCGCTTCTTCAGCCCGCTCGGCGTCTATGACTTCCTCAAGCGCATGAGCATCATCAAGTACAGCGAAAAGGCCATCAAGAAGAACGCGAAGGCCATCGCCGTCGTTGCAAACGAAGAAGGCTTCATTCACCACGCCGCTGCTGTTTTGAAGAGACTCTAGTTCAAAAAGAAATTGCAAAAAAGCAGGCGAGGTTCACTTGCCTGTTTTTTTTTGTTCGATAAAACTGGACTATCGTCTACGATTCCGAGGGTAACCTCGTAGAATATAAATACTTGCAAGGTGAGGCTGTGAAAATGCACTTGTGTATTTTCATTGCCGAACCGCAGTGTATTGCGCTAAGCGCAAGTCCAAGAAGATGAAAATTTCCTCCGATTGGAGGAAGGGTTTGTTACAGTAGTTCCTGAACCCAATTGGGCAGTTTCTCAGCGTACTGCTTGAATAAGTCCCCGTCAACCATTCTGCAAATCAGCTTAGGCAACTGGTTCTCGACGGAATTGTCGTAGATGTAGGCTCTGTCAACCATGGAGATTGCGATGGCTGCATTCGAAGGCTTGGACCAGCCACAATGCAAAGTGTTGGCTTCTTTTCGTTCATAGCAGACCAAGGCGCAACTTTTTCTGGGCGATGTTCGAAGCGACTTCTGCGTGCATACGGTTCATGGCCTCTTCCGCCTTGCGGGAGGATTCACGCGCTGCTGCACCGACCTTTTCCATAAGGGCTTCCAGCATTTCGTCGGAAGGTTCTTCCATGGAAGATCGCCTGTATTGCTGCAATGGGGGCCGTTTCTGGTGGATTAGGGTATGGTTTGTCTGATTCGTATGCCTTAGGTGTTGATAAAACAATTGCAAAATATGGTGAGTGGACTAATCGTTTGGAGCGTGCTGCTAAAGCTATTGGTGTTGCGGATGGCGATTATACTGTTATGATAAACCAAGTAAATCCAGTAAAGGATGACCTAAGTAAAGTTATTTTTGACAAAGAAACCATTGTAATCCTCCCTTTTTTAAGGGAGTCGTAACGTAGAATTTTGTGTGTTTGCCAGCATTTTCACCGGAGGAATTCCCCCGATAGATGTGTGCGGACGTACATTATTATAGCTCCATAACCATTCCGTGGCAAGTGCCTGGGCCTCTTCTATGGTGTGAAAGCTGTGCATTTCAAGCCATTCGTGTCGGGCAGTACGGTTAAACCTTTCTATGTAGGCGTTCTGCGTAGGGTGTCCAGGTTGTGTGTGAAGCAGAATTATCTTTTCCTTTTCAGCCCATTTTTCCAGTTCCGCGCTAACATATTCCGGA
>JAKSIL010000088.1 GCA_024398815.1 Fibrobacter sp.
CTTGCTTGAGCATTGATGAGGCCCAGCTTTTGCAACTTGTTGAACCAGCGCGAAGAGTCGCAACCAACTAAGCGAAGCGAGGAAAGCGTAGGACCATTTATGGGCCTACATTTGACGAGCAAGCGGAGTGGATTTATCAACTAAGCGAAGCGAGGAAAGCGCAGGACCGTTTACGGGCCTGCATTTGACGAGCAAGCGGAGTGGACTTTGTCAAATTTTTGAAAATTGAATTTTTAGAGGTTGCCTATATACAAAAAAACTTTATAAATTATGCCTATGAAATTTTTCCGTAACTTTTCCCTTTTTCTAGCATTTTTCGCGGTTTTTGCCCTGGCAAGCACCGCAAACGCCACCCTCGCAACACAAAATGCGACAGATTCCAGTTCCAAAGAGCACGTTCTAAAGGATACCTTGCAGTCTCTTACGGACCATAATGAAACAGACACTATAATTAAAACAAAAAATGCCGTCTGGATTAAGCTGGAAGGCGACGTGGAACCCTCGATGTACGACTTTTGCGCCCGCGCCATCGGCGAAGCCATGGAAAAGAATCCGGACTACATCATCTTTGAAATAAACACCTTCGGTGGGCGTCTTGACGCTGCGTTCGACCTAGTCGACACTATCATGGCGGTACAAGGCCCGACGACAATCGCGCTTGTGAAAAAGAAGGCCATCAGTGCAGGAAGCCTCATTGCGCTAGCCTGCAACAAGCTCTACATGCTCGAAGCGACAACTATCGGCGACTGCGCCCCAATTGTACAGAACAGCGACGGCACGCCACAAATCGTAGGTGAAAAAATTCAATCGCCACTCCGTGCCAAGTTCCGTAACCTAGCACAGAAGAACGGCTACCCGGAACTGCTTTCTAGCGCATTCGTAACGCCCGAGCTAGAAGTCCTGGAACTCAAGGCAACACTTGACACAGGCAAGAAAACCGAACGCGACACGACGCTTATCATCGAAGGCAAAAAATTCGAAGTTATGGGTGATGAAGAAAAGAAATTCTGGGGTGCTCCGAAGATTCTCGTGAAGGAAGGCGAACTCTTGACGATGACCGACAAGGAAGCCCTTGAACTAGGATTCTCTCAGGGTACGTTCAAGAACCGCGAGGATTTCGAAACAGCCCTTTCCATTGAAGCCAAAAGTGAAGTGGAAACAACCTTCGGCGAAGATATAGCAAGCGGAATCGGCGCCATCGCAGGGATTCTCCTGATTCTCGGTTTCGGAGCCTTGTACATAGAATTCAAGACGCCCGGGTTTGGAATGTTCGGCATCATAGGCATCATCCTTATAGGGATTGTGTTCCTTGCGCAGTTTGCACCGCAGCTCGACGGCTACTTTCCGGCAATCCTCCTGGTTGCAGGCATCGCTCTGTTCGTCGTGGAAATATTCATAATGCCAGGAATGTTCCTGTTTGGCATAGGCGGTATCATCTGCATGATTTTAGCGCTCGTAATGAGCTACGATCCGACAAACATTCCAGAATACGTCCCCGAGGCCGTGGAAACCACATTTGACGCGACTCCATGGCTGTTTGGGCTATTATTTGTAACCGCCAGTGCGGCCATAGCGCTTGTATTCCCCATTGCAGCAAGCAAGTACCTTGTACCGCTCCTTCCAGAAGGCTGGACGCCAATGCTCAAGACAGACCTTGAAACGGCCGCCTCCCCCACGGAAGACATCCATGAAATCAAGGTCGGAGATATCGGTGTTGCAAAGACGTTCCTCCGCCCCGTAGGCCAGGCTCAATTCACATTGGCTGACGGTAGCACAAGGCTTGTAGATGTGCACACCCACGGAGAAATCATCGAAGCCGGACAAAACGTGAAAGTCGAATCCGTGCAGGAAGGCCACGTGTTCGTGAGTGCATTTTTAAATTAAAAACTAAACAGCAAACGCCCCCTCTCGTCTGTAGCGAACGGTGCGAGCGTTCTTTCGTCTTTTTTAACGGAGATAAAACATGGATACACTTTTAATCATTGGCATTGTCATTGCTGCCATCGTCGTCATCATCTTGCTCGCCTTCATCGGCAAGTTCTTCAGCTTGTGGCTGCAAGCTTTGTTTTCAAAAGCGAACGTGAGCATTTTCCAGCTCATTGGTATGCGCTTGCGTAAGGTGCCACCGCAGGTGATTGTGGAAGCCCGAATCCTCAGCTGCAAGGCTGGCCTCCCGGTCGATACGAACCTCCTCGAAGCCCACTACCTCAGCCGCGGTAACGTGCTCCGCGTGATTCAGGCTTTGATTGCCGCCAACAAGGCAAACATCAAACTGGACTTCA
>JAKSIL010000009.1 GCA_024398815.1 Fibrobacter sp.
TCCCAAAAATTGAGAAGCAGACCAAAAATAGGTGGAAATACCAGCAGGATAAAAATACCCATCAAGGTCTCTATCACTTACAGGAAGAGCAGAGAAACCGTAAGAATCTATTCCGATATCCACCCCATTATGAAAAGTCCACCCAATTTTCGCTTTAAGAATAACAGCAGTATTTGCACCATTTAGCGCAGAAAGCAGTTCATTACATTCATTACTGCTAGGCAAATGCCAACCTTTTGGGCAAATCCCTCGCAATGGCTCTGTCAAATTACAAACTTTTTCAGATCCACATTTTACGCCAAGACTATCGTATATATAAACTGAATCTATAGCTGCAGCCCATGTGTACAATCGTCCAGCCACATTACAACGCGACTCCATATTACTATGACACCACGATTTACCTTTTAGGCTTGGTGTAGCAACACTATCCGAGTAATTCAGATTTTCCGCCATCCAAACCTGGTCGCCAATTTTCACAGACTTGTAAACTTTGCCATCACGTTCATCGGTAAATTCATCATATTTGATTTCAGGATTTAAATACACATCTTTTGGCAAATCCCAGGTCCACACATTACCATCATACCACTTTTTATTATAACAAACATAGTAGTGGTCTTTTTCATTTTCTTCATCGTAATCATTCACTCTCTCTTTATTTCGTTTTGTCGTACACCCATCTATACTCAACGTATCGAATTCCGTTGTCGAGGCTCTCCACGAGCCTTCAACTTCATCAAATACATAAATGTTAGTACTGACAACGTCTCCCTTTCTCCAAGCACCATCGGTGGTATCGTTCCAATGGTAAGTATCATACTGCAATGCTGTTGCTATTACCCACTTACGAGGAGTACAAATGTAATAGGTATTGCCAACTTTCCCCACAGAATCCTTAATCGCAGAGACACAGCCTCCGAGAGCACTTTCAACAGCATCTGTCGTTCGCCAAGCTGTAGCGTCATAAACATAAACGCTATCCGTAACGGCACCTTTCTTTATTTCTCCATCGTACCCCGCCGACCAATCTTTATTTGCCTCATAGTCGTAGGTATCTTTTTCTAGAGTAGTCGCATTTCGCCAATGCTTATCAGCATTTTCATAAATGTAATACACATTTTCATTTATCTGTCCTACCCTAACTTCACCGTCAAAAGAGCCCGCGCCCCATGTAGCAGTATCTTTTTCGATATCCGTCGCCTCGCGCCAATTTCTTGCATCGCAAATATGCCACACCTTGTCGCTTCCGAGGCCCACCGTATCCTGACGGAGTTGCGTACAGCCTCTCAATCCCAGGGAGCAATCGTTTGCATTCCCCGAACGCCAAGCATTGTCTTCGAACACGTAGCAGTTCCTTGAATTTACGGAACCAGCCTTGCTGTCACCATCCTTGCCATCCGCCCAGCGGTACGTATCATATTCAATGGCCGTCGCCGCTGTCCAGGCTTTATTCCTACAGATGTAATAAGTGCCGTCGACCTTGCCCACGGAATCCTTGATGGCTTCGACACAGCCGCCCAGAACGGCCTCGACAGCGCTCGTCACGCGCCAAAAATCCTTGTCAAATACATAGACCGAATCCGTCACGTTCCCCTTCTTGATTGCTCCATCCGTAGAATCCGCCCAGCCGAAAGTGTCCTTCTCGTAGGTCGTCGCATTTCTCCAGGATTTGGCATCACAGATGTGCCACACCTTGTCACTTCCGAGGCCAACGGTATCCTGTCGGAGTTGCGTACAGCCTCTCAATCCCAGGGAGCAGTCGCTTGCATTACCCGAGCGCCAAGCATTGTCTTCGAACACGTAGCAGTTCTTTGAATTTACGGAACCAGCCTTGCTGTCACCATCCTTGCCGTCCTTCCACTTGTAAGTGTCCTTTTCATAATCCGTCGCAACCTCCCAATTTTCATTACGGCATATTACATGACCCATTGACGACTCGGCAACTTCTAAAGAGCGATCTTCGGTACAGCCACCTAATTCAGCATCAACGAACACGCCAATTTGCCAAACTCCACCATGGCAAACATACACGTAAGAGTCGTTTACCTTTCCATTCATTACATTCCCATCCTTACACTTGTCGCCAGATTTTTTACTTCCTTCATCCCACTTATACGTATCCTTCTCCAAATCCGTTGCAACACGCCAGCCATCGGCATCACAGGTAAAATGCATTCCATAATACGCACTCAACTTATTCGTAGCAGACTTCACTTCCGCACGATTTTTCTTGGAGCAATCACCCAAGCCAAAGTTATGCCACCAGTAATTCTTCAGGTATTTTTCAAATGCAGGGACATCACTTCCCAATTTCCACCCCTCAACATTGCTTCGAATCAACGCATAGTTGGCTCCGAAAGTCCAGTCAGCAACCGCAGCTTTTGTACTCTCGTCGTCCCATGTTCCATCAGCCTCCAAATCCTGCGCAAAATCCGCTAGTCTTACGCTAAATTTAGCCTCGTTCAAATTCCCCTGCATCATAATGGAAATAGCGAGAAGTGCGGCATTTCCATCACCGGCAGCAAGAATATTCAAATCTTCAAAATTTTTCGAAAGGTCCATATCCAAATAGAAAGCCTTCAAAATCTCGGATTCAGCTTGTTGTTTCGCATCATGAACCGTATAGCCTTCCTGAGTCACTAGTCCCACCACACGTTCGTACTCCAAATGCGTGAGAAGGTTGATATTGGCTTCACTCCGTTTGGAAAGATCCGTCAACGCCTGGAGAGATACAGGAGCACAGCTTTCTTCACCAGTTACTTCATTCCGATAGAAGCCATTCACCACCATGTAGGCATACTGGCTCGCTAAATTCACGCTTTTAATATCAAATAAGCCATCGTCACTTCGAATGGTTCCAGAGAAGGAGGCTCCCGTCTGCTTAAGGGTTTTGCCATCCTTAAGTTCATTCGCAGTAACCGTAGAACCTCGCAAGAACGGTCCTTTCTGCGACACGCCCGTAATGGTTTTGTCCACTATGGCCAGCGTATTTTCATCTTCGGAGGAGCCTCCTGCCGTCTTGTCTTCGCTGCAGGCACACAGCAAAAGTGCAGCCATCACCAGAAAATACGCCCAAAGGGGCAAAACGCAATTTTGCTTCAGAGTAAGGGTTGTCTTCATTTGGACTTCTCCTTTTTTAAACTTTTCAGATTCCTGCTAAGCGGGAACAGATGCAAATTCAGCCGATAAACCTGCTCGGTTCTGTCGCTTTCCGTCGCAATCGCCACGACTCGACGGCGACACTCGGCAAGTTCATTGCGAATCCGGTCAAAGGCTTCTCGGGTAACACCTACGGTAAGTCCACTAATATCCCTATCTTCCGGAGCCACATTTTCGATAGCGGCCTTTGCAAAATCGCACATTTGCTTTTGCATATTCCGCAAAATGACTGGCATGGCGGCATTTTTGCCGGAACTTATCGACTTTTTGGTCCTTCTGTAACTACCGCGACGGTCCTTCTTCAAAAATCCATTTTGCAACAGAAAACGAAGAGCATCTTCTGCAGCACCCGCTGTTATCTGCGGAACACACATTTCTGCAAGTTCACTCGCTTCGGGATTCTTTATGGCAGGCGCCAACTCTCGCAGCACCTGATTTTCAAAACGCTCATAATACGCAAATTCACCAGCAGTAAGCACATTCACCTTGTGCTCATGAGCAAAAGTACGAATTCGCTTCATCACTGCCGTTTTTGCATCATCCCCAACAGCTCGGTCATATTCCACCAACAGCCTAAAATACTGCTGTTCAAAGCCAACAAGATTCATTGCCGCAGCCACACGCTCCACAGCATCGTCACTGAGGCCGCTTTTGCCTTCCGTCAACAGTTTTAAGTATACAGGGGAGCCAAAGCCAGCCAATTTGGCAAATTCACGCCACGTAAACTTACCACCGGACTTTTTCCAGTTGTAAAAATCCAGAATATACTGGCGATAGTCTATGTAATCGGTGACGGCCTTCACAAAAATAAATATAACAATATTTTAGACGTTATGATACAAAAATATGATACACTGTAATCATTCTCACACCCAGTAACCCATCTACATTATCCCACCGTTTCCGCTTGTAACCATTTTTTACGGGGGCGGCAAAGTTTCAGCCCACACTTTAGCCTATATTATAGGTATGAAAACTTTGAAATTGGGTATTTTAGGTTCCGGCCACATCGCTACGAAAATGGCGTTGGCCGTCAAGGGTCTTGAATCTCGCGAAATGGGCGTCGAGGCATATGCCGTCGCCTCGCGCAACTTGGCAAAAGCCGAAGATTTCGCAAAAGCGTACGGCTTCAAGAAAGCCTACGGGAGTTACGAAGAACTCGCAAGCGACCCCGATGTGGACCTCATCTACATTGCAACTCCGCATTCCCTCCATTTCGACTGCGCCAAGCTTTGCATCGAGCGCGGTAAGAACTTGCTTGTCGAAAAAGCCTTCTGTGCGAACGCCAAGCAGGCGAACATGATTGTCGCCATGGCGCACGACAAGGGGACTTTCCTTTGCGAAGCGATGTGGACACGATTCTTGCCTGCCGTACAGATGGTGAACGAGTGGACCTGCTCCGGGAAAATCGGAACAGTAGAAGGCGTGGAGGCGGACTTTTCAATGCCTTTGACGCATGTGGAGCGCCTGGTGAACCCTGCCTTGGCAGGAGGCGCGCTCCTAGACCTCGGCATCTACAGTTTAACTTTCGCGGACTTGTTCCTGGGCCGCGCGGGCAGTAAAAGCGCGAGCAACAACATCAAGGGCATCCAAAGCAAGTGCGTCAAGTTCCACACGGGCGTCGATGCCACCGACTGGATTGACATCACCTACGAGAACGGTCAAGTCGCCCACCTCAAGACGTCCATGGTTTCGCCGTTGCATAACGAAGGCATCATTTACGGGAGCAACGGGTTCATCCGCGTCGTGAACCTGAACGACATGGAGAAAATCGAACTGCACGATTCCACAGGCGCCATCGTCGAAGAAGTGAAACCGCCGCGCATCGTGAACTGCTACGAGTACGAAGTCCTCGCCTGCAAAAAAGCGCTTGAAAACCCGAGTACATCCCGGCACGAAATTTGCGGCATACCTTATCTTGGCGCAGCCCAATCGAACAGGGAAACCATTTGGGAAACCGCCGAAATGCCGCACGCCAAGACCCTCGAAATGATGGAACTGATGGACGGACTCCGCGCAAACTGGGGCGTCAGTTACCCGTTCGAAATTTCCCCGGGCGACACGTGGAACCGCACTGGCGACAAGTCCACATTGCAAGTTTTCGACATCGAAACCGGCGCCGTCACTACGCTCAAGGAATTCGACCAGGTCATCGAGGCCCCGAACTGGAGCGCCGACGGCAAATTCCTCACCTACAACGCAGGCGGCCGCATCTACAAACTGAACCTTGAACGCGACAATGCCGGAAAACTCTCTGCTGGCGAAATCACCGAAGTCCCCAGTCACTACGTGGACAACTGCAACAACGACCATGTGCTCTCCCCCGACGGCACTGGCCTTTACGTAAGCCACCACACCAAGGAAGACGGACTTTCGCGCATCTACAAAATCTTTTTCGACGGCCGCATGCCAGAACTCGTGACGCCGCTCGCGCCAAGTTACCTCCACGGCATCACCCCCGACGGCAAAACGCTCGCCTACTGCGCCGAACGTAACGGCGAATACGACATCTACACCATCCCCGCCATCGGCGGCAACGAAACGCGCCTCACCACGGCAAAGGGGCTGAACGACGGCCCCGAATACGACGCGAACGGCGAATACATCTGGTTCAACTCCGTGCGCTCGGGCCGCATGCAAGCCTTCCGCATGAAGGCCGACGGCTCGGAACAAACGCAAATCACCGACGATATCCATTGGAACACCTGGTTCCCGCACATTTCGCCAAACCGCGAGCACATCGTGATGGTCGCCTACCACGAATCGGACGTTCGCCCCGGCGAACACGTGCCGAACAAGAACGTGGAACTCCGACTTGCGAGTCGCGACCCCGCCAGTGCCACAGGCTTCGGACGCGCCAAGACGATTTTGAAACTCTTCGGCGGCCAAGGGACCATCAACGTGAATTCCTGGGCCCCCGACAGCAAACAATTCGCCTTCGTGAGCTATAAAAAATAGGCTGCACCCTCAAAAGTCGCCAACTTTTACTACCATTATATACACTATGAGTGAAAACTGCCTATTCTGCAAAATAATCAAGGGTGAAATCCCTTCCAAGAAAATCTACGAAGACGACGACGTATTCGCCTTCTACGACATCGCCCCGCAAGCCCCGGTCCACTTCCTCGTGGTTCCGAAGCGCCACATCGCAACCGTCATGGACATGAAGCCCGAAGACTGTGAACTCATGGGCAAGATGCTCTACCGCGCACAGATTATCGCGAAAGAACTCGGCCTCGAAGAATCGGGCGCCCGCTTCGTGTTCAACTGCAAGGCCGACGCCGGCCAGACGGTTTTCCACATCCACCTGCACGTGGTTGGCGGAACCCAGATGGGCTGGCCTCCGTTCCCGGCGAAGTAGGTTTCAGGCTAAAAGCCGCGACCGTTTATGATCAAGACCCGCGCCATAGTCCTGCACCGGTTCCCTTACAGCGATTCCAGTTGGATCGTGAAGGCGCTTACCGAAGAGTGCGGGATTATTTCCTTTATCGTGAAAGGCGGTAAGCGGAAGGAATCCCCGTTCAAAGGGGCACTCGACCCGCTTTCGTTAAGCGAGGTCGTTTTTAGGCAGAACCCTAACACGGAACTGCAGTTCATCAAGGAAGCAACACTCCTTGAATGGAGAAAGAACCTGCGCGAAGATTTGCTCAGTCTTGCAAAGGCGCAAGTCATGGCTGAAATGATTTTGCGTTACGCTCCGCAAGGAGTTCCGTTGCAAGATGAATTTCAACTTTTGGAACGCGCTACTAGCGAACTGGACCAGCCTGCCGACACTCCCAAGAACAACATTTTCGCCAAGTGGCTCCTTTCCACCTGTGAAATGTGGGGGTACGACCTTGACCTTGGCACATGCTCACGCTGCGGAGGAACCTTGGAAAGCTCCGCCGCGGACTTTTTCCCGGAAACAGGCGGATTTGTCTGCAAATCATGCCTCGGTGTCGAAAGCCCTCGGGCTAAGTTGGAGACTGTCAACGGATTATGGGCACTACGCCAAGGCGCGGAAATTCAGCATCCGCAATTCACCGAAAACGCCCTTCTCGCCTATCTGCGCACACACATCGGATTCCTCAAGGAAATCAACTCCATCAAGTTCCTGAACGAGACTCGGAAACTGTTTGAGGAATAGGCAACAGGTTACAGGTGTCAGGCATCAGGTATCAGGCGACAGCCTACAGGGGCAATGCCGAAAATAGTTATGAGATCCTCTAGTCTCAAATTCCCGGGCTATAATCTCTAAATCCTAGCCACCAACCGCTAACCACTAACCACTAATTAACTACCTTTTATCGCAACAGAGAGGCATAAAATGTTAACTCCAGATGAAATCAAGGCCAAAAAGGCCCTCGGTGAAAAGATTTCCATGGTCACCAGTTACGATTTCGCCTTTGCAAAGATGGCGGAAGCAGCTGGAGTTGACCAGATTCTCGTGGGCGACAGTCTCGCAAACACGATGCTCGGCTACAAGAGCACTCGCGAAGTCGGCATGACGGAAATGCTGATTTTCGCAGCAGCCGTTTGCCGCGGCGCCCCGAATACGCACGTCATCGGCGACATGCCCTTCGGTAGCGACGCAAATCCCGAACTCGCCTATGACAACGCCCGCCGTTTTTTGGACGTAGGGTGCGCAAGCATCAAGCTCGAAGGCACCCCGGAAGGCGTCATCGAATTTCTTCGCAGCAAGGACATCCCTGTTTGCGCCCACCACGGACTTCTGCCGCAGACTGCAGAGAACTTCAAACAGAAGGGTAAAACCGAAGAAGAAGCCGCCGCCATCGAAGCCGCGGCCAAGTACACCGACAGTCTCGGCTGCTTCGAGATGGTCCTCGAGCACATTCCCGAAGACCTTGGATCCCGCATCACCAAAGGCGTGAAGGCCGCCACCATCGGAATCGGCGGAGGCAAGTTCACAGACGGCCAGGTTCTTGTGATGCACGATGCACTCGGCATGCACCCCGGAAAGATTCCTCCGTTCGCTACAAAGTTCGTCGACATGTACGCTCTCGGCGTCGAAGGGTTCAAAAAGTACGTGGAAAGTGTCAACAGCACCAAGCAAGTGTGACAATCAACACCGACTGCGGGAAAAATCGTTCAGCGCAAAAATTATTTCGTTGAGTATCATTGAGTTACAAGCAAAAGCCGGTTCATCCGGCTTTTTTGTTGCAATCCTCCGGAACCCGCATAAATACTGAGTTGCAGTCAAATTACATACAAAGTAATTTCCGTCATTTTGCGAGGTTCAAAAAGTCTTTTTTTGTCGCTGTCAATACCTTTTTGAAAAAAAATGAAAAAAATTAAAAAAAAGTGTTGATTATTTGTGAAAATAAAGTTATTTTATAGTCATCAAACAATTAACCCTCAAAAAAGGAAGAATAAAATGGCTGAAACAAAGAAAACCGCTGCTAAGAAACCCGCTGCCAAGAAGGTAGCTGCCAAGGCTGCTCCGAAGGCTGCCGCTAAGAAGGCTGCTCCGAAGGCTGCTGCTAAGAAGGCTGCTCCGAAGGCCGCTGCCAAGCCGGCTGCCAAGAAGGCTGCTCCGAAGGCTGCTGCTAAGCCGGCTGCCAAGAAGGCTGCTCCGAAGGCCGCTGCTAAGAAGGCTGCTCCGAAGGCCGCTCCGAAGGCTGCTGCTAAGAAGCCGGCTGCCAAGAAGGCTCCTGCCAAGAAGTAATTCTTCCAGAATCTTTCAAAGAGGACTCGCGCAAGCGAGCCCTTTTTGTTTTTATCAGATGCCCTTTGCTAAGGACCGCAGCCGACACACTCCATTTTGTTGCTATCTTTATCGCATGATTTCCGAAAAAGACCTTGAAGAATTGCAGAACACTCCCATCGACGAACGCGTAAAGCGCGTCGAAAAACTTCTTGAAGAAAAAGAAGACCCCCGCGGCTTCGAGCTCGGGCTCCTCCTAGCTCTGAAAATGGCGCAGGAAATCCGCGAAAAGAAGCCCCTCGGTAGCGAATCGGGCGATCTCGTTGCCAGCTGGAACGGAAAATATCCGGATTCCGTTATCGAAGAGGCCATCGCCAGTGCAAAAGAATTCATGACGCACCCGGGAAAGCTCGCCGAGAAAATCAAGGCCGGCATGATGAAGCAGAACAAGGCCGACGAAGAAAACAAAGACGACACCCAAGCAAAAAACGACGAGGCAAGCGATGCAGAATAAACTCCAGGCCACCGTCGACATCGGCAGCCACAGCTGCATTCTGCTGATAGCCGCCTTCGAACCCGACAACTCCACGCCCCAACCCGACGAGACACCCGTCGCAAACGAATCAAGCGCAGAACAGCCCGTCGCTCCGCGCATGAAATTGGTCCCGAAACTGCAGAAAGTGGAAATCTGCCGCTTGGGCGAAGACATTTACGAACACGGCGCCATCACCGAAAGCCGCATCCAGGAACTCACGAAAATCATGATCAAGTTCCGCATGGACTTGCACGCCCTGGGCGCCGACCTCAAGGCCGTCGCCATGACCGAAGCCATGCGCAAGGCAAGTAACCCCGACCAGGTCATCGAAGCCGTCGAAAAGGCCATCTGGGTCAAGCCCCGCATCATCACCGGCGAAGAAGAAGCAAATCTCACCTTCCGCTCCGTCAAGGAATGGCACGGCAAAGACATCGTCACCATCGATATCGGCGGCGGTTCCACCGAACTTTCCAACGGAAGCACCAGCTTCTCGATTCCGGTGGGCGCACTCAAGATGTTCAAGGCCATGGGCCCCATCCCCGGTCCTGAATACAAGAAATTTGTCAAGGAAACGTTCAAGGAAGTGAGCTTCAAGGGAATGACCAAGAAGCCTGTGTACCTTATCGGCGGGACGGGAACGGCTCTCGCCATGGTCTTCTTGAACAAGCCCCAGTTCGACTACAAGTCCATCGAAGGTCTGGAACTATCCATAAGCGACCTGGATGCCGTCACCACGCGAATCACGAACCTTTCCAGGGAACTGCGCGCCATGCTGCCCGGCCTTGAAAACGGCCGAAGCGACGTCATCATCTGCGGTTTGTTCTGGCTCAAGTCCCTTCTGGAAAAACTCCGCGTAGAGACTTTCAAGATTAGCACGGCAGGTCTCCGTTTCGGGCTTCTGTACCCGCCGGAAAACTAGCACTCCACGAGGGTGGCCACCAAACAACTGTCCTTGGTAGCGCCGCTCCCTACAAAATCGACATCCTGCCCGCGCATCCATGCTGTGCGGGCATTTTTATGTCGGGTGCGTACAGCGGCAAGCACATCGCGAGCAAAATGTTCCAGTTTGAATTCGCTGTAGTTGGAACTCACCATGAAGAACCCGCCTTCGTTCAAAAGGCCTGCGCATTCTTCCACGAGCGGCATCAGGTGTTCGCGCACGTTGAAGTTGAAGCCCTTGAAGCGGGCGAAACTAGGCGGGTCCAAAACGATTCCATCGAAGCGCAAGCCCTTTTTCAAAGCCCAGCGCACATACTCGATGGCATTTCCCTTGAAAAATTCCCCGGGGCGCAAGTCCAAACCGTTCAAGGCGTAGTTTTCGCGGCCCTTGTCGAGAATTTTTCCGCTGATGTCGGCGTTGGTGGCGATTTCGGCACCGCCCAGGCGCGCATGCACCGAGAAACTGCAGGTGTAACTGAACAAATTCAAAAAACGGAGGCCCGGCGCAGCATTCTCCACAGAATTAAACTGCGCGGCACCAGCAGCCGTTTTCATGGCGCGAAAACGTTCCTCCACCTCGAGGCGCACGGAACGCATATCCAAAAAGAGCCCGGGGTTCACCGTATCGAGCAAATCTACATGGAACTTGGCGCAACCTTCGCGCACAATACCCACAGCCAATTCGCGCGTTCCTACAGCCACCTCCATGGGAGGATTCTCCAGGGATTTTCCGGAACTGGAAAGTCTCTCCTTGACGACAAGGCATACCGGATTGAAAACCTCACGAACAGCAGCGACGATTTCTGCCTTTTGCGACAAAAGTTCCGAACCAAAAAACTGAATTTGAAAACGCTCTCCAAAACGGTCCAGGGTAAGTCCAGGCATTCCGTCGGAAACACCGTTCACAACACGGTAAGCGTCCGTCTTTTCCAAAAGACTTGCTCGTAAGCTATCGGAAAAACGTAAAATTTTCTCAAAATCGGGCATATAAAAAAAATAAAAAAAAATTTGGCGAACATCAAAAAACATCCGTATTAAATAGTCGGAGGGCCGAATAAGCGGTCCCCTAAACAGGCTCCAAAGGAAGCCAACATTATGAACGATCAATCACAAACGTTCAACTGGATTAAGGACAAGTTCAAAGAAGAACGTCCACTTTCGCAGCTCGAAGAAACAGAACTCTTCAAGCTCATGCGGAACAAAGATACATCGGAGATCGTAAGAAACAGCGCTCGGGCTCACCTGCTCCACGCCAATATGAAATTCGTGATTCAAGTCTCCCAGCAGTTCTACAACGACACGCTCACTCCCGAAGAATTGGTCAACGAAGGCGCCATCGGCCTTTTGCGCGCCATCGAAAGCTTTGACTACACGCGCGGAGTCCACTTCATAACGTACGCCGTATGGTGGATAAGGGCTTTTATTGCACGCGCCATAAGCGAAAAAGGAGCGCTGGTTCGCCTGCCGCTCAACCAACAGACGCGTTTGCACAAAGAGCTGCGAAAAGTCAAAGACAAGCAAGAGTTGGGCGATGAAATCCGTAAACTCGACGCCATCTCGAGCAGACCCAGTTCGCTTTCGGAACCTGTCGGTCAAAATTCTACGCGTCTTGAGGAAATCATCACGGACGAAACGCAGAATGCAGCCGACAGAGCTGTAGAAGACGAACTTCTTCGACACTTTACCGATAAAATGTTGAACAAACTTCCTGAAAGGGAAAAGAACATTCTTGTCGAAATGTACGGGCTCAACAAAAAAGAACCCAAAAGCATTCGCGAAATCAGTCACTCCATGGGACTTTCACGCGAAAGGGTCCGCCAACTGCGGGACCAGGCGGTAACGCGCCTAAGAAACTTGAACTGCGACGGTCACCTGGACCAGACGCTGCAAGAATACGGATGCAGTTGCGTATTTATCCGTCCAAATTCCTAATTTGCTTGACGAACTCGCCCACTTCCTTGAATTCACGGTAGATGGACGCAAATCGCACGTATGCGACAGGATCCAACTTTTTGAGTTCCTGCATGACGAGGTTGCCGATTTTATCGTAGCCCACTTCAAAATTATCGTTCACGGGGAGCGCGTTTTCGACGCGGGTGGCGAGCTGTTCAATGTCGTCCATGGTAAGTGGGCGCTTTTTGCAGGAGTTCATGATTCCACGAATCAGCTTTTCGCGCTGGAACGGTTCCTTGGCCCCGCTGCGCTTGATGACCGTCAGCGGCTGGACTTCAATGTACTCGCGGGTCGTAAAGCGACGACCGCATTCCAGGCATTCACGGCGCCTGCGGATGGATGTACCACTCACGCGGCTATCGACGACCTTGTCGTTGTCATTTTTGCAGAAAGGGCAAATCATGGCTAGAATATAGGTTATTTTGGGGCAAAAAGTACATAAAAGTCCCTGATTTTAGTCAGGGACGATTATTAGAACTCTTTATTCAAATGGTCTTAGTTGCAAGCCTTGAAGTCGGCGACGTTCTGGGCGAATTCAGCGAGGTATTCCTTGGCAGCCTTCACGACAGCTTCCGGAACGTAACCGAATTCCTTTTCCAAAACACCTGCCGGAGCGGATGCACCGAAGCGTTCGAGGCCAATTGCCTTGCCGAAACCACCGACAACGCGGTCGAAGAGAACCGGGAGGCCGCTGGAAAGGGCGAGCACCGGAGTCCACGGGGCGAGAACGCTGTCGCGGAACTGCTTAGACTGCTTGAGGAAGAGAGCCGGGCTGATCATGGAAACCACGCGGACGGACTTGCCTTCGGCGCGGAGGATTTCGGCAGCCTGGTGTTCGAGAAGAACGTCGGAGCCGTTAGCCACGAGCGTGAGGTCGGGCTTCTTGCCAGCGGCAGTATTGTCGCTCACGATGTAGGCACCGTTACGGCAGGCCTTGGCATCTTCGTAACGATTGTCGCCCGGGAGCGTGTTCACCACCTGGCGGGTAAGGATGAGGGCCGTCGGGCTATCGGTATTTTCGAAAGCCATTTCCCAGGCGGCGAGAGTTTCAAAAGCGTCAGCCGGGCGGAGGACGAGCATTTCGGCCTTGCCGGATTCCTTCGTGAGGCTTTCGAGCAAGCGAATCTGCGTTTCGTGTTCAATCGGCTGGTGGGTCGGGCCGTCTTCGCCAACGCGGAAGCTGTCGTGCGTGAACACGTACTTGACCGGGAGGCCCATGAGAGCAGCCATACGGATGGCGGGCTTCATGAAGTCACTGAAGACGAAGAAGGTGGCGCAAATCGGATAGAGGCCGCCGTGCAAGGCGATACCGTTGCAAATAGCGCCCATCGTAAGTTCCGCGACACCGACCTGGACAAATGCGCCCTTGAAGTCGTTCGGGCGGAAGATGCCGGTCTTGTTGAGGAAGGCCTGCGTATTGTCGGAGTTGGAAAGGTCTGCGGAACTGCAGATGATGTTGTGGAAGTTTTCGGCGAGGTAGCCAAGCACCGTGCCGCTCGTTACGCGAGTGGCAACGCCTTCCTTTATCGGGAGGTTGGAAAGGTTGAGCTTCGGACCCTTGCCAGTGAGCCATTCATTGAGAGTGGCGGACTTTTCGGCATTTTCCTTGTCCCAGGCGGCCTTCTGCTTTTTCCATTCGGCAGCGATGCCGCGGAGTTCCTGCATGCGGGCTTCGAAGCCGGCCTTCACGTCGTCGAACACCTGGAACGGATCGTCCGGGTTACCGCCGAGGTTCTTGACCGTTGCGGAAGTGGAAGCGCCGGCAGCATTGAGCGGCTGGCCGTGCGTGCTGACTTCGCCTTCGTAGCTCTTGCCGTCTTCGGCAACAGCACCCTTGGCCATCGTGGTATGACCATAGACCAAGGTCGGACGTTCGGTTTCAGCCCAAGCGGCCTGGAAGGCCTTGCGGAGTTCGGCAATGTTAGAGCCATCGCACTCGATGACGCGGAAGCCCCAGGATTCGTACTGCTTCACGAAGTCGTGGCTCATCACGTCGTTCGTCTTGCAGCTGAGCTGCACCTGGTTGGCATCGTAGAAGAAAATCAAATTGGAAAGCTTGAGGTGACCGGCAACGCGACCCACGCCGTAAGCGATTTCTTCTTCGAGGCCGCCGTCAGAAACGAGGCAGACCGTCTTGTGTTCGATGATGGAGCCGAAGCGTTCCACCATGAAGCGTTCGGCGATGGCGGCGCCAAGGGCGATGCCGTGGCCGATGCCGAGCGGGCCCGAGGAGTTTTCGATACCGCGCATCACGTTCACTTCCGGGTGACCCGGCGTGTGGCTGTTGAGTTGGCGGAAGTCCTTCACGTCGTCAAGGCTCATGCGGCCGGTGAGGACAAGCTCGGAGTAGAGGAGCGGGCTCATGTGGCCCGGATCCATGAAGAAGCGGTCGCGGGCCATCCAGTTCGGATCGTCCGGATCAAAGCGCAAGAATTCAGCAAAAAGGAGCGTGATTGCGTCGGCTGCGCCCATGGCTCCACCCGGATGGCCGGACTTTGCCTTCTGCACCATGGCGGCGGAAAGAATACGGACGTTGTCTGCTGCTTTTGTAACCAAAGAATCTTGCACGATTTAACCTCTTTAGGTTTTGAATTTTACGCGCCAAATCTAGTTTTTTTGCCGCAATATCTCAAGGTCTAAAGAGCAAGTATATAGGGAATAAAAGAAAAAGTTATATTTTGTCACGTTAAGTCAAAACGGCTTGTCGCCCCCCGTGGAGCGGTTTTTGTCGTTATGAAAGGTCTCAAAAATGAAGCTAAAAGAAAGTATCTTGTTGACTCTCAAGAATTTACTGCATCCCGCAGGAATCGTGGGCTTGATTATCGCCCTCGTCATCCCCTTTCTAATATACCTCGCCCCGAACATCCACCACAAAGTTCAAATCCAGCAGCTGGACCTCTACCTGCCTCTTCCACTTTTCGGAATACAGTTCATCGCGGCAATCGTCCTGTTCTGCATACTCAACAAAGATTTCAGGGAATGGATTAAAAGCGTTCTCCCCGAAAAGTCCTTCGGCATTCTCGCCGTCATATTCGCCGTAGCCATCGCCATCTTCGCCGGCACGCAAATCGAAGCGCGCCACCGCGTACAGAGCGACGAAAGCGTTTTCATGTCGGTTGCACAGAACATGTACTACAACCACGAATCCGGCACTTGCAACCAGGGCGAATTCAAGGACGGCGGACTCACCTGTTCTTCGAAGTCCAACAGCTTCAAGACAAAAGGACTCGCCTTCCTCTACTATCTAGGCATGCCGCTTTTCGGCTCGAACCTTCATTGGATTTTCTCGGCGGAACTTCTGATGCTTCCGCTCGCGTTCCTCTTGATGTTCCTCGCCATCGTCGCCTGGACTAGGCAACCGCTTTTAGCGTTCTTCGCCTCGCTCCTGATGGCCCTGCAACCTACGGTGATGTTCCAATTCCGCGCCATGTCCGTGGAACCTCTCTACATTTTCCTTTCCGCACTTTCGCTCCTGATTTTCAAATGGGCTTACGACAGGAACACCGTCAAGCACTGGATTCTTTTAGGGCTGGTGCTGGCCTTCTTCGCTCAGACTCGCCAAGAAACCGTATTCTGCCTGCTCGCATTCATTTTCTTCGCATTCCCCAAGATTCTTGACAAAAAGGATTTCAAGGCTCCCGCTTTCTTTGTCACCCTTTCGCTGTTCTCTGTTCCGGCGCTGCTCACCATCAGTTATTTCCAGGGGTTCGGCTTCCAGGGCGGTGAATTCGAGGCTCACGGCCACTTTTTCGAAGACCTGACCAAGAACTGGGCCGAAATGACGCTCCCCATCAAGGATAACGGTGAACTCGAAAATCCATTCCTCACCTATTTCAACTACCTCTTCCTCTTTGGCCTCATCTACCTTGTTTTCCGCGCCATTTACGATACTAAGAAGGGCAACAAGTTCTACCTGTTCACTTTGATTTTCCTGGCACTTTACCACATCCAGACCTATGTGATTCTCGAAAACGTATCGGGCGACTTCAGCATCCAAATCAACCAGCGCTACAGCTTGGTCATGCTCCCGAGCATGGCGTTCTTGGCAGCACTCCCTATCGCCCATACCATCCAGTACTTCATTCAATCCCAAAAAACGGCACGCGTTTTAGCCGCCGCCATCATTGTCGCCATTGCGTTTACCGGATGGACCTTCCACTACAAGGACAGTTTCAACAAGAACATCATGTACAACAGGAACCACCTCACCATCGAGGAACATGAAATTTGGAACTGGCTGAACGAACAGCCCCAAACGGAAAAGTTCTTCATTTACGGTCGTCCCTGGCACTTCATCGGTTACGGAATTTCTTCCATACACTACGACCAGGCGCGTCAAATGAAAGACAGCCAACTGCAAGACCTGATCACCCGCTACAACGGAGAAGTGTACTACATTCGCGGGCTCGACTGCTGGGACAGCCAAACCTACCACAAAAAGGCCGTGGAACACCGCATCGCCACCACCTGCGACGTGTTTGAACGCGAAATGGACATGGTGGGCGTCAAGAACATCCTCATCACCAACAACTACTGGGTGCAAATTGCCAAGTTCAACGGTCGCAAGAACTACAACCCGAAGAACATCATCGCCATAGAGGAGCCCTCCTTCGACGAAGCCGAGGCCCCTGAAAAGCTCAACCTGAACGAGCTTGAAGAAAATACCGACGTAAACCAGATTGTGATAGACACACTCCGCTACAAGTACGAACTCAAGGAATCCGGCAAGGCCGCCGCCAACTGGGAAATCCTTGTCGTACTCAACGGGAAAATCATGGAACGCAGCAAATACGAAAAAAGCGCCCGCGAACTTGCCATTCCTTCCGACACACTGCAACCGGGCTACAACCAAGTCAGGTTCATCGTGCAAGACGTGAAAAAGAACTCGAGAGTTGTCGATATATCCAAGTTCCACTTTAACAAGATAGGCGGAGCCATACCTCTCACCGACTTGAAATACGAAAGCCATCGCCAGGGATGGGGCAACCTCCACCAAAACGAAAGCGTCGAGGGGAACAAGCTCACTATCGACAACCAGAAATTCGAAAACGGACTCGGCACGCACGCAGCATCCGAAACCGTTTACAATGTCGAAGGAAAATACTCCAGTTTCAGGACCAGCGTCGGACTTGACGACGAATCGCTTTGCAGCGAAGGCGTTTCCATCCAGATTCTCGGTGACGGCAACGTTTTAGCCCAAAGCCCCGTTTTAAAGAGCAGCCTCGTCTATACACTTACCGCCAATATTACAGGCGTCCAAAAGTTAACACTCAAGTCCATCCCCCAAAAAAGCATCGACTGCACCCATGTTGACTTTGTAAATTCAGTTTTGATTCCTTAATTTTCTAAGTTTTTATCATGCTACTTTCGGTAATTATTCCAGTTTTTAACGAAGAAGAGATTGTCGCCAAGACTTACGAGGTCTTGGAAGACGAACTCAAGAACGTGGAACACGAACTGATTTTCGTGAACGACGGTTCCAAGGACCGTACCCGCGAAATCGTGGAAGGCCTCATTCCAGCAGGCTCGAACAACAAGATTATAAACTTCAGCCGCAACTTCGGCCACCAGGCCGCATTCAGCGCTGGCCTCGACAAGGCAACAGGCGATGCAGTCGTCATCATCGACGGCGACTTGCAGGATCCGCCGAGCCTCATCCACGAAATGCTCGAAAAATGGCGTGAAGGCTACCAGGTCGTTTACGCCCAGCGTAACAAGCGCAAGGGAGAAACCATCTTCAAGCGCTTTACCGCTTACTGTTTTTACCGCCTGATAGGAAAACTCACGAGCATCGACATTCCGCCCGACACCGGCGACTTCCGTCTCATGGACCGCTGCGTGGTGGACCAGCTCAAGAACCTCCCGGAACGCAGCCGCTTTTTGCGTGGGCTCGTCTGCTGGGTCGGTTTCAAGAAGATTGGCGTTAAGTACGACCGTGCCGAACGCACCGCCGGCGAATCCAAGTACCCGCTCAAGAAGATGGTACGCCTCGCCCTCGACGGCATCACCGGATTCAGTTCTGCACCTTTAAAACTCAGTTTCTACATGGGTATTTTCGCCGCCATCGTCGGTTTTGCCGCCTTCGTGTGGTCCATCCTCGAAAAATACCTCTCCCCCGCAACGACAGTTCCCGGCTGGGCTTCGCTCATGACGGTCATCGTATTCTTCGCTGGCGTACAGTTGATAACCATCGGCATCCTCGGCGAATACATCGGCCGCATTTACGACGAAGTCAAACAACGCCCGCTGTACATCGAGGATAAAAAATGAACAACAAACTTTTTGTGATGAGTGCCGCGAGTGGTGCCGGAAAGACAACCCTCAAAGACAAAGTCATCGGCGAATTCCCGGACATCGTCTATTCCATTTCGGCAACCACGCGCAAACCGCGCGAAGGCGAAGTAAATGGAGTCCATTACTTCTTCAAGACCAAGGAAGAATTCGAAAAGCTCATCAAGGAAGACGGCCTTATCGAATGGAACGAAGTCCACGGCAACTACTACGGCACCCCGAAGTTCTTCGTGGAAGACATGCTCCGCCAAGGCAAGCGAGTGCTCTTTGACCTGGACGTTTTCGGCAAGGTGAACTTCGACAAGGTCTACCCCGACGCGACCGGCATTTTGATCATGCCGCCGAGCGCCGAAGAACTCGAACGCCGCCTCCGTGGCCGCGGGACCGATTCCGAGGAAGTCATCCAGGTGCGCCTCGCGAACGCCAAGAAGGAAATCGAATTCGCAAAAACCAAGGGCAAGTACGAATATACAATCGTGAACGACGACCTTGAGAAAGCCGCGAACGAACTCCGCGAAATTTTGAAACTGAAGTAACTATAACAGTCATTCTCGAAAGCTATTTTACAACAGTCGTCCTGGGCCCCGTCGCTTCGCTCCAGGGTGACAATCCCTTTGCTGTCCGCACGTCGCTTCGCTCCAGGGTGACAATCCCTTTGCTGTCCGCACATCGCTTCGCTCCAGGACTTTACATCATGCGTCATCCTGGAGCCGACGCCGGTGACGGGATCCATACAGATCTAGTCGCACAAGCGATTAAATCGTCGCGTGTGCCGCAATCTCGTAGATGGCGGTCACGTCCTTGCGTTTGAGCGGCAAAAATCCCCAGCCTTCGCCCGGGTTGAGTTTATCGACAAGCAGAGGGATGTCCTCTTCCTTCGCGCCGAGTTCCTCGAAATTAATCGGCATGCCGATGCTCTTCAAGAACTTGCGGAAGCGGCAAATACCTTCGCGGGCCGTGACTTCGGGATTCGCGAAATTCATCTGGCACCCCCAAACGCGTGTGGCCACCTGCGCAAAGCGCATCACGTCGTGGTGCATCACGTATTCCATCCAGGCAGGCATAATCACCGCAAGGCCAGCACCGTGGGCGCAATCGTACAAGCCCGAAAGTTCGTGCTCTATCGCGTGGCTGTTCCAGTCCTGGCTGCGGCCGCAACCGATAATGTCGTTGTGGCAAACAGTTCCCGCCCACATGATGTTCGCGCGGGCTTCGTAGTTATTGGGGTCAGCAATCACACGCGGGCCCTCCTTGATCATCGTAAGGAGAATCGCTTCGCAAAGGCGGTCGCCCACTTCCACCTCCTGGGTGTTCGTGAAGTAGCGTTCAAAAGTATGCGCCATGATGTCGGTGATGCCACAAGCCGTCTGGAACGGCGGAAGCGTGCAGGTGAGCGCCGGGTTTTCAATCGCAAAACGCGGGCGAACCAAATCGGTACCGATATCGCGCTTGAGGCCGCCATCCACCTTCGTCACGACAGAAGCGCCACTCCCTTCGGAACCGGCAGCGGCAATCGTCAAAATCACACCCACCGGGAGCGCGCGCTTGATTTCCGCCTTGCGGCAGTAAAAGTCCCAGAAGTCGCCATCGTAAAGCGCCCCCACAGCAATGCCCTTGGAACTGTCAATCGTAGAACCGCCGCCCACTGCCAAAATAAAATCAACACCAGTCTTGCGGACAAGTTCAATGCCTTCACGGATTTTCGTGTCCTTCGGATTCGGCTGCACACCGCCCAGTTCAAAATAACCGATACCCTCCGCCTCGAGACTTTTCTTGACGCGGTCAATGAGGCCGCTTGCAAGAGCCGACTTTCCACCATAATGGATAAGCACTCGCGTGCCACCATACTTTTTCACGTAGGCGCCGACCTCGTTTTCGCGGTCACGGCCAAATACAAATTCCGTAGGGCTGTAAAAATTGAAGTTTTCCATATTCCATCCTTTTCAAAGGTACTTCGTGCACGGCACACACCATGCCATTCTAGCCAAAAATTTCCGAACATAAAATAGATGAAAATAAGCCATAAAAATAAGATTTTTTCTCATTTTCTGTGCACAACAGGAAACAGGAGACCCGGAGCGAAAACGTCACCGCAGGAACAGGGGCGCCAACACCGCTGAATCCTAAGTTTTTCCAGGTCTTCAACGGCCATTGACAATTTACTACTAAAGAATCGTCATGCTTTCTTAAAAGACGAAATGTATGATTCAATGTCCCTTCCGTTTATAATTGCAAAAAGTGATATTTTCCAACCCGAAATATACTCCTTTTGCCCCCAAAAAAAATTTGCTTTAGCTCACACTCAGTACATTAATGTTTTTTTCTTTACTTTGGGCCCGTTTGAAGCTATATTTACTCCTATAGCACAACGAGGACTCTATGCTCAAAAAACTGATTCCAGCCCTTCTATTCGTATGCCCCCTGGTTTTTGCTAACTGGGAAGGCATGTTAAAGAAACCGTCTGTTACCGAAATTGATGGTAAGGAATTCTACGAAATTGCAACCCCGGAAAATTTGGCGTGGTTTGCTACGAATGTAAATAAGGGAAACCTTGGTTACAATGCAATTCTTACGGAAGATATCGTTGTTTGCGACGATTTGGAATCAACCGAATCATGCGAATGGACGCCTATCGGCGTCGATGAAAAGACGGACACTTTGGGCTTCAAGGGAATTTTTGATGGTAACGGACACAAGGTGTCGGGCATCTATATCCCCGCTAAAAAGTATGGACGCAGCGGTTTTTTCGGTGTGATGAGTGCCTTTTCTGTTGTAAAGAATTTGACGATAGTGAATTCTTCGATTCAAGGCCTTTTGAAGAGTTATAGTCAGACAGGTGGTCTCGTCGGAGTCTTTAATGGAGATTCTATTATCAATTGTGAATTTCATGGAACGGTTAAGGATTCTATTGTGGGAGGTCTTGTAGGCTGGGCCGAAAGGTATGAATATACGACCAATAGGCGCGATGCCGAACATGGACATACGGGAATTATCGTGAATAGCCGTAACTATGGCACGGTGACATCGTTGGATTATTGTGGCGGTCTTATCGGGGCCTCGGAAGGTATCCAAATTTTGTCTTCCGAGAATTTTGGTAAGGTGACAGGTTCTTATTGTGGAGGTATTCTCGGCTTTTCGCGGAATTCGTACAGCACAACAATCGACAGTTGCATTAACCATGCGACCGTATCGACAACCACTACTTATGGAACTTCGGGTGGCATCGTCTCGGAAGTCTATTCGGGAACTCCGTTAAATATTCGTAATACAGTCAATGATGGTGATGTTTATTCGGGACGCGATTCTATCAATGGTTTTGTGGCGGGAGGCTTTGTTGGTGCGACTGATGGAAAGTTGGTGATTGAAAATAGCGTAAACAACGCGACTGTTACGCGTTCAAGCAAACATACTCAGGTTGGGTATGCGGGTGGCTTTATCGGCCATTCCGCTAAAGGTTCGGTATTGATTTCAGGTAGCGTGAATAGGGGCTTTGTTGATGGGAAAAGATATAGCGGAGGCTTTGTGGGATTTGGTGCTGGTGGCGGCAAAATCCTGAATAGCATTAACGAGGGAAATCTTGGTGGTGAACCGAATACTATTACTTACAATGGTGGTTTTATTGCATTGGCGGAAGATTATTCCTGGACGTTGGATGGGCTTTTGAACAAGGGCAATGTTGCTGGGTTGTGTGCAGGCGGTATAATTTCTTATGCGACAGGTCCAGTGATTATTTCGAATACAGTAAACGAAGGTAATATCGAACCAAATGTAAATCTCAACGGCAATACTGTCTATATGGGTGGCTTGGTGGGTTATGCCTACGCAAAATCAAAAACAAGACACTATGTCAAGAATGTCGTCAACAGGGGAAATCTTTTGCCTCGTGGACTATGGTCTTCCATACATGTGGGGGGCATTATTGGAGATGTCGATGATTCTCTGTTGACTATCGATAATGCTTCGAACTATGGCAATATTGATATCGTGCTGGACAGCGTTGAAAATGCTGCTTTTGTATATGCAGGGGGTATTGTGGGGAATGTTTCCAAAGAACTAAACGTCTCGCGCGGGACCAATAGTGGAAAAATCAGACTTGTCAATAACAGCAAGGGCAAAGTAAACGCTTACATGGGGGGCATTTCTGGATTTTCTTCTACGGCTACCATTACGGAATCACTGAATTTGGGAGAGCTTTATGCTAAACCGGAAACGCCTTCTTCGCTGACCTTGATTGCAGGAATCGCATCCTATGCTAGTTCGGTTAAGAAATCCGTGAATGAAGGCCGTGTAGAGTTGGTCGGCAACGAAGAACTTTCTAGTGCTGCGGTTGCGGGGATTGCCTATTCGGGTTTTGTATCCAACTGCATCAATAAAGGAAACTTGATTCATCGCTGGGCGTTGAAGGATTCTTCCATAGCGGCAATCCAGGCGGGAAACTCGAAGGGGAGTGGTAACTACAGTATTGCCGATACGGTGATGATTAACGGAAGAATGGTGGCAGCCGTCAAGGGTTGTAGCTTTGCGGACAGGAGTAAGTTGGGAATTGACGACGCTTCCAACAGCAATGCGCTTACGACCGCGGAAATGCAAAATATCGAATTTGCCTGGCGCATGAATGCCTGCAACGGAACCGTTGCAAATGGTGGTGGTTGGACTCAGTATGGGAAGGGGTACCCTGTTTGGGCAGATGAAGTTCACCATCCGATTTATAAGCTCACGTTCCTGGATTCAGCGAAGGTCCTGAGCGTGAAAACTTATACGGTTGGCTCCAGCTATACTGATGATTCTGGTCGTATTGTTGATATGCCTGAAGCTCCGAATCCCGAAGATGCTGGCGAAGATGATTTGGAATTTGGCTATTGGAGTGCGAAGGGCAAGATTGTGTCTGCCAAGTCGATTGTGAATGCGGACGATAGCCTGTATGCGTTCTTTGTTGAAAAGGGTACTGAACCGACATTGATTTCGTTTGTGGTGGACGGAAACCGTATTGCAGATTATGTGCTGACTGGGGCGAGCCTTACGCTCACCTTACCGGATGCTCCTAAGGCGGGACGTACTTTATTGGGCTGGTATAATGACGAAACTCTGGTGGGAGCCGCAGGTGCGAGCAAGAAGTTTACTGCCGCAATGACCTTAACTGCAAAATATGAAAGCCTTTACTATACAGTTCAATTCCTGGATCAGGGTACGGTCCTGCAACGAGATACTCTTGAATATGGAGAACTGCCGGTATTCAAAGGAAATGAACCCACGCATGATGATTACACGTTTGTCGGCTGGACTCCCGATGTTGCTGCCGTGACAGGAGACGCTTCGTACTTTGCAACTTATTTTGACCCGAATGCTAGTTCGTCTAGCGAAGAATCCAGTAGTTCTATACTCAGTTCTTCAAGTGCCGTGTCTAGTTCTTCTATAAAGTCTAGTTCTTCTGAAAAGCCGCTGAGTTCTGCGGCTCACGGTGAAGATTGGGTTGTTGACGCTCTTGGTGGAATGGGAAATTTTGATAGCACATGGAGTACTAAAGGTTGGACGCTTCTCCCAACGAGTACCAGTACCGGAAATACAAAACTGGTCGAAAATGACGATGGTAATGTCGTTCTTCAGTTCTGGTCTAATTCTGAAAATACAAAAATTTATGCTATTCAGGCGAAATATCCCGTGTATTTGCAGAAGGGGCATTCTTACAAGATTAAGGGGAGTGGCTACCTGTACGATGACGTTACTTGGGATACTGTATATGTGGGACTGATGCAAAATGCTGAACCATACAATGTTTTTTATGAACATGTGTTCAGTCTGGATGGAAAATTTGAGTCCGATGTATATAACCATTGCGATAATAGTCAGTCGGGTGCGTTCTATATCAATGGTGGTAAACGCCTCGGCGGCTTTGCTATCGAGAATGTTTACGTTGAGGAACGTGAAATTCAGTGTCCCGGTACAGTGTATGCCTCGCAAATCGGTTACCAGAAGGACGGTTTCAAGGAACTTGCTGTAGAATATGGTTCTGGAGATCCGATTAAGTTTGTCGATGAATCGGGCAAGGTTGCTTTGTCCGTCCCGTTAAGTGAACAGTCGGGTTATACTCCGAGTGGACAGTGGCTTCAACTTGCCGATTTCTCGGAACTTACAACCGAAGGTACCTATACCGTTTTGCAGGGATCTGACACGGTTTACAGAAACTTGGTGGTGGGAGAGAAACCTTACGAAGAACTGCTAAAGGCTTCGCTAAAGTTCTTCTACTACCAGCGTGCGTCGATGGAATTGACCGAAGAATATGCTGGCTCTTATGCTCGTGCGGCGGGACACCCCGATACTGCCGTGCATATTCATTCGTCTACAGGAGACGAGGGTGTAATAGTTTCATCGAAGGGTTGGTATGATGCAGGCGATTACGGAAAGTATACCGTGAATGCGGGTATTACGACTTATACGCTTCTTTCGTTGTATGAACATTTCCCCAAGTATTTTAAGGCTCTTAAGTGGAATATTCCTGCTGATGGCAATTTGCCTGATTTGCTTGCCGAAATCAAGTACAACTTGGATTGGATGCTTACGATGCAAGCAAAAGATGGCGGTGTTTACCATAAACTCTCGGGGCTTGATTTCCCGGGTACGGTCATGCCTGCCAAGGATGATTCTGGAATGCGCTATATCATTGGAAAAAGTGTGACTGCGACATATGATTTTGCCGGCGTGATGGCAGTTGCAGCCCGTGTATATAAGAATTACGATGCTTCCTACGCTTCAAAATGCCTTGCTGCCGCTGAGTCGGCATTCCGTTGGGCGGAAAATCATCCGGGAAATCTTTATCTCACAAATCCGAAGAGCGTGAAAACGGGGGCTTATGAAGATTCGGATGCGTCAGATGAAGTGCAGTTTGCTGCAACGGAGCTTTATGTTTCTACGGGAAACCCTGCGTACAAGAAGGAAGGTTCGTCGGGTGACGTTCCCTCTTGGCAGAATGTTTATGGCCTTGCGACTTACGCAAAGTCTATTTACAAGGTTGATTTTGGTACAGGTGCTTATACGGACTTGATTGCGACTGCGGATAGAATGGTTCAATACGCGTCGAAGGGATTCGGTGTTCCGATGCAGTCGAGCGATTTCGTTTGGGGCTCCAATAGTGTTGCTGCGAATCAGGGTGTATGGCTGTTGCAGGCTTACTACCTGACCGGTAAGAAGGAGTATTATAATACTGCGGTAAGGGCTCTTGATTACCTTGTTGGTAAGAATCCTCTTCGCATGAGTTATGTGACCGGAATAGGAATAAATTCTCCGCAAAATCCGCACCACAGAATTTCGCAAGCTGATGGAATCAAAGCTCCTGTGCCCGGTATGTTGGTGGGCGGTCCGCAGAAAAAGGATAATAGTGATGTTAGCACTAATTGCAGCTACTCTAGGACTTATCCGGCAACGGCCTATTATGACAATAGCTGTAGTTATGCAACTAATGAGGTTGCTATCAATTGGAATGCACCTCTTGCTTACCTTGCGGGCGCATTGGAAGCGCTTGCTACAGGTGAAACTCCGAAATTTGCAGAAATCCCTGTCTACACGAGAAGTTCGTCTTCTGTAGCCTCTAGCTCGTCCGTGGCGCAGTCCAGCAGTTCTGAGGCGAAATCAAGCAGCTCTGTCGCTCCTTCTAGCTCTTCAGTGAAGTCCAGCTCGTCTGTGGCTCCGTCCAGCAGTTCTCAGGTGAAATCGAGCAGCTCTGTCGCTCCTTCTAGCTCTTCAGTGAAGTCCAGCTCGTCGGTGGCTCAGTCCAGTAGCTCACAGGCGAAATCGAGCAGTTCCGTTGCTCCGTCTAGCTCTTCAGTGAAGTCCAGTTCGTCGGTGGCTCAGTCTAGTAGCTCACAGGCGAAATCGAGCAGTTCCGTTGCTCCGTCTAGCAGTTCTGAGGCGAAATCAAGCAGCTCTGTCGCTCCTTCTAGCTCTTCAGTGAAGTCCAGCTCGTCTGTGGCTCCGTCCAGCAGTTCTCAGGTGAAATCGAGCAGCTCTGTCGCTCCTTCTAGCTCTTCAGTGAAGTCCAGCTCGTCGGTGGCTCAGTCCAGTAGCTCACAGGCGAAATCGAGCAGTTCCGTTGCTCCGTCTAGCTCTTCAGTGAAGTCCAGTTCGTCGGTGGCTCAGTCTAGTAGCTCACAGGCGAAATCGAGCAGTTCCGTTGCTCCGTCTAGCAGTTCCTCTGCAAAACAGGATGCGTCTTCGTCCTCGAAGGGAACGGATTTTGTTAGGAACGCTGTACAGCCTACGTTCAACCTCGCGGTAAACGGTATGACTCTCACGCTGACAAACACGCAGGGTGGCGTTGTTCGCATATTCGATAGCCTTGGTCACCTAGTTACGGCTAAGTCGCTAGCCGATGCAACGACAAGCATTACCTTACAGACCCCTGGTAGCTACATTGTCCGCATGAATGGCATGAGCAAGATCGTATCGCTTAAGTAGGCTCTGTCAGGCTAATTCGTACTTTTTTACAAAGACTGCCAAAACGCTGCGAAAATGACCGTTCGGCTCTGCTAGGCCAATCTGTACAAATCGGGCGCCATAGCAAACGTTTCCAGTTTCGTAAGCCCCTCTTTCGTATATATTTATAAACAAAACCGCATTTTTGGTTGGATTTCCGCAAATCTTTATTAGCGGACCGGTTTTAGGAATGTACAGCCAGGCCCGACAGAGCGCGCCCCTCCTATGCAAACTTATGGATGCGGAACCGGCCCGCGTACGATTTGGCTTGACAGAGCCAGCCCAGAAACCTGCCAAGACTTGTTTTGACTCATTTTTGCACATTTTTCCTTTCCCAAATCAGAAAATTTTTTATATGCCACACATTGAGACATATGGAGAAATTTCGCTCCAAAGAGTTGAGAAAAAATTTCACTCGCCATTTTAAAAGTATTGAATTTCAAGTTCAAATTTTTAGATTTGAAGTGTTAGACTAGAGGTAGATTTAATATGAAAATGTTTAAGAAAATTGGTTTGGTGAGTGTCGTCGCTTTTGCGCTGTTCGCCTTTAATGCCTGCGGCGATGATAGCTCCACTAGCGGGTCTAGCGATGGCAGCAACCGTGGTGGAATTCCTGACACCGTCGAGACATTCATGGAACTGTCGGACTACGACTGCGGCAAGAGTCAGAAGTGCGTTGCCACCTACCTGACGGAATACCATGACATGGCTGTGTGCGATGGCGACAACGGCTGGGTCATCGGGACTCTCATCGAGAAGATGGACTGCGACTTCTCTTCATCGAGTGCCAAGTCCAGCGACAGCAAGTCCAACGATCCCGCCGGAGTGACCGACGACTCCAGCGACAGCAAGGACAATCCTTCTTCGGCAGGAACATCGACCAAATCCAGCAACTCTAGTTCTTCAAGTGTCACCCCGAGCGATGTCGAGGGGTCTAGCAAAACCGCCTGGGATTACTTGAATCCGGACATTAACTATGGCGAGTTTACCGATGAACGTGATGGACAGATTTACAAGACGGTGACCATCGCCCCCGCGGGCACTGGCTATTCCGAGGTGTGGATGGCCGAGAACTTGAACTTTGAGACGGAAAACAGCTGGTGCGGTGGTGGAATCGGAACTACAGAAGGCGATTGTTCTGTTTACGGTCGTCTTTATACCTGGGCTGCAGCAGTGGGCAGGGCGGAGGACGAGTGTGGTATTGATCATGCATGCAACCTTGGTGAGGGAGATATTCGTGGTGCATGCCCCAAGGGCTGGCATTTGCCCAGTCAAAGCGAATGGGAAGCCCTGATTGTGGCCGTTGACGGTTCCATTACGGAATATACGTCTTCAAATACGGCGGGTACCAAGCTCAAGTCCGCGACTCGCGGGTCCTGGTCGTCGTACAGCGGCATCACCAACGAGGATGCCTTCGGGTTCTCGGCGCTTCCTGCCGGCTACAGGAGCTACGTCATTGGGAATTACAACTACTGGGGCAAAGGCACGTACTTCTGGAGTTCTACTGAGGAAACCATCTACTACGCGTACGTCATGGGTTTGGACTACCGCAACGACGGTGCGCTCCTGACTTACGACAGCAACCATAAGCACTACGGGGACTCCGTCCGTTGTCTCAAGGACTCCGAGTAATTTCCAAAAGGTTTCCCTATGAAAAATACATTCGCGAAAAAGTTCACGGTCTGCGCCCTTGCGGGGGTGCTTGGTGCTGCGTTTATCGGTTGCGGGGACGACGGGTCGTCTTCGCCGAAAGGGACGGGGCTCCCCGCCGAAGTGGCCGACATGGAAGAACTCGAGACATACGAGTGCAGCATGGATGTCATCGGCGAGAAGGTCTATGTGACCGAACTCGAAGAGAACTACGAATGCGACGGCGAAAAGTGGTTCAAGTCCTACGACCAGACAAAGCCGAATTCTACAAAGTCGTCGAGCAGCATGAGGGCTGACGGTTCTAACGACGACGAGGGCAGTAAAGATAAATCCTCTTCTTCTGTCATTCCGAGTTTTTCTTCTAGCAGCACAGGAATAGTCGCCCCTTCAACGGTTGTAAAGGGGTCTGTTACCGATTCCCGCGATGGTCGGGTTTATAAAACAGTAACCATCGGTACCCAGACCTGGATGGCCGAGAATCTTAACTATGCATACAACGAACCTACAAAAACGCGAGATTCTTCCAGTTTCTGCTTCCTTAACGAACCGGATTCCTGTGCCAAGTATGGAAGACTTTATCTATGGAGCGCAGCCATGGATTCTTCCCAGGTTTTCTCCTCCGATGGTGCTGGATGTGGTGATGGTCCCATGTGTGTTACCGGCTTGAAAGTTCGGGGAGTTTGCCCCGCTGGCTGGCATATGCCAGATAATGATGAATGGCACATCTTGTTTGGTGCCGTTGGCTATAACAACGGTGTGGGACAGGCGTTGCGGTCTGTCAATGGCTGGAACAATGCTTATGGTGGCGATGACGCATACGGTTTTTCTGTGCTTCCTGCCGGGTATGTGTACAGAGGTGAAGGCCGTGACAAAGACGAACAGAATGGCGATATTGCCATTTTTTGGACATCTAGCGAAGAACATTACGACTACGGTCGCGCAGTCACCCACATTTTCAAAGGAACCTCCCTAAATGAAACTGAAGGGCTTAGTGCAAAGAGTTATGCACTTTCCATTCGCTGCGTGAAGGACTTGGAATTTACAGAAGAACTATCTTCATCTTCAAGCGTCATACCTTCTTCGAATCCTCTTTATGTAGATCCATCCACTGTTGTAAAAGGGGTGCTGACTGATGAACGTGATGGGCAAACTTACAGAACTGTAAAAATAGGATCCCAGGAGTGGATGGCTCAAAACTTGAACTACACATACAACGAATCTACGCAAACGCAAGACTCTTCCAGTTTTTGCTACAACAACGTAGCCGATTCTTGTTCCAAATATGGAAGACTTTATCTATGGAGTGCCGCTTTGGATTCTTCCCAGGTTTTCTCCGCCGATGGTGCGGGGTGTGGTTATGGCATAGAATGCACTCTTGGCGATGCCGTTCGGGGAGTTTGTCCTCAAGGTTGGCATTTGCCTAGTGTTGAAGAATGGAATACTTTGTTCAATGCTGTAGGAGGGGGACTTGTCGCGGGGACATCACTCAAAGCGGAATCTGGGTGGAGATTGTATAAGGGTGTGCCTACAGGTTCGGATGCTTATGGCTTCTCCGCAATTCCCGCAGGCTTCAGGTCTTTCACTACTGTTTCTGAAGAAGTGGGATACAAGGCTCTCTTCTGGACAACAGACCAGGTCAAGGCTCGGTTGGGGTACCCAGGTGATACTGGACAAAAAGCGTGTCTTGCAAATATTTCATACAACGTGGAGTCTGCAACTACTTATACATGTGACGTAAAAAAGAGCGCTTACCCCGTCCGCTGCATCAAGGACTAGCATCCATTTTCAAAATCCCTGCGCATAACCACTTTTAACAGAGTTTTAAAATGAATACGATAAAGAAAATTGGTTTAGTGAGCGCAGTTGCTTTTGCGCTGTTCGCCTTTAACGCCTGCGGTGATGATAGTTCCACTAGCGGGTCTAGCGATGGCGGCAACCGTGGTGGAATTCCTGACACCGTCGAGACATTCATGGAACTGTCGGACTACGACTGCGGCAAGAGTCAGAAGTGCGTTGCCACCTACCTGACGGAATACCATGACATGGCTGTGTGCGATGGCGACAACGGCTGGGTCATCGGGACTCTCATCGAGAAGATGGACTGCGACTTCTCTTCATCGAGTGCCAAGTCCAGCGACAGCAAGTCCAACGATCCCGCCGGAGTGACCGACGACTCCAGCGACAGCAAGGACAATCCTTCTTCGGCAGGAACATCGACCAAATCCAGCAACTCTAGTTCTTCAAGTGTCACCCCGAGCGATGTCGAGGGGTCTAGCAAAACCGCTTGGGATTACTTGAATCCGGACATTAATTATGGCGAGTTTACCGATGAACGCGATGGACAAGTCTATAAGACGGTTAAAATCGGTGGCCAGGTGTGGATGGCGGAGAACTTGAACTACGCCTACACCGGCGTTCCCTATAACTTTTCCTATAACAATGATGTTTACACCTCCGATTCCATCAGCTGGTGCTACGACAACGACCCTGCCAACTGCGCCAAGTACGGCCGTCTTTACACCTGGGCTGCGGCCATGGACAGCGTGGGCAGCAACCGCTGCGGCTATGGCAAGACTTGTAGAGTTGCATCGGCTAGCTCAGCGATCTTGGTGCGGGGCATCTGCCCCAAGGGGTGGCATTTGCCAAGCAATGATGAATGGAAGGCCCTGATTGTGGCCGTTGACGGTTCCATTACGGAATATACGTCTTCAAATACGGCGGGTTCCAAGCTCAAGTCCGCGACAGGCTGGTTTAGTAGCGGCAACGGAACGGATTCCCTCGGGTTCTCGGCGCTTCCTGCCGCCAACAGGTACAACCGTGGGATTTACGGCCGCGAGGGCTATAGCGCGTACTTCTGGAGTTCTACTGAGAACTACAGCAACCCCGCGTACGAAGTGACTTTGTTCTACGACAACGACGGTGCGAGCCTGGGCAGCGTCAACAAGGCCGAAGGGCTTTCTGTCCGTTGCATCAAGGACAACTAGATGCAGAGCGTCGCGAGAGAATGCTTGCATTCTCTCATGACCGAGGCAAGAGAAATCTCGAATAAATATTCCTAGGTTGAAAATGCCAACTAAATTTTTAGAAATGGGATTTAAACGTAGTTCAAAAACCACGATAGAAGTTGTGTTAGATGAAGGTTGGTCTTTTTCGATGCGGATCCATAGTGGAGACGGTCCTTTAAAACCTTCCTTAAAATTTGATGTAAATCTTATTGCTTGTCCTAGCAACAATTATGCTCAAGTAGAACTTTGGTATGCGGATAAAGCGCCCATGACGGGAACTTAAAATAAAATCGCCTGCATTTGCCTCAACGTGAAATCCGTAATGCGCAATTACTCCCCAAACTCAGACGCACAGAAACAACTGGCGAAACTCGTCAAAGCTGCCCAAAACAGGCTAAAAAAAAGCAATCAGGCAGTGAAAATGCAGTTTCCGAGGGGCTGACGAAGCAGGCAAAAACCTAGTTTTTAACACAGCGGATCGGAATTCCGAAACCGAGAGCCTTTCCGGCAAAACTTATATCACTGTAATTGTCTACAGTAAAGTGATAATAACCCATGAAGTGATCCGAGGTGCTTGTCCAGGCGAAAGCGGATACATCTACCCAACTGAACACACCCGTTTCCCAGCCAGCCCCAAGCCCATCATCGTAGCCACGAACCCCGCTTGGAAGGAACGACATTCCTGTCGCGTTGTCTCCTTCAAACGAAAGATACTGTTGCCTCCACCCGTCTACAGAAATCAAGGATTTCTCTTCGTACTTGATAAGTTTTTTGAATTCACTCGTACTTGGGACATGGAATCCTTCAGGGCAAATTCCCGGATTGGCAGTAACGGCGTTACCATGGTAGTAACGGCCCAATTCATCACATTCACCATCCTTTTCGGAATAGCACCAACTTTGGATTTTTTTATTCTCCGGCACGTAGCGCAGATTTTCAGCAATCCACATTTGATCGTCTAGGACTAAAGTCTTGTAATACCTCCCGTCGCGGGAATCCTTGATGCAACCATATTCAACTTCAGGGTTGAGGTATTTCCAATTTTCGCGGGAAGCAGATTCGCACCCTTCGGCAACCGTTAGCGTAAGGTCCGCCTTAGAACTGGACGAAGGAACTTCTGCTTCGCTAGAGGAAGAAACTATGGTGTACGCCTTCCCTTTAACGCAGCGAACGAATGCACCAAAGGTCTTATTGAAAATAGTAATGTAGGAGTCATATCCGAATTTGGTGTCATTTTCGAAGGTAATCATCCAGGCGTAGTCGGGAGTATTTATAGTCGATTCATTGGCAATCCATAGACCGGCTACAGAATCAATACCAACAAAGGTTCCTGTGGTATCGAAAAAGCCACCTTGACCCCTATTGAGTTTTTTTATCACATCATCTTCTTCAGCTATATCTATTCCATCTTTATCCGGATCTATTGAATCTTCCAATATATTAAAAAGATCCGCCAACTCATCATAAGTGACAATATGAGTCCCTTCGGGGCATATACCCTGATAAGGTTCAGTTAGTTCTCTATATATATTGAAGTTGTAGGATTCATCTATGGCCAAAGCCGCAGCCCATGTATACAGGCGTCCGTAACGTTCGCAATTTTCTTCCAAGTCGTCGTAACAGCGGCTGCCTTCTACAGGGATATTCAAGTTTTTGGCAGCAAACTCATAGGGGCCGATTTGTACAAATTCCATGTCATCGATTGTAAAGGGTTTTGAAGAACTGCTGGATTCCGCAAGACTGCTGCTCAACATGTCCGAAGATGACGATACGCTACTAGACGAAACAGAAGAACAGGATACTACACCTTCGGACATAACACTACTAAGGGGCGGTTGTTCCAAGTCTTGCGCATCGCTACTGCTCAGGACATCTTCAGGCGAAGACTCATTCCCGTCCGGAGGCGAGATAGAATCGTCGCCATCGTCGCCACAGGCATCAAGAAGCACCATGACGAACACAAACAGTATAAGACATGCAAATTTTTTCATAAAAAAGCCTTCCTGTATAATATAATGTACCTAAATTCCACAACAACGTCAATCTGCTTAAAAACATTGCCTTATGTTCGCGCATTTTATGGTGCAAAAGTCCGGTATCAGGCGTTTGTCCCCGATTTTCAGGGAATCTCCTATGCTTTATACGAAGCGATCTTTTCGCGAAGTTCCAAAAAGTTGTCGAAGTCGCTTTTCAGATTTGCAAGTTCTTTCCGCTTGAAGAGTTTGTATTCGCGTTGCGCTTTTTCCATGGCGTCTTCGTGAGAAATCTTGCCGTTGCCTTCGAGGAGTTTCCGCTGACTCATGACAATTTGGTTGTCGAGGGCGTCTATCCAGTCCTGCATGCGCATTTGCTTTTCGTCCAGGGCTTGCAATTCTGCAAAATCCAGGAACTGTGAAACCATCAGGTTCAAACGCTGCAATTCTTTTTCTGACAGATAATTCTTCGCGATTTTTACATCGTCTTCGGTAACGTAGTTTCCCTTGAAGTTTGTCATGCCGACAAACGGTTTTTCGCTATCCACACGTTCGTAAATCAGCTCCGCTGCTGTATGCTCGTGAACGGCATAGTGCAATTTGTTCTGCACGGTTGCAAAAAAGTCCAGCGTAATCTTTTTTCGCGGATCGTAATCTATGGCGGTGGCGTAAATGTCTGTCACCTGCTGATAAAAATTTCGTTCAGATGAACGGATGTCGCGAATGCGCTGGAGCAGTTCCTTGAAATAGCGGTTGCGGCCATTTTTCAATCGATCGTCATCCAGTGCAAAACCCTTTTGGATGAATTCATGCAGGCGCGTTGTGGCCCATGTCCTGAAGCGAGTCGCCACCGGGGATTGCACGCGATAGCCGATGGCGATGATGATATCGAGATTGTAATGTGCAATTTCGCGTTGAACATTCCGCTTACCTTCTTGCCGAACTAACAAGAAATCCTTGTGAGTTGACTCGCGAGGCAATTCGCCGTCCTTATAAATATTATCGATATGGAGACTAACGTTTTGTTGCGTTGTCTCGTAGAGTTCCGCAAGTTGGACCTGGGTCACCCAAACATCTTCGTCGGCGAAACGGACAGATACATTTGTCTTACCGTTTTCATCTTTGTACAGCAATATGGAATTATCTTCAGGACGGGCTTCTTTCATATATACAAATGTACACTAAAACAAAGGCTGTGTCAAGACGAAACGTATGGTCGGGACTGGCTAGCTTTTCAAGCGAGCTGTTGCCGAGCATGGTCTGCTGTTCGGCGCGGAAACCAGGGGCTTCATCTATGGCGACTGGAAAAATTAAGAGTGGTTATTCGGGTCTAATACAACTACGCTATTGACATCGTTATGTGAAATAGATCCATGGTAATAACCGTCGTTGTCGCTGCTTTGAAGCAGATTTGCACGGGACTTGAGCTTGATTTCCTTTATTTTCGGAGTCTTGTATTCTTTCTTCTGCATATTGTTCCCCTTTTTACTTGACAATGACTTTCTTTCCATTATTGTAGTAGGTTCCCTTGATGGTAGGCTTTTTGTTGCCGAGGAAACGGCCGTTCAGGTCGAACCAGCGATTTTCTGCGGAGCGGAACTCACCGGTGCGGGTGTTGATGGTTCCGATGACCGTTGTACCCTCTTCGCCCCTGATGACCACATCCATGGATTCAGGGAGTTCATCGATACTTGCGACGGCTGGAGCCGCCTTGAACTGTGCGGGAGCCATACTGCGAGATTCTCCAGAGTTACCCCCTGCATAATACAGGTAGGCGCGTAAGGGCTTTGCAGAGGCGTTGTAGGCAAGCCTAACAAACTGTCCGATACTAGCTCCGTCACGTTCTTCGGCAGCAAAGCCATAGACCCTGCCAAGTTCAGAATTGCCATCTTTCCAGACCTTGTATTCATAGGTGCCGCGAAGTTCCCAGCCATTCTTAGTTACAGAACAATCCACATCATCGTCAATAGGTCGCAGAGCTATATCCCCACTAAAGGAAACAGTATTCTTCATAACATGAATCAGGTACGGTGTATTGGGTCTAATTTCCGATACAGGCGTGACAGACACGTTCCAGCTGTCATTTGCGAAAGAGACTCCGTCCAGTTCATAGAATTCGGCTTCATCGACCTCAATCTCCTCGAAATAAAAGGGAAGAACGATTGTGGAATATCCCTGTCGAGCAAAGTTTCTGTTCAGGTTCACCCTTTGCACACGAATCTTTTCGGGAATAGACCAGGGGATGTCGGAATCACCGTCAATAGTCGCTTCAACCTCATTAATTCCATCATTGTACACACAAACCGCACCATAACAAACAGTTTTCTGCTGGAAGTTCACTGTCAACTCATTGTCCTTGGCATCCGCTAGAACAGTCCATTCGCGTTCAGCAGGTGCGTTAAAATCATCATCCCAATCGGTAAACCTGTAATCCTCATCCGGCTCCGCGGTAAGGGTAAGTACTGTACCAACAGGGTAGAATTCGTCGGGATCGTAGCCACTTACAGAACCGTCGCCAACCACGGTCACATCAACACGAACCGGCACCTGAATTTCAACACTCTCTGCGGCACCAAACCAGTTATCGCTTTCCTCGACCTTATAGTAAACCGTATAATCGCCGCCTTTATCCGCACAAGGAATATTTTCCGAGTAATCATCATCATCATCTAAACTGTAAAGCATCGTTCCAAAGTTCGTAGATCCGGCGGTAACAAGCGCGACACATGTACCAGCGAACTTCGGATTGGCAGAAGTCGGGGGTTCAACTGTAGGCGTAGCCTTCGTGATATTAAAGGATTTTGAAACAGAACCGAACTCCGCATAATCGCCCTTGAATGTAACCGTAACAGTTGCAGAAGAGCCAACATTTACATTGTTGGTATATGAATATTCATAATCAACACCTTCGGTGAAATTAAGAGAACCTAATGAAACCGTTGGCTTTGGTGTAATTGCTTCCCCTGTATATGTCTGAGCCTCGACATCAAAAGCTGGGATTCCTATATATATGATTTTACGTTCTCCATTTTCAATAATGTTGAAATAATCCTTTTTGCTTTCAGACACATCAGTATTATCGTGCATATAGATAATATCTTTTCCAACACTCGAAGCATCCACCATGTCAACAGCGTCATATATTGTTATCGAACCAATCTCCCTCGTGCAATCAGGATCCGTATAACCCGTACCTATGCCATCGGCATCCTTGCCGCCTATTGCCTTTACCACTCCGCCTTTAATGATAATGTTTCCAATTTTTGCGAGTTCTGGGTCGCTATCCATACACATTCCAGTTCCAATTCCCGCACCCGATTCTCCACCGGTCGCTGTTAGCGAGCCGTCGCCACTGATGGTGAGCGTTGTACCGCTGCTACCGATTTGAATGCCCGCTTTTTGACTTGCACCCGTCACGATATTTTCATCCACAAGAATAATTGTCGCGGAACCCTCACATATAACGCCTCCGTTAACCGTAGCGTTAGAAAGTGTTACCGTTGCACCATCGGCAATGGTGACTGTACCTGAGGTTTCGCCGATTAAAACGTCTCCGTCTTCGACGCTATAATTGGTACTGCCCGAAAGAGTGATATCATCGGCAAGGGCATTCGTTGAAAGCAGGACGATGGCTGCGGTTAATGAAGCCAGTATGTGTTGTTTCATATTTCTTTCTTTGTTTAAGGCTTTGGCTTGATTGATTATAACGTTGTGGGAAAAAATAAATTTGTTGAAAATATAGTCAAAAGTCGTAAGTAACATTGCTGGCGATGCCGCGAAATCGGTCTTTATTCTTGATTTCAAGTATTACAAGCTTGGAATAAAGAACAGTACGCAATTTTTGCCTGGCATGGAAACCAGAGGCTTCATCTATGGCGACTGGAAAAATGTCGATGGGGCACAAGCTGATGGTAACCGCCCTTACCACAAAATCGCCTGCATTTGCCTCGACATGAAATCCGTCATGCGCAATTACCACCGGAACGAAAACGCGCAATACGCCCTGGCGGAAACTGTGAAACTATCCGCAGTACGTGCAAAATAAATTATCACGCAAAAAAAATGTTAAGGGCTCGTGTGCAAAGACCTTGATTCGTCAAACAACCGTTTTTACTTTATGCTAAATTACCTATTTGCTTTTGGCAAATAACAATTTGTACGGTCAGTATCAAACGGACGAAAGGGACCTCTCTTGCCCCTTCTTTTTGAACTATAAAGAATTTCTTTATAGTTGCCTCTTTCGGCAATTCGCCATCTTTGTAGAACGAATACGTCATCGACAAAGATTACGACATGAATCTTCGCCATAAGATTGGGCAGTTCCAGCGAGAAACAAAAACCAGGAAGGCCATTCAACAGACTTTTGTAAGCCCTTCCGGCCAGTATTGAACGACTCGCCCTACTCTATTTCCACTTTTATTTCAACACCCATCACCCAGGGCTTCGGGCTGTTGACAATCGGCGAAAACACTCGGCGAACGTTTGCGAGGTCGTTCGTCTTGATGTAAAGTTTCAACCAGTACACATTTTGCACCACGGGGATGAACGCTTCCACGGGGCCTTGCACCATCAGGGATTTTTCGCTACGGCAAATGTCGCCGAGGCGCTTGAGCGTCTGCTGCAAAAGCGATTCGTCCTTGGAGCCGACATTCACTTCGACGAGTTTGCAGAACGGCGGGTACAGAGCGTCGCTGCGGTCGGCGAGTTCCTTTTTCGCGAAGCCGTCGTAATCGTGGCGGATGGCGAACTGCATCACAGGTTCATTCGGGTTGAGCGTCTGGATGAACACCTTGCCGCCCTGCCCCACGCGGCCTGCACGGCCAGCCGTCTGGCTCAACAGCTGGTACAAGCGTTCCGTATTGCGGAAGTCCGGGAATCCGAGGCCCGAATCGGCACCCACAACGCCCACGAGGCTCACGCCCGGAAAATCGTGGCCCTTCGCGACCATCTGCGTCCCGAGCAAGATATTGTATTCGCACTTGCGGAAGGAATCGAGAATCTTTTCAACGGCGCCCACATTCTGCGTGGTATCGCGGTCCATGCGCACTACTTTCGCAGAAGGAATCCATTCGAGAATTTCCTCTTCAAGTTTTTCAATGGCGCCACCCACGAACTCGTAGGTTTCGGCACCGCATTCATGGCAAGGCGAATCCACGGGATAAAGCACACCGCAGTAATGGCACATCAACGAGCCATACTGTTTATGATAAACTAACGGGACATGGCAATGTTTGCAATAAAGAGTTTCGCCGCATTCGGAACAGACGCGAATCTTGGAATACCCGCGACGGTTCATCAACACAATCGCCTGGTTCCCGGCCATGATGCATTCCGAAAGCGCATCGCGCAAGTCGGGCGAAAGAAGAATTCCCTTCTGCTGCCTCACCTTCCCCATGTCGACGACTTTCACTTGCGGGAGCGGAGCCGAAGTCGCGCGGTTCTTGAGCGTAAGGCGTTTGAGGTTCCCGGCCTCAGCATTGCGGAAAGTTTCAAGCGAAGGGGTCGCACTTCCAAGAACAACGAGCGCGCCATACTTATGCGCCAGGTGGAAAGCGAGTTCGCGCGTGTGGTAGCGCGGAGCCGGATCCTGTTGCTTGAACGAGGAATCGTGTTCTTCGTCGAGAATCACCACGTCAAAATCGAACGGAGCAAGAATCGCACTGCGCGTCCCGAGAACAACACGCGCATCGCCCGTCAGCACGGAGACATAAGCCTCGCGGCGCTTCGGTGCAGAAAGGGCCGAATGCAAAACGCGCACGGGCACCTGCAAAAAATCTTCAAAACGCTTGGACGTCTGCGGAGTAAGGCCAATTTCAGGAACGAGGATAAGCACGCGCAATCCGCGCTTCAAGGCTTCGTACGCCAGTTCCTGGTAAACTCGCGTCTTGCCGGAACCCGTCACGCCATGCAATAGCGTACCGCGGAAACCCTTTCCGTCCAAGTCCGCAACCAGGGAATCAAGCGCCACCTTCTGCTCATCCGTCAAGGCCGGTGCCTCGGGATGCGGCGGGATTTCTTCATTCTCGAGCGCAGCGCCATCATCGTCACAGTCTACTTCCAACTTCCTACTGTCTACTGCGCTTCGCGCTTCTAAAACCGCATCCAGGTACTTTTCAATTTCTGCAGGCCAGAACACGTCCAGAGCCTTCATGGGCGTGCTTACATAATAACGAGAAACCCATTCGAGGGCGTCCATGAAGCGTTCGCCGAACACGTACCCCGACGCATGCGGATAAGCACACCGCACGTCAAAGTTCGGGCGTTCCGTAAGGACCTTTGAAACCACAGCCAGGGCAGGCTTTTTCCTTGTGGCAAGTTGCACCCAAACCACGCTTCCGCGTTCCACTTGCATCCCCTGAGGGACGCCATAAGTGAATACCGACGGGGCCTGGGGGATGTACACTTCGCAAAAACGGTCAAGGCTCACCGCCTTGATTTTTGCCCGAATTTGCTCTGGGGCCTCCGTCTTTGGTACTCTTTTTGCCATCGTAAGGGTAAAGATAGGTAATCAGCACCCAAATTACCCCCTTTTAATTGCCAAAAAACCAATATTTTCTTAAACGTATTTAAATCTTTTTATTTAGATTATCATACACGAACCCCAAAAGGGTCCGCCTACCTATTGGAGATACCTATGAGCTTATTGGATGCATTTAAACCGAAGTGGCAAAATTCCAACCCCGAAAAACGCCTCGAGGCAGTCGAGGAGTTGGATACGCAAGATACCCTTGAACGTATTGCCCTTTCTGACGAGAATAGCGAGGTTAGAGCAGCAGCCTTGAAAAAGCTGACCGTGATTCCCTCCCTATTGGAGATTTCGAAAAAAGATGCCGAAGCCGGCATTCGCCGTTTGGCAGAAAATCGCTACTTCGAAGAAGTTTCCAAAAAGCTCAAGAATTTCCGTGAAGTTGTAAACGAAGAAATTCTCGCTCTTGTCGACGATGTCAAAGATACCCGTTTTGCTGAAGACCTGGTAAAGTCCATTGGAAATTCCGAACTTCGCCTTGAACTTGTAAAGAGAACAAGCAAAGCCAACGTCCTCGCCCAGGCCGCCATGAAAGACGCCAAGGAAGACGTCGCCAAGGCTGCCGTGGAACGCATGGAATCGGAAGCCCTCCTCCAGGATGTCGCCAAGAATTCCAAGCACACCTCCGTGCGAAAGATTGCCGCAGAAAAAATCCGCGTCAAGGAAGAAATCGCTGACGGCGGACGCAAGGCTCTTGCACTTCTCCAAAGCAAGCGCGACGCCCTTATCCAGCAAGCCCACTTCCTCGCCGCACAGAAGAATCCGCTCGACATCCGTCCTCAATTCGAAGAACTGATGAAAGAAGCCGCCGCTCTCGGCATGGGATCTTCACAAGCCTCCCTTGACGAAATTTACGCAAGCTTCATCAAGTTCGTGAACGAAGCCGATGCCGAACGCATCGCCGCCGAAAAGGCCGAAGCCGAAAAGCAGCTCAAGAAGCAGCACTTGTCCGAAATTCTCGACGAACTCGAAGCCATTCTCAAAGATGGCAACGCCAAGGAACAGTCCGACAAGATTAACGCCATTATCGAAGACTGGCAAAACAACAAGTCCATCATGGACAACGCCAGCATTCGCAGGTTCAACCAGGCATTCTTCAAGGCCCAGGACCTCTTGAAAAAGGAACCCGAGCCCGCAGAAGAAAATGTCGAAGGCGAAGTCTCGGAATCCGTCCGTCCTGAACTGCTGGAACGGCTTAAAGCTCTGGCCGACACCGACGTCAACGAAACGACCTCGAAGCATCTGCACGCCATTGTTCGCGAATGGGAAAAACTTCCGCTTCTCGAAGGCGAAGACCCCGTGCTGCAGGCCTATAACAGCCTGCGCAATACCATGAGCGAAAAGATTACGAACTTCAACGAAAACTTCCAGAAGACGATTGAAGAAAATTCCGTAAAGCTCAAAGCCCTTATCGAAAGGGTAAAGGCCTTTGACGAAAACGAAGATTTCAAGGAACTGAGCCAAAAGCTCCGCGCCGCATACAACGAATGGAAGGAAATCGTTGGCGAACAAAAGTTCAAGTACCACGACCTTTGGTTGGAATACAAGGCCGCCACGGAACGCTTCCAAGAAATGCGTCAGTGGGAATCCTGGCACAACGAAAACGACCGCGCCACCATTCTCGAAGAAATGGAAGCCTTGTCCAGGGAACCGGCCAGCCAGGATGTCCTTAGCAAGCTCAAGGATTTGAGCAACAAGTGGAAGAACTGCGGTCCGACCTCGAGCACCAAGTTCGTGGAATTCCGCGACAAGTTCCAGGCTCTGTTTGAACAAATTAAGCAGAACTGCGCACCGTTCATCGAAGAACAGTTGGCAGAGCGTCAAAAGAACCTCGCCAGCAAGGAAGAACTTTGCCAGAAGGTCGAAGACCTGGTGGCAAACACCGAAATGTTCTGGAAGGACAAGTTCAAGGCCATGCAAGAAATCCAGGAAAGCTGGAAAACCATCGGCATGGTCCCGAAAGAATCCCTTACCGCTTTGATGGACCGTTTCAAGGCTGCCACCAACGCATTCTACGCCCAGCACAAGGAAAATCAGAAGCAGGAAGACGCCAACCGCGAAGCCAACTACGACAAGAAAGTCGCCCTTTGCGTCGAGGCAGAAGCTCTTCAGGAATCCACAGACTGGAACGCCACATCGAACAAGCTCAAACAGTTGCAAGACGCGTGGAAAGCCACTGGTCCAGTACCCAAGAGCAAGTCCGACGACATTTGGAACCGCTTCCGCACCGCCTGCGACGCTTTCTTCGAAAAGAAGCGCAGCCACTTCGTGGAAATGGATGCCGCCAAGCAAGAAAATCTCGCCAAGAAAAACGCACTCTGCGAAAAGCTCGAAGCGCTCGACATGAACAACATTACGAGCGAAGTCATCGAGACTGTCAAGGGCATCGAAGCAGAATGGAAAACCATCGGCATGATTCCCAAGGAATCCATCGAGACCATCAACGACCGTTTCAGCGAAGTCATCAACCAGTTCCTCTCCCGCTGTGCCGAAACCGATGAAAGCGTGCGCAAGCAGCTCGAAGAAATCAAAAAGCAGAAGCAGGACATGATTGAAAAGGTGAAGCAGTTCGCCGAAAGCGCAGGCAGTAACCAGCTCGCCGACGCCGTGCGCGACCTGCAAAAGGAATGGCGTGCCCTCGGTTCATGCGGCATTGACGACTTGCTCATCTACAAGAGCTTCCGAGAAGCTTGCGACGACTTCTTCACACGCCGTCGTGACCAGCTCGATATTCAGGAACAGGCTCGCCAGAACAACCTGCAAAAGAAGGCTTTGCTCTGCGAACAGGCCGAAGACCTTTTGACCGACTTGAGTGACGCCACCGTCGGCGGCGCCATGAACAAGGTGAAACATCTTCGCCGTCTGTGGAAAGAAGTGGGCGCCGTGCCTCGTGAACATTCCGACAAGATTTGGAAGCGATTCAACTCCGCCTGCGACAAGGTTTTCGCCTTCGGCCGCAAAGACGAGCCCAAGGATGAACCCAAAGGCGAAACTGCTGCTGAAAACACCTAAGGGAGCAACTTAAAACATTGCAAAAAGGATGGCTAAACGCCATCCTTTTTTTTATCTTTGCAGGCAATGCAATACCCTCCTTGGACAAGTGTCAGCAAAGCAGCCAAGCTTTTAAAGGCAGGCGAAGTCGTCGCCATCCCCACCGAGACCGTCTACGGCCTCGCCGGAAACGCTTTTGACCCCCAAGCATTAGCCAAGATATTCGCGGCCAAGGAACGCCCCACGTTCGACCCGCTCATCGTTCACATTTGCGACATCAGCCAACTCGCGGATATCGCAAAGGACATCCCCGAAGCGGCCTACAAGCTCGCCCGCACCTACTGGCCCGGCCCCATGACCATGATCCTTCCCAAAAAGGACTGCATTCCGGACTTGTGTACAAGCGGCCTCCCTTCGGTTGCCGTACGCTTCCCGAGCCACCCGGTCGCAAGGCAAATCATCCAAGAAGCTGGCGTTCCGCTGGCCGCGCCCAGCGCAAATCTTTTCAAGCATGTCAGCCCGACTACGGCCGAACATGTGGCCTCACAGCTCGCCGACCGCATTGCAGGCATCGTCGACGGCGGTCCATGCTCCGTAGGTGTCGAAAGTTCCATCATCTCCCTAGTCGGCGAACCCACGGTTCTCAGACCCGGAGCCATCACTCCAGAGATGTTCGCAGACATTCTGGGCGATGTCAAGGTAAAGGAATCCACCTCGAAACCGGGCCAGGCCATGCAAGCCCCCGGTCAGTGCGACACGCATTACAGGCCGCAAGTTCCGCTTTACTTCGGTAAAGTTCCCGAAGGCTACGTTCTTCCGAAAAAAACGGCAAGAATCGCGTTCGGCACGCAGGAAGGCCCTATCCCCGCCACAGTGAATTTGTCCAAAACAGGCGACCTTACAGAAGCCACCGCCAAGATTTACGCATTCATGCACGACCTGGATACGCCCGACTACGAGCTCATCCTTGTGGACCCCATTCCAAACACCGGCGTAGGAATGGCACTAAACGACAGGCTGAAGCGCGCCAGTATCAAGCAGTTGCCCGTCTAGCGCATCGCCTTAAAACTACAATTCAAATTTTGTATAGTGTTCGCGTACATACTTGCTCGGGTACGCATTAAAGTGCCACCATTCGCTATTCAACGGAGTCCATCCAGCACGCTTCATAATGGACCTGTAGAAATTCCTGTTGTCCACCTGCTTTTGTGTCAAGCGGCCCGACGCCAAAGCGTCTTCTTCACCTACACTTCCCGCACATCGTTCAAACGAATCAAAATCCGTCCCCATGTCCAATAAAGTGCCGCTGCTGTCGGCAATGGTCATATCGACGGCCAATCCGAAATTATGCATGCCGCCCTTTCCGGGCGACGCGACAAACGAGGAATACGGAGTTCCGCGAACGGTCTTGCGGAGCGCCTCCTGGGCGTATATCGGGCGGGAAGCGTCGTAAACGACGAATACGGCGCCCGGCATTTCCTTTTGCAACAAAGTAGCCGCCTTTTTCAATTTCGGCAAGGCATCCTTGTGAACAAATGCGCGCTGTATTCCGCAATACAAATCATGGCCCGTTACGTTGTTGAAACTTCCATAACGCAGGTCCATTTTGAAGCCATGCAAGCGCGTGATTTCGACCATGTTGGAATCCTGGCTCGCATATTCGACCCACCGTTTTGCCGCGGTGCAAAAGCGCAAGGGCTTTTCTGGCTTGGGAGGAACAAAAAGGCTATCCGTTTCGTGCGCCCACAGCGTGCAGCACAAGAAAAGAATCAACAAAAGCAAGGTTAATCCCCGAACTGGACTTCTACGCCAAACTGGAAGTAAAGTCCCATGCCCTTTGCCATAAAGGGAACAAGATCATAGCCATTGTTCGAATTATCATCGTTATCGCGAGTCACCCAGGAACGTTCGCGTGCATTTTCGGAACCGAGGAACTTGAGCGCAGCGACATCGAGGTTCGAGAAGATGTTGTCCAGTTCCAGATAGAACCTGGCATTGCGGAAATACCATTTCTTGTTTTGCAGGTCCAAATTCACGCGCACGTCAGTCCTGTACAAGTCGGTGAACTCGTGATAATCCTTCAAGCGACGGGTTCCGTTTTCGCGGGTCGCAGAAGTGGACGGCTTGATGGCGTAGTAATACAGCGGCCTGTGCCAAGCGGCATGGTGCGTGAGTATCACGGAAATCATGGAATCCTTGCGCGGGTAATAGCGGAAATGCGAAAGCAAATCCAGCCTGGAATTCGCTTCCCAGGGAATCGAGCTGCCTCCATCTAATTCGTATTCGCCATATACCGAGCTTAAGTTGCTCGACATGGAGAAGTGATGCGACGTTTTCCACTCCATCTTTGCGGAGCCGCCAAGCACCCAGGCATAGTCGACGCCCGTCACGTCTTTATATTGGGCGTAAGCCTTGGGCATAGGCAACAGCGGATCGAAGTAGTAACGACCAAAGCCCGATGTTTGCGCTTCAAAATACTTGGAGCGGTAGCCAAGGCCAAGCTTTGCAGAAGTTCCCGTTTCAAGGCGACCCGTCAAATCACCGTCATCGTAATAAGGCTTCCAGTCGCTGCGGTAAGCGGCATTTCCGAACACGCGCCAATAGGCGGAATCCTTTTTAGATAGATTCTTTTCGGCATCCACCGAAGCCGTGGGGGCCGCTTTGTGGTCAACGGCATCGGCCACGCCGCCAAGCGAAAGAACATATTCGGAATAGTCCTGTTTCCAGTCAAAGCGGCCCGTACCCGAAAGCACTCCCGTCTCGTAATCGTCGCTTTGCGTTCCGCCAAAGTCCGGATACTTGCGTTCCAATATTTGCTGTTCGTAAAGCAAGGCTCCACTCAAGTCGGCACCGAGAATGTGGCCGTTAAAATTCTTGTCGAGTCCACCGCTAATCGTTGTATGCGTATATTCGTAGCCGTCGATAAAGGCCTTGGCGGCATCCGTGGTGCCCATCGTATTTCTGAAGCCGGTCGTATCGCGCAGCGTATCGCTCAAGAATTCACGAACAAAACCGGCATGAGCGCTAGTGCCGAACTTGCTTGCGTATTCAGCGCCCACAATCAAATACTCCTGTTCGCCTTCGATAATGTCGATGGAATTCACCTTGTCGTAAGCGGTCGAAGTATCCTGCTTAATGGAGTAATCGTCATGGCTGAACAAAGTACGTAATGCCCAGGTATTGCCCATGGAGTCGGAACCGTTCAACTGGGCATAAACATCGTAAGCAGTAAGGTCGAAGGGATCGGACGACTTCACGCGACAGTCATCCACGCAGTCCCCGTCGCGCTTCTTAAATTCCGTAAAGAACTTCTCGCCAAGGTTCTTGAGCATGTCGTCGTCAAGCCTGCGGAAAGCGAAGCGGAAACTATCCCAGATAAAGAACGGCGCATCCAGGACGACTTCTTGCACGGTAAGCCCGGCAGCCCCCTTGAGCCCCCAATCCCCCTTGGTCTGTTCCGGAAGGTACTGCACCGATGTAGCCAAGCCCTGCCCGATAGGGCCGGAACCATAATGATCGTGAATTTCGATGCCACTTAAAATATGCGGGTTCACAATCGACAGGTTTCCAGGGAATCCCACATCGAGGTGACGCATGTTGGGAATGCGCAAGCGACCCAGATGGTACGCCACGTCACCGGCGCGGGAACCGTCGTAGTACAAAGCGCTGCTAAAATCCTTCTGTCCCGAAATGCCGGGCATCTGGCTCAAGTGTTCCGTCAGGTCGAAACGCATGCCGGCGGCATCTTCAAGTTTATCCACCGACACCGTGCGTTCCGGTTCCCACTTCACCGGTTCACCTCCACCCACGATGGTGCTCGCACCAAGGTCACGCAGATTGCTCGAAAGCGTCACCACCATGTCGAGTACGTCCGCAAAATCCTGCAGATCGACATAAACACTGTCGTAGCCTTCTTTTTGGAAAACCAACGAAGCATTCCTGGAATCCACCGTAAATTCAAAACGACCATCCGAAGATGTCCGCCCAAGGACCTTGCCCGAACGATAGGTAATCTGCACGCCATCCAGCGGCAAGTCGGATTCAGCCTCCAGCACCACACCCACGATATCGGTAGGGGTCGCAGCAAAAACGAAAACGGCACAAAAGGCAATTATCCAAAGAATACGGAAACTCATATATACTAATTTAGCAAACTACAAGCTATTGAAGTAATATATTAGATTTAAAGTATGCTAAAAGTTTACCTAGTACAAATGGAATCCCAGCCCGGCAAAAAGAGCGAGAACCTGCAAAAAGCGGAAATTCTTGTACGCGAAGCACGCCCCGATGCAGGAAGCCTAATCCTTTTCCCGGAAATGTTCGATACCGGCTACATTCCCCAGCAATCCGAAAGTTTCGGGGATTCTTACAGCGGCGAAAGCATTGGAGAGACTCCCAGATTTTTAGCCGAAATTTCAAGAAAGACCGGCTGCACCGTCATCGGTGGCGGCATGTGTAAAAAACAAGCGGGAAAGACCAACCATGTAGGCGTATTCTCACCCGAAAGCGACTGTGAAACTGCAGGGTACGACAAGGTACATCCTTTCTTTCCGGAACGAGAAAATTTCATCGCCGGCCAAGACATTACTTTATCTAAAATCAACGATTTCAACGTAGCCCCGTCCATTTGCTACGACCTGAGATTCCCTGAATTGTATCGTAGTGCGGTACTCCGCGGAGCAGACCTCCTGACAGTGCATGCCGCATGGCCCGCCAAACGAAGGGAGCACTGGGAAACGCTTCTCAAGGCTCGCGCCATCGAAAGCCAGGCATTCGTCGCCGCCGTCAACTGCGTTACTTTGGATGGAATGTTTTCCGGCGATTCGCAAATCATCGATCCGTGGGGCGAAATTTTGGTGAAGGCATCCCCTTGCAAAGAATGCATTGTACAAGCAACTTTACAAAGAAACGTTATTCAAGAAGCACGGGAAACTTTTCCTTTTTTGAAAAATGACGTTTTTCGCAAGTGATTCAAATCACACGGCAACTTCTTCGGAACTTCATTCCAACCAAGACGAACAACATTCGTAACTTGTTGTAGTTCAATAAAATAATTTTGTGACCTGTATCAAATTCAAGCGAACATTTGATACAGTGCCTATTTTATTTTCGCCAAAAGACTACTATTTTGCCAAAAAAATACTACTTTAGAATATGTAAACATAATATTAACAATCAACAAGAGGTTCCTATGACATCTCCATACATGGACAAGCTCAACTACGCTAGGGCCCTCATTCGTGCAGGCCTGGCCCAAGATCTGGTTCTGAAGATTACCGCAATTTCTCACTACCAGTACGCTCAAATCCAGCGTGAGCTCCTTGCCGCTTAAGATCGGCCCCCGTGCAGTTGATACTTGACATTATCGCGCAGCCCGCCACTCATAACGAGAATCGGCAGGCTGCGCTTTTTGCATGCTATAAAGACGGGTCACTCCTCATGGACGGCCGCGATGGCAAAAAACCGGGCCGTTTTACCTTGACCCGCAGCGACCATTTTCCCTGGAAAACCTTTATAGACAAGCTCCTCATCGCCTGGCAGCTGGCCGACATGAGCGACGTTCCGCCACAATTTCGCCCCCAAAAGAGAATTCCGCAGTTCATACTCGACGGAATGCCAAACGAAAGCGAAGAGAACCAACTGAAAATTCTCGCGACGCTCCGCAAGCAGGGATATTTTCCAGCCTTGCCCGAGCGACGCTAAAAGCCACGTTTCCAACCCTTTTCTAACTTTAACCTCATGATAAAGGTTTCAAACATCAGCGACAAACGCTGGTTCATGGGGAAAGGTGAAAAAATCAGGTCCATCCGCGAAATGGATTCCATATCTATCGGCGGCACCCTCCTCGCCATACTTGAAATTCTGTTCGAGAACGGAACACGCGATCTTTACACCTTTATCGAAAACGAAAATTTCATGGGCAAAATTCTGGAAGAAGCCTTTGCCGGCGGCGCCACCGAAAGCATTTTCCCCACAGAAAAAGGATTCTTCAATTTCAAGGCTGCATGCATTCTGCCCACCAAACACCTGAGGACTGTCAAGCCTTTCGCCTTGGAGCAAAGCAATTCCGCCTTTGTAAGCCCAGGTAAATTCTTTTTCAAGCTGTTCAGGCGTTTGCAGGCGGGCACGCACCCCGAAGTCGAAATCATGGAGCACCTGAACAAAGCCGATTTCCAGGCTACTCCTCGTTTTTTTGCGCGATGCAGCTACAAGGCCGACTCCGGCGAAGTCTACACCATCGGCATTTTGGAAGAACACCTGACCCAAGTCTCGGACGCTTGGAGCGTATTCAACAGTTCCATGGACACGGAATTGGCCGACGAACTGGGAGCAGCCACAGCACGCATGCACCGGGCGTTAAAAAACTTGGACGGATCGGAGAGCCATGCCGAAGAAGTTCCATTTGAAAAACTTCGCGGATTATTGAAGAAGGCGATTGAAACCAGCGACGACAGCGGCACCGACGCCGACAAAAGGCCGAAGGATCTTTTTCAAAAAGTATTGGATCGACTTCCGGAACTCGAAAAGATTTGCATCCATCAAAAGGCAAGAGCGGAAAGTCCGGAGTCAAATAGCGCCGCCGACATTTTCACGCCGCAGCGCATTCACGGGGATTTTCACCTCGGCCAAGTACTGGTAGAACAATCCAACAGCGACGACACTACGAAAACAACTCCGGGAATCAAGATTATCGACTTCGAAGGCGAACCGACTCGACCATTAGAATTCCGACGCAAACTGCGCTCCCCCGCCGTGGATATCGCAGGCATGCTCCGCAGTTTCAGATACGCCGCAGCGAACGCCCACAGCGACAGTTCCGCCGCAGAACAAGCCTTTATCGCCGGGTACAGTCGAATTTCAGGCATATCACCCAATCAGATATTACAGGCAGCAGAGCCGTACATTTTGGCAAAGGCCGTTTATGAAGCCTGTTACGAGCTCGAATTTAGGCCCACATGGTTCTGGATACCGGCCCAGGCACTCTTATAAATAACGCATCACAGCCACGACAACGCACTAGCGGCCCTACCAAAACCCACCCGTATTTTTCTATATTAGCGGCCATGACTATCGAAGAAATGGAAAAGCACATCCGCGACGAAGCCGTGGAATTGGTGAGCAAGGAGCCTCTTTCCAAACTCATGCTCGAAGAACAGATTCTTTCCCGCAAGAATTTTGCGGAAATGCTTTCCGTTACACTCGCCTGTCAATTGGCCGGAGAAGTCATCGACCGCAACGAACTCGAAAAGATGTTCAACGCCCTGTACGAAAAGTACCCGGAACTCCTCGTGAGCGCCTGCAAGGACTTGAATGCCACCGTGATGCGCGACCCGGCCTGCACCAGTTACCTGGAACCGCTCCTGTTCTTCAAGGGTTTCCAGGGTCTGCAGACGTACCGCATGGCGCACATCCTGTGGAGCGAAAACCGCACCTTCCCCGCCAAGATGCTCCAGAGCATCATGAGCCGCAAGTTCGGCATGGATTTCCACCCGGCAGCCAAAATCGGTCATGGTCTTCTGATTGACCACGCCACGAACATCGTCATCGGCGAAACCGCAGTGGTCGGCAACAACGTGAGTTTCTTGCACGGAGTCACCTTGGGCGGTACCGGCAACGAAGTCGGCGACCGTCACCCGAAAATCGGAAACGGCGTGATGCTTGGCGCACACGCCCAGTTGCTGGGCAACATTCACATCGGCGACGGTGCAAAGATTGGCGCCGGTGCTGTCGTAGTGAGCGACGTCCCTGCACATACGACCTACGCAGGAGTCCCTGCCGTGCAGATTGGCCGCCCCCACGACGAAATGCCGAGTTTCAACATGCAGCAGGACTTCACCCGCGACGTATAGTTTGCGAAGCATGCCCGCCACGAAGAGCATTGACGCGCAGGCCAAAAGCAAAATGTTGAGCAAAAAAGAAAAAATCGCCTTTATCGGAAAAAAATTGGACGAGTTGTACCCCAATCCGCCCATTCCACTCAACTACACGAACGCCTTCACCATGCTCGTGGCCGTAGTGCTGAGCGCCCAATGCACCGACATCCGCGTAAACCAGGTGACGGCAGTCCTTTTCAAGAAGGCGGACACTCCGCAGAAGATGCTCAAACTGGGCGTAGACGGCATCGCCGAAATCATCAAGCCTTGCGGATTTTTCAACACCAAGAGCGCGAACATCTTCAAGCTTTCGCAAGCGCTGATCAAAGAATTTGACGGCAGCGTTCCGCAGACTTTCGAAGAACTCGAAAGTCTCCCCGGGGTCGGCCACAAGACGGCAAGCGTCATCATGAGCCATATTTTCAAGCAGCCGGCCTTCCCCGTCGATACGCACATTCACCGTTTAGCGGAACGCTGGGGTTTAAGCGACGGAAGCAGCGTCGAAAAGACCGAAGCCGACCTGAAAAAAGTATTTCCGCCTGAAGAATGGGAAAAACGCCACTTGCAAATTATTTACTTTGGTCGTAACGAATGCAAAGCGCGCGGGCATAAAGCCGAAAATTGTCCCATTTGCAGCGCCGTCGGCTGCAAATAAGCCTTTTATCACTGTTTCAACAAATCGTCGAAATAGGCGATGGTCTTTTTCAGGCCTTCGCGTAAAGGAATCGTGGGTTCCCAGCCAAGAGCGCTCTTCGCGAGGTCAATGTTCGGGCGGCGCATCTTCGGATCGTCGCCAGGAAGCGGCTTATGCACAATCTTGCTCTTGGAGCCCGTAAGGTCAAGAACTTCGTTCGCCAGTTCCAGCATGGTGAATTCACCCGGATTGCCGATGTTCACAGGTCCAATAATCTTATCCTGGTTCATCATGCGCACGAAGCCTTCAATGAGATCATCCACATAGCAGAAACTACGCGTTTGGCTACCGTCGCCGTAAATAGTCAAGTCTTCGCCCTTCAAAGCCTGCACGATAAAGTTTGAAACCACGCGTCCATCATTCGGGAGCATGCGAGGGCCGTACGTATTGAAAATGCGCACAATGCGGATATCCACGTTATTTTGTCTGTGGTAATCCATGAACAAGGTTTCAGCCACGCGTTTGCCCTCGTCATAGCAACTGCGGATGCCTATAGGGTTCACGTTTCCCCAGTAGTCTTCCGTCTGCGGATGTACGGCCGGGTCGCCGTAAACTTCGCTTGTACTCGCCTGCAAAATACGAGCCTTCACGCGTTTTGCCATGCCAAGCATGTTGATGGCACCCATCACACTCGTCTTGATGGTCTTCACCGGATTAAACTGATAGTGGATGGGGCTTGCGGGGCAAGCCAAGTTGAAAATGCGGTCCACTTCCAAGAGAATCGGCTCCGTCACATCGTGACGAATCAGTTCAAAGCTCTTGTTGTCGCGGAGATGCGCCACATTCGCCATGCGACCCGTGAAATAGTTGTCGAGACAGATGACCTCGTGACCATCGTTCAAAAGTCTTTCGCAAAGATGACTTCCTAAAAAACCGGCACCACCCGTAACTAAGCAACGCATAAGAACTCCAATTAAAATCTATGCGATAATATAACAAAAGAGCTACGAACAGAGCACAATGAGCGCCGAGCTTTATAAGAAAAAAATGAAAATCAGCCGTTAAAGCCGAGGACCTGAAGCACGGCGCCTATTCTTCTTCGGCATCATGTTCTTCGGCAGCGGCGGCATTTCCGCGGACAGCCACCAGGCGTACACCGTTCAATGTCAAGTACGGGTCGTAAGTATCGATGACCTTGGAATGTCCCATCACCATCTGGCCCCATCCGCCTGTAGCAAATACGGGAACATTCTTTTTGCCCATTTCAGCTTTAATCTTTGCGACAAGCGTTTCGAGCTCCGCCATGAATCCGTACAGAAGCCCTGCACGGATAGCATCGTCGGTATTATTCGCAATCACCTTGTCGGGCCATTCGATGCTCACCGGCAAAAGCCTTGCAGCCTTCTCGGTAAGCACGTCCAAACTGGCGCTGATGCCAGGAATGATGATACCGCCAGCGAAACCGCCGTCCTTCATCACGTCAAAAGTCGTAGCTGTTCCCATGTCCACCACGATGGCATCCTTCAAGCCGCGGTCCCTGAGCGCAATCACGTTGCAAAGACGGTCGGCACCCAGCATGGCCGGGTTCGGATAGGCAATCGGGCAGTTGAGACAGTTCTTGGAGCTCACCACCTGCACCGGACGCTTCAAAAGAGTCTGCAAGGCCTTAATCCACGGGCGTTCGAGAACGGGCACCACCGTCGAAAGGCCCACATGCGTAATTTCGCTAGGCTTGATTTCTGAAAAGCGAATGAGACCGCCAATGCGGTTCATCACTTCGTCGCTGGTCGTTTCCTTGCGCGTGGTAAGGCGCCAATGGTCCACGACCTTGTCGCCCTTGAAAATACCCAGAACCGTGTGGGAGTTTCCGACGTCTACAGCAAAAGTAAGCGGAAGCTTCTTCACTTTAAATTCTCATGGAGATGTCGAGAGCTTTCACGCTGTGGGTCAAAGCACCCACCGAGATAAAGTCAAGTCCGAGGTCTGCGATTTCCTTGGCGCGTTCCAAAGTCATGTTGCCGGAACCTTCGACCAGGCAAGTGTCTCCGCTGTCCTTGATAATCTTCAAGGCCTTGGCCATGCTCTTGTTGCTCATGTTGTCGAGCATGATCACATCGACACCCTTGTTCAGCAACTTGCGCAATTCATTGAGGGTTTCCACTTCCATTTCTACGAGAAGATTCTTCGTATTGTTCTTCTTCACCACGGCCAAAGCTTCAAGCACGCCACCGGCAGCGGCAATGTGGTTATCCTTCACCAGGACCATGTCAAAAAGGCCCATGCGATGATTGCTCCCGCCACCGATGCGCACGGCATACTTCTGCAGAGTGCGGAATCCAGGAATCGTCTTACGAGTATCGAGGACTTTGGTCTTTCCGCCCTTCAGGGCTTCCTGGAACTTGTGGGCCACGGTAGCCACGCCGGAAAGCTGCTGGACAAAGTTGAGCAAAGTACGTTCGCCCACCAAAAGGTCGCGGGTAGAGCCGTCCAATTCAGCAATCAAATCGCCGCTCTTCACCACGTCGCCATCGTTCTTGTGGAGCGTCACCTTGACGTTAGCCTTGAGTTCCTTGAACACAAGAGCGATAACCGGAAGCCCGGCCAACACGCCATTTTCTTTGGCAATCAGGCGGGCATGCTGCTTTTGCTTTGCAGGAATGGTCCATTCGCTTGTGACATCACCCGTACGCACGTCTTCGGCCAAAGCCAAGCGGATCATGGTCAGGGCATCTTCTGTAGGAAAAACTGGAGTAGAATTATCACCGTACATTTTAAACCTTCGGTTAATTATGAATTATGAGTTATAAGTTATGAATTATGTGTTTTTTTAATGGAACATCCTTCGATTTTCTCGTAATTCATAATTCGTTCCTTATAACTGCAAAGGAAAGTTTCGCGCTATTGCGCGCCTTTACCCGTAAGAACAACGTAAACCGTACGTACAAGAATCTGGAAATCCAAAAGCAGGCTCATATTCTCGTAATAGTACATGTCATACTGCAGCTTGATTTGCACATCCTCAATGCTGGTGTCGTAATGATGACGCACCTGAGCCCAACCGGTAAGACCGGGTTTCATCTTGAGGCGGCTGATATAAAAGGGAATCTGTTCGCGAAGCTGGCTGATGAACACGGCACGTTCCGGGCGCGGGCCCACCATGCTCATGTCGCCCTTGAGCACGCAAAGTATCTGCGGAAGTTCATCGATGCGAGTCTTGCGCAAGAAATGACCGATACGAGTAATTCGCGGGTCCTTCTTGGTCGCCCACTGGGCTCCGAACTTTTCGGCATCCGTACGCATGGTGCGGAATTTGTAAACCGTAAAAGGCTTGCCATAAAGGCCAATGCGTTCCTGGGAATAGAATATCGGCCCATGGTCGTCGAGCTTAATCGCTATTGCCGCAAAAAGGCAAACCGGTAGCGAGCACAAGCCCAAAAATGCGCCAAACACGATATCGATAATACGCTTGACCTGTACCTGCCAAGGAGGCATGGTAAAGGCGAAAAGTTCCTGCAATTCAAAACCATACACAAGGTTCGCCTTGAATTGACCATTCACAACGCCATAAAGTTCGGGAACAATATAGATATGCAGCGGAAGTTCGCAGACCCAAACCAACACGCGCATGATTTCCTGGGGAGAAGCACTGTCGTGAGCAATGATAATTCCACTTACTTTGTACTTCTTCACAAGGGAGGGCAAATCGGAATACTTGCCTAAAACAGGGACTCCGGCAAAATCGTGGGGAATCACCTGGAACCGCTCGTCGACAAAGCCCACCACGCGCTGACCGCGAGCAGGAGTCTTGGCCAAAGCCTCGGCAATCTTTTTGCCAGCTTCGGTAGCTCCCAATACAAGCATATTGTTGGCGCCATAGCCCAAGCGCAAAAGACCACGCAAGAACAAATAAATCAGCATGCGGAAACTCGCCACAAGCATCATGGCGCAGCCACCATATATGAAAATCCACGGGAAACGGGACCCATAAATGTAGCCCTTGCTAATAGGCTGGTTTTCGACAAACTTTCCAATGAATTCGGCACCGAAGAGGCAAATAATGACAAGCACCACACCGATGACCACCGCCCTAAGTACACGGAGAATCTGATGCGTTCTCGACATCAACAGCCACGAACGGTAAAGACCGGCGCACACAAAAAGCACAATCCAGCCGATGTTCAAAACAAGTCCGACCTGCCAATAGTCGCCAAACGAGCGAGTCGGGTCGAACTTGTCGGCAATCAGGCCGCTATGGAACTGCACCCAGAACGCCACGACGAAACATATCGTCAAAGCGATAAAGTCCGACAGGACCAGGAGGATTCGTTCCAATGTGCTAGCTCGAAACATACGCTATAAACTACAAAAAAGCAAAGTCCTAAGCAAGGAACCTGATGACCTGGCTCTTTTCCACGATTTCCGGCAAAGCGTTCACGGCATCGACGGCCTTGCTCGCCTTGCTGTCGAGAGTCTTTTCGGTAATCACCACGATGGAGACCTTGCCCGGGTCCTTCACGTTCTTCTGGATAATCGTCTCGATGGAAATGTTGTTCTCGGCAAGAATGCTCGTAATCTTCGCAAGCACGCCACAGGCGTCACGGCTGGTGAAGCGCAGGTAGTAGCGAGCGGTCGTTTCGGAGATAGGCACCAGGGTAGCGGAGTTTTCCACGTTGAACCAGCCCATGGGGAGCGCCTTGCGGCTGCCCATGTCGGTCGAGCGGGCCAGCGAGACCAAGTCGGCGACTACGGCGGAGGCGGTCGGCAAGCGGCCAGCACCGGCTCCGGTCTGGAGCGTTTCGCCCAGATTGTCGCACTGCAGGTAAACGGCGTTCAAGACGCGGTTTACGCTGGCAAGCTGATGGTCCATGGGAACGAGGCACGGATGCACACGGGCGTCCACGCGGTCTCCGTCACGGTTGTAGATACCGAGAAGCTTGATGCAGCAGCCGAGTTCCTTGGCAAATGCGATATCCTGGGCGGTAATCTTGGAAATACCGGTAACGTTGATCTTTTCGAAATCCACGCGATGACCGCTGCAAAGGCTTGCGAGGAGGGCGGTCTTGTGGGCGGAGTCGATGCCTTCGATATCGAAAGTCGGGTCGGCTTCGGCAAAGCCGAGCCTCTGGGCGTCCTTCAACACGACATCAAAGTCCAGGCCCTCGTCGGCCATGCGGCTGAGGATGTAGTTGCAAGTGCCGTTGATGATGCAGCTGAGGCTTTCGACCGTGGAACCGAGCAAGCCTTCCTGAAGGCTACGAATTATAGGAATGCCACCACCGACAGCAGCTTCGAACAGCACATGCAGGCCCTTCTTGGCTGCAAGAGGGAAAATTTCGTGGCCGTACTTGGCGAGGAGGGCCTTGTTGGCCGTCACCACATGCTTACCGCTTTCGAGAGCGGCAAGAATCCACTTGCGGGGCATGTTGTAGCCACCGGCCAGTTCCACCAGCACGTCGATGTCGTTGCCGGCAATCATTTCGTCGGCGTTGGTAGAAGTCTTGTAACCCTTTGCCTTGTAAGGAGCTACTTCTTCGTCGGACTTGGCGCAAATGCAAGCCAATTCCATTTCGACACCCAATTTTTCCTTGTATTCGGCGATTTTTTGTTCGAGAATTTGAATAACACCACCACCGACGGTGCCAGTACCAATTAAGCCTATACGCAACATAATAGCGTCTCCAGTTAAAATTTTACATCCCAATAATAGAAAAAAGAATTATACACCAAAAGCAACAAAACAAATACATATCAAAAAAAAGAATGCTATATTGTAGAGCATGGAACAAGAAGCCACAAATCCAGCCATTGACAATTTGCTCAACGAGCAAAGGTTGAAAAACATTGTTTATCCGGCACGACTGTTCAGGGCAAGACTCAACGAAGAATTCCTTCGTGCAAACAGAACTCGCCGTCCCTTCCTGTTCATAAAGATTTATTCCCACCAGTATGACTTTTTTGGTTGGGGCAGCCCTTCGCGCACGGTCGAAAGAACCTGGCGAATAAGCCTGCTCACCATGTTCTCGCATCTCAAGTTCATCGACGTACTTGGATACCTGAGCGACGGTAGCGGCATCGGCATGATCCTCTTGAATTCCGACATGACCACGTTGGAAACCATCCGCAAGGAAATCCTTCACAAGCTGAACGACGCGGGCCTTATCCAGGCATTGAGGCACAAGCCCAAGAGCCCCATATTCCAGGCGTACCTGTACACGGGTTTCCAGGAAAAAGACAACCTGGAAATGGACGGCAAGCTTAAGGATTTCAACAGCACCAACGGAAGCTTCTTCTCGCTCTCCCGCTTGAACCTGGACGACATCTGGGAACACCCGCACACCATAAGATTCCGCCACGTCGTAAAAAGAATCGCGGACCTCGTATGCACAAGCGGCGCTCTCATCGTGCTTTCACCGCTTCTTCTGTTCTGCGCATTGGCAGTCAAGATTAGCGACCCCAAGGGCCCCATCATATTCAAGCAGACTCGCGTCGGACGCAACGGAAAGCTGTTCACCATGTACAAGTTCCGCAGCATGTACGCCGACGCCGAAGAGCGCAAGAAAGAACTCATGGCCCAGAACGAAACCGGCGGCAAGACCTTCAAGATGAAGAACGACCCCCGTATCTATCCGTTCGGCCATGTTCTTCGCAAGTTCAGCCTCGACGAACTCCCGCAGCTGATCAACATTCTCAAGGGCGACATGGCAATCGTAGGCCCCCGTCCGCCGATTCCATCGGAAGTGGCAGAATACGAACCCTGGCATAGAATGCGCCTGTCCGTGACACCCGGTCTTACCTGCATTTGGCAGGTGAGCGGACGAAGCAACATCAGCTTCGAAGGGCAGATGCGTTTGGACAACGACTACATCCGTCGTGACGGAAAGATTGCCGACGACGTCAAGCTCATCCTCAAGACATTCAAAGTCGTCTTCAAAGGTGAAGGCGCTTATTAGTCCCTCCTTTTCCAAATGCAAAAAAACTGCTTGACGCAAGTCGCACGATTTTACAGCAAAAAGAAAACCGCTCAGTGAACTGAGCGGCATTCTTTTTAAAGTTGCAACAAATTAGCCTTCTTCGAGGGCTTCCTTGTACTCGTCAACCGTAGCGATGTATTCGTCAATCTTGTCTTCCTTGGAATCGAGGAAGCCCAGAATTTGTTCAAGATGTTCCTTCTGGAACACGGCCTTGAGCTGACGGGAAGCGTGGCCCTTGTAGCCCCATTCCTTAAGGATTTCGTCGGTGACTACGAAGGCGTCGTCCATGGAGACAAAGCGCATAGGACCCCAGACGGCATAGTTGTGTTCCATCTGCATGCTTTCGGGTTCCGGCAGTTCAGGATTGGCCATGTAGCGCTGGATATGACGTGTACGCACGTCCTTGACCTTGTCGATGCGCATGTAACCCATAATCAGGTACTTGTTGCGCATTTCAGATTCGCTGAGCCCTTCGTAGCGGGTTCCAAAAAGAATATAGCGGCTCTTGGCCTTCACAATGGCGTTAATGTTCTTGACATTGCAGCAGCTCATCAAACCATAAGTGCTGGTTTCATAGTTCGGTTCGTAAAAGAAACCCTTGCCGTTTTCATTCAGCTGGTCACGAACCGGCATTTCAGACTGGTGACTGGTTTCAACATAGAGCAAGCTACCCGCAGCGTTACCGCGGTAATCTTGCCAACCTTCGAGATTAATCTGTGTTTTAGGCATTTTTTGTCCAATTACTCAAAAAGGTGAAACATAATACTTTAACAAGCGGACCCGAACAGGTTCGCTCGCTTTAACTAAAACGCAAAATACAATTTACTGACTAAAAAGTCAACGATTCTGCAGAAATATCTTGCATTCCAAAGAGAAAAGCGCCTTTTTTAAAGAATTTCGCCGTATCGGAGGTCAAAAATTCGGTTTTTCCGCCCTTGGAAAGCCGGACCTCCATCTCAGGATGGCGCTTGAGATAGTCCACCGTTTTGGCGGCGACGATATCCCCCTGGAACACCAAACGCACATGGGATGGCAGTGCGGCACGAATTTGCCGTTCCAAAAGCGGGTAATGCGTACAAGCCAAAAGCACAGCATCTATTTCAGGATCTTCCTTGAGCAGCGCCTCGACATCCTTCTTCACGAAGAACTGGGCGCCCTCGGTATCGCACTCGCCGTTCTCGACAAGCGGAACCCACATAGGGCACGCATGCTGCGTCACCTTGAGCTGCGGAAAGAAATGTTCGATCTCGATAACGTAGCTTCTGGACGAAACCGTACCCGCCGTGGCAAAAACGCCAACATGGCCCGTTTTGCTGAAACCACCGATTTCTTCGGCGGTCGGGCGGATGATGCCAAGCACCCTGCGATCAGGGAACTCGACCGGCAGCACCTGCTGCTGGATACTGCGAAGAGCGCGGGCCGAAGCCGTATTGCAAGCGAGAATCACCAAAGGGCAACCACGGCGGAACAGTTCGCGAACCGACTCCAGCGTATAGCGGTAGATGGTTTCAAAACTGCGCGAGCCGTACGGCGCACGGGCGTTGTCCCCCAAGTACAGAAAATCGTACTGGGGCAAAGCCTTTTGCAAATCACGCAAAATGGTAAGGCCGCCGAACCCGGAATCGAAAACGCCAATCACAGCACAGACTCCATGCGTTCGCGGACGACGTGCATCAAGTCCTTGCGGGGCTCAATTTCAGCCTTCTGCTGCTTGAGAGCGTGGACATCCAACGGTTCAAGAATCTTCACCCACACCTTGACGCGACCGGAATCCTTGCGACGTTCCCAGACATCGCCGGTGCCTTTCATCACCACGGGGAGAATCGTCGCGTCCGATTCGATGGCAAGCCTGAAGCCGCCACTCTTGAAGGGGCGGAGCGAATCATCCTTACCGCGCGTGCCTTCCGGGAAAATGAACAGTCTGGGCACCCGGCCCTTGGCCATGGCTTCGCGAATCTTGGCGGCTCCGCCACCTTTTTCGCGATTCACAAAAACGCAACCCACCTTGCGCATCCAGAAACTGAGGAACGGCACCACCTGGAGTTCCCTCTTGGCGATGAAACCGATAGTGCGCTCGATGGCTAAAAATATCACCGGGATGTCGGAGTAGGAATTGTGGTTGCCCATCACGAACACGGGGCGACTCCAGTCCACTTTGCCAAGTATGGCCTGATCCTCTATGGTCAGGTCGATGCGCAGCACCCGCATGCAGAATGCAGCAAACAGTTGCACCTTCTTATCTATCCAGACATCCACTTCGCTATGACGGAACACCATCACGAACGCGAGCTTCACGATATGCTCGAACATAAAGAGCGCGACTATAGTGAGGGCATATATTCTAAACAATAAGAGAGGCATTTTCCACCTTGACCTTTTGGGTGGCTTTGGCAAAAATCTCGACTTTTTCAATTTTCGCACGCGGCCTTTCCAAAATCTCTGTTTGCAATATAACAAAATCAAGTACGCTTCGGCCCGTGTCACCCCCACATAATACAACCGACGTTCTTCGTCCAGCTGTCTTTTGCGCTGACTTGACGTTCCGGTACACTCTCCCGGAGTCAGCCCTTCCGCCATGCCCGCATAAAACACGACTGCGTATTGAAGTCCTTTCGAGGCGTGCACCGTTTCCACATGGATTCCGTTTTCAAGTGTTTCGTCCCCTTCGGTTTCTTCTCCCGCCACAGGAAGTCCCGCGTCTTTCAACGCCTCCTCGTAATACAGTCTTTGGCGATTGTACCGTACCAATATGGCAAAATTCTTCCATTCCAAATCATAGCTCTCTCGAAGTTCCTTTATGCGGCAAACGATTTTTTGCATTTCTTGTATGGGGTCGTCCGATTCCCAGATTTCGGGTTTCCTGTTTTCCCGGAACAGCGGGTTTCCACCCGACCCGTTCGGATTTCCAGCCCTGAGCACCTTGCGCAGTCGAAGCGGTTTGTTTTCGAAAATTTCGTTTGCCAAGTGCAGTACATTCGGAACCGACCTGTAATTCCACTCGAGCCTTATCAAAGTACTTTCCTTGAAATCGTCGCAGAACCGGTTAATGTTTCCGATGTCGGCTCCACGGAATCCGTATATGGCCTGGTCATCGTCGCCGACCACGAAAAGCGACTTGCGATTGCCCAGCAGTGCTTTCACCATGCGGTACTGGCTCGGATTGATATCCTGGTATTCATCCACCATGATTTCCGTCCACTCGCTTCTGAAAAATTCACGGGCCGATTCGTTGTTTTCCAACAAATTAATCGATTGGTAGATAAGGTCTTCAAAGACGACCTCCCCCGAATCCAGCACATCTTGTCGAAGTTCCTTGAGCTTTGCGTTCATCGCCTGCGAATAGCCGTCAGAAAAAAGTTCTTCGCGATTCAATGCGCCCGACTTAATTTTCAATTTCGAAAGCTTGGCCATGAACTCGCGGCTGGAAGAATCCTTGGGCGTCGGAGGCTTTTTAAAGCCCACCATTTCATAGGCAAAGCGTCCATCGATTTTTTGCTTGAGCATGTACAAGGCGAGCGAGTGGAAGGTGCAAAGCCTCACCCCGGCATCCGGAAAAAGTTTCTGCACGCGTTCGCGCATTTCGGAAGCAGCCTTCGCGGTAAAAGTAAGCGCCAGTATTTTTTCAGGCTCAACTCCGCACGCAATGCGGTACTGAATTCGCTTGGTCAAAACCGATGTTTTGCCCGACCCCGCTCCCGCCAAAATTAAAAGTTGAGCCCCCTTATCGTGGTCGTGAAGCACGGCCGCCCTTTGGTCTGCATTGAGACCTTTCAAGATGCTCGACGCATCCATTGTATCCTCTGTGGAATGCAGCGCTCCGAAAACTTGCGCCCGCGGAATCTATAAAATAGATAGGCTACTTCGCCCTATCGCCTTGTTCGTCCGGTTTTCCACCCAGCAAAAAGGTGATTGCGCCGAACAAACTCAATACCAAACTTACAAAATATGCCAGCAACTGTATCACTACGGACTCCAGTCCGGGCACTCCAGCGCGTGCAAACAGAGATTGCGCCAAGAGTTCCCTAGGACCAAAGCCACCGATAGAAATCGGGAGTGCACTGATGATGGCGACAAGGGGTATGTAATAGAAGTACCACGATATGGAAAGATCCACACCGACGGCATTGCCGCAATAGTAATGCACTAGAATACGAAGGGACTGCGTTACCGCCGACAAAAGCGAAATCTGCACCCAGAGCTTGAACGACCTGAAAGCCTGGAAACGCATAAACATGCGCACGAGCCTAGCCCCCACCTTCGCAGGCAAAACCTTCGAGGCCAAATTACAGCAGAAGCGCCCTAGCCTGCGACTGCAAAGGCAAGCGAACATGGCGCAAAAGCCGAGGAAAATCCAGATGGAAGGCCAGATAAACGCCCTTTGCATATCGTCATAGACAAAGAACAGGGCCCCCATGCCGAGTGTAAACAAAGTAACAAAGAACAAGCCGAACAGTCTATCGAAGAACGTCGCCGTAAGACCCGCCCCAACCGTATCCTGGCCGCCCTGCATACGAATGTCGTAAATCTTCTTGACATCGCCGCCAACGTTCCCAGGCATAAAATTGTTAAAGAAAAGTCCTACATAGTAAAGTTTCAGCAGATGGCCATACTTCAAGTGGACGTTCTGTTTTTCAAGCAACAATTTCCACTGCAGACAGGCGGAGAAATTCGAGAGACCAAGGCACAGGAGGGCAAGCACGAACGGCAAAACGCTGTTCCAAGAAAACAGCCTGTACAGGTCACCGATGTCCCACTCCGGATCCGAGACGATGTTTCTGTAAACGATATACGCCGGAACAATCGTCACTACCAGCTTTAGGCAAAAAACCAGGCTGGACTTTATTTTAGGATTCATCGCCATCGAAAAATCACGGCTTGCGGCCAATCACTCCAATGCTAAGCTGGGTATAATGCATCGCCGGCACCGACTGAAGCGAATCCAAGATTTTGTCTTTCGCCTTCTGGTACGCGGACCCCTGAAGCGGGTACTTAGGAAGTTCCACACCAATCTTGAAGCAGAACTCGCGAAGCATGCGGTAGAAAAGATTCGGGCGCATCCAGTCGCCATACGCATATTCGCACTTGAACCCGGCATCGACCATGAGCTTTTTCAATTCGGCCATGGTGAACTGCTTTTCCCATCCGGCAAACCACTTGTCCATGGCAATCAGGATGTGCTTGATGATTGTGTACGGATGCACCGTCTGCGGCACGTCGCAAAGGCAGCAACCGCCGTGCTTCAGAATTCTGTAGTTTTCCTGAATCAAAGGAAGGGAATCCTTGAAATGCTCGGCAAGCCCTTGATGGAATACGAGATCGAAAGTGCAATCCGGGAAAGGCGACTTGAAAGCATCGCCACGCACCAGAGTCAAGTTGTCTTCGATATGTTCCTTGCAACGGAGGGCGTCGACAATCTTAAGACTGTTCTCGGCAAAGTCCAGCACATACACGTCGGCACCAAGACGAGCCAGTTCAGCACTGTCACGGCCGGTCCCCGCGCCCACTTCAAGCACCTTGAGACCTTTGAGCTTAAAATTCTTCTTGATAGCTTCCAAAACCGACGGAGACGAAGGATAGACCTTGTCCATGTCGTTCTTCTTTTGCCAAAAACGGTTCCAAACGGATTGATCAGGTTCTTTGATTGACATAACGCGCAAAATATACGAAATTAGTACCGGGGAAGAATACTCCTGCCCAGGCAATCGTCAAATTTTCGCACACGGCATCGCCAGCCCGTCCCCGCTTATCAGTCATAAAACAATGACAATATGTAAAAACACAATGACATAAAAGAGAATTTTTCTATATTTTATATTACTTATATCGTCTTTTTTCAGAAAAAATGCCCCTATGACAAAAATCTTGGCAAAAATTTACACTTTTGGCACGCAACTTGCTTAGAAATAAGCGATATTTAGTGGGCAAGGATTTAAAATGCATATTGACTCAACCGATACTACTCTAAAGCGCTACCTCGAAGATATTAGACGCACAGCACCGCTTTCTCGTGAAGAAGAACAGATTCTTTTCCAAAAAGCTAAAGAAGGCGATAAAATCGCTCGCAAAAGGCTGATTTCGGCCAACATGCGTTTCGTGCTCAAAGTTGCCATTCAATACCGCGGATGCCCCATCCCCCTGCCGGACCTCGTCAGCGAAGGCGCCATGGGACTCGTACGCGCTATCGAATCTTTCGAACATACTCGTGGTCTTAAGTTCATCAGCTACGGCGTTTGGTGGATCAAGGCGTACATCACACGCGCCATCAACGAACAGGGCAACCTCATTCGCTTGCCGGCCAACCAGCACCTCCGCGTGCGCAAGGCTTTGCACGAACAGTCCCGCGGCAAGGAAATCAACGAAGAAATTCGCGAACTCATCCAAATCGGTCAGCGCGGCGTTTCTTTCGACAGCCCGCTCAAAGCCGATTCCAAGGCGACATACGCCGAAGTCCTCCCGGACAGCGGCGCTTCGAACCCGGAAGCCGATTCCGAAATCCAGAGTGTCGAAGCTTTGGCTCGTGACCTCATGGAACAGCTCCCCGAACGCGAAGCCAAGGTCATCACCGGCATCTTCGGTATCAACCAGGAAGCTCCGCAGACTCTTCGCGAAGTGGGCGAATCCATGAACATCTCTCACGAACGTGTGCGTCAGCTGCGCGACCAGGCTCTTCGCCGCATCCGCAAGTACAACAGCAAGGACTTCCTCCAGGAAAAGAAGGACGCCTTCCTCGCTGCTATAAACAAATAACAAGCCAAAGTATCTCAAAAAAAAGGCCCGCAACAAATGTTGCAGGTCTTTTTTATTGATCTTGAGCGACCTAGTGGCGTTTTCCTCTCTTGTTCCTGCGAACGCCCCACTTGTCCTTGATTTCTTCTTGAATCATCTTCTTTTCGTACTTCACCACCATCTTGAACTGGACCATGTAAACGCCAGTTCCAACGAAGCGACCCTTGTGGTCCTTGAAGTTCCAGTTCACGAAGACCTTCTGATCCGTATTCATGCAGTTTCCGCCGAACTTGGCGCTGTTGCAAGGCACCGTGATGGTCGTGTCGTTCACATACTGGCCAAGATGGTCATAGTAGCTGACCACGAACGAGATGAACACCTTTTCAGGATCAAGGGAATCCAACACTGACGGGTCCATGGTGCCGTCGGCGGAGACCTGCGCCCTATCGAGAAGTTGCGGGACAAATCGCTCGCCCAACTGCACCAGCTGTCCGAGAGAGCCTTCCTTCTCCATGTCTTCCTTGGTCGTAGAACCCGGAACATAGCGCAAGTTCACAGAGCTAAGCGTCTTGAGTTCCACATCATTGTCATCAAAGTCACCCATGGTCGTCGTTTCGACCAGATGGTTCAAGAGACCGGAGATGACCACCGCTTGCGGATTTTCTCCAGCGACATTGCCGTAGTTGTCGCGGATTTCATCCTTCGCGCCCTTCACCACCATCAGCGAGTCACCCGGCAAGATCGTCGCATTCCTGCCGTCAATGATAAGCGTGGCCGAGGTTCCGTCCTTCGACCAGATTATATCCGTCGGCGTCAAGTCGATAGTATCCTTGCCATGGATATAGCTGAAGAAGTCCTTTCCCTTCAAGTCGTTGCACTGGATGACTTCGGAGAACGTAATGGTGAGCGTATCGGAATTCTTGCCGTAGCTCAAGATGGCCGCCGAGATGACAGGAGACATCTTATCGACAAGCGGAGCGCTCTCTTCGTTCACGAAGGTTTCACCAAGCACAGAATAATAGCTGTAGACTGTCGCCTGCGGCAAGTCTTCGCTAATGCTGGTGACGCCCTTTGCAAGGCGAGTCGTCGAATGCACATCCCAGATAACTCGAGTGGAATCGTTGGGATCCATGACAAAGTCTTCCGGCTGGGCCTGCAACTGTATCAGGTAACGGCTTTCGCTAAACCACGGATACGACATGTAGAGCATGGCCACGTCTTCGGAGGTCAGCTTTTCGGCAAAATTCGTTACAATCTGGTCGAGCACGCCATCGCCATCGGAATCCCAGTATTCCACGTTCTTGACAGAAGGCAAACGATCGACGACCGTCACAGGAACTTCGCGTTCGTATTCGTCAGAAGTGAGGTACTGCAGGTTTTCGAACACCATATTGGGATAAAGCGAAATACTGTCCTTCATGTCGCCGGCAAGTCCCAAAGAGTCTCCCACGAGAATGATGAGATTCTTCGTCGGCATGTAGACATTCGAAATTTGTTCAAGGTCAAAGCCATGCCTTGCGCCTTCCTGCTTTATCATAAGCAGCAGTTCCGGGAATGCGATATCCTTGGGGATAAGGTCTATGTTGAACTGCACGAACAGCGAATCCTTGCCATTGACATTGCGGATAGCGTGCGCAGCCTTGATAACCCGGCTACCGACCTCCACAAGTTTCGCGTCGCGTTCATAGAGGGTTCCATCATGGCTATCGGCGTAGGTAATCACGGCAAAGGCATCCTCGGGGAATTCCTCAGGGAACTTGAAGTCGGACACATCCAACGAAATCTTGTCGCGAGCCGTATTCAAGTCGGGCACAGATGCGCCACGGAGAGTATCGCCATTGACCACGATAGCAACAGCCTTCACGTCCATTCCCTTGCGCAACGTATCCTTGAGCACGATTTCAACGAAGTCCAAAAGGCTATCGCCATCGGAATCCTTGATGTAGCCAAGTTCCGCATCGGGGATGAAGTCGTAGAAGTTGATGTTGTCTATAACGACCACGGTTCCATTGGGGTCTGCCACGACGATGGAGCCGCCTTGCACAGGTTCGTCAGCCGTCACCCAGATAGTGACGCTGCCGTCGGCATTGACCGTAATGGTATCGCTCGGCGAAGGATTCTTCGGGTCGATCAATTCCAAAGGCGTTTTGGTCGCAAAGATAAGGGAATCCACATCGCCAAAGTATTCGGCCACCTTGGTGGGATCCAAAGTTATGGCGATAACCTGACCGACGAGAGCCGAATCAATTCCGGAATTGTGCCTAAGGTCAAGTTCGACACTCGAGGGATTGTTGTTGACCAGGTAGACATTTTCACCGATGGTTGTCGTTCCTTTGGCGCCGCTTGCAGAATCCACAGGCAGCAACACCACGGCCTCGGTCACAATGGAGTCGCCCTTCTCAAACTTGTCTTCGGACGGATAGAAGTCTATGCCACCGGCGCTACTCAAATCGTAGTCGTCGAAGCCGACATACTTTCTTGAAGAACTGGACAAGTCATCAATATCGATGCCGGTTCCTTTTTTGCCCGAAGAGGATGTCGCCTTGGAGTCGCTGGACTTGACACTGCTGCTGGACTTGTCACCGTCATCCTTGGAGCCCGAAGACTTGCCAGTAGAACCACTGGAGAGATCCGGATTTTCACTACCCGACGAGCCTCCAGTAGAACCGCTCGAACCGTCATTCTTGCCGGAGCTGCTGGACTTGTCGCCATCGCCGGAATTCGAAGAACCTCCCGTACTGCCGCTCGATGAGCCTCCCGTGGAACCGCTCGACGAAACGGACGAAGACGGATTTGTACCACCGGAACTCAGCGGATCGTCCTTCGCGCTAGACGCAGGCGTCTGGGAACTGCTAGAAGCTACGGAGCTGCTCGATTTCACGGAACTGCTCGATTTCACAGAGCTACTGGACTTTACAGAACTGCTGGACTTGGGCTTGCTGCTGGAGGATTCCTCGTATGTCACACGAGAGGAACTGAAACCGATACTGTTGCTGGAAAGATCCGTATCGGAACCTGTATTAGCCTTGTTACGCGTAACGCCTACACCCGAAAGTGGGGCAAGGTCATCGAGGTAGTTGTCAATCCACTGCAAATGGACAAGTACGTTATTGTCGATATAGCGGTTCGGGTTCGCCGCGTAATCCACGAACACCAAATGGCCCGTATTGCTGGCGACAAACAAATGTCCGAATCCGTCTACAGTACCTTGGTCAAGGCGCCAACCCACCCTGTCGTTCGTTCTAGGTTCAGAGAGGGAACCGTAGGTTTCGTCGAAGAAGTAGTCACGAAGGTCGATGGTGGCGACCTTTCTCGCCTTCATCTGGTTGTTTTCCACATAGGGCTTGATTTGCACAATGCGAGCGCCACCGAAGACAAATATCGTCTTGGAATACGGGTCGTACGTACCGCCGTGAGCGCCTTCAAGGGAATCTATCAAAATCTTTGTGCCAAGACCGATAATTGCAGTATCGCCAATGGCGGCGCGATACTTGACGCTATCCTCGGCAGTCTTCACGATGACCTTGGTGGTATCGGTGATATAGCCAAAATAGGCCTTTGCGGCTTCTTTCGCCTTGTCGCCTTCTCCGCAGACCTTGAAATCGTAGCCCACGCCGGTAGTCGAACTATTCACCGTGCGTTCGCAGCCGCCACCATAGTAGTCCGACCTGGTAAAGAACGCGTTGCCTTCCTCGTCCCAGATTAACGTTGCCAAGGTCGAGTGCTGCTCGCGGTCTTTGGCATTGGGAGTAATCGTAACATTATAGCCTGTAGGGTCAAAATTGTGGTTCTTCGGGTCCGTAGCAATGCGAATCCTATGCAACTTTCCGGGAATACCCGCAGCCCATACATACTTTCCGGAAGGGTCGTTCATCAAGTGCCACACGCCATCGGACGTTTTGGAAGAAGCCACAACGCATTTTTTGCTGTTGGCTCCAGCAGTCTTGCTCACCTTGTGAACCGTAGTTCCCTGAGCGGCCACAATAAGGTCTCCATCGGGATGGTGCACAATACCATCGGCACCCACCATGCCGTCACTTTCGGTACAAAGCGTCACCTTGTTCTGCACCTGAAGATAGCCCGCTCCGTCGTAATAGTAATCCACACTCTTAACACGGTCCTTCTGGGAATACTTCGTATAATACAAAGTTGCGCGTGTCGACGCATGCGGGACGATGTCGCCCACCTGCTGAATCCAAATACCGGTCGCTGGATTTATCGGCTCTTCCATAACAGCCGCAGACGTTAACGAGGCTCCACCGAGGAGTCCCACAAGCATTGTCAGTAGAGTTATCTTTTTCATAACGCTAACCTCCGAAAGAACTTATTCACCGAGAGAAAGTCCGTCCTTGCCGGCACGGACACCCCAGTTGTAAATTCTTTCCGTTTCAAAGGATTCGTTTGCGCCGAATACCTTTACCCTAAATTGAGCCACATAAACACCCACGCCCACCTTTCGGCCAGCATCGCTGCGCATGTTCCAGCGCAAGTAAAGCTGACGGGCGTTTTCAAAACAGTTTCCGTTAAACGACCTGTCGTCGCAAGTGATGGTGCCCGAAGCACCGGCCACATGTGCGCCCAAGTTCGTATACACGTACAATTCCCACTTGAGACCGATGCGTTCCAAGTCCAGGTTCGCAACATCTACGGCATCCTTGTTCAAAATCGTAGCAAAGCTGATGTCCATCTTGACGCCCAGGGACTTCTTCATTTCATCGTCAATTTCATCTTGCGGCAACACAAAGCGTTCCGTAAAGGCAGCCTTGTCGGCTAGGAGTGAAGCCCTGTCCAGCGAAGCAAGCGAAGTGGCTTCCATCAGCACACGCGGGTCTCCTTCGACCATGACCGGAGGCGTCTGCGGAGAAGCGCCATTTCCGCTCTTGTCGGCAAAGCCCACGGCATCCAGGTTGAACCTGAGGGAGTCTGCCGGATTCATTCTGTCGGAAAGTTTCACTCCGTTTTCAAGGGTGATGACCACAGAACGACCGTCATCGCTCCAAAGGGCCTGGTTGAAAGGTATCACCACCCATTCGCCATCCACGAAGAATTCGAAGCAATCTTCGAGAGCCTGCGACTCCTTGACTTCGACCGGTTCAGAGAAGGTGAGCGTAAACTTGTCGGCCTCCATCTTCTGGAACGATTCGGGTTCGAGGAAAGTCGCAGAAATTACAGGCGACATACGGTCCCCCATGTCAAGTCGAATGGTATCGAGGATATCTTCGCCATCCACGACTTCCTTCTTCACAACTTCTGCATAGCCATACAACGTGTCATTGTCTATGGAAGTGAGCATCGGCTTGATATCGTACTTTTCGACATCCACGGCATAACCCATCTGCATTCCGTCTTCCGACAAGACCATTTCGGATGTTTCCGGCTTGATTTCGACAACCTGGCCATCACCGTCCAACCAGTAGAACGTAAACTCCATGTTTTCCTTGTCATCTTCGGTAATGGCATAGTCAAAGGCCACAGAAACGCTGTCCATGCAACCATCGCCATCCACGTCGAAGAAGTTGTTGTCGTCGTTCATGTAAAGTCTGCCGGAGTTGGAAACGACCGCAGGATTGTTCTTGCCGGTTTCGTTTCCATCGGCAGCCTTGATCAAGCCATCGGGGCAAGCCTTCTTTGCACAGGTCGTCGCAATCTGGATGGAGTCTCCAGCGAAAACAAGACCGCTATCGAGTACGAACGTCCACAAATCGCCCTGCTTGTCGATGGCTTCCATGGCGACAGGAGAGCTACTCTTTGTCGTAGACACGATAAAGCCCTTGCCCGAAGTCCAGGACTCGTCAATTTTCTTGCTGAAACGAATGACCAGCGTGTCCGTATCGGCAATGCCACGAATCTTGGAGGCGCCAAGAATCACCGGTCCGATGCGATCCTGGATTTCCGTCTCCAGGTTCTTGGTTTCCCCGGAATTCTTGGATTCCACCGACGAACGCAGGGAGCCCTTGCCGGAATCGTAAGCCATGGCCGTTTCCACATCCAAAAGTTCAACCAGGTAGCCCCGCTGAGTCCAATCACCCTTGAACTTGGAGAAACCGTCGTCGTCAGGCCAGCTCACGGAGAAGCTCTTGATATCAACGACATCGATGTTGCCGCCGAAATATGCAGCAATGCTGTCACCGATGCCGTCACCGCTGATGTCGAAAATAAAGGCGCTATCCAAGGACGGCATGTCGGGATTCACGAATTGCAAATTTCCTGGAAACGCGCTCTTGACCACATAGTCCACAGTACCGTCGGCATGGTCGTCGCGGTACATGTTCGTGGTAAAGTCGGCCCCGTTCTTAACCGAACCCGTAGCCGTAATCAGGAAGGAGCCCTTGCCCTTCGAAAGGGAATCCAGATAACCCGCAAAATTCTTGCGTTTGACATCCGTAAATGCGGAATCCAGTTCCTTTTTACCGGGGCTCAAGAACTTGAGATTGTCACCATCAGCCTTGGTGGTAATCGTGTAGCTCTTGTTGAGAGTCGAATCGGTTTCGCCCTTCATCGGACCAATCGGAAAAACCGCACGGACATAGATAGCAAGGGTATCACCCACTTCAAGCTGAAGTTTCGTCTGGTCAGAAACCTTTTCCGTATACTCCTTGTCAAGGTAGTACTCAATCTCCGGAGCATAGAAGTTGTAGACGGCAGCAATCGCAGGTTCGCTAGAAGCATCAGCCGCGGTACCGACCACCACGTTGTACGCCGGGTAAATCGAATGGACATTCACGACGCGAACACCCGATTCACCGGAATTCACCTCCATCATGTTTTCGACGGGTTCCGTTTCGCCGGAATTCATGGAACGGAGTTCAAATTCAACGGTATCGCTACCGGCCATGGGTGCATAGACATAGAAGGACTCGCCCGGCAAGGCATTTTCGGGAATAAGGTCCTGACCCTCGCCCACCACAAAAAGCCCAACACCCTTGCCGCCATCGAAACGAGAGTAAACGCAACGCTCGTCCGGATCGCCCTTGTAATCGATGCAATCGATTTTCTCTATGGCAAAAGCCCCCTCGGCCAAAAGCGAGAGAAACGTAACGACCATAGCAAATCGAGTTCTTAGCAACATGAAAGCCTCAATGCAAAAACACATTGCCCGGAGTAGGCAACATAACATTATTAAATGTATGTTTTTTTTTGCAAAGTGAATATCACCAGCAAAAGATGATGCCCAAAAAACGATTCAATGCGATTTATTCCAACTTGGACTAAGCTTTTTCAACCCTACAGTTGCAAAACAAGTCCTCGACAACACGGTCCATGAAAAGCCAACCGTCGCCACAAAGCGCGATAACGCTCCCTTTTTGAGTGATATAGCCGCGTTCCAACCAACGATTGAGGACAAGTGAATCTATTGAGGCTCCCATGGAGCCCAATTCACTCAAATCCAGGCCATATTTGGTCCTGAGGGACAGTTGGATGCATTCGGCGACGGCCTCCTGATGGCCGACGACATCCAAAGTCAGCATATCCCTCGGCAAGCCTTCGCGCACATATCTGCGCCACTCGGCATACATTTCGGGAGCGTAAAACCGGACCCCGTCCAGAAAGCCATGGGCGCCGGGACCGAACGCCAAGTATTCGCCTCGACGCCAGTAATTCAGGTTATGCAAACTTTCTTGCCCTTCCCTGGCAAAATTCGAAGTCTCGTAGCGCTCAAAGCCTTTACCTGCAAGCCTTTCGACTCCCTGCGCATACATGGGCGCATACAAATCCTCGTCCACGGAAAGTTCACCGCGTTCAATGCGCCGTCCTAGACGTGAAGCGGGATCCACCTTCAATCCGTAAAAACTGATGTGGCCCAGCGGATAGTCCGAAAGACGTTCCAAGTCACTTAAAAAGGACTCCAGGGATTGCCCGGGAAGATTGAACATCAAATCTGCGCTCACTCGCAAATTTTTAGTCGAAGAAAGCAATTTCAAGGCATTTTCGCCCACATCGGCCGTGTGGCGCCGACCGATTCGCGACAAAAGATCCGAATCGAAAGACTGGATTCCAAGGCTTGCCCGATTGACCCCGTTTTCCATGGCGACGGAAAGGCGATCTTCGGTGCACGACTCCGGGTTGAACTCCATTGTGAATTCGCGAAGGCCTTCCAAAGGGACTCCGGCACATCGCAAAACGGAAAAAAGCCTTTGAAGCAGTTCCGGAGACAAAACCGAGGGTGTTCCGCCGCCGATATAGACAGTCTCCACCTGTTCCAAAAGCCCTGGGCGGGATTCCGAAAAAGTCAAAATTTCCCTTGAAACCAGGTCTAAATATTCCAAATGGATACGTTCCGGGGCGGAAATTGCGAAAAAATCGCAATAATCACATATTTTTCCGCAAAAAGGCACATGAATATACAGGCCAAGCCCAATCTTTTTTTCTTCAGACATCACTTTCCAAAAATAATAATTTAGTTTTTACTTTCAGTATGGATGAATTGCAGTCACAAAAGATAAAGGCTTACTTGAAGAAGCGGTTTCCGCTCCTTATCTTTTTGACTATTTCCACAATCATATTCTTTTTAACCTCGAGCCTGCTCATGGACGATTCCTACAAGGATATCGTACTGGTCGTGATGATTTGGGCCCTTCCTCTGTTTATCCACTAGGCTTATGGCAATAACCCGTCTTACACAGCGTAAAGTCAAAGCCATCTGCTATTATGTGTCCAGCTGGTTTGTCGCCACCATCGGATACGCCGTCTTGGCCCAATATGCCAGCACAGGCGAATTCAACAAACAGACAACGTTGTTCGCACTGCAACTAGCCATTTTTATGGGACTTTCCCACGGCATCTACGATGTACTTGTGTTGCAGGACGAAATGGACCACAGACCCGCCTATGCGGCACTTCTGATGAAATCCGCCTTTTACCTAAGCTGCATTTTTGCGAACATCACGATTTGCGTATTGCTCTGGTATTCCGACCATACGGCCCTAATTACCGAAGACACCATCGGGCACCTCATTGAAGCTTTCAAAACGCCCAGATTCCAGATTCTTGCGCTGTACCTATTCCTTATGGGGCACCTCATCACCTTCGTGAGATCTGTCCACAAAAAATTCGGTACCAGGGTTTTCGTCAACACGCTACTGGGCAAATACCAGGACCCCGTCGAAGAAGACCTAGTATTCATGTTTATTGACTTAAGGCGCTCCACCGCCATCGCCGAAGAGCTCGGGCATGTCACTTACAGCAACTTCATGAAGGACTATTACAGGCTGCTCTCGAACTGCACCGAAGAAAACCACGGCGAAATATACCAGATTGCAGGCGACGGAGCATTCCTTACATGGAAGACATCTGCATGCAAGAACATTGCACACCCCATCAACTGCTTTTACGATTTTTCCATTTGCCTCGAAAAGACAAAGCACAGATTCATGAAAAAATACGGTATAGCCCCTTCTTTCAAGGTGGGTGCTCACTGTGGCAAAGTCATCGCGACGGAAGTCGGAAATTTTGGCAGCGAAATGGCCTACCATGGAGACGTTTTGAACGCAACGGCACGAATACAAAGCCTTTGCGCAAAACTTGGACAGGAGTTTTTGATATCCGAAGAACTCTTCGAGATTCTTCCCAAGCCGTTTGAGCATGGTTATTTGTGTAAAAAGGAAGGATTTTTCGAATTAAGGGGAAGAAAAAAAGAAATTTTGATATTTTCTTTGCAAAAACCCTTGACAAACCCAAATTAATATTCTATTATTGGGTCACCCTCGCGGGAATAGCTCAGTTGGTAGAGCACGACCTTGCCAAGGTCGGGGTCGAGGGTCCGAGTCCCTTTTCCCGCTCTAAAGAAACCTCTCACTAGAGAGGTTTCTTTTTTTACGCACGAAGCGTATCCGATAAGTTCCTGTATTGTTTCAAATAAATGAATTTTCAGGAAATTAGCCGAAGTTCCAGTCCGGGTGCTCGGCCATTTCGTCCAACTGAATCCGGTGCAGCACCACGTGGCCCGCCGAGAGGCTCTGCTGCACGTCGATGAGGCGCTGGTTGTAGGATCCGCGGAACTTCACGTCCATGGACCTCTTCGCCATGATGAACGGGCCATCCACCAGCATGTCGGCAAACGAAAGCAGTTCCAGGAAATCGGTATTTTCGTTCCAATGCTGCTGCAGGTATTCGTAAGTATAACCCGTAAAAATAACGAGGTTCATTCCGCGTTCCTTGATTTCGCGGGCAAGGGGCAAAAGAGCCGCCGCCTGGTCCATCGGATCGCCTCCGCTGAAGGTCACGCCATCCAGAAGCGGATTCTCGTCTATCATCTCGAGGATTTCTTCTATCTCGATAAAATGCCCACCGTTGAAATCGTGAGTCTGGGGATTCTGGCAACCAGGACAGTTGTGATGGCAACCCTGCGTAAAGACGGTCAAACGGATTCCGGGACCATCTACAAAGGATTCCGGTTCAATGCCGGCAATGCGTAAACGAGGATAATCAGACATAATAAAGATTTTAGTCAAAAAGGAAGGCGGCACTTTGTCAGTGCCGCCAATCAGCAAATTGAACGGCTGCGATTACACACCGTGCTTCACGCGGTCATTCACTTCGGCGCGCTTCGCATTGTTGAAGCGGTCGACTGTGCCAACAAGGTAACCGGTGATGCGGCGGATGCGTTCAAAACCGACACCTTCGCCATAGAGATTCTTTTCTTTTTCTGACATTGCAATTCTCCTTGGGTTTTATCCCTGTTTAAATGGTTAACGAATGCCCCTGAATGCGGGCATGCCCGGGAATTTTTTCCGGAGTTCGTCAATTTTTTCTACAGAAATGGAATGACCTTCGCTACGTCCGCAACGCGGGCAGACATCGCCGATGACACCCACAAAGCCGCAGACCGGGTCACGGTCAACCGGGTGGTTGATGCTGCCGTAACCGATGCCCGACTTGGCCATATGATGCACAATCTTTTCGAATGCATCGAGGTTCTGCGTCGGGTCGCCATCGAGTTCAATGTAGCTGATATGGCCAGCATTGGTGAGGGCGTGGTAAGGAGCTTCGAGAGAAATCTTCTTGAAAGCGGAAATCTTGTAATAGACAGGAACGTGGAAGGAGTTCGTGTAGTAATCGCGGTCGGTAACGCCCGGAATGATACCGAACTTCTTCTTGTCCATGCGAACAAAGCGTCCGGAGAGGCCTTCTGCCGGAGTTGCGAGAAGGCTGAAGTTGAGGCCGAGGCGCTTGGATTCGTTATCGCAGAATTCACGCATGTGGCCGATAATCTTGAGACCGAGTTCCTGGGAGGCTTCGGATTCGCCGTGGTGCTTGCCCGTGAGCATGACCAAGGTTTCGGCAAGGCCGATGAAGCCGATGGAAAGCGTACCGTGCTTGATGACTTCGCCAACAGTATCTTCCCAGCCGAGTTTGTCGGAATCAATCCACACGCCCTGCCCCATGAGGAACGGGAAGTTCTTCACCTTGCGCTTGCTCTGGACGGCAAAACGTTCCATGAGCTGGTCGCTCACCAGTTGCAGCATGCGGTCGAGTTCCTTGAAGAACAGGTCCACGGACTTCATCTTGATGGCGATACGCGGAAGGTTGATGGAAGTGAAACTCAGGTTGCCACGGCCGAAGCTGATTTCGCGGCTCGGGTCGTAGTTGTTGCCGATGACGCGTGTACGGCAGCCCATGTACGAAATTTCGGTTTCAGGATGACCCGGTTTGTAGTACTGCAGGTTGTACGGAGCGTCCTGGAAACTGAAGTTCGGGAACAGGCGCTTGGCGCTCACCTTGCAGGCGAGCTTGAACAAGTCGTAGTTCGGATCGCCCGGATTGAGGCTGATGCCTTCCTTCACGCGGAAAATCTGAATCGGGAAGATGGCCGTTTCGCCACCGCCGAGGCCCTCGTCGGTAGTGAGGAGCAAGTTGCGCATGACCATGCGGGCTTCCGGTTCGGTGCACATGCCGTAGTTGATGCTGGAGAACGGAGTCTGGGCACCGGCGCGGCTGTGCATGGAGTTCAAGTTGTGCACGAAGGCTTCCATGGCCTGGAAGGTGGCCTTGTCCGTTTCTTCGTAGGCCTGCTTTTCGGCAAACTTCTGGGCCTTCATAACCATTTCGGTATCAAAGGACTTGGAGAGTTCGCGGGCTTCGGCTTCCACGAACTTTTCGTTCGGGACGAGAGTAGCGACCATGCCCATTTCGTCCATTTCGGAATGAAGCTTCTTGACAATCGGGAGGATTTCCTCTTCTTCCTTACCGGTAAAGAGGATGAGAGCCTTCACCATGTTGGAAAGGTAGGCCTTGCGATAAGTGATTCGCACACCATTGGCCATGGCGTAATCGAAGTTCGGCACGGACTGACCGCCGTGCTGGTCGTTCTGGTTACTTTGTATGGCAATAGCGGCAAGGGCAGCGTAGCTGCGGATATCCTTGGGCTCGCGAAGATGACCGTGACCGGTGTTGAAGCCATTTTTGAACAACTTAATCAAGTCGATCTGGCAGCAGGTCATGGTGAGGGAATAGAAGTCCAAGTCGTGGATATGGATATCGCCTTCGCTGTGGGCTCGGCTGTGTTCCGGCTTGAGCATCATCATTGTATAGAAGTGCTTGGCGGATTCGCTACCGTACTTGAGCATGGTACCCATGGCAGTGTCGCCATCGATATTCGCGTTTTCGCGCTTGAGGTCGGATTCCTTCGCGGAGCTGAAGGTGATGTCGCGGAGCGTATGCATAAGGCGAGTATTGACTTCGCGGATGCGGGTACGTTCGGCACGGTAAAGAATGTAGCTCTTGGCGGTATCGGCATAGCCGCCTTCGGTAAGAGCCTTTTCAACGGCGTCCTGGATTTCTTCGATGTCGGGCTTGTTCTTGCCTTCGGCTTCGAGGCGACCGACAGCATAGGCGGCGACTTTCAAAGCAGTGCTGCTGAGCACGTCATCGGTGCCCAAAAGGCTAAACTGGTCCTGGGCAGCCTTGATTTGTTCCTTGAGTTCTCCAGATGCGCGGAACGCCTTGACGATGGCGTCGGAAATCTTCTCAATGTTGAACGGCATCTCGCGGCCGTCGCGCTTTTTGACTGTAAAGATCATCTATTCCAATCCTCGTATCTCCTAACTAGGCTTTAGTCAAAGAGATAACGTCATATTTCATATTTCCACTATATCTTGTGCTAAGCTCCTGGTCTCATACACAAGATGTAGCACATAAGATAATAAAAAGTTTTTAGGAAAGGAACATTTTTTTTGAAATTTTTCAGGTAATTTTTCGCAACAAGCAAAAAACTTATCAACACCCCATCCACAAAAATTGAAATCGCACCGGACCCTGTGGTCCGGATTTCGTTTAATCCCATAAAGAGCAAGGGATTAGCGACGATTCAAGATATCAACAGCAAAATGTGATTTTCCTCACATTTGCCATTTGCAAAAAAAATATTTCGTTTTAGCGTATTTTCAGCGACTTTTACCTGATTTCAGCAGAGACATCGAGATAAACAGAAATCGCGACGGAGTCGGCTATATTCATGCCCGATTCGGCAGGGGAATTCATTATATCGTACGCAATGGCGGACTTCCCCATGGTCCGTCTCAAGCCGCCTTTATTGAAACCTCCACTACCGCCAAGCAAAGTGCGTCCAAACTCATATTCGGGCGTATTGGTAACGGAAATGACCTTGCCCAGCGTGCCACCAAAGCCCTCGGCAATAGCCTTTGCACGGGCCATCGCCTTTTTGCCTGCGATATTCGTGACCTGAACCCTGAGGGAATCCTCGTTTTTCAAGACCGGGGCCGCACCGAGCACATTTGCATTCTCCATGCCAACAATGGCTTCCTGGAAAGCGGCAGCTGCATCCTTAGACGTAAAATTCACCGAAATGTTCTGGGACACCCTGTAAGGATTTTTCGCTCCGTCGCGGGAAATTTCCCAATCGGTCTTTTTGCGCTGATTCACGGATTCCGCATTGAATTCCGACTCGGCAACGCCAAGATCCCTTGCAATTTGCGCGATATCGACACGTTTTTGCCCAATCTGTTTAAAAAGGGTTTCCTTGTCGGCACCCTCGAAGCTAAGGCTCAGACTTATGACAAACTTGTCCGCAAGGAACTTCTTGTTTTCGCTTTGGGTTACGCGAACGAACGGTCGGCCTCCATTTTCCGCATTCTCCAAGGAAAGGGTCGCCGAAATAGACGCCTGAACCTCCACGGAATCCGACGAACTCATTTCTTCCACGTCCGAGGATCCTTCTACAGAAAGAACTTTACCGACTTCCGAGCCGACGCTATGCGCATATTCGTTGGCAAGGGCAGAAGCCTTTTTGCAAGCATTCTGAATCACGAGCACCTCGAGGGAATCCGCATCCTTCAGACGAGCGCGCGTCCGTACATTATCTATGAAGGAAAAACCAGCCAGGTCGAGTTCCAGGGAATCGGCAGACGACTTACCGTGAAATACGACCATCGCCTCTTGCGCCGCCTCGTAGCCCATGTATTTTCTCTTGCTTTCTACGTACGACCACTTTTTTTGCAAAGTACTGCTGAGGAACTCATATTCCTTTTCATCAACGGAATGCGATTTCAGCAAAGCGAGAACCTTGTCGCGACTCTCGTTCAAACGCCTGTAAGCAACATCCTTGTTGTTGTTCCTCTGGACAATCCTGAACGTCGTCACATATTCATTGGCGAAGAAATTTTTCTGGTCGAAGCTCGAGACCGACACTCCGCCAAGAGCACCGATTTTTTCTGCAAGCGTACCGGAGACCTCCTCGGAAGCGGCAACCGTTGATTTTGTAGAAGAATTGGCCGACAACTTAAGCGCTTCGGACTTTTGCGAATTGTTCAGCAGAAGTCCGATGCAGACTATGGTCAAGCCTGCAATGATAGCCACAGAAACTCTGTTCAACATATTTGCCTCCCTTTAGCAAAAAAAAACATCCATTTAGAACTAATGTACATAAAACGGGAATGCCTACGCCAAGGATATGGGGGAAAATAATTTTTACAGAAGAAGCGGTACGCAAAGGCGGATTCAAGCGGTCGCAACATGGTGATTTTTAGGCAAAGAGGGTACTAAACGAGGGGCGAAGGCACGTTTAGTACCCGTTTTCACTCAAAAAGCGCATTTTAGAAAATTCGACGCACCACTTTCAGCAGCACGGCGACTAATATCGTCGTGGTCATGCTGATGAAGGGCATCCAAGGCCAGCTGAAAATACCGCCGAGGACTGCCGGGACTCCAAAAACGGGAATTCCTTGAATGAGCACAAGACTCGCCATGCCGCAAAGGACAGCCACAATGACTTGCCAGCTGCAAAGATTCTTAACAAAGAAGGCCAAGAGGAACATGCCAAGGAGCGGGCCCGTGAAAAGGCCTGTGAAGAAGAGCGCATTCTTGAGAAGGCTACCCTGCTGCGTTGCAGCGAACAGGGCAAAGAAAACTCCGAGAACGCCCCAGACCACCGTCCAGATTTTTGCACGCTTGAGGCCGCCGAGCCCTTCTGTTTCGCCCCAGCCGAGGAAATCGTGCTCGGAGGTGTTCGAAAGACTGTTGATGGCCCCCGAAAGGCTGCTCATGGCCGCAGCACAAATGGCAGCGACAATAAGGCCCGTCACACCAATCGGAAGACCATTTACAATAAAGTAAGGGAAAACGTCATTTTGGCCGATATTTTCGGGCAAGGCGGCAACATGGCTTATCTTGTAGTAAACAAAGAGAGCGGCACCCACCCAGTAGAACAAAATGGAGACAAAGCAGCCAAGCACCATCGAAAGGATGCTCGAACGGTTCGCCGCCTTCACATCCTTGCAGCTCAAATAACGTTGTACAAACTGCTGGTCGCAACCACGAATGGCGATTTCAAGGATGGCATAGGCAAAGCCTGCAGACACAAGCGTACGGGCGTCGGAAATATCGAGGGACGGATTCCACCAGCGAGTCTTGCCAGCCTCGCTCGCAAGTGCAGCCATTTCGCCGAAACCGCCGACCGCATTTGCAATGAGTATCAGTACCAGTACGCCACCACCGAAGAACACACAGAACTGCATCACGTCCGTCCAGATGACCGCCTTGATGCCGCCGAACCAGGTGTAGAAAATGGCAACCGCTGCAGAAACGATGATAGCGAGTTTCAAATCGATATGCAAAATCTGCGCAAGCACCAAAGACGGAGCGTAAAGCAGAATGCCCGTGCGCAAAAGCAAATGCAGGCAGTAGAAGATGGCAGCCAGGCGACGCACCGCCTTCGAACCGAAGCGCACTTCAAAAAGTTCGTAAGCACTGTTGATGCCCGCCGTCCGGAACCTCGGGATGAAGACGAAGCCCACCACGACAATGCTTAATAGCGCCCCGATTTGGAACATCAAAAAAGTCATGTCGTCGCCAAAGACATCGGCTGGTGCACCAAGGAACGTCGTCGCACTCACAGATGTCGCAATAAGGCTAATGCCCACGGCGACCCAAGGCATGGCGCCACCGCCAAACATGTATTCCTTGAGGTTCTTGTTGCCGCGAGAAACCCACAGGCCAATCAAAAGCGAAACCAAGAGGTAGGCTACAAGGACAATCCAATCGACAAGTGTGAACATTTTTTTGTCTACTTTTCCGGTTCCGGAATTTCAGCGGGAATTTCGGTATACTGGATGACCTGGTTGCGTCCGCCTTCCTTCGCCTTGTAAAGAGCTTGGTCGGCGTTGTTCACGGCCTTCTTCATGTCGAGGGTTCCCGGCTTTACAAGATAGGCACCGATACTCACGGTAACGCGCAAGGGATCGGTCTGGTGCACGTCGAAAACAAGTTTACCCACGGCCTTGCGAATACGTTCAGCAGTCTCAATCATGCCTTCGGGCGTAGTGTCAATGAGGCCCACGACAAATTCTTCGCCGCCATAGCGAGCCACCACGTCGATTTCCTTGCGAATTTCCCCGCTTATGGCACCGGCGATGCCCTTAATGACCACGTCGCCAATCGGGTGACCGTAGGTATCGTTCACATTCTTGAAGTGGTCGATGTCCATCATCAGGACGCCGATATTGTAGCCCTGGCGGTCGGCGCGTATTTTCTCGGTACGAAGATTTTCGTGCAAAGTACGATGGTTGATGAGCCCGGTCAAGCCGTCACGAGTAGCAAGGTCCTTGCCCTTTTCGAACTGGATGGCCCTTGCATAGGCAAATCCGGCAACGCTCGCGAAGGCCTTGAGAAGTTCCATTTCGTGTTCCATGTAGCGGCCAGACTGGAAGCTCTCGAGACAGATGGCCAGTTCGGCCTGCTCCGCCTTGGAATCGGTGGATATGGGCATTACGAACAGCTGACGCACGTCCATGTTGCGTTTTTCCTGGCCACCGATACGCGGAATGTACTGGCTCACGTTCGAACTGAACACACGTTCCACAGGGCGGTTGTGGAACAAAGCCATGATGGCAAGTCCCTTGTCGGAAAGTGTAAAGCGCTTGTTCGCGAACTGTTCAGAATCCACACCGTCGCAGCAAACGACGCTACCTTCGCGCTCCTTGTGCAGGTTCAAGTCGTCCTGCTTGTCGAGAGCCAGAAGCATCATGCGGTCAAAGGGAATGTTCGCCTTCACATATTCGAATATCTGGCGATAAATATCCTTGACGGTCATGGTCTGGAAGAACTTGTGCTGGTAGTTGTAAAGCACGCTGAACTGCTGCTGGGCGATGTAATTTTGCGCCGATGCGAAGCTCTTGTAGCAAAGGGTGTACATGCCGCTTGCAATAAACGTAAGCGCCTGGGCGGTCGTCTGCGAGAACGCATTCGGGAACATGGAGTCGACTACAAGGGCGCCAATGCGGTTTTTATCGCGGTCCAGCAAGGGGACGGCAACCAAGGACTTTATCATGGGGTTGTCAATGTAGTAGAGCAGAGTTTTTCCGCCCATAAGGTCGCCTTCCAAAAGACGGTTCACTTCGGGACGCAAAAGCTGGCTCACCAAGCCGGAATTTTCGGTAATGCGCACGTCTGTCGCCACCTGGGCGTTCGGATCGCTCGCATAGGCGCGAATCCCCCATTCCTTGTAGTTGCGAAGAGGCGAAAATACGATGAGCGTGTTGGCGTTTGGAATAATGCGTTTAAGACCTTGCAGATAATCGCCCAAGGCCTTGTTTACATCGGCATTCGCTCTCGCCCAAACCTGATTCACGCGCAAGGCCGAGCTAGGTTCGTTGTACTCCGTCGGTTCCGGCTTTATGCCATTGCGAAGGTCAGGAGCCACAGCCGGAGAAATCCCCGTAGCGCGCATAGCCTTGGTGATGACGGGAATCGAGGCGGTCTTGCCACCGGGAACCCGAGGAAGGTTCATATACCCAAGAGCCGCAGCAACACCGGCAACGGGAATCAAGAATAAGTGCCACCCGCCCTGGAACGCAAGGCCCAGCAGCAATCCGGCAACAATAAACAAAATATTCGATACCAGCATCGTTTTCCTACAATCTAAAAGACCGGTAAAGCATGATGCTTGCGACTCCAGCAAACAGGAAATGGCTAATCCATGCGCCAAGGAACGGCGTCAAGGCTCCATTTTCCCCCATCTTCAATCCGATTCTTTCTAGAATATAATAACTAAAAACAAGCAAAAGTCCAACACCGAATTTCTGGGAAAGCCCTCCAGAACGGGTATATTTGTGGCAAAGGGCGGCCCCAATCAGCAAAACGATAAAATTCATCCAATGCGCAGAGCGTTTAAAATGGAGCGCCGTTTCCATAACGCGAGTGTCTTCGCCGGAACGTTTAAGCACCTCGATTCGCTTTTTAATCATTTTCGAATCCATTTCGTCGGAGACCTGGCGTTCGTTGATCAAGTCGTCGGGATGCGTACTCACGCGGCCTATCATTTTTTCTTTCGAAATATCCGTCACGGAAACCGTGCCGTCCTTGTGGAAAATTCTGTGGAAGCCCCTTTCGAACTGCCAGTAAGACACGCTGTCGTCTTCGACCCAGCGGACGACCTTGGCGTCGTAGCGTTCGCTCATGTGTCCCTGTTCGCGAAGCAACAGGACCACGTCACGACCGATTTTATTTCGTCCGGAATAAGTCTTAAAGAACCAGCTCGCCTTTTCGCTGTCGATAAAGGTGAAATTTTCCTTTTCCTTGATTCGAGGATTTTTACGTTTCTGGGCATTCGTCTCCATGATTTCAAGACGCTTGTGGTTGGCATCGGGCAACCACCTTTCGCTCATCTCGTACGAACCCATGGCAATCAAAAGACCAAAAAAGAAAATCGGGAACAGAGTCTTTAAAGGGCTCTGCCCGGAACTTTGCATAGCCGACATTTCAAGATGGCGTGCCATGTTGCCAACTGACGCAAGGACCGCGATAAAAAGAGCCACCGGCGTAATCAAGTAGATCATGTAGGGCAAATAGCACAAATAGTAGTCGCCCACATCCTTCATGTCGCGGGCCAACCACGTTTTGATATTTCCAACGAAGTCGATCATCACGAACACCAAAATGGCTCCGATGATGACTATCAGGAACATCTTCAAAAAATTCCATACAAGGTAACGGGAGAACTTCATCCGAACCGCCTTGTGATGGATTTGAACTTGGCGCCAATGGCTCGCATGACCCTGAAGAACTTGGAATCGCCCGAGAAGCGGTCACGGACCATCGCAATGGTAATGAAGATTCCAAAGACGCCAATCAGCACATTGGAAGCCCACATGGCGACTTCGGGAGAAATAATCAAGCGGTCTGCCAAATTTTCACCGCCAATCAGGCAGACCCAGTAAATCACAAAGAAGGCAAGGCTGTAGATGATACCCGTACCAATGCCGCCCTTGCGAGCCATGATGCCGAGAGGGGCTCCAATCAAGACAAAAATCAAGCAGGCAAAAGACGTACTGAACTTTTTATGGATTTCAACGAGGTACTGAGCCTGCCGCTTGAGTTCCGTCTCAAGACGGCCCCACAACCTTTCCGTCGTACGCAGAGCGGACACTTCCTGAATACGCACTTTTTGCAAGGACCTGCGCAACTGAACAGAATCCGCATCCATTTCCAGTTTGGCATCGGCAGGGACGATGCTATCGCCCAACAAGTTTTTTTCCATCGAAGTCAATGTGGCAAGAACTTTCTCTCGAGCCGTGATGGAAAGGGTATCGTGCCTACGTTCAGCCTCGTGTACGACATCGAGCATCATTTCGACAGGCATTTCGCGGTCGCTCCTGTAACTGCGACTGCGACGTTCCAGGCGGTCGTCCACATTTTTCATCGCCAAATCCTGCGAGAAGAAGCGAATGCGGAAGTAATTCTCAGGTTTGTCGGGATCGACCATGTGCGTTTCGCCGCTCCTCAAGCGGAACATGAGAGTCGCACCGTTGTCCACGTAGTCCATGGTGGCACTGTCGGCATAGACAATTCGCGGAGCTCCGCGGCGTTCCAGTTCGTACACCTGGATTCCGTAAAGAGTCCCGGAGACCGGGTCAATGTGGTTCACCCACAACTGCACGTCGGGGAACTGCGTAATAAGCCGGCCGGCGTCCACGAACACGTGGGGCTTTTTTCGGGAAACGGCGTTCATCAGTTCCACGGACCTGTGGTTCGCCTCGGGGAGAACCCAGTTGTTGAAAAGAATCATGAGCACCGAAAAAAGCGCGCCCACCAACAGCACCGGACGCATCAACGAAAGGGGCGATACGCCGGCCGCCTTCACTGCCGTAATTTCAAGGTCTCCGGACAATCGACCAAACGCCATAAGGCAGCCCACAAGCACAGCCATGGGCACAGAAAGCGAAAGCATCCAGGCAAGATTCAATGCAAAAATTTCAAGGACCGTCGAAGCCGGCAAACCCTTCGACAACACATTGTCCAAAATCTTCACCAAAAAATCGACCACGAACAAAAAGGTTATGCCAAAAAGAGCGGCCAGGAATGGGCCAACAAGCTCTTTCAATACATAACGGACTAAAATCATTTTTCTCTATCGCTCGATTTTTCTACTTTGATATGCGAAAGTTAGAATTAACCAAAGAAAAAAAATGATGAAATTTGCAAAGACGACCCTATTAGCGAACCTTTTTGTGTCTATGGCTTTTTTGGCAGGATGCGCCTCGGACGACGCCGGCAAGAAGAACCACACGGAATTCTGCCGTGCCAAGTACGAAAAAGCCGAGGCCATGTTCAAAGACGGCAAGTACGGACGCGTCCAGGACAAGCTTGAAGACATCTTGAGCCTTTGCGCCGGAACAGGCTATATGGAACAGAGCCAGTTTTTGCTTGCCGAAAGCTACTTCAACCTTGAAGAATGGATCGAGGCCCGCGGAGAATACGGAAGCTTCATCGTGAACTTCCCCGGTTCCCCCTTTGTCGAAACAGCGGAATTCCGCAAGGCGATATCTTCGTTCAACATGGAGTTCCGCGTATCCCGCGACGACGCCAACACGACTATCGCCATGAAGGATTTTGAACGCTACCTTTCGAACTATCCTGATTCACCGCTCCGCGACTCCGTGAACTACTACTATGGACTTTTGGTGGAGCGCATGGCCGAAAAGGAATTCCAGACCGGAAGGCTTTACCTGCGCATGGACAAACCCCAGGCGGCGGTCATTTACTTCAAGGAGTTCCTGGAAACCTACAAGAACTCCACCCGTCGCAAGGAAGCCCTGTTCATGATTTCGCAGGCCTACACCGACCTGGACCAGTTTGAAGCAGCCCGCGCCTATCTGGAAGAGGCCAAGCAGGAACTCGCCGCAGACGACAGCGATGGCCAGAAAATGCTTGAAAAAACCGAAAAGAAAATCGCCAAGGCCGAGGTCAAGTTCGAGAAGCGCTTGAAGAAGGATTCCGAAAAGAAGCGCATCCAGAAAGAAGAAAAAGAAATGCTGAACTAACAAGATGGCTAACTGGATAAAAAAAATATGCTGTGCCCTAGCTCTCGTCACGGGAGTCGCCATGTCTGCAGATGACGATGTGGTGGAGCACGACAATTCCAGGATTTCCATTTTTCTGCAACCGGCCATTTCTTTCTTGAGTTTCGAAGAACGCGAATACTTTCAAGACGCCATCGACACCATCTACAGAGATTTCATGTCGACGGCTCTGGACGAAGCGGAATCGCTTACCGTCGCCAAGCAGGACTTTCAAAAAGTCAATTTTTGTTTCCCTATCACGGGCGGGCTACAGTTCCAGCTGATGGAAGACCATTTTATAAGTGCGGGACTCGGCTTCATATACGACGATGAATCCGTGGTGCTCACCGACCGCAAGAACAAGACGCACAATTTCAGTTATACCATTCAGGGCATCCCCCTATTTTTGGAATACCGGCTTGCCATACCCACCAATTTCATGACTCTCTCCGACGGGAGCCTTTTCAGCGTGGCAGTACGTTGGTACTGGGCCCTGCCGGGTACGGAAATCTACACCACATGGGGCAAGCTCGAAGCGGAAAAGTCCATTTTCGGATCGGGTTTCGGTTTGAGCCTCGGATACATGTTCGCCAGCTGGAAGAATTTCAATATATTCGGCGATATCGGGTTCAGCTCAATTTCCGTAAAGTCGAAAAAGACCTTTGCGGACATCGTTCCCAACGGCCCCGACGAAAAAGCCAAGTGGGACATTGGCGGATTGCAGTTGCAAATCCGAGTAAGCTTCGGCGTGTGGAACAAGCCCGTTCCTAAGGACGACGAAGACGATGACGATGACAAGGACAGCACAAAAGTAAGTGTCAAGAAAGACTCCACGGCCATAAAGAGCGACAGTCTCAAAGTTTCTGGAACCGACAGCACAGCGGCAACCAAGCCCGACAGTCTAGCTTCGGACTCGACGGCAGCCCTCGTCAAGGACAGCACCGCAAAGGACTCCACCGCAGCCGACAGCACGCAAGTTCCACAGAACAGCGCAGAGAAAGCCGACAGCACGCAGACGATAAAAAATGACGCCGTCAAGGCCGACAGCGCCACCACGGAAAAACCGTCAGCGGCAAGCGCAGAAGCAACGGCAACAGAGAACGCCGCCAAGGTTGAGAATTCAAAGACGGAACCATCCCCCGACCCCGCAGCAGACAAAATCCGTAAAAAGAACGCAGAAAGGAAAAGTGCCCCCAAAAGAAACGAGGCGCGCTAATGAGTTTTTTTCCCGGTGAAAAGCTGAGGTACGCCGAGACCCACTTCAAGTTCAAGTTGCCATGGTCGCTACTTTACAGGCCTTGGCCAGAAATCATCTTCGACATGCCGTTCCAGGTGGTGCCTGGTCAAACACCCGTCCTATGGATTGTAGTGCGTGATGCGGATAAATTCCCAGCCGTGATGGAGTCCGTCGAACTTCGAATTAGCGAAAAAAAAGACGATCAAAGAACCATCCGGCTTGACGCCAAGATGGACCAGGCCATCGATTTCTTGCAGATTCCCCTTACGGACTTGGAACCGGGAACCTATAAAATCTTTCCGACAGCAACCGTTTCGTGCAACGGACAAAAAAAGACGTTCACACGCTGGAATCTGCCAAGGCTTAAACCAAAGCCCATCTCTGTCCAGATTCTCTCTGAAGTCCCGCCCAAGGCGCCAGGATTTGCCGCCGGTGAAATGCACTGCCACACCTACTATTCCAAGGACCACGTGGAATACGGGGCATCGCCGGCCGTACTGCAAAAGGCAGCCAAGGATGTCGGACTTGATTTTGTCAGCTGCACGGACCACGCCTACGACTTTGCGTTCACCGACGAAGACTACACCAAGGAAGCGGAATCACCGGCTCCCCGCTTTCAGGGGCTCCGCGATGAAATTGCAAAGCTGCCGATGGAATCCGACGACCCGCTGATGCTCGCCGGAGAAGAAGTCTCGGCGGGCAATAGCAAAGGCGAAAATGTGCACATGACCGTGATGGCTCCCGAAGCCTACCTTCCAGGGCTTGGCGACTGTGGGCGCTATTGGCTCGACAACAAGCCTACGCGAAAAATTTCACAAATTTTGGAAGCTACAAAAGCGCATTGCTTTGCGGCCCATCCGTTCCAGCAAATGGGACTTCTGGAAAAGTTCATTTTCAGGCGTGGCTATTGGAAGCATGAAGATTTGAATCTTGAAAAGAAGCACGGCATTCGCGGAATTCAATTCTGGAATGGAATCCGGGACGAAGGTTTCAAGCTCGGCCGCGAATTTTGGATAAACGAACTTGGAAAAGGAAACTATCTGTTGCCCATCGGCGGCAATGACGCTCATGGCGACTTGAACGACACCACGGCAGTCGCAACTCCCCTTGTTTCGCTAAAGCATTCTCGCGAACACGTTTTCGGAAAGGTAAGGACCGTCGTTCGACTACCCCAGGATTCCGTGGCAGGGCAAAGCCCTCTCACGCTGGACTCGCTGAACAAGGCTTTTGACGGTGACAACTGCTACATCACGGACGGGCCTGCGCTCTGGTGGGAACGTAACGACGAAGAACGCGAAAGGACGGTGACGTTCCGGGCACGCAGCAACAGCGACTTCGGCGGCGGTTTCAGATACATCCGCATTTTCGGCCGCCGGTCGCTGGGCGGCAAGCTTGCGCGCGATGAAGAAGTTTGTATGGAAAGCCAGGTTGCCGCCAGGCAAAGTACCGATATCACTGTACACGCCGACAACTTTGCCTATCTGCGTGCCGAATGCGAAACAGGCGACGGACATTTCGCCATGACTTCGGCAGCGAAGCTGGATTAAGGAGCCACGATGTCTCCCAGGTTCATGTCGCCCATGGTCCGACGCAGGCCCTTGCCAGAAAACAAACCCCTGCTAGAAAGCAATCTTCCGCCAAAAACTCCCGAAAAATCAAACGACGAACAGAGCCCGGAACAAACTCCAAAGGAACCCGAAGAATCTTCAAGAATCGCCTTCGGGACTTACAGACAAATTCGTGACTTCAGCCTTGTGCTTCTTTCGCAGGGAATCGTACACCGTCTGGAAAGGAACCCCGAGGGGCCGTTCGAGATTTTCGTCACGCCCGAAAACCAGCAAAAATCGGAACACCAGCTAAAACTTTACATCAAGGAAAATCCGCCCAAGGAAGAAAACCCGCCCATTCCGCTGACACTCAGCCTGCAACCCATCTGGGTTCTGCTGGTCCCCTCCGTCTGCACTTTAATGGATTTCGGAAACCTTCTCGGAAGCAAAATGCACATGCTCGGAATCTCCGACGCGGACAAAGTCTTGAGAGGCGAATGGTGGCGTTCCATCACGGCACTCACTCTTCACGGCGATGCTAGGCACCTGGTCGGAAACCTTGTCACGGGCTACATCGTTTTGAACCTGATGGCTTACCGAATTCCTCTCGCCCGGATGGTTCCGTTCCTCGCGGTTGCGAGCGCTTTCGCAAATTTTTGCGTTTCTCTCACCGTGCGAACCGATTTCAGGTCGCTTGGTTTTTCGACGTTCGTCTTTGCAGCCATCGGAGCCCTGTCGATCATTGAATTTCGTCTGATGCCAAATGAAACCAAAGGGCTACTCAGACGCTTTGCCCCGCTCTGCGGAGCCTTGTCCCTAGCCGTATTCCTTGGACTTGGCGAAAACGCCGACATTCTCGGTCACGCCTACGGGTTCATCGTCGGATGCCTTTGCGGTTTTATACCGAAAAAAAAGATGCTCCGCTGGGGAGCACCTACGACCATGGCCGACCTGCTTTGGACGACCGGATATTTCTGTCTGTTCTTTTTCGCTTGGAAAATGGCGCTAGCCTAAAGCCCGAGCGCCAAACCAGGACTGCCGGTTACAGAGCGGCAATGAACTTCTTGGCGCGGTCGGCGTAACCTTGATTGTCACCATAGACCTGGAGCAGACGTTCGGCCATGTTCTTGGCCTTGTCGTTTGCGCCCAGCTGCTGGTACACAAGCACGAGTTTCCACATGGCGTCAGCCACCATCGGAACTTCGTCGATAGGTTCTTCTTTCTGGAAGCGATCTTCCTTGTCGCCAGTGCGCTTGGCAAATTCGCTCACATACTTTTCGAGGAGACCGGCAGCGGCGGAATAGTCGCCCTTTTCAATTTTCACAGCGGCAAGACCATGCATGGCAGCCGAGCGAACGAGGACCACGGAACCGGCGTTGTCCAGGGATTTCTGGTACAGAACGGCGGCACCATCGAAGTCACCCTTGCCAAACTTGATGTTTCCGGCAAAAAGGGCAGCCTTGGCCAAAGCGAGGCCTTCAATCTTGCCTGCACTGATCTGGGCTTCAAATTCCACCAGGGCGCTGTCGTTTTCATTGGTATAGAGGAAAGTCATTCCCTTGCCCAACATTTCGGCCTGTTCGGCGGCGGCAGCCTTGCGTGCATCCTTAAACTGGACCACACCAGCCACAACGACGAGAATTATGACCAGGACAACCAAGACCTTGGTGCCGTGTTGAACAAAGAATTCCTTAATTTCAGAGTTATTCGAATTAGATTCGTTAGCCATTTTTGACTTCCATTTTAAATTTTTGTGCCTCAATCATAGAAAAAATAAAAGACTTTGCCAACCAAAAGCCGACCATCTTGACAAAAAAAGCCCCTATTGCTATTTTTGAGCCCGCTATGCCACTCTAGCTCAGCTGGTAGAGCAGCTGATTCGTAATCAGCAGGTCGGCAGTTCAAATCTGCTGGGTGGCTCGAAAGACTCCCTGGACTCGTTCCAGGGAGTTTTTTTGTTCAAAATCCCCCAAAACTGCCCACCTTGCGAAAGGTCGCAAAAATTATTAAATTTGGCGCCCTATGAATCCCAATGGCGCTATAATTGTTCAAAGCAACCTCGAGATAATGGTCGAGGTCGATGCCCCTACTTACGAAGCCGCTCGTGACGCGATTGCACCCTTTACAGAACTGGTGAAAAGCCCCGAGCACTTGCACACCTATAGAATTTCGCATCTGTCGCTGTGGAATGCTGCAGCCACGGGCCTCCGCGCACCTGAAGTGCTGGAACGCCTCGAAAGCCAGAGCCGCTACCCCATTCCGCAATCCGTAATCACCGAGATTGAAGACTACATGGCTCGCTATGGCCTCCTCCGTCTCAAAAAGGACGGCGACAAACTGCTCATGGAATCCGACGACAAGATAATGTTCGTCGAAATCTGCAAGTTGCCCGAAGTCGCCGACTACGTGCTGGAGTTCATCGACGACACGCATGCCCTGATGGACCCCGAGCGCCGCGGCCACTTGAAAATGGCACTCACCAACGCCGGGTTCCCTGTGGAGGACCTGGCCGGCTACACCGTCGGAGATCCGCTCCCCATCCAACTCCGCGAAACGACACTCGCCGGGAAAAAATTCGATCTCCGCGACTACCAAAAGGAAGCTGCACAGGTGTTCTACGCCTCCGGTTCCGAAAAAGGCGGTTCGGGCGTCATCGTGCTCCCCTGCGGTTCCGGCAAGACGGTCATCGGACTTGCCACCATGGCCTTAGTACAAACTAAGACATTGATTCTTACGCCGAACATTTCGGCCAGCCGCCAGTGGATTCGTGAAATCTGCGACAAGACAAGCCTCACCATCGACCAAGTGAAGGAATACTCCGGCGAAGTCAAGGAAATCGGTCCCGTCACCGTCGCCACATACCAGATTCTCACGCAGCGTAAGCGCGTCAAAAAGGAAGGCGAAGAGACCAACACCGAAAACCTGGAAATGACCGACGAGGAAGTCAAGAAGGAACTCGCGAACTTCCCGCTGTTCAGCCAACAGAAATGGGGTCTCATGATTTACGACGAAGTGCATTTGCTTCCGGCCCCGGTATTCCGCCTGAGTACCGAAATGCAAGCCACACGCCGTCTGGGACTCACAGCAACGCTCGTCCGCGAAGACCACAAGGAAACAGAAGTCTTCAGCCTTATCGGCCCCAAGAAATACGACATTCCGTGGAGAATCCTCGAGGCACAGGGCTGGATTGCGACCGCCGACTGTAACGAAATCCGCATCCCGATGGAAGCGGAACTCAAGATGAAGTATGCGCTCGCCCCCATCCGCGAAAAGATTACGCTTGCAAGCACGAACCCCGAAAAGACGGACATTGTCGAACGCCTGCTCAAATTCTACGACAAGCCGGACGATCGCGTGCTCATCATCGGCCAGTACATCGACCAGTTGGAAAGTCTTTCCAAGACTCTTGAAATTCCGCTGATTACTGGAAAGACCCCGAACAAGGAACGCGAAAAGCTCTACGCCGCATTCCGCGACGGAAGCCTCAAGAATTTGATGGTCTCCAAGGTCGGAAACTTCGCCATCGACTTGCCCGACGCCAACGTGCTCATCCAGATTTCCGGAACGTTCGGAAGCCGTCAGGAAGAAGCCCAGCGCTTAGGCCGCGTACTACGCCCCAAGAGCGACGGAGGCGCCGCGCACTTCTACAGCATCGTGACGCAAGATTCCAAGGAACAGGAGTTCGCCATGAACCGCCAACTGTTCCTCACCGAACAGGGTTATGCGTACAAGATAATCAAGCGCGGCGACTGGGACATTCTGGCGCGCACGCCCGAGGAACTCGCCGCCAGGCAGTAAGTGCCACGCTGTTAACGGGTTTGTTTGCAAACAAACCCGTGACGAAAAATTTTCCTTGTTAGTAGTTCTCTTCGTGAACTTCGAAGTAAGCCTGCGGATGGGCGCACACGGGGCAGACTTCCGGAGCCTTGGTTCCAACCACGATATGACCACAGTTGCGGCATTCCCACACCTTCACTTCACTCTTTTCGAAGACCTGTGCCATTTCCACATTTTTCAGAAGAGCGCGATAGCGTTCTTCGTGAGCCTTTTCAATGGCAGCGACCATGCGGAACTTTTTGGCGAGAGCGGCAAACCCCTCCTCTTCGGCAGTTTTCGCGAAACCTTCGTACATGTCGGTCCATTCAAAATTTTCACCGTCAGCGGCAGCCTTCAGATTTTCCGTAGTTTCACCAATGCCAGAGAGTTCCTTGAACCACATCTTGGCGTGTTCCTTTTCATTGTCGGCAGTTTTCAGGAACAAAGCTGCAATTTGTTCAAAGCCGTCCTTCTTAGCCTTGCTGGCAAAGTAGGTGTACTTGTTGCGAGCCATGGACTCGCCGGCGAAGGCTGCTTCAAGATTCTTTTCTGTTTTTGTTCCTGTATACTTATTGGCCATAAGACTATCTCCTATTTTAAAAAATTTCACTTACCAATATACAACATTTCATTCAATACTACAATCAATCTTTACAAAAAAACACTTATTACCACTTTGGATTCGACGTCAACATGCATTATGCCGATGTCAGAACCATCAAGGCATTTATAGAAATCGGCATAGGACTCTTCAATTAAAAAAGCCCTCCCGGTCGCCCGGAAGGAACTTTAAAGGAGTTCGATTGAAAATTACTTGTACATGTAGACTTTGCCGTTCGGGAACTTGAATTCCTTCATCCCGGAGACATTCACCTCGGCAACGGACTTCACGTCGCCTCCGTAGAAAATCGTGCTGCCGTGGTATTCCGGCTTGAACGCAGCGTTGTCGGAGCCGTAGAACTTGTCGCGTGTGAAACTGACAGACGCGCAGTTGGGCGTATCGGTCGAATAGTCGCCAAAGGCAAGGAGCACGCCGCCTGTAATTTCAAAACCAGCATCAGTATCAATGAGGCCTCCAGCCATGTTGGAGGGGCAACCATTTCCGCCGCCACCGCCGCCCATGCCGCCGAATCCACCCATGCCGCCGCCGAAGCCGCCCATGCCGCCGAAGCCGCCCATGCCACCCATGCCACCCATGCTATTTTCATAGCTCTGGCCGGTGATTTCAAGAATTAAAACGCCACCGCTCATCTTGGCGGTACCGTTCGCATCCAAGACGTCAATCATGTCGCCCTTCGAGGCGATGTAGTGGTAACCGCCGCTAATGACGATATGGCCGCTCGATTCGCTGAACATGGAATATCCGCCGAGGTCTTCCTTCGCGCCACCGGCAGCATTCCAACCGTCGTTCGTCGCGTAAGTAGAAGTAACGCCGCCTTCCGCAAAAATCTTGTAGGCTTCGATTCCTTCGTAAGCCGTGACAACATTGATGGTAGAGCCCTTCAGGTACATGGCGCTATCCGCATGGAGGCCGTCGTCCTTCGAACTTACCGTCACGTTGCCAGCGTTCATGTAAATGCTATAGTGCGTATGCATGGCATCGTCCTCGGCATCCACGGTGATGGTTCCGCCGTCGATATAAATGGTCTTATCAGCCATTAGGCCCTTGCCGGTGGAATTGATTTTGATGGTCGAAGCTTCGGAGGAATCATTCACAAGCACATAGTTGAAAGCCTGAATGCCGTCATCGCCAGCCTTGATGGTAATGTTGCCGCCAGAAATTTCGACAAAGCCCTTGTTTTCAACGATGTTCTTACAAGAGCCGTCTGGATTTTCTTCGCATTCATCGCTTTCAAGGCCATCTCCAGCTGTGGCGGTAATGTTCAAGGTGCCGCCAGAAATTTGAAGACTTCCCTTGCCCTTAATCGCATTATCTTTTGCGACAACGGTAATGTCGCCATTCTTGATTTTAAGATCGTTGCTGCAATGGATGCCATTTCTGAAGTTGCCATTGACCGTAAGTTTGCCAGCGCCCTTGATATTCAAGTCGTCCCTTGCATAAATGGCAGCCTTCGCGGTATCCTGCGTTCCATTCACTTTTTCGTACAAATGATTTCCGTTGCCGTCTTCTACAACGTTTGTCGTGCCCTTCACCAGGTGGAGAACCGTCTTTTCGGCATTCTTCACGAGAATCGGAGCGTTCTGGCTTTTCAAAGTCGCATTGTAGAGGTAGATGCCGGTATTGCCTTCGTTTTCGGCAGCCGGAGTATTCACCACCACCTGGAAGTCGGAAGATTCGCCAGTCACGTAGTAGGCGCCCGGGCAAGTAATTGTCGCCACTTTATCAGCCACTTCGACGCAGCCGTTGTTATTTTCCACGGTTGCTGAAGTTCCCGAAAGTTTCAGGAGAATTTCGGAACCGTCCAAAGTCCTTGCATCTTCCAAATCATTTTCATCATCGCCGGAAGTATTCGCCGCAGGATTTACAGGAGTAGTGCTACCCGGAACATCTGTTCCCGGGACACCGCCACCAGAAGAGCTGCCCGGTGTCACGTTGCCGGGAACATCGCCTCCAGACGTATTTCCGCCAGGAACTTCATTACCCGATGTATTGTTGCCAGGGATTTCACCACCAGGAGCATCACCCGTCGGAACATTTGTTCCCGGAATTTCACCGCCGGAAGGATTGTTTCCAGAAGTTTCACTCCAAGGAATTTCAGTATCCGGAGTCATGCTGCCGGAAATTTCGTTGCCAGAAAATTCATTGCCGGACAAAGAATCCACAGGTGTCAAAGCCTCGCTATCAGGCATCACTGTTGAACTTTCGTCGGAACAGGCCATCAAGCACAAAGCAGCAGACGCCGCAATCACCGATAATTTAATAAACTTCATAAATAACTCCATTTATTGGTAATATAAATTATATTCAAAAAAAACAGACTCTTTTTCACAAAGATTCCGTTGCGCTAAAAACAACGGCAAAACGAATTACCAAAATCCCACGAATAATGTAAATCCGACGAAACAATCTTCATTCATTTCTCATTTTTTTCTAAATTTGCGCATCGAAACTTAACCGGAGGCTAAAATGGCACTTCAATTCTACAACACTGCATCACGCAAGAAAGAACTGTTTACTCTTCCCGAAGGCGTTCCCGCCGTGCGTATGTACTGTTGTGGCCCGACGGTGTACCACTTCGCCCATATCGGCAACCTCCGCACCTACATTTTCGAAGACTTCCTCGTCCGTACGCTCAACTACTACGGTTTCAAGGTGAACCACATCGTGAACATCACCGACGTGGGCCACCTCACAAGCGATGCTGACAGCGGCGACGACAAGATGGAAAAGGGCGCCGCCCGCGAAGGCAAGTCCGTCTGGGACATCGCGAAGTTCTACACCGACGCCTTCATGGCAGACTGGCATCGTCTGAATATCCAGGAACCCACCCGCTGGACTCCTGCAACGCAGCACATCCAGGAACAGATTGACCTCGTGAAGACCTTGGAAGAAAAGGGCTTCACCTACCGCACCTCGGACGGCATCTACTTCGACAGCCTCAAGTTCCCGCGCTATGCCGACTTTGCCCGCCTCGACGTGGAAAACCTCCGCAAAGGAAGCCGCATCGACATGGGCGAAAAGAAGAACGCCACGGACTTTGCTTTGTGGAAGTTCAGCCCGAAGGACAAGAAGCGCGCCATGGAATGGGACAGCCCGTGGGGTGTAGGCTTCCCGGGTTGGCACATCGAATGCTCCGCCATGGCCATGAAGTACAACGGCCCAA